>JACOSO010000031.1 GCA_016178785.1 Bacteroidota bacterium | reverse complement strand
CGGCCTACCTACACACGGCAACTGCATAAAAGTGAAAGAGCGTTCTGATTAATTGATAACTATTGGAATTAAAAAGAAAGCAGAGCCACAGGAACTGGTGGCTCTGCTGGAAGAAAAGGGTGAGGCTGGATCCTTTAATTTAATTATTGTGCTACTAAATTCCCTTCGGCTCCAAACGCATGGTCGATCAGCACTCTCCATGTTCCATCGCTCTGGCGCTTCAGCAACTCGATGCCTTTTGCGGCCACTTTGGTTTGGCCTTCATCAGTGATGCGCCACTCCGACCGGCCCACAGCCACATCGCCCACTTGCAGGCAATACACGGTCTTGATTTCCATCTTGCCTTTGATAGCGAGGATGCCCTTCACGGCTGTCTCAAATTTTTCTTTACCGCAGACGGGATTCGCGGGGTCTGCTACGATAATTCCGCTGCCATCGTAAATAGACATCACGGTGGTAAGGTCACCTGTGTTGTAAGCTGCAGCCAGGCTGCTGTGCACGTCTTGTGCTTCCATAGGTAGTTTCATAGTTGTTTGTTTTTTTTGGTTAAAGAATTGATTTAAGATTTTTTTGTTCCAGTACTTTTTTCGCGAGCTCGCGCACGCGGGCATATGCCTTGTTGTGAAGGAATGGGCCCATGCTGAGCCGCGTCACTCCGAGTTTTTCCAGCTTGTCAATGTCTGGCAGACCAGGGATGCACATCACATTGAGCGGAAGTTTGGTCTCACGTAATGCACGCGCGATGTCTTGTTCCTCGCTGATGAAGGGGAGAAAGATTCCATCGACCCCGGCCGACTCATAAACCTTTAGTCGTTGTGTAGTTTCTTTCTCTTTGTCCTTCACTTTTAATAGATAAGTGTCGCAGCGAACATTGATGAATAGCGACAGCCGTTCCGCAGCTAATTTTTTCTTGATGAATTCAAGAGTCTGCGCAAACTCTTTGGCATCTTTCAAGGTGCGCTTGCCATTGGCGATGGACGAGTCTTCGATGTTGATGCCCACTACGCCAGCTTCGATCAATCTTTGCGTGTTAGCATACACTTCCTCTTTTGTTTTTCCATACCCCATCTCCAGGTCGATGGTGACGGGAATGCTTACGGAAGCGGCAATTCTGCGGATGATGACGAGGTAATCCGCGAAAGGCATTTGCTCTCCGTCCTCGTACCCGAGGCTGGCAGCTACAGCCGCACTGGAAGTGCCTACTGCCGGATAGTTGCTTTCCTGAAAAATGATTGCACTCTCTGCATCCCATGCATTGGGCAAAATAAAGAGCTTGCGCGCGGTGTGCAGCGCTTCGAATGTTTTAAATTTTGTTGCCATGTCTTTGTTATTTTTTAACAAAGGTGGGCCGTACCCTGCGCGGGAAATTGTACAGATCGGAACTGTTATTTGTTGGGTGACGCGAGAACGGCAGACGAACTCTCTGAATCAAAACCGGAAGGAGCGAAGCCGGTAAATGACTTAAACTCTCTGATAAAATGGGATTGATCAAAATAGCCACATTCATACGCAATGGCCGTGAGAGGTTGATCTCCCTTTCCGATTAATATCAAACTGTTTTGAAAGCGATTGATTTTTGCATACAACTTGGGTGTGAGGCCCGTGTAGTGCAGAAAAACTTTTTGTAAGTAGCGTGACGAGATGCCATACCGCTCTGCTACATTATTGATGTTGTCGAAGAAATCTTTGTGCGTCAGCTCATTCATTACCTGCTGCACCATGTCGATGCGATCCAGTGTTTTGGTGTGAGCAACCAGTTTCTTCAACAGGTAAGAATCCACTAACTCGATTCGCCTTTTGATGGATGATGCATCTTGCAATTGGGCATGGAGTTCTTGAATGGAATTTCCGATCACATTTGTCAAGTCTAGAACGTTGTTATTGAATTGATGGATTTCTTCTTTCAAAAGGAAGGCAGCCGCGGCTGGAAAAAAACGAATGCCGAAAATTTCGTTTTGGCCTGCTATCTGGAAAGTAAGTGGCTGCAGAATCTGACCCCATAGTTCGATATTCGAAGTCTGGGTGAAGTTGCCTTTCATTTTGGTTTGCCAGGGAGTGCCGCTCAGGGTAAACATCACTTCAATGCATCCGGTAGCAAAAGCTTGATCCTCCATCCATACACCCGGCTCGCATTGCAGTGTGTAGTAGCACTTAATGTATTTTGCCAGCGCGGTTGACGGTTTGTGTTCGGTGTATTGCAATGGATGAATAGTCAATGTGCAAATTTAGCGGAAGGGATTGAGGGAAATTGTACGATTCGGAACAAAATACACAATCCACCCCTAACCCTCCAGCGGGGGACATTAGCCTCAGCTTAACTACACCACCTTCGAGACAGCGGACATTCCATCTATTGAACACTAAATGATTACGAGAAAACTTCTGACCTCCGACATCTATATGAAAGGCAGTTGTGCACGTGATCCTCCTTGTCTGGAACGACTAATTGTGATTGAATACAAATTCATCTTTGACAGGATGTATAATTCCCTTGACGAAATGCAGCTATCAGATGGGCATGGCGTGATGAAAATTCCTAATTTGAGTACATGAATCCCTTCTGGAAGTACAAATTTGATCACGTCATTTTTTGGACAGCCACGGTTGCGTTTCATATGTTTACCAGAATCGATATGATCAAAGAAGCAGGCTTTGATCAGTTCATACTTGAAATTATTATCCGGAACGTCCTGCTGGCAATATTGATTTATTTCAATTGGCTGGTTCTTATCCCAACGTATGCTCAACAAAGGAAAATTATAGTTTACCTCATTTTGGTATTCGTTTCCCTTGCCTTATACGCACTGATGAAAAATGTGCACGATGTTTATCTGAACGGTTATGTATTGGGAGATGAAAGCAAGCGGTTCTTGTTTTACAATGCCTATTATAATTTCTCCATTGGCCTATTTTACCTTGCCTTTCATGTAGCACTTCAGTTAAGTAAGGAGTGGTATTTTCAACGAGAGCTGATCCGGCAATTGGAAGTTGAAAAATTGAGCTCTGAATTAGAGTATCTGAAAGCGCAGATCAACCCGCATTTTGTATTCAATTCAATAAACACCATTTATTTTCAAATTGATAAACAAAATAGCTCTGCGCGTGAATCTTTGTCGGCTTTTTCTGAAATGCTACGCTATCAATTGTATGAATGCAATGGAAAAGAAATTGCGATAGAGAAGGAGATGATGTATTTAAAAAATTATGTTTCGCTACAACGCATGCGTAAAGATGAAAACTACACCATTTCGTTTGTGGTGGAAGAAAACGTTAAGGACTTTTTTATTTCGCCCTTGTTGCTCATTCCTTTTGTTGAAAACGCCTTTAAGCATGTATCGCATCATCCACATAAAAATGAAGTAAGGATAAAGATTGATAAGCATGACGATACGGTTGAACTTTCTGTTTTCAATACAAAGGAAGGTAAAACGATTGCAGAGGATCATCCAGGCATTGGATTGAAAAACGTAAAACGCAGATTGGAATTGCTTTATAAGGATCGTCACGAATTAGTGATCGATGATCGAGCAGACAGTTACGAGGTTCATCTTTCTCTTGGGATTCAGGGAAGTAATGACAAGGCAAAATTTCAAAGCATCGACACATGAAATTAAACTGCCTCATTATCGATGATGAACCCGTTGCCCGCAAAGGACTTGAAGAGCACATTCAGGAAATAGACTTTCTTCATCGAGTTGCTTCATGCGAAGATGCGGTGAAGGCCGCCTCCTATTTGAATGAACAACAGATCGACCTGATCTACCTTGACATCCAGATGCCTAAAGTGAGCGGGATAGATTTTCTCAAGTCCTTGAAAAATCCACCACTCACTATTATTACTACTGCGTATCCGGATTATGCGCTGGAAGGTTATACCCTTGACGTGATTGATTACCTCGTGAAACCCATCACCTTTCAGCGATTTCTAAAAGCTTCTCAAAAGGCGTTGGAATTTTTTCAATTGAAAGGTCGTGGAGAAAATAACAGTGCGCCTCCGCTTGATTATTTTTTTGTTCGCTGCGACCGCAAGTTTGAAAAAGTTTTTTTTCGGGATGTTTTATACGTTGAAGGGATGCAGAACTACGCAGTGATTCACGTTGCTGATCGGAAATTGATTACCTACATCACGTTAACAAGCCTTGAAAGTCAATTGCCAAAGGATCAGTTTTTAAAAGTTCATAAATCTTTTTTGATTTCTGTGCCTCACGTGAAGGCCATCGAAGGTGATGAGATTCTATTGGAGAATGCTCGTATTCCCATAAGCCGAACTTTGCGGGAACAAGTAATTCAACAAATTATGGGTAATAGTCTTTTTAAGAGATAAGTTTTTAATCAGAGTAAGTACTCAAGCATTTCCATCATCGTTTGGACTTAGACTTCAACACTTGAGTACTTGAACACATGAGCCCTTATTTTGAGGCAGTGGCTGCATTACCAGTGATCACCAGGTACGCTATCTGGTGGCCTTCCGGAAATTCTTTTGATGAATAATACAGCTTCAGCATATTGCTTCCTTTTTGCTTCAACGCTATGATGTCTTTTACAGAGCAAGACATTGATTCAGAATAACCTGTAGAGGCACCGTCATAGCGCCAATCTTTCAACACTTTATTATGGTCGTCTTTCAGTGTAAGCGCTCTGCCAGTTACTGTTCTTCCGCACTCACTGTATTTCACAATGAGCTGGCTATACTTTTCAGCAGGGTCCAGCGTCAATTTCGGTGCATCCGATTTGAAATTGACATACTGATCGAGCACCAGTTTACTGTCAAGATAAACCTGAACGCTGTGTGCACCCGGTACGGGTGAGAACGCAAACAGAATGGCACATAGGGTAACACCCACCAGGGCATTAACCCAAGAAAAGGAAGTGATCTTTTTCATACATTTTAATTTTAATTATGGTTTGAGACTTTGCAAATGCTATTCGAAGGAACGCATAAAAACAGAGCGTGTGTGACAAGTCTGATCATCTGCAGCGATTACTTGATGAACTGCATGATATATGTGTTAAAGACAGTGAATTGTTTTCAGGCTTACAGCGATACTGATTCGTATCAGCATCAGCTGATTGTTTTCGTCATCGTAAGAGTTTATCAATTCCAGATATTGTTGTGCTCTCTGCTAGGAGGCGTCTCCTCGCTCACTTACATGCAATCACCCGGCAACTTCCATCATTCTATAAAGCGCTATCAACTTATCCAATTCCTTCATCAATGTAAGTACTATATTCTCGCTGCTGATTTCAATATCTGTAGGAGAATAACTTTTTCCGATTAGGAATGAATAATACATCCAGTTGTCGGTCTTGGTAAATTCCCAAAGCAATTCTTCATTCTGAAACGAGTCGATGGCTTTTTTGTCGCCAGCTATTTCAATCCAATAGCCGGGGCCCAGTCTGGTGAGCAGCGTGAAGAATTGTTTTCGGTATTCGGCATCGTTCATCTGGCGCTTAAAATATTCTCGATTGACTTTGCCTGCGCGCGGTAATCCCGGCAGCAAACAAATACACACTTCCTTTTGCCGTAGGATGATTTGCACGTGTATCACCTCAGCAAGCGTTGCCGCGTTCTTTTTTTTCAATTCAGCTTCGCTGCATCCGTAGACTAACCACATCGAGCGCAGTTGGTGATCGGGATGATCAGCAGGATCGAGACTGCTCACAATCTCGGTTGCACGAGCTTCATGAAGTTTCAATTTGCGTACGTGATCCTTGATCAACTCATGAAGCTCTAACAATTTAGTTTGCACATTTATTCGCTCGGTATGAATCTCGGGCGTAGTGAATTGTGCCTTGCTACGACTAAGTGCGAGGTAGTCTTCTTTTTTAAAGTATTGATGCTTCAACTTGACATGATCCCAACTAAAGCCAGCGGTGGTAAGCGAAATGAATTGTTTCTTTTCTTGTCTCGATAAAATGTCGCGTTGCTTCAGGGTTGGGTAAAGCCATTCATACTCCTGAATGAGTGGTTCGGAGAGAGGCTCACCAAATTCATAGTAGCCTACGAACCACGATTTCAGATTTTCAATTTCTTTAGGATCAGTGATTTTATAGAAAAGTTCTTCGCTGTCCTTGATGCCTTCCAAGGTAAAAGTACCGGAGCCAACAAAGGCAACCGCTTTTCGAAATGGCAGGTCAAAAATATAAACGTTAGCATGAAAGGAATTTCGTGTATAGATATTGAGCGTGATGCGCCCTTGATAGTTGCGCCAGATTCTTCGCAGTACCTCAGGCGAGGTTGGCTCGTCCAGTCCCGTTACGATTTCCATTTTCGCCTTGGTGGGAATGCGGCTTCTGATAAAATCGAATCCCGCTTCGGAGATAGCCGCGGTGGCGATATAGCAATGTTCTACTTGCTGCAATAGCTTATCGTTAATAAATGGAACAGCCAGTTTTTTAATGATCATGTAAGTGATTTCAAAATTTCAGATTGCAAATTACACAACCGTATGCCTCTTCTCCACTAATAGTGTAAGGTAGAAGCGAGACGCTTGCACTAGTTTGAGTAAGGTACGAGTGAGAAGCTAGCACCGGTTTGAAGTAATCTTTTCTTAAAATTTTAAAGCTGCATAGCCTCGCAATTGATAAGTTGTAAGGGTGGTAAGCATCGATGAGGCAATTTTCACCTGAGGCACCAATTTCATCCGATCGATTTTTCGCGCAATCAATGATTGCCCGCAGACAAATATCTTCACGCCTGCCTTTTCAAGTTCCTCTAGCAAGGCAGTATTGGGATTATTCACTTTGTATTTTGCTTGATAAGCATCGTTGTTCATTATAGAGTAGGCAGCCCCACCGTGAACGGCTAACACCACATGAAGTTTTTCAGGTTTAACTCCGCCCATCGCATGGACATTGAGCAGTCGCGCCACATTGTTGAGGGCCCAGTTAACAGAATCTGCATTGTCGATGGCGTGCTCTACTTCAATGACAATGTTGTAATCCATGTTGGGATCTGGTTTCTCTTCAGCATAAGGAATATCGAAAATGCCACCAAAATTTTTAATGACAGGGTATATTCTCGTTTGCGAAAAAGCAGCAGTTGAAATGACAAGTAGAAAGCTGGCGGCAATAAATTTCATGGAAGTTTTTTAAAGGTTGATGTGTAGTAAAGTAGATTTCTGCAAAGATTATGTTTTTTTAAATACTCGCTAGCTCTTTCTTCCCATAATCAGCTTACTTTGCATAGTAAAAATTAATTTCAATGACCGAAAGAGAACTGATCAAACTCGAAGCAGTGATCCGCAATAAAATGGAAGAGATCAAAAAGCAACGCGTGAGCTTGAAAGACTCTGGCATCGGTGGGTTAATGAATTCACTAAAGAAGGTAGACGAGGCTCTTTACGAGAAGATCATGCCGGAGTATAAAAAAATGGTGAAGGAGAAAAATATTTTCAAATAGACTTCACGCCATTATCAATTGACCTTCATCACCAATCTCATAAAATCACAAGTCACTTAAATAATGCTTCGCTAGTTCTCACCAAACAGGCATGATAACAACCACATGGTTGCTGCAGTAGTGTGTGTCCAAATTTCTTTGTATGTGGCGTTTACCTGCGTGGGCATGTACGGCTCATCGTCATTTTCAAAAGTCTCGATACCAACCGGGACGGCTCCGACAACATCTCCCGCATAGGCGCCATATAGCGGAGGATAGTCGTATCCATCTCCGTAAATAGTGCTCATCGCAAAAGAGTTATAACCGACAACATACTCTAGCTGCCTTGTCGCTATATTTCGTAATTCTTTATCTCCCAGCAGGTCAGAGACCAAAAATGCTGCCTTGGCTTTTCCCATTAACACAGCATGGAAGCCTCTAAACTGGTAAGCAACCGGAAAACGCCTCAAATAAAAATTGCCACCGAGGTGAATTCCATTTTTCACTTGAGCATTGTATTCTTCCATGGATGGTAGGCCTACACGGTCGCCTTCATGGTAAATTCCTGAGAAATCTGCGTTGTCTATTTCATAAACTGCTGCAGGCAAAATTCCATACGGTTCAATGCTGCCGGAAATGTCGTGGAGGTAATCGGCATAAGCCTGACAAGAAGCTTTCCAGCGCGTTGCATCCGGATGATCAGGAGCATTTTTCAGCAACAGGCAAAGTCCCTCCATCATCAATTCTTCATCACTGCGATGGAAATAGGCGAGAGGACGTTTTTTATTTCTGGACTCATAAAAAAAACCATGTAAAGGAATAGACCAATCCTTGCGTCTTTCTACTTGCTGGCACGCCAAAACTACCTGAGCAAATTGCACTCCTTTTTCGAGGTAACGCTTGTCTTTGGTGAGTTGATAAAGATTCAGCGCAGCAACAGTAGCGGTGGCGTATAAGTCAATTTCATTTTTGTCGTTAACAACTTGTTCCATCCGTTCCGTTGCAAAATTGAAATCTTCAATAGCCGCTTGCTGACACCACCTCGAAAAAACAGAATCCTCTGATTTATAAAATGGCACAGCCATGGATGCTAGCATTGAGCCGAAAAAATTGTCAAACGGACTATTTGACGCTTTCCCTTCCATGTCATCTTTGGTTCCAATAATATTGTCTGTCCAGATGCCTACGATCAGCCCACCGTCTCGATAGCCATCACCAAAGCGAGTGCCAAGCACCCAGTTTAGACCCCATCGGGCTTCCTCCAACAATCTTGCATAAAGTTCGGGTTGGATGCGCTTTACTGATCTTGCAAGCTTCAGCATAGCTATACTCCCCCGGGCAGTATTGCCTACACCTTGCGTAAGATCTGCGGCATCGTGCCAACCTCCGTTTACGGCAATTCGCCTTCCGTCAGGGTGAACGCAAAAAATATCTTTATGACAAACCTGGTGAATTCCGGGCTGATCAAAACCACATCGCTCAGCAAAAAAGAAATTGAGCGTATGCCATGCCGTGGACAAATAAGCGTCATCTCCAATGGGAAAAATCCCTGAGGTGACAGCATCTGTTTTTATTTTGTAATAGCCGGGTTTCGTTAGTTGGCTAAAATCCAGTTTTACAAAACCATTTTCAATTTTTTTCCCTTCACCTGATAAAACTACGTGATCGCTGGCATCAAGTATTTGGAAATGCGAATTGGAAACATGTTGAACCAGAGCCTGTTTGCTGGCTTTTTGTTTATACCCACTATGGCTATAGGCTATTGCATTTTGCCTGAGAGTAAAACCTCGGCTGTTTTCCTGTTGTACTTCTTCAAGGCGCATGTCGTCAATGAAAAGTTTCATGAGATTGCTGGCGCCATCGGGTGAACCGCCTAACATGATGTTGACTGAAATTCCGGTAACCTTATCGCGATAAAGGTCTGGTATTTCCCAGAGTATCTGTTGCCAACGATTGGGATACACGGTAACAAAATGCTGACCTTCAAACCGGCCCGGAGTAGGCATCACATGCTGGCCTTCATTATAAAGCGTGACACCGACAAAGGCAGAATAAAAACCGGGAGCGTCTAGTTTTACTTTAATGGAAATTCGATTGTACTTACCCAAATCTTCATTCGCCAATGGCCTGATCATTTCTGCAAATGCATAACTTCGATTACTCGGATTTTTTACAGCCAGCGATGTAGGTGTTTTAATTACAACCCCCGAGACCGAGTTCTTGTCAATCGTTAATGTGCCTGGACCTTTCATTTTCAATGCGCTGAAATCGGTGGCTAGCGGCAAGACTCTCGACTTAAGCACTTTCTTTTTCTGCCAGCGTGTAAAGCCCATGTTGGCAGAATCGGGTTTCATTACAAACCGCAGATGTTTGCTCTGTTTGAGTTGCCGAAGTAAGAGACTATCCTGGCAGAAAGCTCCAAGTGAAGAAATGATCAGAAGACCGAGAATAAAGATCGCAGCAAGTCTCATTTTTTGTGCATTAAAATTGTAATAAGTATTTAGTCGGTACGCAAATCCAAACTTACCTCTTTTAGATCATCGCATTTCATTTACAATTGGTGTTATTTCTCGGCATTTTCAAGTGGTTATTTTTCTTCTTCTTCTAACAGCATTAAGAATTCTTTCATGCAATTTTCAAGGATGTTGGTAGATTTATCCTTTTAAAACTCATGGATCGGTCTTTTACAAAAGATGAAATTAAGATACTCGGCAAACTCACTGCGGCAGGTGGCACTGCCAATGTGATGGAGATTTTGGAATGGCCGGTTTCAAGATTTGAAGAAGGCTTTATGCTGGCCAATGAAATGCAGAACAGTAACCTGGTGAAATTGCTCTATTCAAACTTCAATAAGAACCTTGTAGTTGTAGAGCTGACGCTTGTTGGCCAAAACGAATACCTTCAAGTTATGAAGACACGCAGAGAGAAGCCAACTTCCTAGCCCTGCCAACGGGTATTTTCACGGTCTACCAACTCACATTCCTTCTTTCGGTGCTTATTTTTATTCTTCAACCCGTTGATGCTGCGCACTGCTGGACGTAAGTTCTCTCCCCAATCGAAAAAATTAATGTGACTTTTATGGAATCGGGAGATTATAAGAATCATAAGCTCGGATCGCTTTAGTTTTAAGTCATAACCTTAAACCCATGTATTATGAAAATATCATGGATTACCATGTTCTTGCTTGTACTGGCATCCATGGCACCGGCAGCTGCCCAGGATAAAGCACTCACGGAAGATCAACTTGCCTTTAATCATGCCGGCAGTCTATACGTAGAGAAAAAGTACAAAGAGTCAGCAGAAGAGTTTCGGCAATTCATGAAGCGGTATCCGCGCTCACAGTTGCGGGCCAGGGCTCATTACAACCTCGGGCTTACCTACTATGTGTTCAAAGACTATGCAGCTGGCAAAAAGGTTTTTTTGGAAATCCTCGATCAGCCTTACAATGAAACGGATCCGAACTCCCTGATGGAACCATATGCACTTTACAAGCATCACTCGTGCCGCCTGCTGGCACACATGAGCCTGGAGGAAAAGAAGTTTGAGGAAGCCGAAGAATACATTCGCCTTTTTGATAAGGAATATCCGTACCAGCATTTTTGTGGCAACGAGTGGTCGGCTTATCACAAATATTATGCAGTGATGCTGGCAAAAGTGTATGAAGGAACTAACCGCTTTACACAAGCCGTAGAAATTTTGGTTCCCCATATCTTTCCCGATTATCTCTCTTCTGATAAAGATGTGAATGAAGAACTGATCGCCATCTTGCAAAACCATTTTACCAAGGAAGAAATCCGCACTGAATTGACCAGGGCTATGCAATCGTTGGAGGTGAAGAGCACCAAAAAGAAAACTACGGCTACACTGCAATTGTACGGAGTGAAAGTGAAACTTGATAGTTACTTTGAAGAGGAAGACCACAAATCAACCTCTGCATTAGAACGCTATAAAAAGATGGTAACTGAGAGCGAGTTGTTTAAAAAGTTTTTGTAGGAGCAAGTATGTCTAAATTTGAGAAGGATGAAATCTTTTACAGATTATGGATGCTTGCCCCAAAGAAAATGCGGTGAGTATAATAAAGCATGAAAAACGTGATAGAGTATCCTGAGATTTTTATTTAAACGTCTTGTAACCATCTTAAACAAGCGAAGTATTGTAGATCAAATATCTCTCATTATGAATGCCTTTATCCGTACCCTGTTTGTTTTTCTGATCCTTTCACTGGCAATTCAGGGTTTTTCGCAAGATACCAATACCCAAAAAACAGAAAGGAAAACTCAAACAGACGCAACAAAAGAGGAACCCAGGCCAGGAGGGCTGAGAAAAATAACAACTCGTTCGCCACGCGATTGGAATTTCGACATCAATATTGATGAAAGGGCTCTGGAAGCGAACATTGAACAGGCTATCGAGAATGCCATGAGGTCGGTTGAAGGGGTGCTTGAAAAAATCGAGATTCATATCGAACCTATCGAAATAAATTTAAAGGATATGAACGTTGATGTCGATCCCATTGTGGTCAATATTCGTGACCTGAACATAGACATCGAACCGATTGGAGTTGATCTGCCTGACCTTGATATTGATGCGGATATGGATCATCATGATTTTGATCGGGATGATGTAGACAATGATAATGATGAGGACGATGATAGCGACAAAACCTTCCGCAAAGACAAGTCAGCAAACCAAGACAAGGACAAAGAGAAGGACAAGCTGAAGGATAAATTCAATAACAAAGAAAAAGAGAAGTTGAAGGGATTGAAAAAGATTAACTGACATTTCTGATGATCAGATAAAATCAGAAGAGAAGGCCACCCCAGCCAGCGGGAAACATTTTTCTTGGCCTAACTTCGGACATATCTTTAGCGCAGCAAATTGCGAGGAGGCAAGTGTTTAAAGACCTCCGCCATCGTTGGAGTTCTCCGTCTATGAAGAATACTGTTGTTTCGGATACCTCAAATGTTTTAATTTAGGGGCAGTCTATGATATAATTATAGACTTTTAATCAATCTATGAAAAGGATATCTATTCTTACTTCCCTTCTGGTAGCAACACTCTTCTTTAAAGCTCTGGCTGATGACGTTGACCCTATCGCCAATGGCTACCATGTTGTGGTGGCCACCTTTAGCGACCGCCATGAAAAAGAGGCGCGCACCTACTCTGAGTCACTTAATAAAAGAGGCTTCACTTCCGGCTATGGGCTCGAGAAGGGAAAACGCTTTATCTACGTGTTTCTTCAAAGTTTTGACTTTGACCATTACAGCGATGCCGTCAAGGCTATGACAGAAGCACGACAAAAGAGTGAGTTTGCCACGGCATGGGTTGTCAAAATCAAAGATGGTCGCGAAATCAAAGAAAGTGAACCAGTCACCGAAAGTAAAGATCCAATTCCTAAAAAGGATTCTGTAGTTAATATTGTCACCGAATATATTGATAATCCCCCGATGACGCCCATCCCGAGCCCTCAGCACCTGGGTAATACGCCCGCTTTCCTTAGTGTGTTTCGCGATCGTGATGGTCGGATAGTGAACGCGGATGTTAGAGTGTATGATGCTGAGAAATCTCGACAGCTAACAACAGTGAAAAGCAATCGTTACCTGAACCTGCCCGACCCGAAAACAAAATCAGGCCGCATCACTTTGGTTGCCTCTGCCTTTGGCTACAGTGACGCAAAATTGAATGTCGGATACTACACTACTGAAGAAGATACCTTGCAGAAGAATGTGACTTATTTTGGGAGTTATTTTCAATTCATCTTTCCAATGGAAAAGATGAGCAAAGGCCAGGAGTTTATAATGTCAAAAGTCTCTTTCTTTAACGATGCAGCTATTATGACGCCTGCCAGCAGCGAGCAATTGCAGGCGTTGTTGGAAATGTTGGAAGAAAACCCCTCCACACGAATCCGTCTTAACGGCCACACCAACAGCAACGGGCGAGGAAAGATAATTTATGTTGGTCCGAGCAAAAATTTCTTTAGCCTTAGCTCAGACCGGATCGAGAAAACAGGATCAGCGAAAGAATTGTCAGAAGCAAGGGCACAAGTGATCAAAGACTGGCTGGTTGTTCAAGGGATTGCTGCAGATCGTATTGAGGCCGTTGGCTGGGGGGGCACCAAACCTTTGTATGACAAGAATAGCCCTAACGCACGCAAAAATGCTCGCGTTGAGCTGGAGGTAACGCAGTAATTTGCATAGCGTATTCGCCATCGATTGGTCTTATTCATCAATGATATCACATTCTAACTAGTCGCCAAGTCGCATGAAAAAGATTATTTATTTCCTGGTCTTTGGGTTCGTTTGTTCCTGTGAAAGGCACAATAACCCCAATGAAAAAGAATGGGTTCAGCTTTTCAATGGCAAAGACCTGAGTGACTGGCAAGTCAAAATAAGCGGGCATGACTTGAATGACAATGTGGGAAATACTTTTCGTGTTGAAGATGGTATCATGAAAGTGAAGTATGATCAATATGATTCTTTCCGCCAGCAATTCGGTCATATTTTTTATAAGGAGAAATTCTCCAACTATCTGTTGGCTGTTGAATATAGATTTACAGGAGACCAATGCAAAGGTGGGCCTGACTGGGCCAAAAGGAACAGTGGGGCCATGCTCCATTCTCAAGATCCTGCAACTATGCTGAAAGAGCAAGACTTTCCCATCAGTATTGAAGCACAACTTCTCGGTGGACTCGGGGAGGGCAATCGACCTACTGCCAATCTCTGCACTCCGGGAACAACTGTCCATATGGGCGATACTTTGTTTACACCTCATTGCATTTCTTCCAAATCCAAAACTTACGAGGGAGATCAATGGGTGCGAGCAGAATTCCTGGTATTGGGTGACTCGCTCATTCGGCACATGGTAGAAGGCGAAACAGTATTGGAGTACACACGCCCTAAAATCGGTGGTGGGGCAGTAAGCAACTTTGATCCAAAAGTAAAAGTTGATGGCATGCCATTGACCGAAGGATTCATTGCACTCCAAAGCGAATCACATCCTGTCGAGTTCAGAAAAGTAGAATTGGTGAATCTCAAGGGTTGCAAAGACCCCAAGGCAAAAAATTATAAATCGTATTATATAAGGTCGGATAATTCTTTGTGCAAATATTGATTCCCGTCATCAACCGCACATTCAGGCCGGTGCCTCTCTTTGCTATTATTTGGTGCGCTTGGCCAACCATCTCATTTCTAATTTTTTGTAGATGAAGGCATACTGACAAAGAACCGACCCATAGGTCAAACTCCTAGTTGCTCGTTTGACTTAGTAGTGTATATGATATAATTACCACGTTTCGATAAGCTTAAAAAACGGAGAATGAAAACCATAAAAAAACACGGGCGCAAAATGGTAGTTGCTGCAGGAGCCATGGCCGCTGCATTTGCAGGAGCTTCCGGTTTACCTAGTCATTCAACCAAAGTTAAGTGTGTTGGCGAGCAGCGCTGGCAGGTAAAGACCCTGCAGGATGAAACAGCATCGCAAATCAATTTTACCCCAAAAACGATAGCGATGGCGGATATCCTTGACAAAACGAAAACGAGTGATTGGTCGTTGGCTAAAGATGATGAACGCCAGCAGGATGAATTCCAGGTTTTCAAAGTAACCGGAAAAATTCCATTTGTAAATATTGAAGCCGATGGAGACATCCACATTGAGCTAATGGATAAAACGAATTCGAAGCTGCATTTGGTGGCCGAAATTCCTAATCCTGATTGCGAAATTACAAAGGGGTCCGATTATAAAGATATGTTCCGCAAAGCGAGAAACGAGTTTGTGAATAAATACCAGGATAAAAGTGTGTGGTCGAAGGGAACGTTTGAGATTACAGGTGTTTTATTCCATGATAAAAGTAATCACGGTACCGGTGGAAACGCCAATGGGGTAGAGATTCATCCGGTCATAAACATAAAAAAAATAAACTAACACCACGGTTATGAGCAATTCAAGCAAATCAGAAACACCAGACACTTCCGACAGCGGGCAAGACACAAAAATGACAAAGTATTTTGGGGCGTTTTTAATCCTGTTGTCGATAGCAGGATTTATAGCAACCACTATTCTTAGCATCACTGACCTTGAGAAAGTAACGAATGGCACCATTCCTGCGCTCTCTTTTTTGGTGCTGATCATCGGTTTGATATTTTACTTTCCAAGTTTGCTGGAAGAAAGTACAGGTGTGATCTCGACCATGCGGATAATTGTTCTTATAGTCGTGTTGGTCTTCGCGCTTGTCTATATTAAGCTGGGCTGGGTAGCCGGTAGCTTTTCCGAATTTGTCATAGACACCAGCTGGATATATATTCTTGGTCTTGCTTTTGGAAGCAAAGCCTTTCAGCGTTTTGCTGAAAATGATGACAACACGTGATCAAACTAATCTTTAAATAGAGAGTGCTGATATTAAAGGAGATTGACAACCATGATTTGTGTAAGTGCAACAGGGCAGGAGGGAAAAGGTCATCATCATAAACGTGGTGATAGGGGAAATCGAGGTCATCCCATGGAGAATATGAGCAAGTAGAAGCTCAGCCCTCACTTCGGTATGAGGGTTTTTAAATTAAAGTGGCCGTGAAGACACGAACCATAGATTTATTTCAATTGAGAAAAATCAAATGAGGTTTCCAAAAACTTGGTGGTGAACTTGCCTGAACGGAAGATCGGGTTGTCCATCAATTTCAAGTGGAACGGAATTGTCGTCTTCACGCCTTCAATGATAAACTCACTGAGAGCCCTCTTCATACGCGTGATCACTTCTTCACGTGATTGACCAGTTGCAATCAACTTACCAATCATCGAATCATAGTTAGGAGGGATGGTGTAGCCTGCATACACGTGGCTATCAATACGAATGCCATGACCACCCGGCTTGTGAAGATTAATAATTTTTCCGGGTGAAGGGCGGAATCCGTTGGCAGGATCTTCTGCGTTGATACGGCACTCCATCGAATACAACATTGGGAAATAATTGTTACCTGAAATAGGTACGCCAGCTGCCACTTTGATTTGTTCTTTGATCAAATCGTAGTTGGTTACTTCTTCGGTGATCGGATGTTCTACCTGAATACGTGTATTCATTTCCATAAAGTAGAAATCACTATGCTTATCAACAAGGAATTCAATAGTGCCTGCACCTTCGTAACTGATTGCCTTTGCACCTTTAATAGCCGCTTCACCCATGAGCTCACGCAACTCCTGTGTCACCACAGGTGAGGGAGTTTCTTCTACTAACTTTTGATGCCTGCGCTGAATTGAACAGTCGCGTTCTGAAAGGTGACAAACTTTTCCGTATTGATCGCCCACCACTTGAATTTCAATGTGGCGAGGTTCTTCAACAAATTTTTCAAGATAAAGACCATCATTGCCAAAGGATGCACTGGCTTCGCGCTTGGCATCGTCCCACGCTTTCTTGAATTCGCTCTCATCGTTGATGATGCGCATTCCTTTTCCGCCACCGCCAGCAGTTGCTTTAACAATAACGGGGTACTTGATTTGTTTGGCGATGGCCATTCCCTCTTCAATGGAACTCAATAATCCATCTGAGCCTGGAATAGTTGGAACACCTGCTTTCTTCATGGTATCCTTGGCCGTGGCTTTGTCGCCCATAGCATTAATCATCGCAGGAGTTGGACCGATGAACTTAATTCCATATTCATGGCAGATGGCAGAAAACTCAGCCCGTTCTGACAAGAAACCGTAACCGGGGTGAATTGCATCTGCGCCAGTGATCTCTGCTGCAGAAATAATTCGTGGAATATTTAAATATGAGTCTTTGCTTGGAGCATCGCCAATACAAACTGCCTCATCGGCAAAACGCACGTGAAGACTTTCGCGATCGGCTGTAGAATAAACGGCAACCGTTTTGATATCCATCTCTTTGCACGTACGAATGATACGCAAGGCAATCTCTCCACGGTTAGCTATCAATATTTTTTTAAACATAAAATTCGTTATTGGTTAATCGTTATTAGTTAACAGTTGATCGTTAGATTTTCAATTGACTATTAACGATTAACTATTACCGTTTAACTTTATTAATCCGGCTCAACAACAAACAGAACCTGATCGTACTCCACAGGAGAGGAGTTCTCTACCATTGCCTTCACCACCGTTCCTGAAACCTCAGATTCGATTTCGTTGAACAACTTCATCGCTTCGATAATACAAACCACCTGGCCTTTGGAAACTTTATCGCCTACTGAAACAAATGGAGGTGAGTCGGGATTTGAAGAGCGATAGAATGTACCTATCATCGGTGATTTTATTTCTACTGTTTTTCCAACGGCAGGTTTTTCAGGTTTTGGCGCAGCAAGAGCAGCAACAGGGGCTGCAGCGACTGGAGCGGCCATAGGAGCAGCCATCATGGGAGCAGAGGACTTCATTACTTTTTGATCAGGCTCGCGTTTCACATGGAGTTTCAACTCCTTGGTTTCGATGTCCACTTCGTTCAAACCGGATTGCGCAATGAAGTCGATAAGGTCCCTGATTTCAGTAGTTTTCATTTCGTTTTGGTTTTGGGATTCTGAAGTTGGGCGAGCGGTTTTCTTTTTTGCTCCACCTGTTTTGTTTGATGCCATGAAAAATTATTTTACACGTTCAACATATTCGCCATTGGCGGTCTTGATCTTGATATTATCGCCTGTGTTAACAAATAAAGGTACACGAATTTCAGCGCCAGTTTCAATAGTTGCAGCCTTCAAAGTACGGGTAGCTGTATCGCCCTGAAGCCCTGGTTCGGTATACGTTACATTCACCACAACGTGTGCGGGTGGCTCTGCCGTTATCGGTTGCGTTCCGTTTTCGAAAGCAATCAAAAGTGTTACGCCTTCTTTGATATAGTTTACCGATTCCCCCAATAAAACTTTGTCAAGGTAGATCTGCTCGAAAGTCTGGTTGTCCATACACACCAGGCTTTCTCCGTCCTGATACAAGTATTGATATTCTTTTGTTTCCACGCGAAGTTGATCAACAGCATCGCCTGGGCGAAAACGGTTTTCAACAATTTTTCCGTTGCGAACGTTACGCATTTTAATTTGGTAGAATGCACGCAAATTGCCGGGTGTGCGGTGTTGCAATTCTTCCACTTGCACAACTTCGCCATTGTAGCGGATGAAATTTCCTTTACTCAGATCAGATACGGTTGCCATCTCAATTCAAAATTTAACTATGATTTTTATGATTTACTTGATTCTTATGATAATACAAAATATTACTAATGCCTAAGCCCCAATCTCTAATGCCCAATTCCAAATTCCTAATGCCTATTATGATTTCCATTATATGCCCACTTCACATAGATGGCCCCCCATGTAAACCCGCCACCGAAAGCAGCAATGATTAAGTTGTCGCCTTTCTTGAGTTGCTTTTCATAATCCCATAATAATAATGGAATCGTGCCACCAGTGGTGTTACCATACCGCTCGATGTTCATCATGACCTTGTCTTCATTGATGCCAACACGGCTAGCCGTAGCATCGATGATTCGTTTGTTTGCTTGATGAGGAACTAACCAGGTGATGGTTTCAGAGTTAAGATTATTCCGTGTGGCAATTTGAGCAGCCACATCCGCCATGTTTGTCACGGCAAATTTGAAAACGGCTGAGCCTTCCTGATAAACATAGTGCAAACGCTTATCAACGGTTTCATGCGTAGGTCTCATTCTGCTGCCACCGGCTTTCATGTGCAGGTAGGCTTCGCCTGAGCCATCACTTTTTAAAACAGAATCGATCACACCAACGTCTTCGGTAGTCGGTTCCAATAAAACACAACCAGCGCCATCACCAAAAATGATGCAGGTAGTGCGGTCTGTATAGTCAAGGATGGCAGACATCTTGTCTCCGCCAATCACTACTACCTTTTTATACATACCCGACTGAATGAAACTTGCACCTGTACTGAGGCCATAGATAAAACCGGAACATGCAGCACCTAAATCGTAGCTGAAAGCATTTGTAGCTCCAACGGCCGTTGCCACGATGTTGGCAGTAGCAGGAAAGGTAAGATCAGGTGTAATTGTTGCGAAGATGATGCAATCAATTTCTTTGGGATCGATTTTGGTTTTGGCTAACATATCTTTCATAGCCTCAATTCCCATCACAGAGACCCCCAAGTTATCGCCCTTTAAAATTCTGCGCTCTTTAACGCCCGTGCGCGAGGTGATCCACTCATCGGTGGTCTCTACCATCGTTTCGAGCTCTTTGTTGGTAAGCACATAATCGGGTACATAACCTCCTACACCTGTAATTGCTGCCCTGATTTTATTCATTTTTAACCTTGATTATTCAATAGAAAAATTTTCGCGTTGATAGCCAAATTTATATCCTTTAAAAAAGAATGATTTATATGATTCCATGATTGTTGGGAAGCCGCAGTGATGGGCTTGGTGGTAACAAAATCGATTGCCGAGAAAATCATGTAAATCACATTAATCATTTTAAAGTAATAAAAGTGCCTAAGTGTTTTCAAGTCAACAGATTCAGTCAATGTACAATCAAAGTCAAATAAAATGCCCGATCGAAAATCTCAATCGGGCTGTACAAATATATTAGTTCAATTGAAGCTTACTGCTGCAATGATTGAACGATGATAAATGGATTTTAAAAAAGTCAGACATGGCTATTAGGCCAGTACTTCTTTTTCCATCACCACGTTTCCTTTAAAATATAGTTTGCCTTCGTGCCAAAAAGCGCGGTGCGGCAAATGGTGTTCGCCTGTAGTAGGGCATACGGCTGATGCTTTTGCAACAGCTTTATAATGTGTTCTTCTCTTGTCCCTGCGGGTCTTCGAGGTTTTTCGTTTCGGATTTGGCATAACCTAAAAATTTATATTCTACTTTAACTTTTTTAACATTTCCCATCGCGGATCGATTTTCTCTTCCCTGTCTTGATCAGTATCAGTTGAAGTGTAAACTAACCCTTCCTTGTTTTCATCATCGCGAAACCGCGGATGTAGTTTCTTCATTGGTATTTGCAATGCTATAAACTCGTACATCAGCTGGCCAAGATCCAATTTGTCCTGGTCTTGCGTGATGATGATAATCTCATCGCTGATTTCTTGCGGCTCTTCGCCATATTTAAAGACAACTTTCCTGCTGATCGAGACGGGATAATCAAACTCATCCAGACTTCGGTCGCAAACCAATTTAGCGTTGCCGTCAATTTTAAAATCAGCTTCAATGAACGTTTCCCTTTTGTCAAGGGACACTTGGGTAGCGAACTTGCCGCTGGCAACTACCTCCTGGCCGTATTTCTTGAAGAAGTCCTCATCCAATTGAAAATTGAAATGGTGAACACTTTTTGAAAGGCCGAGAATGTTGACACTGAACTCCTTCGTCATCCCCGTTTTTAAAATAAGACCGCAAATTTATCACGTTTTGCCGAATTTCAGGCAATGAGAGAATGAATTTCACTAGAATTGGAATGAAAAGAGACTAAAAGATCAGAAATACTCTTTAAAAACCTGCGATTTTAACTCGGATTGTAACTTTTTATCAAAGTTTTGTATCAAGAATTCCACCACACTTTTCTTAAAGCCAAGCTTAATAGCAATGCTTTTCACAAAGATCAGCTCGCTTTCAAAGATTTTGTGGTCGGCATAGATCAATTCTATGCAGTCTTTGAGGTAATCAAACTTTTGGTCATTTGTGAGTGCTCCAAGCGAATCGATTGGCTGCGGGCTTCGAATTAATTTGTTAACCGAGTCTTCCGGGAAGCTTCTTTCTTTTGCAATTCTCAAAATCATTTCGCGCTCAGCGGTGGCGAAATGCTTGTCTGCTTCAGCTAATTGAATTAAAATATTGAGTTTCTTTTCAGTAACGATGTCCATTTAATCTTTTGTTACACTCAAATTTATAAACTATTCATTCTCTGCAAAGTTGCCAACACGACAAACGGTAATTTGTTGAAGTTAAGCTGCCTTTTTTGCTTCCAATCTGTTTTTAACGATGTCGCAGGCCAAATAGATTGCTTGTCGCATCGAGCTTTCATCGGCTTGATTTTTTCCAGCGATGGAATAGGCGGTGCCATGATCTGGCGAGGTGCGTACAATGGGCAAACCCGCTGTGAAATTGACACCACTACTGAAGTCGATCGTTTTGAAAGGAACCAGCCCCTGATCATGGTACATCGCCAAAATGCCATCATACTTGGTGTGCTGGCCTGAAGCAAAGAAACCATCTGCAGCAAATGGCCCCATGATCAGTTTA
Source organism: Bacteroidota bacterium (assembly GCA_016178785.1). Classification (GTDB taxonomy): domain Bacteria; phylum Bacteroidota; class Bacteroidia; order Cytophagales; family Cyclobacteriaceae; genus ELB16-189. The sequence goes on along the minus strand of JACOSO010000031.1, from coordinate 171,479 downwards.
CCCTTCGCTTTCAGTTCGCTGATTACCGGTTTTATGATTTCATTCTCTTCGTTGCCAAGCAATCCTTCATCGCCAGCATGGGGATTAAGCGCGAGCACTGCAATTTTCGGTTTACTGATATTGAAATCGTTTTTGAGAGATAGTTCAAGCAGGCGGATTTTCAGTTCAACCCGATCGCGGGTGATGTTACTCGCGATATCCTTTACCGCAACATGACCCGTAACCAGCCCTACCCGAAGATTTGCGCCTGTAAGAAGCATTAAACTTTCACCGGCATTGAATTCACTGGTAAAAAATTCGGTGTGACCACGATACGGAAATTCTTCTCCGTGAATGGTATTCTTATCAATAGGTGCAGTGACTATCGCATCGATCAGACCCTCCTTCATTTCTTCAACGGCCTTTTTCAAACAGAGCAATGCGGCTTTTCCAGCTTGACGAGAAGGTTGGCCGGGCGTGATCTCGATCACATCTTCCCAGCAGTTTACTACATTAACCGTCTTAGGAAAAAACTGACCTTTGGTTTTCACCTGACTGTAATTGAAATCTTCAATATTCATCAGTTTGCGATAGTATGAAAGTGCACGTGTTGATCCGTAAATTACAGGTGTTAAAAAATTGAGCAGGCGATTATCGGCAAGCGCTTTGATTACAACTTCAGTTCCGATGCCGTTCAAGTCGCCTATAGTGATACCTATTCGTGGTTTATCTGGAGTTTGTGGATTCATTGGGATTTCAAAATTCAATATTCAATATTCAACATTCAAAATTAACGGTGCAAGTTTAGTTAATTCAATCTTGAATCTTGAATTTTGAACCTTGAATGAAAATTAAATGCTCCGAGTTTCTATCGCACTGCTCCTAATTCTAATGATATCAGCTGGCTTTGGGCATCCCAGTGTGAGCATCATCATGGATAGTAAAGGCAATGTTTATTACAGTGATCTCAAGCAAGTATGGAAGATCAGTACTAATGGAAAAAAGACAATTGTTGTTAATGGAGTTCATACACACGAACTTTTTCTGGATGAAGCCGATAACCTTTATGGAGAACATCTTTGGTACAATGGCGAGAAGGCGAATACATGGGGATATTATGTCTGGAAATTGTCACCCGATGGAAAACTCGAAAAAATTATTCCGCCAACCGAGGGATTCCCAAACAACTACAGTTTTGTACGAGACAAAAATGGTAACATGTATTTGGCCGATAGAGAAAGCAAATGCCAGAAAGTAGTTCGAATTAGTAAGGACGGAACTAAAACGAAACCGGGAGACCATTGCTTAGAGAATATCCGATGGATGGTCTGCGATGCGGAAGGCATTGTTTATTTAATCGATCTTCACGATCTGAAAAAAGTAGATCAGCAAGGATATGTTACAACTTTAGCTAAAGATCTGCCCGATAAAAAATTCTCCCAACTCTTTGTCGATCCGCCACATTACCTAAGCGGACTTAGTTTGGATAAGCAGGAAAATATTTACGTGGCTGATTACAGTGGGAGACAAGTCAAGAAAGTTACGCCAACCAAACAAGTTTCAGTGTTTGCAGAAACAAAAATACCGTGGTCGCCAACAGGAAGCTTGCTCGCGCCTAACGGTGACTTTTGGATTTTGGAAAACTCAATGACCAATGATGTGCGTGTAGAACGAATAACCAAAAACGGAAAGAGAATCATTTACTGAAACTAATGTTACTTTTGACTTTTAACGAATAACGATTTTGGTTCGCCCCAAAAAATTCTTAGGCCAACACTTCTTAAAAGATCAGAACATCGCAGCTAAAATTGTTGATGCCTTGGTTTTGCCTCAAGAAAAAAGTTTTGTTTTGGAAATAGGACCAGGCATGGGGGTGCTCACTCAATTCTTGGTTAAAAAAGAAAATATCGATTTGCATTTGGCCGAGATCGACCGCGAATCGGTTGCCTATTTAAAAGAACATTATCCAAGTCACTCCGAAAAAATCATTGAAGGTGATTTCCTTGAATTGGATTTAACCCGGCTCACCGATCAAAATATTTATGTCATCGGCAATTTCCCTTACAACATTTCCTCACAGATATTTTTTAAAGTTCTTGAACACCGCTCACAGGTAAAGCAAGCGGTCGGCATGATTCAAAAAGAAGTGGCCGATCGCATTGCCGAAAAGGAGGGCAGCAAAACCTATGGAATATTGAGTGTGCTGCTCCAGGCTTTCTACGATATTGAGCTTCTCTTTAAAGTTCCGCCAGGCGTTTTTTTTCCACCACCCAAAGTAATGTCTGCTGTGATTCGGATGACCCGAAACAACCGTGATCATCTTCCGTGTGATGAAGCACTTTTTAAAAAAGTGGTGAAGCAGGGATTTCAAAACCGAAGGAAAACCTTGCGCAACGCACTCAAACCATTAAATTTACCGACTCAGATTTTGTCTTTGCAACAAATGGATTTGCGTGCCGAGCAACTGAGCGTAGAAGATTTTATTTCACTCACATTACAAATTGAGCAGGCAGGTGGAGTTCGCAGAGTTTGAGTTGACCAAGGAGTTTCGTGATCGCTTTCAAAAAGCGCTAGACGAACGTGATGATGCATTTATCTATTCAAGCCTTGAAGAAGTAAACCCAGCAGACATCACTTCTCTGCTTTACGAGTTTACCAGTGAAGAGTCGAAATACGTTCTTAATTTGCTTTCGCTGCAAGTTCGGGCGAGGATCATCAAGGATCTCGACCCCGAGACAAGAAAAAACTTTCTTTCCATTTATTCACTGGAGGAACTGACTGAAATCATCAATCAACTTGATTCCGATGATGCAGCTGATATCCTTAACGAGCTGCCGATCAAGACAAGCGAGGAGATAATTGCAATGCTTGATCCTGACCTGAAATCTCAAGTTATCGACCTGCTGCGCTATGATGAAAATGTGGCGGGCGGTTTGATGGCTAAAGAATTGATTCGGGCACGCGCCAATTGGACAGTCGTTGAATGCATAGACGAAATTCGCAAGCAGGCAGAGAATGAGACAAAGTTTTATAGCGTGTGGGTGGTGGATGAGCACGATAAACTTTTAGGTCGGGTTGAACTTCAAAAACTGATTCTCACTGACTCTAAAACGCTCGTCAAAGATATTTATGATGATGATGTAACTGCAGTAGAGACCTACATGGAAGATCGTGACGTAGCGGAGATCATGAGGAAATACGATTTGGAATCGGTGCCTGTGGTGAATGTGCAAGGCCAGCTTGTGGGACGCATCACGATCGATGACGTTGTGGATGTGATCACCGAGCAAGCTGAGGAAGAACGCCAACTGATGAGCGGTATTACTGAAGACGTAGAAGAAGATGACAGTCTCTGGCGCAATGTACGTGCGCGCCTGCCGTGGTTGCTCATTGGTATTTTTGGTGGAATGCTCAGCGCCCGGTTCATGGGATTTTTTGAACAAGAACTGGCCAAAGTCACAGCGATCGCCTTTTTTGTTCCGCTCATTCAAGCCACAGGTGGAAATGTCGGGATTCAATCTTCCGGACTTGTTGTGCAAAGTTTAGTCAACCCTGATTACATGGACGAAGGCTTGTGGAAAAGATTGACGAAAGTTTTTAGTGTGGCCCTGCTTAATGGATTATTGCTATCGCTGATCGTTCTTGCATCGACTTACGTATTCTTTAATAATAACAAACTACCAATTATTGTTTCATTCGCTCTTTTTTGTGTGGTTTTGTTTTCCTCGTTTGTCGGAACGATCACTCCGATATTAATTAACAGGCTGGGTTTCAATCCTGCTCTTGCGTCAGGCCCATTCATCACTACCATGAGCGATTTGCTGGGCCTAACAACCTATTTTCTGACTGTTCAAATATTAATTTGATTACATAACAAACAATGTAACTTTTTATTTGAATGAGAAGGATTTATAGCATCAACTTTTGTTTTGTTTGTGGCGGAAATTCTATAAATTCCGTTGTGATACTTTAGTGATGGCGAAGAAGGGATTCAAACAGCAAATAAAAGACAAGTTCGATGAGATTGTCGAAAAACCTCTGCTCACAAGCACCCTTGTTTTGGTCTGCGTTGCCGTTATTGTTTTAAGCCTGAGCCTCAGTTATTACATCGCTGACTTCCATTCGTTTTGGGGACAAATTTTGGCAGAAGCTCATGGCATGATCTTCGATATTGCGGTGATTGGTATTTTGCTTTTCTGGTTGAACCAAAATGGCCAGACGCGCCAGCAGATTCGAACCTACAAAGATGAAATTGATGACTTTCGTTTGTGGGAATCAGAAGAGGCGGCATTTCGCACCGTAGGAAATATCAAGCGCTTAAACCGTCACAAAATCTATGAGATCAATTTGGTGAATTGCCATCTGTCTCGCACGAATCTTAGCCATGTGAATTTGAAAGCCTCGAATCTGAATTCGGCAAATCTTTCCAATTCATCGCTGATCGAAACCAATTTGGAGAACACTCGGCTCAATCAAACCAATTTGGAAAACTCAAATCTCAATCAGGCAATTTTGAAAGGGGCTTATGCCAGTGGTGCTAATTTTAAAGACGCGTTTTTGATCAAGGCCAATTTTGAGGGGGCTTTCCTAATCAAAACGAGTTTTAAAAACTCCTACTTGATGGAATCAAATCTGCAAAACAGTTACTTAATGGGAGCTGATTTTGAAAATGCAAGTTTATATAAAGCGGACCTCCGCGGGGCAAAGGGATTGACAGTAGAACAATTGACCAAAGCCAAAACGCTTTACCTAGCCAAATTTGATGACGAAATTTTAGAGCAAGTGAAAGCGACTATTCCCGAATTAGTGGGCACTTAAACCGGATTATTCATTTTAGGGCGAGTTGCCGGTGCATAATCAAGGTTAAATTTTGCTCACGTGTTTTAATAAGTTATCTTTGTATCGAAAGAACAACGGCTCCGCATCGAAGCCGTTGTTTTGTTTTTTAATGATGGGATGAAAATATTTTTTAATGGAATGAATTTATGAGCAAAAAAATTTCGTATTACACTAAAGAGGGTTTAGATAGACTTACCAACGAACTGAATACCCTTAAGACCAAAGGCCGCTCGGAAATTGCAAAACAGATTGCCGAAGCACGGGATAAAGGCGATTTGAGTGAGAATGCCGAATACGATGCCGCCAAAGATGCGCAAGGCCACCTCGAAGCAAAAATTGCAAAACTGGAAGATCTTGTAGGTAATGCGCGATTGATAGACGAAACGAAAATTGACACGTCATCTGTTTCTATTCTTTCTAAAGTTACAATCAAGAATAAAAAGAATGGTGCATCGGTGACTTATGTTCTGGTAAGTGAAGAAGAAGCTGATTTGAAGGCGGGAAAAATCTCAACACAGTCACCAATTGGAAAAGGTTTGTTAGGAAAAAAGAAGGGTGACGTAGCCAAAGTAAAAACACCGGCAGGTGAGATGGAGTTTGAGATTGTGAATATTGGCGCCTAGGATTTTAGACTTCAGAATTTAGATTTGAGATTTCTGTTTTCTTTGATTCAATTGTAATTTCATAATTCTAAAATCATAATTCTTCAATCTAAAATGCCATCTATCTTTACCAAAATCGTCAATCGCGAAATTCCCAGCTACACGGTTGCTGAAGACGATAACTTTATTGCATTCCTTGATATCAATCCGTTGTCTGTTGGGCATACGTTAATCGTACCCAAAAAAAAGGAAACCGATTATTTTTTTGATCTTGACGAAGACACACTATCATCAATGATGGTGTTCTCAAAGAGAGTTGCTGCTGCAATTCGTAAATCAGTGAAATGCAAGAGGGTAGGAGTGGCAGTAATTGGCTTTGAAATTCCCCACGCACATCTCCATCTCGTGCCTATGAATGGAATGAATGATATCAATTTTGCGAACCCTAAGCTTAAACTTTCTAAAGTGGAATTTGAGAAAGTGATGAAAGAAATTCACATCAATCTTACTTGATCAAATAAAATCAATATCCACATTCAGTGGGAAGCGCAGGAGAAAATCGAGTGCCTCTTCTACCGTATGCCCTTCGAATAAAACTTTGTATAACCTATCCGTAATAAGGGCACGAACTTTATAATGATCTGCGCACATTTTGGCGATGCGCACAGTATTGATTCCTTCAGCAACTTCTTTCATGTCTTCAATGATGTCCTGAAGCTTTTCACCCTTAGCCAGGCGATAACCAACGCTAAAGTTTCTGCTCTTCGGACTGTTGCATGTAGTCACAAGATCACCAATGCCTGCCACGCCAAGAAAAGCTTTTGTATCACCACCAAGAGCGCGGCCGAGATAGACCATCTCCACAGCTCCACGACTGATCAACAAACCCTTTGCATTGTCGCCAAAACCCAGGCCACTTAATGCTCCAGAAGCAATGGCGATAATATTTTTCAAAACGCCCGCAATCTCTACACCAACGATGTCACTGTTTTCATACACCTGAAAACGATCGCTCTTCAGTAATTTTTTTCCTGTTTGAATAACTTCATTGAAATGACTTGCCACCACGGTAGCGGCCGGCTGCCGTTCAGCCAGTTCTTTACTCAGATTTGGCCCCGCAAGGCATCCGATTCGCACGGCAACGCTTTCTTCTCGAATAACTTCACTCATGGTTTTCACCATGCTTCTGTCCAATTTTTTTACTGTCTCTATAGTCTCGCCTTTGGGAAGTACAAGGTCAAATCCTTTAGTGCCATGGATCAGCATGTGGTATGGATGCAGATGAGGAGCTAGCTTAATCATCATTTCACGAAAGTGCGAAGAAGGCACCATCGGAAAGATAACTTCACATTCTCGACCAATTCGTTCAAAATCGTTGACGGCCTCTACCTGAGGATGAACTTCATAGCCGCGGTTTTGATGCGTGGAGTTAATTCGATGAACATCTTCAGAGTTGCGCGCGTAGAGCAACACTTTGCGGTTTTGCGCCAGCATGTTTGCGATGACGGTGCCGAAATTTCCCGCACCAATAACCCCGACCGGTATTTCAGATGAATTGTTCGAGGTCATATCCGACTAAGCGGTTGTGGTAGTAGTAAAGTAAGGATAAATCCTGTGTGATGATATTTCCTTTTTTGTTTTTTGCAACAGACCTGTTCAAATGAAACACGCCCGCATTGTCAATACCGCGTTTGATCACCAGGTCTGATTTTCCTTTGAGGTGCGAGGCAAAATTGATTTTACCTTCTTCTTTCATTTGATAGATTTGCTTGCGCACCCTTTTAAATACAGTTTTAAATTCCAAATAGTCGATTTCCAAATCTTCCTCCGGCAAGCGAAGCAAACTGAACAGATCAAGCTGACTGTGTTTTTTCTGCCATATCTCAAACGCTACAAAAGAGACCAAGTGACTTGCAAACACGCGATTGATTTTATGATATTCACTTACGATCCGCTGACTCAGCATTCTAGTGTATTCATCTTCGCGCTGACGGTCTATCGTAAGTTGTCCGCTGCTTGTGAAGTAATCTTTTGTGTTAATTATTCTTCCGTGCGAGTCAAGGCTGTTTCCCTCTTCGTCAACGTAATTACCCATTACGTCAAGACCCGGACCGATGGAAACCGAAATGTTTGATCTATTGCCAAAGAACTTGATCATAAATCTGATCAGCTGAAAACTGCCGTATTTATCTTGCTCGGGAAAGTACCTGTCTTGTCCTTTTTTAGATAAATAATCTTCAATGAGATCAGGGGCTTCGAGTACAAAATGATAGTTCAGAGTGACCGGCACTACAAAAATCTTTCGAGCTTCACCTGCCGGATTGTTGTACAAGGTTCGTTGCGCTTCAATTGCTGTACTCAATAGCCCCAGCTTCAATTGTTTTTCAATCATTCCGGAACGTGAGCGCGTGCCACCAGGAAAAAACAAGCTGTGCGCTCCTTTTTGGATGGCGAGATTTGAATACATCTTCAGTGTTTCGAGGTACGGAAGATTTTTCTTTCTGCGATCAACTTTGTACGCACCAAGGCTATTCATAAAGTATGCAATGATCTTGATGTTGAAGAGGTTGAGTCCTGCACCATAAATGAATGCGGGTAGCCCCATCGCATGAATCACCCAGCCTATCAAAATCGAATCCAGATTACTGAAATGCGTTGGCACCATCACCACGGTGCCTTGCCTCGCCAACTTTCGAATCATTTTTACTTTGCCTACAATATGGATTTTGTCGCGCAGCGCGTATTGATTACGAAAGAATCCACCGAATTTTTTTATGCGTGCCCCGTTGAGCAAACGCCCAAACCAAAATTTTACGGCTTCACGTGCAAATCGGTAACTCGTAGGCTTGAAATTGCCCGCGATCTCAGAAGCGTACCGATGAACAATTTTTGTTAAGAGCTCATCTACTTTTGGTTTTACTTCTTCTTGATCTTTTGCCCCGAGTTCTACTAATTCATTCTTTACGGAACTCCAAAAACTCGAATCATCCTTTGGGTCAATGCGCCAGCGGTTTCGCTTGATCCGGTTTTGTTCACGGTAAGCGGTAGCCTGCAAATCTTCGATCAGCTGTTTGTACGAGGGCCGCATCTCTAGGATGCGTTCAACCGACTTGCTGGTCACTTCTTCAACAAACTCCTTACGGTTTTTGCTAAGCTGATAGACAGGCCAATCGGGGATACGATCGAGTATCGGCTTGTACTTTTTATTTTTGTTCTTTTTTTCTTCAATGATTTCCATCAACTGCAAATAGACAAGAGGTCAAAGTTAACTTACCGAGCCTCAATCCCAAAAGCTAACCTGGATTATTCATTAAATGACTCTGTGCATTACTACAAATTTACATCTTCACCAAAGCGAATGATTAATCTGATTTCCGCGATAAGACATTTTTCTGACTTGGTATTCATCAATTTGGTGAAGACATAGTATCGTTTACCCTCTAAAAATTATAGGCTGAGAACGAAATCATGCGAATCAAATGAATCGGTGATGTAACTGGAGTGTAAAGAGGAATTTATAATCACTCAATTAGCCATGCGTAATCCGGGTCAAATTTTATTCAATGAGTTTTGGAGACTTTCCGCCATTTCGTTGAAGCGAATCATCGCACTTTTAATAAACGTTTCATCCACTAATTTTTTTACTTCTTCTTCCGATGAAATATCGTATTCGTGAATCTTATAGGTTTGCTCGAAAAGGCCGGCCTCAAGTTTTATAAGATAGCGGTTGTTCCAATGAAAAATGGTGATTTTCAATTCGGGGTGTGCAATTTCTCCAACTACTCTCATAAGTGATTACAAATTGCAAATTACAGATTCCAGTGAAATCAATCTGTGATCTTAAACTTGTAATTTGGAATTATAAGTATATCACCCAATAATAGTTATTAATATTCGTTTGGTAATCAGTTATTTTAGAACCTTAGTTACTGAAAGGCAATCATCGTTATTAAAGTTGTATTTTTGAATCATTATTATCCATTTTTTGAATGCTGAAGTTTGTGCGGTTTTTCTTTTTGTTTGTCCCGCTGGTTTCCATTTCATTGGCTGCTCAAGCCACACACCTGCGAGCTGGGGATATTACAGTTACACGACTTAGTTGCAGTAGTTATCGCTATAGGGTAACACTTCACATCTATACACGAGCCAATGTGCCCGTAAAGTTTAGCAGCGGCAATTCTGGTGAATTGAGTTTTGGTGATGGAAGCCCGATTTTTCACCCGCATGAAGTTGATAACCCTCCGATTATTGGGCAGTCGGATAACGGACCGATAGGTGAGGTGACCTATCCAGTTGATTACACTTATCCCGGGCCCGGCCTTTATACCATTACTTACTACGAACAGAACCGAAATGATGGAGTTCTGAACATGGATAACTCAGTGCAGACTCCTTTTTTCGTTCAAACCCAGATTTTAATAGATGATTTCATAGGAGGATGTAATAATACGCCTCAACTATTGGTGCCGCCTGTTGACCAGGGATGTACTGGCGTCAAATGGACGCATAACCCCGGAGCTTATGACCCGGATGGAGACAGCCTTTCGTATGAGAAGTACGTGCCTAAGCAAGGCGGGGTGTATAATTCTGACGGAATCTTTGTCTCAGCTATTGACGTAAGTAATTACGTGAATCCCAACTCGCAAAAATTCTACACTTCGATTGGAGTTCCCTATTCTCAGGCTAATGAAGCCGGCAGTGGACCTCCGGATTATAAAATTGATCCCATATCAGGAACGATAACTTGGGATGCCCCGGGCAAAGCAGGTGAATATAATATTGCATTTATCATTCGTGAGTGGCGTAAGGTAAGAGGTACCAACACGTGGGTGTCGTTGGGCTTTGTAGAAAGAGACATGCAGATTGTTATTGAAGACTGTAAGAACAATAGACCTAAGCTTAAAGTACCGCCCGATATTTGCGTTGTCGCGGGAACAAAAATTACCCAAGACATTTTTGCAACAAACCCCGCGGTTGGTCCGGTCAGAACCAAATCTGACGGAGACAGTACTAAGATTGAGGCTTTCTCAGAGGTGTTTAGCACAGCTTTGCCTCTGGCCACCTATGCGCCAGGGCCATCCGTATGGCAAGCCACCTTGAGTGACGTGCAGCAGGCGCATATCCAGTTTACATGGCAGACCAGTTGCGCTCATGTGAAAGAGCAACCTTACCAAGTAGTTTTCAAGGCTACAGACAATGGTGCTCCTCCATTAGCCTCTTATGAGACCTGGAAGATCAGAGTAGTGGCGCCAGCTCCAATTTGGAATTCGGCTATACTCAATCCGGGCCAGCGATCGGCTTCCTTGAGCTGGCAACCATATGTTTGTAATAATGCTCAACTGATTCAAGTGTGGCGTAAGGTCGACAGTTCGCCCTTCACCCCGCCAACGTGTGTCACCGGTATGCCCGATTATTTAGGTTATGACCTCATCGGGGTGGTGCCAGTCGGCACATCTAATTTTACTGATAAAAATCTTGCGGTCGGTGCAAAGTACTGCTACCGATTGGTCGCTGCATTTCCGCAACCAGATGGCGGGGAGAGTTATGTTTCGCAAGAGATATGCCTTCCACCCATCATTGTTGATTCACCGGTTGTGACGAATGTTTCTGTTAATGTGACCGATGTTCAAGCCGGACAAATTGCGGTGAAGTGGCGATCTCCATTCGAAGTTGATAAATCGCAGTTTCCTCCGCCTTATACTTACAAGGTAATGCGGGCCGAAGGCTTTGCCGGAAACATCAATTTAAAGCCGGCTCATCCCGGACAATTGACAGACACTACATTTGTCGATTCGGGATTGAATACTTCTCAGACTGTTTACAATTATAGAGTGATTGGTTATGACAAAAACGGGGGGGTGCTTGATACGTCCGCGGTAGCATCTTCTGTAAGGTTGGAATTGAAGCCGCTGTCTACCCAAATTCAGTTGAGTTGGAATGCTAATGTTCCCTGGTCGAACAGTAGTGCTTCATACCCCATGCACCTGATCTATCGTAGTACAAACACGAACAGTAAAACCATCAGCGATCTTACGCTAATCGATAGTGTTAACATAAGTCAGCATCAATACACATACCTCGATTCAGGTCAGTACGACAAAAAACCGTTGGTGAAGACGCAGGACTATTGTTATGCAATCATGACCAGGGGCTCTTACGGTAATCTCAAAATTAAAGCTCCGTTGAATAATTTTTCTGAGATCACTTGTATCAATCTAACGGCCAGTGAACCTCCCTGCAAACCCGTGGTGTCAGCGACAGGAATTGATTGCAATAATTTTAACACATGCCCGGTACTTGGTGGAAGTTATAGCAATACCATTCGCTGGAAGCGACCAAGTGATTCAAATTGTCAAAACGACATCAGGGGTTATAATGTTTATGCTTCCAATGCAGTTGGTGAGTCATTCACAAAAATTGCAGAGCTTGTTACTGATTCGTTTTATGTGCACAATAATCTTCCATCATTTGCTCAGTGTTACAAAATTTCTGCAGTAAACCGAGCCGGCATTGAAAGCGATCTGAGCGACCAGTTTTGTTTTGATAATTGCCCTTATTATGAATTGCCCAACGTATTTACTCCAAATGGAGATGGATGCAATGATAGATTCAGCGCTTACAGTATCCGGTATTATGGTGACCCGGATGAAGGCTATCCATGTGGTAATAAAGAGCCGGATATAGACGCTCTTAAAAAGAAATGTGCGCGGTTTGTTTTGGGCGTGACCTTTACAGTTTACAACCGATGGGGTAGGGAAGTGTACAAGTATCAGTCGGGCGGGGAGAATACGATTTACATCGACTGGAATGGAAAAGACAACGATGGACGCGACCTCGATGGTGGGGTTTACTATTACACTGCCAATGTTGTGTTTGATGTTGTTGATCCGAAAAGAAGAAACCGTACCATCAAAGGATGGGTGCAGATAATTCGCTAAACAAAATAGTGCTCTTTGACGGAGTTTGCAATTTATGCAGTTCTTCCGTGCAATTTATTCTTAAACGTAATTCCAAAAAAAATCTAAAATTTGCTTCACTTCAATCAGACTTCGGACAAAGCCAATTGATCAAATTTCAATTATCAGCCGAAGTAAAAACAATTGTCTACCTGAAGGGGGAAAAGGCATACCTTAGAAGTGATGCAGTCCTGGAAATCTGCAAAGAGCTAAATGGGCTTTATCCGATTTTAAGTGTGTATACGATCACACCTCGGTTCGCGCGTGATTGGATTTATAATGTAATAGCCAAACATCGGTATCAATGGTTTGGAAAAAAAGATCAATGCTGGATTCCTTCCACTGAATTTTCAGAACGATTTATTTAGGAGGAGTGAAAGCGTTAACTGTTAAACGTTAATAGTTAATAGTATTTTTACCACGCTATGATTAACAATTAACGAATAACGATTAACTGCATGAAGGCTTTCATTTTTCCCGGACAGGGAGCACAGTTCACAGGTATGGGTAAAGATTTGTTTGATGCTAATGCAAAAGCAAGATCTTTGTTCGAAACTGCCAACAAAATTCTCGGCTTCAATATCACTGACATCATGTTTGCAGGTTCAGCCGATGAACTCAAGCAAACCAAAGTAACACAGCCGGCTGTTTTTATTCATTCGGTTTTGGTTGCGTTAAGTCAGGATCAACAAAAACCTTCGATGGTAGCCGGTCATTCACTCGGAGAATTTTCTGCTTTGGTTGCGAATGGCGCTTTGTCCTTTGAAGACGGTTTGAAACTAGTCTCAAAACGGGCCATGGCAATGCAGAAAGCGTGTGAACAAAATCCGTCAACGATGGCGGCTATCCTCGGGCTTGATGATAAAATAGTAGAAGAGATTTGTGCTTCGATAAAAGATGAAGTTGTGGTTGCGGCAAACTACAATTGTCCCGGTCAGTTAGTGATTTCCGGATCGATGAAAGGAATTGAAATCGCCTGTGAAAAAATGAAAGCTGCAGGAGCTAAGCGTGCGTTACCCTTGCAAGTGGGCGGTGCGTTTCACTCTCCATTGATGGAACCTGCACGTGAGGAATTGGCATCGGCCATTGAAGCAACTAATTTCAGCAAGCCGCTTTGCCCTGTTTACCAAAATGTAAATGCCTTGCCATTTACCGAAGTTACATCTATCAAAAAGAATTTGATTGATCAACTTACCTCACCCGTGCGTTGGACTCAGTCGGTTCAAAATATGGTGAAAGATGGTGGGGCTTCCTTTGTAGAGTGCGGACCCGGAAAAGTCCTACAAGGGCTGGTGAAGAAGATTGCACCTTCTGTTGAGGCGGGTAGTTTGTAACCCATTATAAATGCAATTTTACTTCGCACCCTCGCGCCTTTGCGGTGAAAAATATTTTACCAATAACTCGTCCCTACATTGCTTTAAAAGCTCTTCACTGGTTTTCTTTAGAATTGGATGAACAAAGCTTGGACTGATTTGTGTCAAAGGTATCAGTACAAATTTTCTTTCAGTCATTCGCGGATGCGGGATTGTCAACTCATTTGAATGGATGATTTTGTCACCAAAGTAAATGATGTCAATATCAATAGTTCGGGCTCCCCATTTTTCCTCGCGCTGTCTTCCTATCTTTTTTTCGATGTTTTGACAGGCAGAAAGTAGTTCAGTAGGCGGGAATGGAGTTTCAATTTCAATGGCCTGATTCAGAAAGTCTGGTTGATCAGTTCTTCCCCAGGCAGTAGTTTCGTAAATGGATGATTTTTTTATGATTGTCCCCACGTGTTCTTCAATCAATTCTAGGCAAAGGCTAAGACAGCTTAGTCGATCCCCCAAATTACTTCCCAAAAGCAAAAAAATATTCTTGTAGAGCATATTATTTCCGAAAGGTAACCATCACTCTTTATTTACCGTTCAGGTTTACTTACTTTTGACTCTTAATTTGTTGATAAATGAATTTCTTTAAAACATTTCTCGCCTCGTGCCTCGGTTCCCTGGTTGCGCTTGTTGTGTTGTGCCTTTTATTGATCGGTTTTTTTTCTGCGGCCGTTTCCAGTCTGTCAACCGATGACAAAGTAGTTGAGGTTGGCGATAATTCCGTTCTTCATCTAAAACTTAATGTGCCAATCACCGAAATGGAAATTGAGAATCCGTTTGAAGGTCTGCCCATTCCGGGCGCTGAAGAGACTGCCATTGGTTTGTTGTCTTTGAAAAGTTCCATTGCGCATGCAAAGACTGACCCTGCCATCAAAGGCATATATCTTGAAGTGAGTTTTTTTCAAGGCGGATATGCAGTTGCAAAAGAAATTCGTGAGTCGCTGCTGGATTTCAAAAAGTCAGGCAAGTGGGTAATTGCGTATAGCGAGATGTATTCTGAAGCATCGTATTATCTCGCATCGGTTGCTGACAAAATTTATCTAAACCCGGAAGGCGAAATTGAATTCAATGGTCTTGCGATAGAAGTAAGCTTCTTCAAGAAGATGTTTGATAAACTGGACATTAAGCCGGAGATATTCCGCGTAGGTGATTTCAAAAGTGCTGTTGAGCCGTTCTTCCTTGAGAAAATGAGCGAGGCAAATCGCCTCCAGTTGAAAGAGCTTATTGATGGAATCAATAGTTCTACTAAAAATGAAATTGCGGAGAGTAGAAAAATCAATTCGAACGAACTAAAAAAGATTGCCGATCAAATGCTGGTGACAAGCCCACAAGATGCGGAGCGCCACAAACTTATTGATTCACTTTTTTACTTTGACCAGGTTCAGGCAGACCTGCGCTCAAGATTAGGATTAGGTAAAAACAAGAAAATCACTTTTGTCAAATACAGTAAGTACAAAAAAAGTTTTATCTCGCCATCCACTTCAAAAAATGAAATTGCGGTAATTGTTGCTGAAGGTGATATTGTATCAGGTAAGGCAAAGGAAGGATTGATCGGCTCCGAAACATTTGCTGAGGAATTACGCAAAGCGAGAACCAACGATAAAGTGAAGGCAATTGTGTTACGCATCAATTCGCCAGGAGGCAGTGCACTCGCTTCGGATGTGATGTGGCGTGAAGTAAGATTGGCTGCGAAAGAGAAACCGATCATTGCCTCAATGTCGCACTTGGCTGCATCTGGTGGCTACTACATGGCAATGGGCTGCGATACGATTGTTGCCGAGCCAAGTACCATCACAGGATCGATCGGTGTGTTCAGCGTACTTTTTGATTTGAGCAGCTTTCTCGACAAAAAAATAGGGATCACTTTCGATGAAGTGAAAACTGGCGAAGTAGGAGAACTTGTCACCGTGACTCGCCCGCTGACTCCATTTGAAAAATCTGTCTGGCAAAAGAGAACAGACAAGATTTACGAAGACTTTACTTCAAAAGCTGCTGAAGGCAGGCACATGAATGTGGAGCAACTCCGCAAAGTAGCATCAGGCCGTGTATGGACCGGTGAGCAAGCAAAAGAAAGAGGTTTGGTGGATGTGATTGGCGGATTTGATGATGCCGTAAGTATTGCTGCAAAAAAAGCGGGTGTCGAGAATGATTACAAACTGAAATTTTATCCGAAGCAGAGAAATTTCTTCGCTCAATGGTTGCAGAGTGCGGAAGAAAATTCGAAAGTAAAGACATTGAAAGCAGAACTTGGTGAAGAAGGCTATGCCACTTACCAACAGGTGAAAAAAGTCCAGCATTTGCAAGGTGCGCAGGCGCGTGTGCCTTTTGCAATTGAAGTAAAATGATTTGAAAATTTGGTATTGAGATAATTTGAAAATTCATTTAAATGCTCACCCATACAGTATCATAGTTCTAAAATAGCGTCATTTTCAAATTCACTAATCTTCAAATTAAAGTCATGATCAGAAATAACTGGACTCGAGAAGAGATAACAGAAATTTATAACACACCTGTCCTTGATTTAATTTACCAAGCAGCGACAGTACATCGTCAACATCATGATGCTCAAGAAGTGCAGGTATGCACGTTGCTTTCAGTAAAGACAGGAGGTTGCTCTGAAGATTGTGCTTACTGTCCCCAGGCCGCGCGTTACCACACCGATGTGAAAGTGCACAAGCTTATGGAAGTGGAAGAGGTGATGCAGAAAGCGATGGAAGCGAAAGAAGCCGGGAGCACGCGGTTTTGCATGGGTGCTGCGTGGCGCGAAGTGCGAGACAATAAAGATTTTGACAAAGTGCTTTCCATGGTGAAGGGGGTTAGCCGGTTGGATATGGAAGTGTGTTGTACTTTAGGTATGCTCACCCACGAGCAAGCTGAGAAATTGAAAGCGGCAGGCCTTTATGCCTACAATCATAATCTTGACACCAGCGAAGAGTTTTATGGCGATATCATTACTACTAGAACTTACAAAGATCGATTGGAAACCCTTGACAATGTCCGCAACGCGAAAATTTCAGTTTGCTCCGGTGGAATTATAGGAATGGGAGAAAAAGAACAGGATAGAATTGGAATGCTGCTTACCCTTGCAACCTTGCCACAACATCCTGAATCAGTTCCGGTAAATGCATTGGTTCCAGTGGAGGGAACTCCTCTTGAAGATCAGGAGAAAGTTTCGGTATGGGAGATGCTGCGAATGATTGCCACTGCGCGTATCATTATGCCAAAGGCAATGGTGCGTTTATCTGCCGGCCGTGTAAGAATGACTATGGAAGAGCAAGCACTTTGTTTTTTGGCTGGGGCCAATAGCATTTTTGCTGGTGATAAGCTTTTGACCACACCGAATCCGGGCTCTGTGCAAGATAAAGAGATGTTTCAGCTATTGAACTTAAAGCCGAGGAAGTCTTACAAAGATTTGGAGAAACAGGTGTCAGCTGCTTTATGAGTCAAGCAACTTCCAAAACCAATGGAAATTGCTGCTTCCAAAGTTCGTAGTAACAGCTTCGATTGCTCATTAAATTGGCGTGCCTACCTTCTTCGACAACCTTTCCTTTGTCAAGCACAATGATTTTGTCTGCATTAAAAATGGTGCTCATTCTATGAGCTATGATGATAATCGTTTTCTGTTGAGATTTTAAAATATCGATCATACGCTGCACATACTGCTCGGAGGCTGAATCTAATGAAGATGTCGCTTCATCGAGGATTAGAATCTCAGGGCCTTTGTACAATGCTCTCGCTATGGCTATTCGCTGTTTTTGCCCGCCAGAAAGTGTCGCTCCATTTTCTCCGAGGTAAGTATTGAAATTGTTTGGAAGTTTTTCAATAAAGTCCATGATGCCTAGCGATGTGCAAATTGCAATGATCTTTTTCATGTCAGGCTGATAATCACCTACTGCAATATTTTCGATCACGTTGCCAGCGAACAAATCAATTTTTTGAGGCACCACGCCAATCAATGACCTCAATGAATCATTTTCGATATACTTTAAATCATAATTGCCAATGGAAATATTTCCGCTCTGAAGTGGGTACAAATTCTGCAGCATCGCCATCAAGGTTGATTTTCCCGAACCGCTCTCTCCAACAAGTGCCGTTACTTTTCCTTTTTGGATTTGAAGATTTAGGCTTTCAAAAACAGTCACTCTGCTGCCATAGCGAAAATGAACATCTCTGAAAGAAATGTCACCGATCATTTCTGCAGTAAGTTTTACTTTATTTTCATCTTTCTCACGTTCCAAATCCATGATCTCGAATAAACGGTCGGCAGCGATCATGGCATTTTGGATAATCTTGTTCATGCCAATCAAGCTGCTCACGGGCCCTGTGAAATAAGCGATGAGCGCATAGAAAGAAAGAAGCTCTCCAGGGGTGATTTGATTGTCGAGCACAAAACCAGCGCCTACCCACAACAAAATAATGGTGAATAACCGAGAGAAAAATTCAGATGAATTTCCCGTGAAAATATTGTTGAGGCCTGACTTGTAAACGGTCTTTAAGAGAGTGATAAAGCGAACTTCTGTTTTTAGATTAGTAAAACTTTCCAAACCAAAACTTTTAATGGTATGGACTGAGTTCAGTGATTCTACTAATTGAGATTCCAGTTCGGCAGAATTCTCCATGAGCCTTCTCTCTACTTTTTTGTTCAGTCGATTGGTGATAAAATAAATTAAACCGTAAAAAGGAACAATGAGCAGGATCACCAATGCCAGCTTCCAGTAATAAGTAAACATCAATGCAAAGGCCAATGCAATGATGAAAATGTTTACCGCTATGTTAATGATCACGTCATTGACAAAGGCACGGATTTTTACCGCATCGTTTATGCGTGAGATGATCTCGCCCACACGCATAGTGTCAAAAAACTGCTGTGGGAGTTTGAGCAAATGTTTATAGTAGCCAAGAATAAGCTGTGCATCGATCAACTGGCCAGTGCGCAAAGTGAATATGCTCTTCGATGCACCAATAAATAATTGAACTGCCAAAAGTGCAATCATAACTACGCTCATGAGGTTCAACAAATTCCTGTTGCCATCAATCAGCACGTAATCGATTATTTTTTGCACATAAATAGAGGTGGAGAGCCCGATGATGGTGTAAATCAGCGCACCAAAAATTGCCTGAGTCATTATTGAGCGATGCGGGGCAATAAGTTGCCAAAACCGTGCACCGACAGAGATTTTTTGATTGCTTATTTCAAAGCTTTGACTTGGCCATAGAATCATCAAAACGCCCGTCCACATTTCTTTGAATTCATCGTGAGTGTAGCGGTGCATTTGTCCATCGCCAGGATCCATCACTTCAATGTACTTTGGTGTGGCATCGTAAATCACCACATAGTGATGAAGTACTTTTTTTACGATGACGTGCGCTATGGTTGGTTTGGGTATTTTGAAAAGACTGTCAAACTCACCGCGAACACCTTTTGCATCGAAGCCAAGTTTATTGGCGGCTTCCAAAAGCCCAAGCACATTTGTACCTTTTTTATCCGTTGATGCCAGTTGCCTTATTCTTGAAACGGGGAGCTTTAAACTATGAAATGCAGCTACAGAAGCAAGACACGCAGCGCCACAATCTGTAATATCTCGTTGCTTTATCTTGACAGCTTTTTTCATGAGAAGGAGGATGAAATTTTAATTCTGAGTAATGAAAGTATTGGGGTTCAACCAATCATCTGCTTTGTCATACAGCAGTTGCCATAATGTGCGCTCGGTCACCATAAAGCGGGCCTGTAATGTCATCCCTTTTTTCAAATAACCCTTGTACCCGTTCTTCAATTGCAAGTACTCTTTGTCAAGCTGACATTTTACTTTAAACACGGGCTTCTCATTGATGAAGTGAACGTCATTCGATATTTCCATAACCCTGCCCGAAGCAAGACCCCACTGGTTATAGTTGAAGGCATCTACTTGAAAGCGTGCAGACATTCCTGAACGAATAAACCCAATATCGTTAGGGTTGATATAAGCCTCTACAATCAGGTTTGTAGCGGGTGAAATTTGTGCGATATCCTGGTTAGTAAATACAGCACTCCCTTGATAAATGCCGGCCAGGTTTTGAATGTTGCCAGTAACAGGCGCCTTGATGACCAGGTTCTCTTTTTCTTTCCGCAATTGGGCAAGCTGGCTTTCAATGTCTTGAAGTTCTCTTTCATACGCCCTTAAATCATTCTGCCACTGGCTTAACTGGTTTTGTTTTAAAAGCTCAAGCTCGTTTTGGGCTTTGTCAAATTCAAACTTAAAATTTTCAAACTCTACATCGGCAATCACCCTTTCGTTGTGCAGCTTCAGATTGCGGTTGTAGTCGGTTTTTGTTTTGCTTAAGTGCGTATCGGCCTCGGCCAATTTTTGCTGGTGGCTGCGGTATGCCTGCCGGTAAAGGGCAGTGGTAATGCCGGATGCTTTCGGGGTTGACGTAAGTTGACGCAGGTCACTTATGAAATTTTCAATATCCTGCTTTTTTACGGTCAGAAATTTTTCCTTTTCGATCAGTGGCTCAGATTCAATCATGCAAAGCAGATCACCTTTTTTTACGAATTGATTCTCCTTAATGAAAGATTCTTTGATGCGGCCATTGACCAGAGAGCGAACGGTACTTATTTCCGTAGAAGGGCGGATGAGTGCAGTAGCTTGCTTGCTGATTGAAATACTGACAAAGAAAAAAGAAACAAGTGCACAAGAAGTAGCAAGACAAAATGCCAAGTAAATTAAAATGGATTTCTTTGAAGTTTGAGAGAGGTAGTTCTGAGAAGTTATCTCAAGAAGCACTGAAGGCATCAACTCTTTTTCTTGTTGGGGATCCACTGGTATTCTGAATGTTTATTTGAAAAAGTAAACTAAAGCTGACGGTAGATTAATCAAAGCATGGAGCACCCAACCTGAAAAAAAACCTTGCCTTACTCTAAGGTAGCCAATGACCAAACCCATGAAGAATTGCGGAAGTGTATAAAGGGGATAAAAGAATAGGGCTGAATGGTTATATGGGGCTAAATTCGTGATGTGTACCAGAGCAAACAAAACCGCAGAGAGATAAAAAAACCACTTAAAGTAACTTTCCTTGATTTTTTCGAGCCACGGTAATGGAAAGAAAAAGCTAACTGACATAAAAACCGTAAGCGCAATTCCGATCCTTATGTAACTATATATTTCATAGGGATCAAACGAAAATAGATGCTTACCAGTGAAGCGGTAAGTAATCAATGCTACAGCGAGACCTATGCTTGTTTGTCTAAAATTTAGTGGCAACCTGAAAAGAATTTCTTCAATAAAGGGGCCGACAAATGGAATGATAATAATGGCGTAATCCCCAAACTTTGACAACGTTTTTTTATTATTGATTTCAAATTGAGATAGAATTGAAAAGTCATAAAAATATTTAAGAATTGCCGTATCGATGATTTTGAGAATAAAAAAGGAGGAAAGAGCCAAGAGTAAATATGTTGCATAACAATTGGCAATACAGAGTATTCTTTGTTTAAAATTCCGATCCTTATCAATACTTAAATTGGGAGTTGGTTTTTTTAAATAACCATAAAAACTGGTGATAAACATTTATTTATTTTTTTAAGTAAAAACACAGAAGGAGCCAACTATACCCTTAACACAGATTGCAAACAAAAGTCTATTTACGAATTTAAATTGCGACTAGCAGTCAAGGGTTTTAATCAGCTCCCTTCTTATTTTATAAGAAAAATAATGTGTAAAGACCCCAAGCTGCAGCAGCGTTTCTAACAGCTTGGCCAAGTGTATTGCCCAACTGGTATGCCGTTGATGAAGTGTCGATAAGGGTCTCCTCCGTGCCACCATTGATTAAAACCATCTCTTCTTTTGAGATAGATTGTAAACTTAATTGTTCTATGTTCATATATTTTGTTTTTAAATTGTTGTAAAATTTCTGATTAACTAAAAACCCCAGCAATGAAACCTGCAACGAAATTGATGACAGGTTTTGTCCAATCAAGACTAATGCTTCCTCCTGCCATAGTTCCATTAGAGTCTCCACCATCGATCGAGAGGGCCTCAGAGAGATTTAACTCACTTATTCCCCAATTTTCCAATTCCAAAGTTTTCATAATTTTTGTTTTTTAAAGTTAAAATTTACTTTTCGGTTCCGGCCGGAGACCTTGGTCAAATATTCATCTTTGGCTTGATTGCCACCAAGCTCAATCACCAAATCATCTGGAAAACCAGACAGCACTTCAGTAAGGGAAACCATAGGAAGAATGGAAAAGTATCAGTTTGCGTCTGAGATCGCCTAATCAGTACTCTTTTAGGTATCGTGCTTTCCTGATAAGGAAATAGTTAAAAGTGATCAGTGAGAGAATGAAAGCAACTAAAAACAGGCACAACAATAACGCACCGTAATGATTAAGGTATGCTTTATAAAAAACATGGAGAGCGGTTTTTATCTTTGCAACATCACTTATTTGAACGAGGGAAATCACACTGGTTATGAAAATTGATGCACCTGCTGAAGCTGCTATCGATAGTAGGAAAATGTTTAGTCGATTCATCTGTTAATAATTAGTCGTCAAGTATCGTCTCCCGTTTAGGGGACGATACGCATGGGTGACTTAGGTTGAAGGTGAGTATGAGAGACATCCCGAAGCGGGAGACGATGTGGGAAAGTGAAGCTGCTATTGATAGCAGGAAAATTTTTAGTCGATTCATCTGTTAAATAATTTGAAAACCCATTTTTATGCCGCGTGGCCAAATATTAACCATTACATTTTTGCTGCCAAGCGTTATCGCTATACCATCAGGAAAAACAGACAACACCATTATTAGGAAAACCTGCCTGATCGAACAAGTGTGAGGATGTTTTCGGGAAAATGAGTACTTCTTAAAGTAGGACAGCAGTACTTCCTGAACAAACTAATTAAGCTCATTGACAAACTGGCTCGGTTATTTTGACAACTACTTCAGCTAAAAAGAAAAGTTTGAGACTTTGCCATCAACTCGTTCATGCTACTGCAGAATTGGTTTGACAAAAGCCCCAAACATTTTACCGTTTAGGCGGTGTGAGCAAGTCAGTGAACCTTTTAGTCTCTTTTGAAAGTTAGTCGCCTGACCACTTTGAGTGGTCGGGCGACTTTATCAGAGGCGTGACCAAGTCAAAACGTGAACCAGTTCGACTTTTTATTTAACCGTTGCGTGGTTGTTATTAGTTGTTGGCTTCGTAAGTTTTTTACCCTGCCCTGCGAAGCGAAGGCTAAGGTCTTCGGCTATGGCCTTTGCCCCGGGCACTTTCATTTTAGCTGCAACCTTTACGCTGTTGTAAAAAGCTAAGGCGGCCACATAAGCCTCACTGCCAGAAAGAGTCATGGTATCATCCAGATTTTGGTACAACTGCTCAAGCGGGCGGAACAGTTGCAGTAAAGACTCAACAGCATCCAAGTCTGTTTTTAGTTCTGTTACGTCTAAGTAGGCGGGCACAAAAGAGGCATTTGCTTGTGCATATTCCAGACTTTTCTGAACAAAGGGAATGTTGCCATCGCTCATTTTGGGCAGTTGCTGGCGTTCCACAGGTGTGAGCGCAACGAGATAAGGTTTGAGGGTGTCCGCTGCCACTTTGATTGCGTCAGATACTTTCTTAAGGTCTGCGGGTTGAATTTTGATCGAGACTCTGTTTTCTTGTGCCATAATTAATAAAATTTTGATTTAGGCCGCGTAATTGCAACCTCTTCCGGGTTTGGTCAACACGTAGTATCAGTTCATCTGGAAAACCAGACAACGAGGTGTACGGAAAACGTGCTTAACTTTGAACGATGAATAAGCTTAGCTTCTTACTGGTTGATGATGAGGCCCTGGTGCGCGAAGGGCTGCGCGCGCTGTTAGAGAAAGAAGACTTTGTAAAACAAATTGTAGAGGCTGGCAATGCCTGGGAATTCAAAAATGCACTTTCTGACCATTTGTTTGACATTGTTTTTTTAGATTTTCGTATGGCAAATACCAACGGGCTGGAGTTACTCCCTGCGTTAAAGCAGTTACCCAACGAACCCAAAGTAATTGTGCTCACGGGGCTGGAAGGGCAGGAGCTTATCATCAACTTGTTAAAGGCCGGAGTCAACAGCGTCATTTTCAAATTAGATGGCTACCGCGAAATACTTAAAGCTATCAGGGCGGTGTCAGACTCGGGAAGTTATTTTCCGGATAAGGTACTTCATGTAATCCGTCAGTATGCACATCAGTTTGGCGATGTGCCACCTGTACAACTTACTTTTCAGGAAAAAGAATTACTGAAAGCTATTGCCAAGGGGCTTACAACAAAAGAAGCTGCTTCCCTACTGAAAATGACCGAATCCACAACAGAGACTTACCGGATAAGGTTGATCAAAAAAGTGCAGGTAAATAATACAGCAGGGCTGCTAGCCTATGCGTATAGGAATGGAATACTTTAATCCCTCACCCCGTCCTCGTTCCTCGGACACCCCTCTCCCCAGGGAGAGGGGAAGGGGGTGAGGGATTAAATCTTATACTTCACCCTTGCCAGCAAACCCTTTTTGCCCTGATGATAAGACAGCACGGCATTAATTGCCTGCGACCGCATTTTTAGTGTATTGTATTTGCTCTCCAACCGGGTAATCTGTTCTTGCATGTTTGAGAAAGCGGTGCCATCGTCTTCTACCTCTAGCAATAGTTGATCATCAGTCCATATCAGCTTTACCCACACGTGCCAGGCGGAAGAGTTCTTGAAGGCATTATGTATTAGCTCTTGTAAGATTCTGTACAGGTATCTTCTTGTTACAACCGATAGATCAATTTCGTGCCCCGAGCTACTAAAATGAATCAGACCCTGGCTCGGCAGCTCTAAATTTTCGCAGAGTAATTCGATACTTCGGGTAAATTTTTCACCCTCCATACTTACAGGCATCAATTTGCGCGAGATACTCCTCACGGAAGACACCATTTCCTGAAAATCGTTACGCATCTTCATAATCAATGATTCGGCCTCCGGAGGGTTACCGATTGATCGCTCTAATCTGTCGATGTTTAAAGTGAAAACCGTGAGCTTCTGGATCAGGTCGTCATGTACCTCAGCGCCCATTTCGATGGAAATTTGCTCGCAGGCTTCCATGGTACGTTTGGCAATTTCGGTTTCGTACTTTTGTTTGGTGGTAACAATTAAACCTTTGGGCATCATTTAGCAAAGGTAAGTCTGTTTCCTGGAGCAAAAGTGACCTGGCCTCATTAAACTCAAACCAAATAATGTATGGGCTTATCATTACGATTTTCTCTCCTTTTTTTGTCCTTCACGCTATCATGCGAATTACATGCTCAGAAAATAGATTCGCTGAAGAAGATTCTCCAATCCTCCGAAGGAGTAAACAAGTATGAGACTCTTTATTGGTTGGCCTACGAATATTCAGAGGTGAACGATTCCCTTTCATTGGCTTATGCTACGCAGGCATTTGATCTTGCGCTGAAACTCAGAGATAGTTCGCGAATAATTCGAGGGGGGAGAATCAAATCTGCTGAACTGAGAAGGCTTGAACACATTGACGATGCTATAGTGATGGCATTGTACATATTAAGAATAGCAAGGCGTCATAAGGATACAACTGAAATAAAATCGTTGCTAAATTCTTTAGGTACATCACATATTTTGCGGGGCGAATATGACCAAGCATTAAGGTATCAATTTGAGTCGTTAGTTATTAGGGAGAAAGGAGGAAACAAGAAAGAGATTAGTATTATATTGAATAACATTGGCGTTTGTTATTATAAGCTCAATGATATTCCCAGTTCAATCAAATACTTCAAAAGATGTTTGGAACTCAAAAGGGAGTCAAATGACAAGTATGGTCTTGATCGATTATTAATCAATATTGGATTGTGTGTTAATGAAATGGGTAACTATGCAGAAGCCATAAAATATATTACTGAAGGATTAAACTCATGCGATGGAAAATGCACTGATCAGATTATCCTTGAAGGTGAGATAGCTTTGGGAGACACCTTTTATGATGCGAAGTTATTTTCAGAGTCATTGAAGCACCTAAAAATATCATATCAAATAGCTAAGAGAATCGACAATTTTAGATTTCAGGTAGAGAATATTTTGTACTTTGCCAGGATACATTTAATTAAGAAAGATTTTGAGATGGCAATAAGATACTTGAATGAAGCCGAAAATATATCTCTGCAAAAAGGATACAAGTTTTTATTGATCGATACTTATGAAGTATTTTCAAAGTTGTTTAATGAAATTAAGGATTATAAAAGTGCTTCGCTATATCTGTCAAAATATATTGCTTATAAAGACAGTGTCTTCAATGAAAAGGTGACCAGTAACCTCGCTCAACTTCATGCCGACTTTGAGGAGCGTGAGAATCTCAAAACCATTGCTGAAAAAAACCAAATGTTGTCTTTAAGGGAAGAGCTCATTCAAAAGCAAAAAATACAATTGGCTTTAATGGCGGCCATCGCATTGCTGTTGACGATAGTAGCGATAATGTTGTATAAAATTTATCGCGACAAACTTTTGATCAATATTAAACTGGACCAAAAAGTAAAAGAGAGGACAGAAGAACTGCGGGAAAATAATCGCTCTTTAACGACCGCCTATGAATTACAGCAATCGAAGATTCTTAAAGTTGAAAAAGAAAGCCTAATAATTTTGTCCAGTGTTAGCGGCCTGTGCCATGCAGCTCGACTTGAGCTTACTGATGGAAGAGCAAAAGAGTATATCCAGAAAGTCGCAAACAATATTGACCAACTCTCGCCCTTATTCAAGAAGACGAAAGAGGGCGAATAAGTATTGAAAGGGTGTTCTGCAGACAGTGTGGCGGACACCTCATTGAGAAATTGGATAATACCAAGCCATCAGCAAGTCATTTGGAAGGAATGACTTGCCGATGGCAAAGTTTAGCAGAAATCAATCAGAACTTGTCTTCTGAAACAAGGCCGCCAAGGGGCTCGTTGTCTTGATTTTTCTGCTTGATTTCTTTGGTTGCTTTCTTAACGCTTTTGGAAGAAGAAGTGAAAGCGAAAGACAAGGCCAGAATTGCAGAGATTGCGATCAGACTCAATACTTTAGTTTTCATAGCTTTTGATTTTTAATGTGATTAAGATGAATTATGATCCTTTTGGTACTGAAGTACTTGAGCCATCGGCAGCTCCATCTTTTGGCTTAACTACTTCTTCTGTGCAAGAGGCAACTGACATGGCGATTGATGCCAATAGAACGAAAATGTAAACTAGTTTTTTCATGTTGGTTTTGGATTATGGTTTGATTTTTTAAATTGTGCCGCGAAAATAGTACTTTGTCGCACATTTCCAAGTATTTGATTTTTTAAACTACGTGCTTATTAAAACATCTTTTCTATTCATCTCCGTCTTTGTTTTGGCTTTTAGATTGAATGCCCAGAAGTTAGATTCATTAAAAAATGTTCTTCTGTCATCTGACGGGATCAATAAATACGAAGCACTCTTTGGCCTGGCTTATGAGTATTCTGATGTGAACGATTCGCTTTCTTTAGTATATGCTGGGCAGGCCTTCGACCTAGCATTAAGTTTGGGCGATAGCGCAAGAATAATTAAAGGTGGAAGAATTAAGGCAGGTGAATTAAGGAGACTAGAGCGTATTGATGAGGCCATTCAAACTGCTCAGATTGTATTGGGGATCGCTAAGCGGCTTAATAACATACCAGAAACAAAACTATTGCTCAATTCTTTAGCTGCTTCGTATACTTTGAAAGCGGAATATGATAAGGCGTTGAAATGTAACTTTGAGTCACTAGTGATTCGAGAGGCAGAGGGAAATAAAAAAGAGATCAGTATTGCTCTTAATAATATTGGAGTCATATATTATAAACTTCATGATTTCTACAGATCGCTTGATTACTACACAAAATCTTTGGAACTAAAGAAACAGGTTAACGACCATTATGATCTTGATCGATTGCTAATAAATATTGGTTTCTGTCTTAATGCTATTGGAGACTATAAGGAGGCAAGAAAGTATATAAATGAGGGACTGTCTGAATGCGATGGAAAATGTTCAGATCAAATCATCCTTGAAGGAGAATTTTGTTTAGGTGTTTCTCTTTTACAAAGTAAATCGTACAATGAGGCTTTAAAGCACTTCGAAAAATCCTATGAGGTAGCCAAACGTATAGGAAGCTTCAGGTTTCAGGCGGAAAGCAAGTTGAATTTTGCACGTATTTATTTCGTTCGAAAAGATTATTCCATGGTTTTAAAATATCTCAACGAAACTGAATCCATTTCTAAACAGAAAGGATACAGATTTTTGTTGCAATCTGTGTACGAAATGTTTTCGAAGCTCTATAACGAGACCAATGACTATAAAAACATTGCATTCTATCAATCAAAATTTATTGCTATAAAGGATAGCATCCTAAGTGAAAAGGTGATAAGCAATCTCTCACAAGTTCGAACCGCCTATGAAGAGCGCGCGAACCTAAAAGCCATTGCAGAAAAAGACCAAGTCCTGGCTCTTCAAAAGGAAATTATCGTTCGGCAACAGAGACAGTTCTTTTTCGTAACCGTCATCACAACATTAATCGTTGCCCTTGCTGGAATGTTATTTTATTTCAGCAAAAGGCAACAGAAAATAAACCGTGAACTCTCTTCTGCAAAGAACCTGATTCAGGAGCAAAATGAGCGTTTAGAAAGCTACAATAAGGAACTGGAGGACAAGGTAAATGAGCGCACCGGTGACCTGGTATTTTCTAATAGCGCATTGCAGAAGGTAAATGATGAATTGGATTACTTTATATACAAAAGCTCTCATGACATCCGCGGACCGCTGGTAACCTTAAAAGGAATGTGCAACATCGCTCTGATGGATTTGAAAGACCCGATGGCAATTGATTATTTTAAAAAATTCGACCTTACCACCGACAAGCTTAATGTTATCCTTACGCGGCTGCAAATGGTGAACTACGTTACTCATTCGGAACTTAAGCCTGAGGACATTGATTTCAAAACCATTATCGATGAAACTATAGCCTTCGAAAAAAGAAAAGGAATTTCTGATCGGTTCTCATTCTCTTGTGAAATTGAGCCTGACTGTAATATTGTTTCAGATGAGTTTTTAGTACGCACGGTTTTGGAAAACCTTATCGATAATGCCGTCAAATTCAGGGCATCTTCGAACCGAATTGCCCCCTTTGTCAGAATAAAATTGATCAGAGAAGCGAATCTGGTGAAAGTTACCGTGGAAGACAACGGCATAGGGATTCACAAATACGAGACAGAAGATATCTTTAAAATGTTTGTACGAGGTTCTGAACAGTCAGAAATTGGTGGCGTAGGACTTTACCTGGTCAAGACGGCTCTTGATAAAGTGGGTGGATCAATAAGCCTTGTTCACTCAGATAGTAATGGTTCCATATTTCAGGCTCTTTTCCCTGCAGACCTGAGTGCCGTAATAAAGGCAAGAAACAAAAACGAAAAGAAATTGGTTGGTTTACTCGAAAAGCAGAATGAACCTGCTTCAAACCAAGCCACGGTTATCTGAATTCATTTCACATCTTTTACCAGGATGGCGAATTACCTACTTGGTTGAATTGTAAACTATCGCTTGTAGTTCATTCATGAGTGTTCGTACTGATTTCATGATTTCCATGATTTCAACGACAAAGAATTCGTATTGATTCCCATGTAATCCGTTATTTTTGGGCATAATTTTAAAAATGATTTGATCATGAATATCAGAATAATCAATTCTTCTGGAAGGAATAAGTTTGTTATCAGTGATCAAAATTTTCAATTAAATAATCGAGGTTCAGATAATGAGTAAAAATTACCAGCGATACATGGTAACGGCAGCATTGCCTTATGCCAATGGGCCAAAACATATTGGTCATTTGGCGGGTGCATATATTCCCGCGGATGTGTATGTGAGATATTTGCGGTTGAATAATAAAGACGTTGTGTTTGTCAGTGGGAGTGACGAACACGGCACTGCAATTCCAAATCAGGCGCTCAAAGAAAATACAACTCCGAAGGCGATTATCGATAAGTATCATGAACTTATCCGCGACTGTTTTGAGAAGTT
Source organism: Bacteroidota bacterium (assembly GCA_016178785.1). Taxonomy (GTDB): domain Bacteria; phylum Bacteroidota; class Bacteroidia; order Cytophagales; family Cyclobacteriaceae; genus ELB16-189. The sequence continues at coordinate 141,716 of JACOSO010000031.1, read as the reverse complement.
GGGGATGTCATTTGATATCTATCATCGCACCAGCGAACAAATTCATCATGAGACCTCGCAGGAGTTTTTTTTGCAGATGCACAAAAAGGGATTGCTTACTGAGGAAACTTCAGAGCAATATTATGATGATGAGGCTAAGGTCTTTTTGGCTGATCGATACATTGTCGGCACTTGCCCCAAATGCGGGCACACCAATGCATATGGAGATCAATGCGAGAAGTGCGGCTCAACGTTGAGCCCAAGCGAATTGATCAATCCTCGTTCAACACTTTCAGGTAAACCACCGGTATTGCGACCAACCAAGCATTGGTATTTGCCTTTGCAGAAGTACGAAGGCTGGCTCAAAGAATGGATTCTCGTGTCGCACAAAGAAGATTGGCGTGCGAATGTATATGGTCAATGCAAATCCTGGATTGACGCAGGCCTTCAGCCTCGCGCCATGACCCGCGATTTGGATTGGGGAATCAAAGTACCGTTACCAAATGCCGAAGGTAAAGTACTGTACGTTTGGTTCGATGCCCCGATTGGTTATATCTCGGCCACCAGGGCATTGTTTTCTGAATTGGCAAAAGGAAAGAAAGAATTTTCAACCCCGAAACGTGACTTTGGAAAGGTTGCTGCCGATGACTGGAAAAAATATTGGCAAGATGAAGAAACCAAACTTGTTCACTTTATAGGCAAAGACAATATCGTTTTTCATTGCATCATTTTCCCGATCATGCTTCATGCTGAAGGAGAATACATCGTGCCTGACAATGTGCCGGCCAATGAATTCATGAATCTCGAAGGCGATAAAATGAGTACAAGCCGTGGCTGGTCGATTGAAATGCACGAGTATCTCGAAGATTTTCCTGACAAGCCTGATGTACTACGCTACGCGTTGCTCACCAACTTGCCTGAAACAAAAGACAGCGAATTCACCTGGAGAGATTTTCAATCAAAGAACAACAACGAGTTAGTTGCTATCTTCGGAAACTTTGTGAACCGTGCGCTTGTGCTAACCCAAAAATATTTCGACAATAAAATTCCACCGGTGGGTGCGTTGACAGAAGTCGATAAGAAAGTAATTGCTGAATTGAAAGAATTTCCATCTCGAATAGCGGCTTCCATTGAAGGCTATCGCTTTCGCGAAGCAACAGCGTCACTGATGGATTTGGCACGGTTGGGAAATAAGTATTTAGCCGAGACCGAACCTTGGAAGCTTTCTAAAACAGACATGTCGCGCGTAGGCACAATCTTGAATTTGGCGTTGCAAATTTCAGCAAACCTTGCTGTGGTGTGTGAGCCCTTCTTGCCATTCACTTCAAGGAAATTGAAAGAAATGCTGGCTCAGGGAAATACTGATTGGGCAAATACGGGTAGCGCAAACTTGTTGAAGGAAGGTCACCAGTTGGGTGAACCCAAATTGCTTTTCGAAAAAATTGAGGACAGCGTGATAGAAGCGCAGATCAAAAAATTGAACGATAAAAAGAACGCTATGGAACTTGCCTCTACACCTGCTGACCCAGCTAAACCAGAAGTGTCATTTGATGATTTTTCCAAAATGGATATTCGCATCGGAAAGATTTTGAAGGCAGAGGCTGTAGAGAAATCGAAAAAGCTTTTGAAGCTTCAAGTGGATACGGGCATAGATGTGCGCACAGTAATGAGCGGAATAGCGGAGCATTTTTCACCGGAATCAATAATTGGAAAACAGGTTACCCTTCTTGTCAATCTTGCCCCTCGCAAAATCATGGGTATAGAATCTCAGGGAATGATTTTGATGGCATCGGATAAAGATGGAAAACTGAGAATGCTCCAACCATCAGAAGCTGTAGCGCAGGGATCGAAGGTGAGTTAGGAATTTAGGTCGCCTTGGGACTTAAACCCGCTTTGCCTGCTGATCTGTTCTTATGCTTAAAGCCAATTTATTCTACTGCCTACTGCATACTGCCTACTGCCGACTTTCTATATTTGCATTCCAAAAAAGTAGAAGATGAGTGTTAAGATTACATTACCAGACGGTTCGGTAAAAGAATTTCCTTCAGGAGTTAAAGGAATTGAAATCGCGCAAAGCATAAGTGAAGGTCTTGCCCGAAATGCGCTGTCAATTGAAGTGAATGGAGAGATATGGGACTTAAGTCGCCCGATTACGAAAGATTCTTCAATAAAAATTTTCACATGGAATGACAAAGGCGGAAAGTATGCTTTCTGGCACTCGTCAGCGCACTTGTTTGCTGAAGCGCTGGAAGCACTTTATCCAGGTGTGAAGTTTGGAATTGGCCCTCCAATTGAGAATGGATTTTACTATGACGTAGACTTAGGCGAGAAAACTTTTGGCGAAGAAGATTTAGCTGCAGTCGAAAAGAAGATGACTGAGTTGGCGAAAATGAATAGCATTTTCGTTCGGAAGGATGTTTCCAAAGCTGAAGCTATTGACTATTTCAAAAAGAAGGGAGATCAATATAAGTTGGAGTTGATTGATGGTTTGCAAGACGGATCAATCACTTTTTACCAACAAGGAAATTTTGTCGACTTATGCCGTGGTCCACATATTCCATCAACGGGTCCGATCAAAGCTGTAAAACTCCTGAGCGTTGCAGGGGCTTACTGGCGCGGTGATGAGAAAAACAAAATGCTCACTCGTGTTTACGGCATAACTTTTCCTAAGCAGAAAGAGCTTGAAGAATACATGCACTTGCTTGAGGAAGCGAAGAAACGCGACCACCGCAAGCTTGGAAAAGAATTGGAGTTGTTTGCCTTCTCTGAAAAAGTAGGCATGGGCTTACCGTTGTGGTTGCCGAAAGGAACAATCCTTCGCGAGCGTTTAGAGCAATTCATGCGCAGGGCTCAGATCAAAGCAGGGTATGATCCGGTAGTTACCCCTCATATTGGTAGCAAGCAACTCTATGTTACTTCAGGTCACTATGAAAAGTATGGCAAAGATTCTTTCCAGCCGATTCACACACCTGACGAGAACGAAGAGTTTTTTCTCAAGCCGATGAATTGCCCGCATCATTGCGAGATATATAAGACCAAGCCGAGATCCTATAAAGACCTGCCGGTTCGGTTGGCAGAGTTTGGAACTGTTTATCGTTATGAGCAAAGTGGGGAATTGCATGGGCTTACCCGTGTTCGAGGATTTACGCAGGATGATGCCCATATTTTCTGTCGCCCCGATCAGGTGAAGGAAGAATTTGTAAAAGTAATCGACCTTGTGCTTCACGTTTTCAAGGCGCTTGGCTTTGAAAATTATACAGCCCAGGTTTCTCTTCGGAGCCCCGAAAATAAGGGGAAGTATGTAGGAGAAGATCATTTCTGGGAACGCGCAGAACGTGAGATTCAGGAAGCGGCTGATGAACGCGGACTGAAGACCGTAGCTGTTCTTGGCGAAGCGGCATTCTATGGCCCCAAGCTGGACTTCATGGTACGTGATGCATTAGGAAGAAGCTGGCAGCTGGGTACTATCCAGGTGGACTATCAATTGCCTCAGCGATTTGAATTGGAGTATGTTGGCTCAGACAATCAGAAACACACGCCCGTGATGATTCACCGTGCGCCATTCGGTTCTCTCGAGCGATTTATTGCGGTATTGATTGAACATTGTGCAGGGAACTTCCCGCTATGGCTGGCTCCTGAACAATTTGCGGTGCTTCCTATCTCTGAGAAATTCAATGACTATGCTCAAAAAGTGGTTGACACGCTCAAGGAAAGTGATATCCGAGGATTCCTTGACGACCGTGATGAGAAGATCGGACGCAAGATTCGCGATGCAGAGATGAAGAAAGTGCCGTTCATGCTAATAGTAGGAGAGAAGGAGGCTACCGAAAGCAAAGTAGCTGTTCGTAAACATGGCGAAGGCGATAAGGGAGCGATGGGTCTGACCGAGTTTGTTGATCAATTTCGTGCTGATTTTAGCATGCCGGGTTCATAGGCAATAAGAAGTGTGTTAGTGAAGATCAAACATGGTTGAGCTTTAGGATTCTTATTTTTTGTATCTTTGAAAATAGTATTTTATGCAGCTAACAATTCTATGCAAACGCTAACCATTGAGCTTGAAGAACCTACAGCAAAACTTTGGAATAAATTGCCTCAAGAAGCAAAACAACATCTAACCTCCAATGCAATCGCTGCTATTCTTAAAGGAGAGTTGTATCCAACAGGCACAGATCAATTAGAACTTGCCATAGATCTTGCCGAGGCTGGCGTAGAACCCGAAATCATAAGCAAGCTTACTCGTCTTTCTCCTGATTCTTTTGAAAGCTTCCTTAAAAAATAGAGACCCTAACCATGCGTTTTGTGTTTGACACCAATACCTTGGTGAGTGCTATTTTAAAATCGAATGGAGTTTCATGGCAGGCGCTTGATATAGCGCAAACAAAGCACCAATTGCTGTTCACTATTGAGACCAAAGAGGAAATGATATCGGTTTTGAATCGGGTAAAGTTTGACCGTTATCAGCCCTTGCAACAAAGAATACGGTTAGCACAAAGTATCATTCTAAAGGGGGAGATTTTTACATTGACTGATAACCCCGAAATTGAATGTCGTGATAGCACTGACATTAAGTTTCTGTCCCTTGCTTTGGAAGCAAAGGCAGATTGCATTTGCAGCGGAGACCTTGATCTCACAGATCTCAATCCATTCATGGTATACCAATTCTAAAGCCAGCTGATTTCTTAGTTTGGTTAAAGGCAAAGCCAGCTTGAAAGACCACCATTTTGAAAGACCGAAAATTTGCCGATATTTGCAGCCTGTTTTTAAAAAAGTAAGAATTTAAACCCAACGAGTGGCATTAAGACCAACCAACAACCGACCCTATAATAGAGGTTTCCGGCCGCGAGTAGTAGAAGAACCCTACCGCATCAATGAAAGAATAACTGCACCGCGTGTGCGTGTAGTAGGCGAAAACATCAAAGTAGATGTTTATCCGATAGCAGCAGCCATCAAATTGGCTCAGGAACAAGGGTTGGATTTGGTGGAGATTTCTCCTAAGGCAGATCCTCCGGTTTGTAAAGTGGTTGATTACTCGAAGTTTAAATACGAACAGAAGAAGAAGCAGAAAGAGATCAAGGCCAACGCGCAGAAATCAGTTTTGAAAGAAATTAGATTTGGGCCCAATACGGATGACCATGATTTCAATTTTAAAGTAAAGCATGCTGAGAATTTTTTGAAAGAAGGAGCGAAGGTGAAAGCCTACGTTCACTTTGCCGGCCGCTCTATTGTTTATAAAGAACGGGGTGAGATTTTGTTGTTGAAGTTTGCTCAGTCGTTGGAAGAGCATGGTAAGGTAGAGCAAATGCCGCAACTGGAAGGAAAGCGGATGTATTTGATGATGACACCCAAAGGAAAAGGTAAATAGATTTTAATTGTTGATATCATGCCTAAGTTAAAAACCAAGTCAGGAGCAAAAAAACGTTTCAAAGTTACCGGGAGCGGTAAAATCAAGCGTAAGAGAGCTTATGTGAGACACATTCTGACCAAAAAAACAACCAAGCAAAAAAGAAGACTTGGTCATAAAGTAACTGTAAAGAAAGTAGATGAGAGTAACGTCAAACCGATGTTGCCTTATTTAGTATAAACTTTGCCTTGAGCAAGGTTTGGTTTTATGTTAAACCCGGCCGATGGCACAAAGATCTTCGATAGAAGACGCCTCTGGTCAAAAACTAATTTAATATGCCACGTTCAGTAAACAACGTAGCCTCTCGCAAGAGACGCAAAAGAACACTAGAGCTAGCCAAGGGTTACTTTGGCCGCGGAAAAAATGTATGGACGGTTGCTAAAAACAAGGTTGAAAAAGGCCTTGGTTATGCTTACCGCGACCGTAAAGCCAAGAAGCGCGACTTCCGCTCACTTTGGATCGCCCGTATCAATGCAGGCGCCAGAATGTTTGGAATGTCTTATTCAGAATTCATGGGCAAAATCAAAACTGCCGGAATCGAATTGAACCGTAAAGCTTTGGCTGACCTTGCTACCAACCATCCTCAGGCTTTTGAGGCGGTAGTAAAGAAGCTGAAATAATTTAAAAATCAAGAAAAAGAAAGGCTGCCAGAAAATGGTGGCCTTTTTGTTTTGATCCCTTCGAAAATCTTTGACCTTGTTGGATATTCTCAAATTCGATTTTGGAGAAAAGGGATTAAGATTTTAGATTTTAGAAGGGATGTTATAGCGATCTGAAATCAAAAATCTGCAATCTGAAATCAAATTCGGCACAGTTATCGCTATCTTTGAATTAACCATTCTCCTGTTAAAGTGAAAAAACTTTTATTCTTTATACTCATTACTTTGGTGAGCTGTTCGCCAGCTTCTACGCAATCCAAATCATCAAAAAAAAGGGGAAAGAAGGATGAGAATCCGAAGCCTGCTTGGTTAATCGCTAAGCCTGATGAGGGTACATACTACATCGGTATAGGCCATGCAGCTAAAGACGGTCAAAATAATTACATCCAGGAAGCAAAGAAGAGTGCGCTCGAGGATTTGGTTTCTGAAATAAAAGTTAACGTGTCCTCCACTTCGGTTTTGAATCAACTGGATAATGGCAAGGAGTTCCAGGAAAAATATCAACAGATGATTCAGACCACCGCCACGGATGACATCGAAGAGTTTGAGCAGGTAGATGTTTGGCAAGACGATAGGAATTATTGGGTCTATTACCGCTTGTCGAAGCAACGTTATAAAGAAATTAAGGAACAGCTTAAGAGAAATGCGGTTACACTTGGTCTCGATTTCTTCACGAAGGCTCGCGAAGCCGAAAAGAATAATGACCCCGTCACCGCCCTTGGATTTTACTACCAAGGGTTCAGAGCGGTGGAAAAATACCTTGCGGAGCCTCTTCAAATCCAGTTTAATGGAAAAGATATTCTTCTCACTAACGAGATCATCGCAAGCATGCAATTGCTTTTGGATAAAATGCAATTGAATGTGCACCCTACGCAAATTATGGTCAACCGCATTGTCGCGCAAAGCGGACAAACTGTTACGACAAAAGTAGTTGACAAGGCAGCCCAGAAACCGATTAGTGGACTGCCATTAATAGCTGCATTTGAGAAAGGCGCAGGCGATGTTTTTCCCGATTACAAAACAGACGACAATGGAACAGTGAAAATTCTGCTTACAAAAATAAGTTCTAGAGACTTAGAGCAAACAGTAGCCGTGAAAGTGAACTTGTTAAAATTTGCCGGTGATAATCCTTCGGCTATTTATTCATTGGTATCTCAAAAAATTGTGGTGCCCAAGGGCATTGTGGTAATGAATGTGCAGCGACCTTTAGTGTATGTATCTTCTATCGAAAGGAATTTAGGTATTGATAAGACTAACCAACAGGTGGTCAATAAAATTAAAAATTATCTCGCCACAGCCGGTTTTGAATTCACAAGTGATAAAAAGAAAGCAGAGCTTGCCCTTGACGTAAATTCAAACTCCGAAAAAGGGGCTGTTTCAGGAAGTATTTTTATTACTTATGCTACATCTGTGATTAGAGTTTCTTCGGTTAAAGACGATAAGGAAATTTATGCTACTACGTTGGATCGAGTGAAGGGCTTTAGCTTGGATTATGAGCGCAGCAGTCAGGATGCGTACAATAAGTTGCTTGAGAACCTGGATAGCCAGACATTACCTGAAATGCTTAACGCTATTTTACAGTAGAATTAAGGCAAACCTTGTGAGAATAGCTGATATTAAATTTTGGAAGAAAAGAATGGCCTTAAACTTGCTTTACTTAAATTGCATTAACCTTTAATACCCAATGAATATGAAAAGAATCGGAAGTTTATCGATGGTTGCAGTGGCGATCGCTGCTGCGTTAATCGGTGGCTGCAAAAGCAGCAAAAAAGATAAGACTCCTGCGGGCGAAACAGAAGTAACAGTTCCCTGTTCGGGTCCTGATTTCTTTACCAGCAACAAAGTATTTCGCGCTAACTCAATTGGCGAAAGCATGGATCAAGTGACTTCAAAAAAGAAAGCGCTTACCAATGCCCGCAACGAATTAGCTCAGTCGATTCAGACTACGGTGAAGACTGTAACTGACAACTACACCAACTCGACTTCGGTTGACAAGCGTGAGCAGCTCGAGCAAAAATTTGAGAGCCTTAATCGCGAGGTAGTTGATCAAACTTTGCAAGGAATCCGCACGATTTGCGAAAAGTTAGTTCAAACTAAAGACGGTAACTATAAAACTTACATTGCAATTGAATTATCGGCTGATGATTTAGTTAAACAATACAACAGCCGCATCACAGCGGATGAAAAACTGAAAGTGGATTACGATTACGAAAAATTCAAAGACACATTCAATAAAGAGATGGATAAAATGGCCGCACAGAAAAACGGTGGTAATTAATCTCTAACTGAAATTATTTAGAAATCCTGATCTTAATGGTCGGGATTTTTATTTTAGGAATATGCCTGCAGAATCGAATACAGAACTTATTAGGAAACTTGGGATCAAAGAGGGGTTTTCAGTGATCGTATTTAACGAGCCTGAAAATTATTGGGATTGGCTGGCGCCATTGCCTGAAAACATTGCCGTAAAAACCAGGGGAAAGGAATTTGATTTCGTTCATTGGTTTGTAATGGAAAACAAACTTTTTGAAAAGGAATTTCATAAGAAAAAGGCGTTACTAAAGAAGAATGGAATGCTTTGGATGTCGTGGCCAAAGAAGGCTTCGAAAGTGATAACAGACCTCAACGAAAATATCATTCGTGATTTTGCATTGAAGAACGGATTAGTTGATGTGAAGGTCTGCTCAGTCAATGAAGTCTGGTCTGGACTGAAGTTGGTTTATCGGCTTACCGATCGGTGAATTATTTTAATTTTGCCGAACCCTCCAGGGAACAACTCTTCATGCTCAAAGAATTTTTTTCGGGTTTTCGCATTAAAAGCAATATATACGTTGCCCTGATCTTAAGCTTACTGCTTGTGATGCTCCTTTATTCCATTGGAAGGGTTGGTTTTTACTTTTTCAATACATCTTACTTTCCCGGGATGAGCTGGGTGAGAATGGGAAAGATGCTTTGGGGAGGATTGCGGTTTGATCTTTCAGCAACCTTGTACTCCAATTCCCTATACATTCTGTTGATGATTGTTCCATTTGCAATTCGGTTCAAACCGGTATATCAGAAATTCCTTTTTTGGATTTTTATCATCGTCAACTCAATTGCTTTTGCAATAAACACAATTGACTTCATCTACTATCGGTTTACCCTGCGCAGAACCACGATCAGCGTATTCAGTCAATTTAAAAACGAAGACAATCTTGGGCGTTTGTCGGCCAGGTTTCTTTGGGACTATTGGTACGCATTTCTCTTTTGGTTATTAATAGTTGCCATTCTTTATTTTACTTTTAAGCGAATAAAATTCTCGGGCCCTCAAATCAACAATAAAGTTGCATTTTATAGTGGTGGCGTGGCTGCAATGTTGCTAAGTGTTTACTTGTTTGTTGGCGGTGCGCGTGGAGGTTTCCGAAGCAGTACACGACCAATCACACTAAGTAATGCCGCTGCATATGCCCAAGTGCCAAATGATATCAACATTGTACTGAATACACCATTCGCGCTGATGCGCACTGCAAAAGCAAATGTGATCGAGAAGGTAGAGTATTTCTCTTCAGAGCAAGAACTGGATCAGGTTTTTACTCCATTGAGAGCACCGAAAGACACCGTCTCTTTCAGGCCTGAGAACGTAGTGATCCTTATCCTGGAAAGTTTTTCAAAAGAATTTGTTGGGGCCTACAACAAAGATTTGGACAATGGTAGTTATAAAGGATACACACCATTTCTCGATTCATTGATTGGTGTGAGCTATGCTTATCAATATTCTCTGGCTAACGGCCGCAAATCGATTGACGCTATGCCTTCGGTAATAAGCAGTATTCCATCCATCGAAGTGCCGTATGTGCTTTCACATTTTTCAGGAAACAAAGTGAATAGTCTCGCTAACTTGTTGAAAGAAGAAAATTACTATACCGCATTTTTTCATGGTGCTCCCAATGGTTCAATGGGCTTTGATGCATTCGCAAACCTTTCGGGTTTCGATAATTACTTCGGTAAAACAGAATACAACAATGATACTGACTTCGATGGCATCTGGGGAATCTGGGACGAACCATTCCTGCAATATTTTGCTCAGCAAATGAATACCTTTAAGCAGCCGTTTTTTACAACACTATTCACAGTTTCATCGCACCACCCTTATAACTTACCCGATGGCTACGAGAATAAATTTAGAAATGGACCGCATCCTGTTCATCGCACCATAGGATACACTGATTATGCACTGAAAAGATTTTTCAAAACGGCAAGCACAATGCCTTGGTTCAGAAACACTCTTTTTGTGATCACGGCAGATCATGCTTCAGCTGAAATCAATGTACCCGCGTACAATTCGGCCTGGGGTTATTTTTCGATTCCAGTCTTCTTTTATCATCCGGGTGAAAATGGAGGAGGACTCAAACCGGAGATAATTCAACAGATTGACATCATGCCGACAGTACTGGGCTACCTTCATTACAATAAGCCCTATGTAGCGTTTGGTCGTGATATTTTTAATGATAAAACAAGACCATTTGCGTTTAACTATTTGAATAATACGTATCAGATTTTTAGAGGTGATTATTTATTGCAGTTTGACGGTAAGAAAGCAATAGGACTGTATCAATTCAGACAAGATAAGTCCTTGAAAGACAACCTGATGAATAGTCTTCCTGATACAACCCAGAGTATGAATCGGTCGCTGAAAGCATTTATTCAGCAATACAACAACCGCATGGTAGAAAATAATCTTACATCAGAGGGAAGCCAACTCAAGCGGATAAAATGACAAAGGCTGCGAAAAGCAGCCCTTATCAAAAAGATTTTCAGGGTAGATTATTTCAAGAACTTATGCGCACGATCCATCAATAACTTACGATCGGCTGTAATGGTTGGGTCGCTGTAGATTCGAGAAGAAAGTTCTGCAACAACACTTTTTTTGTAACCGAGCCTGTCAGCAATTTGCTCGCAGAAATGAATCTCACTTTTAAATACCTGGCCATCACTTTTCATCAACTGGATAAGGTGGTATAAGTTCTCAAATTTCTGGTCTTCTGTTAATGAAGAAAGATCGCCAACAGGTTGGGGTTTTTTCAGCATAGCGTCAACTTCCTCCCTTGATATGCCATTGGCTTTGGCTATAACGTGAATAGTCTTTGCTTCTTTTTCGGCAACAGTGTTGTCGCTGGCTGCGAGATTGATAAGTACGTTCAGTTGCTCTTTTATCATGATGTTTTAATATTTGTGCGAAAATAAATTGAACAGGTAACGAATTTAGGTTAAAATCCCATTATTTCTTACACGCAAAAAAAAATATTTTATGGATGATCAGAGCCTCCATGCAACCTTGTTTTTAACCATCCGTCATTAAGCCAAATTAAAGTCTATGAAGAATTTATTAATCAGTTTGCTGTTAATCAGTTCGTTTCCTGTGCTGGCCCAACAGAGTGAGGTAAGGAAGATCAGTTCTTTCAAAGGAGTGAAAGTTTCACAGGCCATTGATTTATATCTTAAGAAAGGGGACAAGGAAAGTGCAAAGGTTGAGGTGACGGGAGGTGACCTTTCTGATGTGGTAACAGAGGTAGATGGCACAACATTACGCATAAAGATGCGCGATACGCGCGGGTTCTTTTCGAAGGTCAACGTGAAAGTTTACGTGACCTACGTGACTCTCGAAAAAATATCAGCGAGCTCCGCTTCAAGTGTTTTCTCGGAAGGGATTATCAAAACGAGTAGCCTGGATATTGGGGTTTCAAGTGCCGCCAATGTAGAATTATCTCTTGATGCAGGCTCGGTGATGGTGGATGTGTCAAGCGCAGGCGAAGCTGTGCTTGAGGGTAAATCTCCTAAGTTGGAAGTAGAGGTTAGCAGTGGCGGTGAGGTGGATGCCTATAAATTAGAAAGTGAAACCGTGAAAGCAAGTGCAAGCAGCGGGGGAGATGCCAAGATTTCAGTATCAAAAGATCTGGAGGCTCATTCAAGTAGTGGAGCTGACATTCGTTATCGCGGAAACCCTTCACGTACCAATACGCATTCCAGCAGTGGTGGATCTGTGAAAAAATCCAATTGATTATTTTTTGGTGCGAATCGATTTTGGGGTTTCAAGACGATCTTCTTGTCGGTTGATCTCCCAATTTAAAACTGCCAACGCAAAATTTTTCTGATAATAATTAGACCAATCGGCCTTTAACGGCAAGCGATGATCTTTCTTAAAAGTATAATTGATCATAACCCAGATTTTGTCTCATTAGACGTAAACAGAGTTATTTTAGTTTAAAGAAACCTGAAAAAGTTATTGCCCGATCAACTCGGTAAGCTCCAACCAACGATTGGTTTTTGATTCAATCGTTTGCGTAATTGATTCAATCTGTTTTGATAACTCCATCAATTTTTGATGATCAGCATTGCCTGAGTTAATCTGTTGAGTTAACTCTTCTTTTTGAGATTCAAGATTTTCAATGTCTTTGCCCAGTTGCTCGTATTCTTGTTTTTCCTTGAACGAGGGCTTGGGTTTCTTGTCGGATGGCGATTCTTCCAAGGGTTTTGGCTTTTGATCCGTCTCCTTTGGCACATTCTCATTTTCGTCAATCCAACTCCTATAATCCGAATAGTTTCCGTTGAAGGGAGTGATCTTGCCATCGCCTTCAAAAACAAAAAGCTGATCGACCAAGTGATCCATAAAATAACGATCATGTGAGACAAGTATCAAACAACCATTGAATTTTTCAAGGAAGTCCTCAAGTACATTCAATGTGTCTATGTCAAAGTCATTCGTTGGTTCGTCCAGAATCAAAAAGTTAGGGCTGGTCACCAAAATTTTCAGAAGTTGTAGCCTTTTCTTTTCACCACCGCTTAATTTTTCAATGAAGGTGTATTGTTTCTCTGGCGTGAACAAAAACAAATCCAAAAACTTTGAAGCCGATATCTGAGAACCATCGGCCAAAGTGATGAACTCTGCGATCTCCTTTACTTCTTCGATGACACGATGAGAAGGATTTAAATTTTCAGTTTCCTGAGTGAAGTAGCCAATTTTAGTGGTTACGCCCGGAATAATCTCGCCTGAGTCTGCTTTGATACTTCCGTTGAGCAAATCAAGAAAGGTAGATTTGCCTACTCCGTTTTTTCCTACAATGCCAATCCGATCTTTTTTCTTGAAAACGTAAGAAAAGTTTTCGACCATTTTTAATTGACCATAGCTTTTGTTGATGTTGTGAAGTTCAAGGATTTTTCCACCTTGTCTTCGCTCGGCAATATCAAGGTCAAGTTTGTCTTTCTTCAAATTGACCGAAGCCTTCTCCTGCAATTCATAAAACGCATCGACTCTGTATTTTGCTTTGGTTCCTCTTGCTCTGGGTTGCTTTCGCATCCACTCCAATTCTTTTTTCATGAGGTTGCGCGCTTTGGCAACCTCTGTCTTCAGCATCTCTTCGCGATCGGATTTCTTTTCGAGGAAGTAGGCATAATTGCCCTTGTAAGTATAAAGTTTTTGGCGATCAATCTCGATGATCAGGTTTGCCACATTATCAAGAAAATAACGGTCGTGCGTTACCATCAATAAGGTAATATTCTGCCCCGATAAATAATTCTCCAGCCATTCGATTGCTTCGAGGTCGAGGTGGTTGGTTGGTTCATCAAGGATCAATAGATCAGGTGAGGTGAGCAGCATCTGCGCAAGAAAGGTGCGCTTACGCTGTCCGCCAGAGAGCTCTTCGAATTTTTGCTCCAGATTTACGATTCCAAGTTTACTTGTGATTTCGTGCACGCGGGCATCATATTCCCACGCGTGAAATTCTTCCATTTGTTCGAGGGCGTGTTGCATGCGTTCAGGTGAGACATGCGGATCATGGATGCAGGCCTCATATTCTTTTGCAACGGCTGCGATCTTATTTTTCTCATCGAATAAAATATCATTCACCGTGAGATGGCCTGGCGCGTTGGGTTGTTGCACAAGGTCACCGATTTTGATACCATCACGCACACTGATCTTGCCCCCGTCAGACTGAACTTTCCCGATGAGGATTTTCAGCAATGTGGATTTACCCACCCCGTTTTCACCTACAAGAGCGATTTTTTCACCTTGCGAAATACCGATGGTCAGGTCTTGAAAAAGCCAGCGGTCATTGTACGATTTAGAGAGGTTTTCTGCAGATAAGTAATTCACAATTTGAAAAATAAGGACGCAAAGGTAATCAGATTACAGACTTTGGAGCAGTTCAATTTGTAATTTGTAATTTGCCATCTGAAATTGTCATTTAAGAATGAACCCCATTGTTGCCCCATCCATTTTAGCCTCTGATTTTGCCAACCTCCAACGTGAAATTGAAATGATCAATACCAGTCAAGCAGATTGGATTCACATTGATGTGATGGATGGCGTGTTTGTACCCAACATTTCATTAGGTGTTCCCATTGTAGAGGCCATTAAGCGCCACGCAAAGAAGCCGATGGATGTCCATTTGATGATTGTGCAGCCTGAAAAGTACGTAGAGGCATTTCATAAAGCGGGAGCTGAAACTATTTCTGTTCACATCGAAGCTTGCCCACATTTGCACCGCAACCTCCAGCAGATAAAATCATTGGGCTGTAAGGCTGGTGTAGCTGTGAATCCCCATACACCGATTTCAAGTTTGGAAGACGTCATCCTGGATATTGATTTAGTGTGTTTGATGTCGGTGAACCCAGGCTTTGGCGGGCAAAAATTTATTGAGAGGACTTACGATAAGATCAGATCATTGAAAACGCTAATTAACAAAAGAAAGGCGAAGACACTAATAGAAATTGATGGAGGAGTTAACCAACAAAATGCGAAGCCATTAATGGATGCCGGTGCCGATGTTTTAGTAGCAGGCAATTTTGTTTTCTCTTCATCAAATCCAAAAGAGGTAATTCAGCGTTTAAAGGAAGTGAGTTGAAAGAGTGTGGCAAGGCCTTTGCTGTTGTAAAGTATAATTTAAGGACAATGACACGATCGCTTTTGTTTTTCCTCACTGTTTTGATTTCTATTTCATGTTCTCGTTCCGTCTCCCGTATTAGTCCTGACCAGCAGATTGATCTGAGTGGCCGGTGGAACGACAGCGACTCACGGATGGTCGCCCAAAAAATGATCAATGATTTTCTGGCGAGCGACAAATTCAAGGACTATTCAAAGTCGTTAAATAAAAAACCTTCAATTATCGTTGGTTTGATTCGTAACAAGACCAGCGAACACATTGATGCCGATAACTATATCAAGAAATTTGAACTGGCTATTTACAATTCGAATTCAGCCGATTTGGTAGAATCAGACAACTTTCGCGATAAGTTAAGACTGGAACGTGCTGAGCAACAAGATTTCGCTAGCAGCAACACGGCTTCACAATGGGGAAAAGAGCAGGGGGCTAATCTAATGTTGTTTGGTGAAATGACTTCCGAAACTGATGTTTATAATAACAAAAAAGTGGTCAACTATGTGACCACACTTTTTCTGACGGATATCGAAACGAACAAACGCATCTGGTACGGGCAGGAAGAGATCAAGAAGTTTATAAAGAATTAAAATTGGATGATTTGAAAATGCTTCAAGTACATCCTTTTTAATTCGTAAGCAGTGATCTGAAATTTTGAACGTTGAATCTTAAATCTTTTTGAAACGAAGTCTTTCCATCTTGGTATCTCTTCTGGCCGTCTCCTCCTGTGCCACTTATTATCAATCCAATTTTGCTTTCAATCAGGAGTTTGAAAGTGGCCAACTCGACAAAGCGTACAAAACCTTACAGCAACATTCTTCAGAAGCTCACGGCAAAAAGGAGTTTTTGTATTTTCTCAATAATGGTTTGATCCTCTCCATGATGAGCCGTTACGAGGATAGCAATGATTTTTTTGAGAAGGCCTATTTGTTTGGTGAAGACTACCGAACCAATTATTTAAACGAGGCTGCTTCCTATCTCACAAATCCAAACTTCACTTCCTACAAAGGTGAAGACCATGAGCACTTACTATTGCTTTACTACAAGGCAATCAATTATTTGAAGATGAACAAGACTGAAGATGCACTTGTGGAGTGCAGAAGATTGAACATTCGGTTGCAGCAATTGTCGGATCGGTACAAATCGGATGACAAATATGAGGAAGATGCTTTCATTAATGTGTTGATGGGCATCACTTATGAGGTGGATAAGGATTACAACAATGCATTCATCGCTTACCGCAATGCTCTTCGAATATATAAAGACGATTACCAATCGATGTTTGGTGTTTATGCACCTGATCAACTGAAAGAAGATCTTCTGCGCACCGCGTGGTTGAGTGGGATGAAAGACGAATTTGAGATGTACAAAGATTCCCTGCAAATGCCCACGTATGTTTACAAACCCAACGAAGGAGGAGAACTTGTTTTTTTCTGGCACAACGGATTAAGCCCTGTAAAGTCTGAGTGGGGAGTTGACTTTGTCATCAACAGGCAGGGAAACTGGGTTAATTTTTCAAATCAACAATTGGGAATGACATTTCCATTTAACATGGAGGGTCATAGCGATCGAGACAGACATGGATTGGCTAATATGGAGGTTTTTCGAGTAGCATTTCCAAAATATATTGAGAGGCCTCCCTATTATTCGCGAGCTACAATCAGCTTGGATGGCGATGCATTGCCTTTGCAACTTCTCGAAGACGTGGATAAAATCGCTTTCAAATGTTTGCAAGAACGAATGGGTCTTGAGTTCAGCAAGGCTTTGCTGCGGGTAGCTTTAAAGAAAGCAGAAGAATACGAACTGCGAAAGCAAGATAAAACACTGGGATCGGTTTTAGGGATGATCAATGCGATGACCGAAAAGGCAGACACGCGCAATTGGCAAACGCTTCCTCACAGCATCTATTATTGCCGGGTGCCTTTAAAAGAAGGAGAAAATACGCTAACATTTACGCTGACGACTTTGGAAGGCAAAACCACTGAGCACACGTACACCTATAATGTGAAGAAAGGCCAGACACTATTTCATACTTTCTCTTCGTTAGAAAGTAGTTACCCTAGTTATCACGCTTATTGACCATCTTTCGATAATTCTCTAATCTGTTCTATCTTTATCAGCAAAATACGATTCTGAAAAAGCGGGTCACATTGGTTTTAATTGTCTTGGCTTCACTGCCGATCGTTTCTTTTGCTCAAAATGAAAGCAATTCTTCCATTCCTCTTGATCATTTTTATGCTAAGCCGAGGCATGGCACCAATGCAATCAGACGAGTTCTTCGCAATTTTCACGTTGGAGCTTTTACTGGTGTAGGAAGAACTTTTTTTAATAATAAACTCGATGGCTTTGGTATTTACCAGGCCCCGAATAGCACCCCTGAGCTCACCACAAACTCAACTGCAGTTAGGTTTACGAATTGGGTCAACAATGCGGGCTCAGATATCAGCGCCCCGGGAAATTTTGTTGTCGCTGCCCCAGGCACTGCAGGGCTTGGTTTCAGTGGACAAGCTTTGAATATTCCTCTGGGAGGGACACTGCACTATGAGTTCAAACGGTATCGAATTGGAGGTGGCTACTCTTATGAACTGATGAGCATTGGTACACTGCACTCAAAAATATTAAGCGACAAAATCAGCGATATGACTCCAAGTAGCCCCACCGGGTTCATTCGGAAATACTGGGGTATGCTTGGCGTTTCGTTTTATAGGTGGAACAATTACCTGTTTACGGGCGATTTGCAAGTGGGCAGCTATAAATTGAAAACAAACTATAACACTGCTCAAGTGGCGGGCAGCACTACTTTTTTCAATTTGGGTGTAACTATCGAACGTAACCTTTCGGAGTATTTTAAAATATACGCCCGACCAGCCTACGAGATCAAGAGTTATGATCTTGCTGTGCCGGGAAGCGGCCAGTCCATTCATTACAATATCAATGCACTGTATGCGCAAGTTGGTTTTACGTACTCCATTCCAGAACTTCCACGATGCTTTTTGAGAGATTGTCATGTACAGATCAATCACGCACATGGCAACAAAGAATACCGCAGCCGAAGGCATCCCATTTACAAAAAACAAAATCCAGGTTATGGGGAAAATGACCCCACCCTTCTAAAATACAAAGGGAGAAATAAGAATAAGCTGAATCCGTATTGAATTTCAGATTGCATACCTCACATTTCAAATTAGACGACCTAATCTGTAATTTGTAATCTAAAATTAATCTAAATCGAGTGAGTTATCTGACCATTGACCCAAAGGAAATTTCCACCGCCAAACTTCAAGGCTATTTGCAGGGAGCAATTGCTCCGCGACCCATTGCTTTTGCCAGCACGGTCGATAAAAACGGAAATGTAAATCTAAGCCCTTTTAGTTTCTTCAATCTGTTCAGTACCAATCCGCCAGTGGCCATATTTTCTCCATCAAGAAGAGTGCGCGATAATACCACGAAGCATACGCTGGAAAATGTTTTGGAAATACCCGAAGTCACAATCAACATTGTAAGTTATTCAATGGTGGAACAAGCTTCTCTTACGAGTTGTGAATATTCCCAGGGAGTGAATGAATTTGTGAAAGCGGGACTTACTGAATTGCCATCAGAAAAAGTTAAGCCACCACGCGTGGCTGAGTCACCCGCATCTTTCGAGTGCAAGGTGAATCAAGTGATTTCATTGGGAACAGAAGGAGGTGCAGGAAACCTGATTGTGTGTGAAATTATTTTGGCTCACTTTAAAAAGGAGATATTGGATGAGCACGGACATGTCGATCCGCAAAAGTTAGACGCAGTGGCAAGGATGGGTGGAGACTTTTATTGCCGCGCTCATGGCGAAAATATTTTTTCAGTACCAAAACCTAATACAAAACTGGGGATAGGTTTTGATCAGTTGCCTGAAAGCATTCGCAATAGCAAGATCCTGTCGGGGAATGACCTTGGTCGTTTAGCCAATATTGATAAACTCCCTGAGATTAAAGTCACGAAGAATAATTCAACGAATGTCGATGCTCGCCATCAATTAGCTAAGAAATTATTGTCTGAAGGGAGGGTGGAGGAAGCTTGGGAAACGCTACTTGAGTCATGAGATTTTTGATGATCGGCTGTCGCCAAAATAAAAACTCGGTGTAGTTTTAATTTTTAAAATCTCTATGAAAGGATACTTACTTCTTCTTCTGTTAATGGCAGCCCTTGCCGGAAAAGCCCAACAAAATTTTGATACCGTTAAAATCAGGCCTTTAAAAGTGACAGACCAGATTTATATGCTGAAGGGTTCAGGGGGAAACATTGGCCTTCTCACAGGCAATGAAGGGTTGCTAATGATTGATGACCAGTTTGCGCCATTATCTGTGAAGATTAATGAGGCGATAAAATCGATCTCTCAAAACCCAATCAGGTTCTTGATCAACACTCATATTCATGGGGATCATTCGGGTGGAAATGATAATTTCAGCAAGCAGGGTGTTATTGTTGTGGCTCACGACCAGGTACGTGAAAGAATGAAAAAAGAACAAGTCAACAAGCGCCTGAACAGAACCACACCACCCCGCGAAAAGGAGGCATTACCAATTGTGACTTTTCCGGATAAGTTGAATTTCCATTTGAATGATGAGGAAATTGAACTTATTCATCTTGATCGTGGCCATACAGATGGCGATGTAGCCGTTCATTTCAAAAAAGCTAATGTGATTCACACAGGCGATGCGTTTGTTCGTTATGGCTATCCTTTTATCGACACGTCAAGTGGGGGGAGTGTAAATGGATTTATCTCCAGCCTTGACAAACTGTTGGCCATGATGGACGATCAGACAAAGATCATTCCCGGTCATGGCGAGCTGGCAACTAAAGCTGACGTGAAAACGCTACGTGAACAGATTGCCAATATTCGCGATCAGGTCGCTAAAGCCTTAAAGAAGGGGAAGAAGATAGAAGAGATTTCTTCCCTTGGCATCACTGACAAATACGATGAAAAACTGGGCAAAGGCTTTTTAAAGGGCAAAGACTTCGTTGCGCTAATTGCTGAAAGTTTATCGGAGAAGTAAACCATTAATTGTTTTCTACAATTAATTTGGGGCAATAGGCTCCCCAAAGTTTTAGTCCTTTATCCTTGTTATATCTAAAGGTTGAGTTGTTTATTTTAAAGACTGAAGAATCTGCCTCAAATATTGCCAAGTAGTTAAACTCAATTTTTGCCTTCTTAAATTGGATTTTGAAATTATCGCCAACGGAACTCCAAGTACCCGTGGCCTCAAATACAGATGGAGGAGTTTCAAAGTCCCTAAAGTGAAATATCAACGTACTGTCGGAGAGCAGAGTTAATTTTATTTCAGCGAAGTCGTTTGCGTCAGTTTCGTAGACGATACTCGAAGTAACTTGTGGTTTCCTCGCAGTGTTGCATGAGTCAACTAACGATAAGCCCAACAAAAAAATGTAAAGTTTCAGCCTAAGAGGCATAGTAAGTGTCCGCTAATTCCTGTACATCACCGCCTTCACCGCTTTCACCGTTCGCTCTACATTGGGCAATATTGCATCGATCAAAGTGGGAGCATAGGGCAGGGGCACATCTAAACTGTTCACCCGATGGATTGGCGCATCGAGGTAATCGAAAGCATATTTCTGAATGTGATATGTAATCTCCGAGGAAATGGCAGCCAAAGGCCACGCTTCTTCAACAATCACTAGCCTGTTCGTTTTCTTTACCGATTCAACCACCGTTGGATAATCAATTGGTCGGACTGAGCGTAAGTCAATTACCTCGGCAGAGATTCCTTCTTTTTCCAATTCTTGAGCTGCTGCCAGAGCCACTTTCATAATCTTACCAAATGAAACGATAGTTACGTCTGACCCGCTGTGTTTAATATCTGCAGAGCCAATTGGAATCAAATATTCTTCCGTAGGAACCTCTCCTTTGTCGCCATACATCAATTCGCTTTCCATGAAAATAACAGGGTCATTATCGCGGATAGCCGTTTTCAAAAGGCCTTTGGCATCGTAAGGGGTGTAAGGCACAACTACTTTCAAACCTGGAGTATTGGCAAACCAGTTTTCAAAATTTTGCGAGTGCTGGGAACTAAGCATTCCTGCATTGCCTGTCGGTCCCCGAAAAACGATCGGTACATTGAATTGACCGCCAGACATCGATAACATTTTCGCTGCTGAATTGATTACCTGGTCAATGGCAACAAGTGAGAAATTAAAAGTCATAAACTCAATGATGGGACGAATGCCATTCATGGCAGCGCCAACGCCCACTCCGGCAAACCCCAATTCAGAGATTGGTGTGTCGATTACACGGTCTGGACCGAATTCATCAAGCATACCCTGGCTCACTTTGTAGGCACCATTATATTCAGCCACCTCTTCACCCATCAATAGCACACTTTTGTCTCTGCGCATTTCTTCATTCATGGCTTCGCGAAGTGCCTCTCTGAACTGGATTTCTCTCATGTCAACAATTGTTTAAAATTTTGAAAGCCCGTAAAAATAATACCGTGATTCACAGTATTCAAGGATTATCAGGATTGATTTAAACGGGATTTACTTGCAGTACCGGGGCAATTGCAATCGGATGCAGTTCTGAATTTTCATTTAAATTAAAAAAGCCCTGACAATGCCAGGGCTTTTTTAACCAATTCCATTAGGTTAGAATTATTTCAACGCGTTTCGGAACGCATCAGTAGTATTGAATTTGGTGAACTCAAGGTCAGTCAACGCTTTCTCTTTCAGGCTTGGATTAAGCTTTACTGCGCTAACAAGGTTGCTAACTACAGCCTCGCCACTATTATTTCGAGCTGCGGCAATAGCTGCACCATAGAATGCAAGGGCCATGTTAGGGTTTTTCTTAGAAGCTTCCGCAAAAGAAGAGGCTGCATTGCTGTTGTCTTTGTTGAGCAACTGAGCCAAACCTTTGTTGAATAGGTTTACATCAGTATCGCTAGATGAAGAAGTAGAGCGAACTGCATCGCTATAGCTTGCTTTATAGATTTCATCAGCACCCTTTACGCCATTTACGCCACGAGTTACATCGTTGCTTGCACCGTTGAGGGCCTTAGTTGCGTAGCTATAAGATTTATAAGGATTGCCTTGCATTAAGGCTACTGAAGCGAGGTTGGCCAACACTTCAGGAGCTTGCTTCAGTTTGTAAGCAATATCCAATTGAGTTGAAGCTTTAGCTGTAAGTTCAGATGCCCGAGCTGGGTTGTCGATGATCATCTGAATATAGCTGGCAGCCAAATTGTTGTTTGCATTCCAATTGTCGCCCTTCTTGGTTGCGGCTTCGTAGATAGCAGCTTTCTCATCCAATGAAGGAGTAAGTGTGCCGGCATACATTAACTCTTCAAAGGTAAGCCCATCAGCGCCAACTTCACCTTTTGAAATCTGCTTAGCCAGGACTGAAATCTCAGCATCCGTTTTCTTTGATTTTACGGTAAGGATCTCCGTCTTAGCAGAGCGAAGTCCTGGGTAAATATCCTTGAAAACTTTATTGTAGGACTTCAATTTATGCAATGACTTTTCTTTCTCTTCAAAAGTACCACCGTTGTTAACGATGTTCATATACTCTGATTTCTCGTCAGCCGTGATGCCTTCATACGAAGCCAAAGCAGTAGAGAAGCCAGCCCAATCGTCAACGATAGGTTTCAAAATAAACTTAATATCTGCGGCTACACCCTGGTAGTCGTATTTCTTCATTTCATCACGATAGAATTTTTCAATTACAGCAGCACGTTCTTCAGAAAGTTTGCTGTTGATGCGCTCTAAACCTTCTGGGGAGTGGGTACCGGTGATTGTCACTGTCTTGGTGATGTTCTTGGCTGCTATGAATGCATCCAACTGTTTGCCTTTTTCGGCATTGATTTCTGATTTACGAAGAACTGATTTTCCGCGCTCAAAATTGAAATCAGGGATAATTACCGGAGTAAGTTCTTCCTGATTGTTATATCCATGTTCTGCGAAAGCAGCATAGTATGAATTCTGAACAAGTTTAGAGGTGGTAATGATACCGGTAGCAATAGCTAAGCGAGGAGTCGATTTCGACTTCGTGCCCTTTGAGGCCACATATTGCGTTTCAACTGTTCCGACTTTGTAAGCATCCTTATAAGGGAAAGAGAAAGATTTACTCACGGGAGTTTGTGATGTACTGTTAGCCGGATAGTCTTCAGCTTTAAATGGCACAGCTGGCAAAGCCAATTCGCTTTCACCATACTTGTAAAAAGTATTAACAGTGAATACGGTGCCTTTCTTTAAAAGTTTTGCAGGAAGATTTCCGGACATATCGAAGTTCACGGTGTCTTTGTGCACTTCGAGAGGGTTTGGTTTCGCTTCCAACTTTTGATCTTTGGCCATTTTGATCATCTGTGGAAGCGTACATCCGGCCATTGTCATCGCTCCGATGAACCCGAGGGAGTAAACTATTTTTCTCATGGAATTTGGTTTAAAAACTTGATTTTTAGAGTCGCAAATGTAATGTTTATCATCATTTTAATGCAAGGATAGCCAAAAAAATAAGAACTTGTGTTCACGAATTACCCGACTTCAAGTGCTTATATTTGCGAGTTGAAATATAGGCCGATAAACTGCATTTAACGCAGGTAAACGGTTTGAAAATACGAAAATATTTTGAGCGTTATGGATATTGTGAAGAGGATTCAGTTGTTTTTCGAAGGCCACGCCTTCGGGGTCTGCACTTTTTTGGGTGAAAAGCTTGGGGTGGCTACCTCATCGATCAGGCTTTTCTTTATCTATGCTTCTTTTTTGACGCTGGGATCGCCTGTGATCATCTACCTATCCATTGCTTTCATTCTGAATATGAGGGCGCATTTGCGTAAGCGAAATACGATTTGGGACTTTTAGGATTTTAGGTCTCTGAAAGTTTTCTTTTGCCCCAGGAAATAATCAAACACAATCAGTCCTTCGTAAACGTTTGATGTTTTGAAATTGCTCATTTGTCGTGCGGTCGCTGATCGTTTTTTCATTTCCCGGCCAAACCTTCTGATAAAGCTTAGATGAGCAATGATTACCGCTTTCGCGTGAATACCCGAGCCGCTCATTAAAAAATGAATTGCAGCAGCCCAATCGAGAAGCAGACGTAGTGGAAATTTCCACATCAGGGATG
Source organism: Bacteroidota bacterium (assembly GCA_016178785.1). Taxonomy (GTDB): domain Bacteria; phylum Bacteroidota; class Bacteroidia; order Cytophagales; family Cyclobacteriaceae; genus ELB16-189. Next base: position 117,662 of record JACOSO010000031.1, on the reverse strand, counting down.
AGTAGCGCTGATGCTTGATCAACAAACTTAACCCATTGCGAAAGTTGAAATATGTTTTGCGAGGATTTGATGCTGATAAGGTTCCTCCGCCCACGTGGTAAACGGTGCTCTTTCCGTGATAAAAGATCTTATAGCCCGCTCTTGATAATTTCCAGCACAAATCGATTTCTTCCATGTGGGCAAAAAAATCTTCATCAAGCCCGCCCATTTCATGATATAGATTGGCTCGCACGAACATACATGCACCTGATGCCCAGAAAATTTCCGAAACGTCATCGTATTGACCGTTGTCTTCCTCAATAGAATCAAAGAGCCTGCCTCTGCAAAACGGATAGGCTAGCATATCTATTTTTCCACCTGCCGCTCCCGCATACTCGAATTTATTTTTTGATCGTTGAGCCAGGATTTTTGGTTGTGCAGCTGCAATGGATTGATCGCGATCCATCAACTCGATGATCGGTGATAGCCAGTCTGGCGTAACCTCAACATCTGAATTTAGCAACACATAATACTTGGCTTGCACTTGTTTGAGCACTTCGTTGTATCCACCACAAAAGCCTTTGTTAACGCTTAATGAAATTACTTCGATCTTGGGGAACTCCCTTTTTACAAAATCGCCAGATCCATCTGATGAGCCATTGTCAGCCACAACAATTTTTGAATCCTCACTGTAGTTCACTACCGAAGGCAAGAACTGCTGCAGAAAATGCTTCCCGTTGAAATTAAGAATAACGATGGCAACCTTGGTCATCCCATCAGGCTGCTTAAGTCCATGCCCGGAATATTGGGCAGCAGACCTTCGGTTGATTTTTTTAATTGCTCGCGCGCCTGAATCTCCGCTTCTTCACTGGCTTTGTTTACCGCAGCGATTACTAAATCCTGAATCAATGTTTTGTCTTCGGCCTTCAATATTGCTGCATCAATGTCGAGCGAGATCAATTGTCTTTTTCCGTTTAGCGTGGCCTTTACCATGCCCCCGCCTGACTCGGCATCAACTTTCAATAAAGTGAGGTTGTCTTGTGCTTCTTTTAAACGGGCTTGCACCTCTTTCATTTTGCCCATCATTTTCATCAAGTCAAACATGGATTACTTTTTTAGAAGGACGTAAAATTAATCCGAAAAGTTGAGTTTCAACCTTGTACTATTCGGTAAAATAAGGAAGACTCTATTTTCTGATCAGCAAAACTGTCCCTGCCTTTTTAAAAGCATTGCCGGTTAAGTCGATACCTTCGGCAGTCCACACATAGGTGGCATCGGGCATGGCGGTTCCATCGCGCTTACCGTCCCAAGCTTCATCTTTGTCAGAATAAAAAACCAACGAGCCCCATCGGTCAAAGATTTGCAATTTCATGGAGGCAATGTAGTGGCCTTTTACCAAAAATGTCTTGTTAAGAGTAGACATTTTGCTTTCTGGATTGAAGGCAGAGGGATAAAAAAGGTTTACGTTTTTAACAATCTTGATTTCGTTTGAAACAGATGAAGTCACACCAGCCTCGATAGGAGTTGCAGTGATTTTGTAATAGACCGATTGATTAACCAAATCTTGCTGCTGGTCCACGAAAGAGGAGTCGGGGCCAACATAAATTGTCTGAGGCGCTCCCTGCTGAAAGTGCTTTTGCACGGTATATTCTTTTACTCCTTTGTTCCATCCCTTGTAGGATGACCAATTAAGGTTCACGTTATTCGAAGGATCCAGGCTGCCGTTAAGTCGGATAGGGCAGGAGATTAAACCGTCAGGGCTAAGGTTGTCACATGCATCTGAATAATTGATTTTATAACAATATCCACCTGCTCCGTAGGAAACATCTGAGTATTTTGTGGTGGTGACTTTATTTTCTAACGCGAATTGTCCTCCAATTGGCGAACGCGCTACGTCATAACTCGCAGCCTTGAAGGCCGGGTCTTGCAGCCATGTAAGGTCAACCTGGGTTCCGTTTACTCCAGCACTTGTATTGATAATCGCTGTGGGTGTTGTGTTGTTGAACGCTGTGCCGCACTTTTGCAGCGAAGTGCTGGTTGCTCCGCCTGTATAATTGCTGACTAACTGATAGCAATAATTTGTTTTGCATACGACAGCATTGTCATTATAAGAAGATGAATTTGACGCAACGGTTACAAGAGGGCTATTGTCTCGTTTGATCAGAATGTTGGAGACGCCAGTGCTATTTGTCAGCCATGACAATTGATCTGATCCACTTGCCAAAGCCAGGCTGAAATTGTGACTACACACTGGCAAAGAATAAGAATTGGTATTAGCGCAGGGGTCAAAAGAACTTAATCGAAAACAGTAATAACTTCCATTCACGTTTAAGTTAGATGCAGTCATTGAATTGACTTGATACAAGGTCTGATAGGTTTGAAAATTGGTTCCGTTGTTAAACGCTATTTCACTTTTGTATTCAATATTAGTTTGAGGGGTGAATGCAAGTTGAAGTGTGGAGGCATCGGTAGCAGTCAACGAGTTGATCGAAGGTGTTGGCAAAGCAGCAATTGCCATAAATGCTTGAACTTTTGGACTGCAATTATTGGCAGCATTGAGTTTTTGTCCTTTCACGCTGATGTTGCGATTACCCGGTGTGCCATATGCGAATGTTGCCGTTTGATTGTTGCCTGAAGGAATTGATTTATCAATCGTACCATCATTATTGAAGTCGATGTTGTAGGAATCGTAAGTTTTGTCAGTGATGTTGATCGAGACCTGAGATCCCGCACAAGTATAAATATCAAACGCAGGCTGAATGTTAGGGTCGACTGTAACAGTGATATCATCTGGCCCCGTGTTTTGGTAAGTCACAGTCAGTTTATAGGTGCCGGGGGTATTGTAGGTGAACTGAATCGCGTTCTGACAGCTTGCATTTGGAGGGCAACTGTTTGTGCCGTCAAAGCTCATCACGCACGGAGTTCCCGCAGTGCATCCACCATTGCCACTAAGATTAGTATTGGTAATATTGATTGTAAAGGGAGCGCATCCTCGAATCTGGTCTACTTGAAACCGTCCTAAACGACTAGTGTAAGGCTGAGCTTTGACGGCAAATCCAAGTACAGTTAGTCCAACCAAAAGAAAAGCCTTCCTCACTATTCTAAATTAAATTCTCTGAGAAATTTCTCGGTCTCGATCAAATCGTTGTGTAAGAATCGATCACTTTCTATAAACGGAACTCGCTTGCGAAAAGTATCTACTAAACTTTCCAACGACACAGATGTTTTCAACGGTCGTCTGAATTCCAGAGCCTGTGATGCGGTGATCAATTCAATTGCAAGAATTGAATAGATATTGTTAACGACTCTGTAGGCCTTGGTAGCCGCGTTGGCCCCCATGCTCACGTGATCTTCCTGACCGTTGCTAGAAACGATAGAATCTACTGATGCGGGAGTGCAGAGTTGCTTGTTCTGGCTCACCAACGATGCAGCGGTATATTGAGGGATCATCAATCCTGAATTGATACCCGGTTCGGCTACAAGGTAATTCGGCAGATCGCGGGCTCCTGAAATTAATTGGTAGGTTCTGCGCTCAGAAATATTCCCAATTTCTGCCATCGCTATCGCCAAGAAATCAAGGGCCAATGCCAAAGGTTGCCCGTGGAAATTTCCCGCAGAGATAATTTTATCTTCCTTATCAAATATGTTTGGATTGTCCGTTACACTATTGATCTCGGTCAAGAAAGTTTGCGAAACAAATTGCAGTGTGTCGTCACTGGCTCCGTGGACTTGCGGAATGCACCTGAAGGAATATGGATCTTGCACGTGTTTTTTCTTTTGTGAAATGATCTCACTTCCCTGGAGCAGCTTCTTAATCTCCTTCGCAACTTTTTGCTGTCCTGCATGAGGACGTATTCTGTGTACGTCTTCATCGAAAGGTTCAATTCGGCCATCAAAGGCATCGAGCGAAAGTGCACCGATCATATTTGCCAATTTCAGTAAGCGTTGGGAGTGGAGCACGCACCACGTTCCATAGGCGCTCATGAACTGTGTGCCGTTGAGCAAGGCAAGCCCTTCTTTTGATTTAAGATGGAGTTTCTCCCATTGCAGTGACTTCAACACATCTTCACTGTTCTGATTTCTATTTTGAAAGTAAACTTCACCCTTCCCGATCAACGGTAATGACAAATGAGCGAGTGGAGCCAGGTCACCCGATGCCCCGAGCGAACCCATTTCATAAATTCGCGGTAGAATATTTTTGTTGAACATTTCGATAAGCCGCGCAACTGTTTCCACTTGCACCCCCGAGTACCCGTAGGCAAGGGATTGGATTTTTAGAAACAGCATTATCTTCACGAGTTCGTGAGGAACTTCTGCGCCCATGCCGCATGCATGCGAGAGCACTAAGTTCTCCTGAAGTTTTTCTAATTGATCTTTTGGAATGTTTTTGTTGTACAATGAACCAAAGCCGGTATTGATGCCGTAAACCGCATCTGTTGATCCATTAATTTTTTTGTCGAGGTATTCGCGGCAGCGTAATATTTTCTCTTTCGAATCATTGGAAAGAGAAAGTTGTGCGTCCGCGTGCATGATTTTTTCTAAATCCTCATGCGACAGACTTTTAGAACTGATGGAATGATTGTAGCTCAAGGGACTTAATCTTTATTGTTATGCAATTGAATGGCTGTGGCGATCTCTTCGAAGGAGAGTTTTAGCTGATTGCCCGTCTCCATTTTTTTAAGGGTCAGATTTTTAGTCTGCACTTCTTCGGGTCCGATCACGACTACAAATGGAATTTTTTTGCGATCGGCATACTCCATTTGCTTTTTGATTTTAACCTGGTCGGGATAGATCTCTGAGGCAATGCCGCGTTCACGAAATGCCTGAACAGTTTTCAGTCCGTATTTAAATCCGTCATTGTCCAAATGCGTGATGAGTATGGTTGAGGCAGCGCTTGTCTCCTTGGGGAAAATTTTCAGTTCCTCCATGGCATCGTAGATTCGGTCAATGCCGAACGAAATTCCTACACCTGAGCTTTTTTCTTTTGCATCAAAAACAGCGGTAAGATTATCGTAACGTCCGCCACCACTTACACTTCCAATACCCACGTTATTGATCTTCACTTCGAAAATACAGCCTGTGTAATAGCTTAAACCTCGAGCAAGAGCAATGTCGAACTCCACATGGTCAAAGGCAGAACCATAATTTTCAAGCAATGAAAATACTTCGCTCAGATCGTTAACCCCTTTTTTTCCTTTTTCTGAATTAGCGAATGTTTTTGTTAACATTTCCATCTTTTGAGCAACGCTTCCTTTGAAATTTAAAACTTCGAAAAGAGTTGCGAGTGAGTCAGTATTAAATCCCCTCGCGATTAGCTCTTCTTTTACTTTCTCCTCCCCGATTTTATCCAGCTTGTCGATGGCGACAAAAAGTGAATTTTCATTTTCTCTGGCCCCAAGTATCTCGGCAAGACCCGACAAAACTGCACGATGATTTATTTTTATTGAGTAATCGCCAACGCCCAATGCCTTAAATGCATCTTTGATCATAAGGATAATTTCTGCCTCACAAACCAACGAGTCGGTTCCCACCACATCGGCATCGCACTGATAAAACTCTCGGTATCTTCCTTTCTGCGGACGGTCAGCGCGCCAAACGGGTTGAATCTGGTATCGCTTAAATGGAAATGCAATCTCATGACGGTTCATCACCACATATCTTGCGAACGGAACGGTGAGATCGTAGCGGAGACCTTTTTCGGCAATATCGCCAGTGGCTAATTTCCAGTTGCCGGTTTCAAGATTCTGTTTGTTTGCTTCTTTTAAAAAATCCCCTGAATTTAGAATCTTAAAAAGCAATTGGTCACCCTCATCCCCATACTTGCCAGTAAGCGTTGAAAGATTCTCCATGGCGGGTGTTTCTAATGGTTGGAAGCCATAGCGCTGAAAGACTTTTTTGATTGAGTCGATGATAAACTGTCTTTTGGCCATCTGTTCAGGCCCGAAATCGCGAGTACCTTTGGGAAGGGAAATTTTTTCCATGCCACAAAACTAACGGTTATTCGCAGATGACGACAGTCTGTCGGAAGCACTTTGAAAAGGAACGCCAAAATTCCTACACTTGCGTAAAATTTTTAAAACCATACTTATGAAAAGAATTCTTGTAATCTTTGGCTTACTCTCATTGCTTTCCACCACAGGATTTGCACAATTCAAGAAGGGTGATAACTTATTGAACATTGGCTTCGGGCTTAACTCATACTATTCCGGAGGCATTCCGTTTAGTGCTGCTTATGAATATGGCGTGAGCAACTTGGTGAGCGTGGGAGGTGGCTTAGATTACCTCTCGTATCATTATGGGGTGCCGGGAAACAATTATAGGTTCACAGCCCTTTATCTTGGGTTCAAAGCGTCTTATCATTTTAACCAGGCGTTTAATATCAACGATAAGAAATGGGACATTTATGGAGGGGGTACCCTTGGTTACCGCTCATTCACCTGGGGCGACAATTATGTTTACTCAACCGGCTACTATAACAGCGGGTTATTTCTTGGGATTCATGCGGGAGCCAGGTACTATTTTGCTCCAAAGACTGGAGGATTTCTTGAAGTTGGGGCTTTAGGCTCGTCTAATATCCGCTTAGGCGTAACCTTTAGGTTCTAGGGCTATTGCAAAACGGAAAATCCTGCTTATTTTTGCGCTCTTTAAATCAAAAGCCATGTCAGTTACCCGTTTGAAAAGAAAGAACCGCAAGGATAAAGCTAAAGCAGCTCGCAGAAGAACCGATTTGAAAGTGCAGAACTTCAAGCCTGTCTCAAAAGCTGTGGATATCGAAAAGATCAAAGAAGAATTTAAGGCTAAGGCGAAGAAGTAATTTAGCCAATTCATCAATTCATTGATTAGCCGATGGGAAACCGTTGGCTAATTTTATTTTAAGCTCAGTAATATTTCGAGACCTTTTTTGGATTCATCAACGCTCCTGTTAGCGCAGCGAAACCTCCCACCAGTCCTCCAACAATCACCATCAGCAAGAACACATTCAATGGAAAAAGTTTGTTGATCTTATCTGTTAGTAATGATTGTGTCGATTTATCAATAGTGTAAGCCATAATTAACCAAAGCGCTCCAACACTTACAAAGCCTGCAAGAAATGAAAGGGTACCCTTGTTGCGAAAAAAATACCCAAAACCAAAAGCTGCGATGGCCATTGTCCACCAAGGAAGAAAATACTGAGCGAGGAGACAGCCAAGAATTGTGGCAAGAGTTTGATATAAAAATTTCATTGCACTGTTTTTAAAATTTGAGTTGTCATTGAGAATTTTTGCATTTGATCAGCAGCAGTGTTGAAATGCAAATTGAAATAACGATCGGTTGACCAAACATCGATCATGTTGTTGTAAAATGGACTCCCTGGATTTCCTGATTGGCCACCGGGATAAACTCCCCATGCTTTCACTCCTGATTTTTCTAAACTCACCACCATCCGCCAACTTGGGCCATTGCGTTTGTTGTGTGCATTGACGATGCTGCTGTTGCCACCGTGCTTAACGTGATAGCTGAACGGTTCAAGTCGCGCTAAATGCTGTATGTATGAATCTTTAAAGTCGGCCCAAGCCGGTTCTTTTTTCCCTGACTGCCCGGCAGGCAGGTTGTCCTGTTTCCATTTCAGAATGTTAATCACGCTTTTAGAAAAAGATTTCCTCACCACATCTGTCGCGGTTTCTTTTTCAGGGGTGGAAATGATGTCGAAGAAACTGAGATCCGGCTTTTCCTTGATTAGTTTGATTGTTGTATAAGCCGTAGGATCGGGGAGGGAGACTTTAGCGGTTTCTATTTCATCCCAAATCATTGGGATAATAGCGCGAAGCCATGCTTCGTAATATGAAGCGCCTTGTGAATCGATGTTATTAAAAAAATCCCAAGTTTTAAGTTTGTCGTAAGCAATTTTTTCATTGGCATTCAATTTTGAAAAGTCAAGCATCGAGAGCCATGTGGGCAAACTTTCAGCTGCTTTGAGATTGTAATTATCGGCTTGAAGTTTCATCAAATCCTGTGGAGTGATTTTACTCATTTCATTAAGCCGCTGATTTATTCTTCGATTGCGGTAAGCCTCAAAATGATTCGACATCACATAATAAGGATAGGTATCATCCACAGGGTATTGATTGGCAGAGCTCACAAACCCGCGTTCTGGATTTTTATACATCACGTTTTGATCATTGGGTATGAATGCCTGCCACTCACTTGAAGTCTTTGTTCCGTCAAGTACAAATCTTCCTTCATCTTTTCTGCGAACCGGGTATTTTCCTTGAATACGCATAGCGATATCTCCATTGGTGCACGCGAAAACAAAATTCTGCGCTGGCGATGCGTAATTGTCCATCGCTTTTAAATAGTCGGTGTAATTTTTTCCTTTGTTCAGTAAATAAAAGGCGAGCAATTCTTTTGAAGGATCGTGTGCAACCCATCGAAATGAATAATGATTCTTCTCACTTTCGCCATGATAACTTTCGTCATACGTTACTGGGCCATGATGGGTATAAATCACGGTGTCATAAACCGCATCTTTGTTTTTGATTGCTATTTTTTCAATTACTTTTTTAGTTGCTTTCCACTGGCCATCGCTTAAGTATTCATTTTTTGTTTTGTCTTTAAATTGAATTTTGTACCAGTCAACCAGGTCGCGCTGCGCGTTGGTTTCGCCCCAGGCAATGGAATCATTAAAGCCGCTGATCACTGCCGGGGCACCAGGCAATGATGCGCCCATGGTGTTGATGCCAGGTGCACTTAGGTGGATGATATACCAGATCGAGGGAAGATTTAATTCCAAATGGGGATCATTGCAAAGCATGGGTGCACCCGTTGCCGTTTTACTTCCCGCCACAGCCCAGTTGTTGCTGCCAATATCAGGAGCAGATTTTTCCATGGGTTTTATTTGAACGAATGCTTCGGGCAACACAGATTCGTTTCCAAGTGTTATTGGTTTGAATTTCCATCCATTGGGGTTGTCTACAATGGGGTCGCCCACATGTTCGTTGTCTGGATAGAGAAGTTCGATGGTTTCTCTTCCAAAAAGTTTCAATGCATTAGTCATCTCAAAATCCTTTTCGGCAATGTTCAAGGTCTTGGCCATATATTTTAAAAGGAGGGCGCTTTTCAAAGTGTTCCATGGCTCCGGGTAATAATCCAAAAGCTTGTACTCAAGGGGAAGTTTTTCGTAATCGAGCGACTGAATGTAAGCGTTGACACCTTCAGAATATTTTTCAGCCACGAGTTTTAAAGTTGGATCTTTCTCCATTTCGTCCAATGAGTTTTGGGCACCGTAAACCATTCCTAATCTTCGTTGCCCTCGGTCAAAATCTACTGTAGTAGCTCCAAGAATTTCTGAAACTCTACCAGCAGCTGCGTGTGTCTGCAATTCCATTTGCCAAAGTCGGTGGCTTGCTGTTATAAATCCTTGGGCAAAAAATAAATCTTCTTCGTTAGATGCGTAGATATGAGGAATTAAAGTGCTGTCATACACTATAGAAACTTCTTTCTTCAGTCCTTTAACAGAAGAAACAGGCGCGGTCGTTAATACTGCATTTTTCCAAAAGCCGTGAAACGGATCAAGGAATTTTCCCAACGGAGGTATTGGCTTTCCAAAATTCCATGAGCGATTAAGAGCATACACTAGTGCGATCGTGACAAATAGTGAAATAAAAGCTTTGAATTTCATAAGAGAAAACTTTTCTTAATGATCGGAATTAATTCTCAAATGAGAAAGGTCTTTGTGTCAGTCACAATAGCTTCTCAAAAAACTTTACCAGATTTTTTGCAATGATCTTATGGCCTTCATCATTAGGGTGGATGCCATCTGATTGATTTAATTTTTCGTTACCCCCAACGCCTTCCAGAAGAAAGGGAATTAAATAGCAATTGTTTTTTGTGGCCAGATCCGGATAGACTTTCTTGAATTCATCAGAATAACTTTTCCCCATGTTAGGTGGTACCATCATTCCCGCTAAAACAATTTTTGCTTTTGGATATTTTGATTTCACTTTATCTACAATGGCCTGAAGATTTTTTTTGGTTTGATCTAATGGCAAGCCGCGAAGTCCGTCATTCGCTCCAAGTTCTAAAACAAAAATATCGACCGGCTGGCGCAGCACCCAATCAATTCGCGATAAGCCGCCTGCCGAGGTTTCGCCACTCAAACCTCCATTAAGTACCTTGACCTTGTTGTTGGTTTTATTGAGCTCGATTCCAAATTGTGATGGAAAAGCTTTTTCAGGAGAGGAGAGGCCAAAACCGGCTGTTAGACTGTCACCAAAAAAAAGAATTGTTTTTGATTGAGTTTGAAACAAAATAATGAGAAAAAAGAGAATTGTAGTTTTTAGAAATGTCATGGATCAAATGTCAAAAATTACTATCATTTAATTTACTGCTCACACTTTTAATTTCCGATTTTGCTCATTACTTTCATGCAAGTAATCAACCATTTATGGGCATTCAGGAAATCCTAAATCTTTTTCATACAGGAAAGGCAACAGCCAAAAGCCATATGAAAAACCTGATTGAGATGGCGGCTGTAGACGGAAATTTTGACAATATTGAATTTGATCTGTTAAAGAAAATTGCCAAAAAGAATAACATCTCGGAATCTCAGCTCAACGACATTCGAAAGAACCCTCACGGTATTAAGTTTGAGTTGCCGGCAAATAAGTCTGAGAGGTTTCATCAATTCTATGACCTTGTACACATGATGAGCGTGGACAATAACATTCACCCGGATGAAATGAAGTTGTGTGATTTGTTTGCGGTCAAGTTTGGCTATCCTAAAAATACGTCTCAAGAATTGATCAATACCATTCGCCTTAATATTCAAAATGGCCAGACTTCAGACGAGACGATGAAAAGGGTAGGGATGCTAATGGCATAATTGCAATCGTCATTTCATAATTCACTTATTTTCAGGTATGTATAGCCAATCAGGTTAAGCCTAATTTTAAGAGTTAACATTTTTTTTGCCCTATTTTTAACAAAATCCTAACGTAAGGTAGGTCATTCACAACCAATGGGTTACCTTTGTGTCTTTGGGTTTTCTGAAAATTAGTTTTTCACTAAAAAATGGCCTCTTTTGGCCGCGGTAGCTAGGGAAATGACGATGTTAGATCAGACGGAGGTAGGGGTTTGGCAAGACTTGTTTACCTCAATTATTGAAGACGCAGACTCCAATATTTTACTGTTAGACGATGAATTCAGGATTGTGACAATCAATCCGGGCTTTTATTGGACATTCCTGGAGACGTACGGAGTTGAGCTAAAGAAGGGGACATCCATTCTTCAGTCTATGAATGAAGTAAATCCTTCGCTCACCCGTCTATGGAAAGACCGGTTTCAAACGGCTTTAAGCGGATCGCCCGTAAAAGTGGAGGATGAATTTGAAATCGATGGTAAGCAAAACTTCTGGGAGCTACATTACAAGTCTGAGACTTTTGCGGATGGCCGCCAGTTCGTTTCGGTCTTCAGTCGCGATGTTTCTGTTCGTAAAGCGTACCAGAAAAAAATCATCGGCAACGAAGCCAACCTTCGTTCTATTTTGAATACCATTGAGAACAGCATTTGGTTGGTGAACAGCAATTTTGAGTTGATCGATTTCAATAAAGAATTTTTCAAACTTTATAAACTTGCCTTTGGCGTAAAGCTGATTCGTGGAAAAAATATTTTTGAATTTGTGCCAGAGCACATGCCTGAGATGCAAGAGACTTGGCGTGCAAGATATGAAGCTGGTTTGAAGGGGAGGCCCGGCAAGTACATCGAGACGTATGCGATCGGCAATTCTCTTCGCACGTTTGAAATCAAAACTTATCCTATTGTCGAAGATGGTGAAGTAACCGGCCTCACGATTTATTCTCGAGACATCACTCAACAACGCGAAGCAGAAGATCTGCTCAAATCTAAAAACGAAGAGCTGACTAAGATTAATTCTGAACTTGATCAGTTTGTTTACAGTGCCTCTCACGATTTGAAAGCGCCATTGATGTCGGTGAAAGGATTAGTGAATATGATTAAGATCGATCCTGACAAAGAAAAACTGGATCAATATCTTCAGTTGATTGAGAGCAGCGTTTGTAAATTAGATTATTTCATCAACGACATTATTCATTACTCTCGCAATTCGCGGATGGAAGTGATGCCATCAAAAATCGATTTCCAAAAATTGGTGAAGGAGTCGATTGATTCTCTAAAATACATGCAAGATGCTGAGTTGGTAAAGTCGATCATCAACATTACGGATGAGACTCCCTTCTATTCTGACCATAGCCGCTTGTTGATCATTTTCAATAACATCATTTCAAACGCAGTTCGGTATCAGGATAAAGACAAAGAATCTTATTTGCAGATTGACATTACTACTCATCACGCCAGAACTATAATTGAATTTATTGACAACGGAGTGGGGATAGCTGAAGAGTTTCAAGAGAATATTTTCAAAATGTTTTTCCGCGCGAGCTATGAAAGTAAAGGCTCCGGACTTGGTCTGTATATTGTAAAGGGCACGGTGGAGAAACTCAATGGTAAAATAGCAGTAAGGTCGAAATTGGGAGAAGGCACACATTTCAGCATCGAGATACCCAACAGTCTTATGTACGAGCCATCAATGAATTGATTTTTTTGATCTTATAAATCTTGAAGTGGCCCGATTGATTCGAGCCATTTTTTTATTCTTAAAGTTCATCGCAACTTACCATAAATTTTAGTGGCATGTTTACGGGAATAATCGAAACGGTAGGCGAGGTGGTAGCGATCAAGAATGAGGGAACCAACAAACATTTCAAAATTGCTTCTTTAATCAGCAACGAATTAAAAGTTGATCAAAGTGTTTCACACGATGGTGTCTGCCTTACAGTGGTTTGGGTTGGCGATGGCTTTCATTGGGTTGTGGCAATTCAAGAGACACTGCAGAAATCAAATCTTGATTCACTGAGCGAAGGTGATAAAATTAACATTGAAAGATGCATGATTGCCAATGGTCGATTTGATGGTCACATTGTACAAGGTCATGTTGATCAGGTCGGAAAAGTGAAAACCATGGAAGATCAAAATGGAAGTTGGCTTTTTACTTTTGCCTATGATTCGTCTGCAGGAAATGTAACTGTGGAGAAAGGATCAATCAGTGTTAATGGTGTTAGCCTTACTTGCTTCAATTCAAAAGACGGAGAGTTTTCTGTAGCCATTATTCCATACACTTTCGAGAATACAGGGTTTCGAAATCTAAAGGTTGGTGATAACGTAAATCTGGAGTTCGATATCATCGGAAAATATGTGAAGAGATTATTGAATAAATAATTCTCCTTGTCCGCGGCTGAGCCGAATAAATTCAGTCTTATTTCTTTCTGGTTCATGCAATTAATATCTTTGAAGCTCATTCTATTTCATGAATACAGTTTTAAAAAAGGCCACAGAAATTAACAAAGATTTTCTTGAGGTTTGCCTGAAAGCCTATCGGCTGATGTGTACTTCTAAGCGCATGGCAGAACTTTATGATGAAAACAGGGAAGTATGCAGTAAATATGTACACAGCACTTCGCGCGGGCATGAAGCCATTCAGTTAGCTACGTCCTTTCAATTAAAAGCGATCGATTATGCGTCCCCATATTATCGCGATGAATCGATTTTGCTTGGCATCGGTCTTGAGCCTTTTGAATTGATGTTGCAATTGATGGCGAAGCGCGATGATCCTTTTTCTGGTGGAAGAAGTTACTATGGTCATCCTTCTCTAAGGCGAAAAGGCTTTCCAACAATCCCTCATCAAAGTTCTGCTACCGGAATGCAGGCCATTCCCGCCACAGGTATGGCCCATGGAATTTCCTATTTGGAGTCGCAGGGATTGTTGAAAGAAAAATCAGTTGTTCTTTGTTCGCTTGGTGATGGTTCAGTTACGGAAGGTGAAGTAGCCGAGGCATTTCAAATGGCGGTACTGAAAAAATTGCCGATCATTTATTTAGTGCAAGACAACGGCTGGGGAATCTCGGCAACCGGTGATGAGATGCGCACCATGGATGCATTTGAATATGCCGATGGCTTTAAAGGTTTACAGCGAATGCGTGTAAACGGATCGGATTTCATTGACAGCTATAATGGAATGAAAAACGCTTTTGATTTTGTACGTGCGGAACGAGCGCCTATGTTGGTTCATGCACGATGTCCGTTGCTCGGGCATCACACATCTGGAGTACGAAAAGAATGGTATCGTGGCGATGATCTTTCTGTTCACCTTAAAGATGATCCAATTGTTAAACTCGAAAACTATTTGATTCAGCAGGAGGTAAGTCAAAAAAAACTGGATGAGCTCAAGGCTGAGGCGGAAAAGAAAGTGCTGGCTGATTATAACAAGGCGGTCAAATCGCCCGACCCTGATGTCAATGATTTTGATTCGCATGAATTTGCTTCAACAGAAATTACCCTGGAGAAAGGAAATCGATCGCCAGCCAAAGGTGAGAAAGTGGTTATGGTTGATGCAGCACTTCATGCGGTGGATGAAATTCTTCGGAAGCATCCGGAGGCAATGTTTTACGGGCAGGATGTTGGCGGAAGATTGGGCGGGGTTTTTCGCGAGGCAGCAACACTTGCTCAAAAATATGGTGAAGCCCGTGTGTTCAACACGCCAATTCAGGAAGCATACATTGTTGGTTCTACAGCAGGGATGAGCGCGGTGGGGGTAAAGCCCATTGTCGAAATTCAGTTCGCTGATTACATCTGGCCGGCAATCAATCAGTTGGTTGAAGAGCTTTCGAAGAGCTGTTATTTATCTAAGGGAAAATTTCCGGTTCAGGCATTGATCCGGGTTCCTATTGGTGCGTATGGTGGAGGTGGCCCTTATCATTCGGGGAGCATTGAATCGACACTACTCACGATTCGCGGAATAAAAGTAGTGTATCCCTCCAACGCGGCAGACATGAAAGGCTTGCTAAAAGCCTCTTTTTATGATCCCAATCCAGTGGTGCTGCTCGAGCACAAAGGTTTGTATTGGAGCAAAGTACCAGGCACGCTCGATGCAAAAGCAATTGAACCCGATGAAGATTATATTATCCCGCTAGGCAAAGTGAATATTGTTCAGGATGCTGAAGACGAGAAAATTATAGACGGAAAGAGTGCAACAATAATTACCTATGGAATGGGGGTTTATTGGGCAAAGGAAGCTTCAAAGAAATTCAAAGGCCAAGTGGAAATCATGGATCTGCGAACACTCAACCCACTCGATTGGGAAACAGTGAAAGCATCTGTTGAAAAACATAACCGTGCATTTGTTCTTACCGAAGAGCCCCTTCTCAATTCATTTGCGGAATCATTGGCGGGAAGAATTTCTAAAGAGTGTTTCAAACACCTTGATGCCCCCGTCTGGATTTTTGGTGCGACTAATTTGCCGGCTGTTCCACTCAATGTTGATTTGGAAAAAATGATGCTGCCAAATGCTGAAAAGGTGGCAACCGAATTGGAGAAACTTTTGAGTTATTGAAACCATAATTTCTTCTGATTTCTAACTCCTGACTTCTTTTTTTAGAATGGATACCCAATTCCAATATTATAAATGACAGGCTCGTGATAAGCGTAAGGCTTTTTGAAACTCACGTTTGGTAAAACAAATCTGCTGCCCACGGGTCGGCCGGGGTCCCAGGCTTTAATGCCGACATCAAATCGGAGAATAAGGAAAGTAAAATCAAAGCGTAGACCAAAACCAGTACCAACACCAAACTCATTATAGAATTTATTCCATCTGAAGTTTGATGCATCATTTGAACTAGTCTGCAATGCCCATACGTTTCCGGCATCAATGAACAAAGCATAGTTCAAAAAGCCAACTAGTTTTTGTCGCCACTCAACACTACCCTCGATCAACAATTGCCCTGGTCTTTCAAAACGATAATTAAAGTAACCACTAGATGAAGGGTCTGCATTTATTGGTGGCGGATCAGAACCAAGTCCCAATCTTCGAGGTCGCCACGCACGCACACTGTTGCTTCCTCCAACAAAAAAGTTTTTTTCGTACGGCAATACCTGATTAGAGCTATAGGCATAGCCAAAGCCTGTGTTGAATCGATAAGCCAATGCTCTCGTTTTGTCGATGACAACATTTTTCCTGATGTCAAAACTGATCCGAAAATATTTGTAAGGCTCGAGGCCTTGATCTTGAATAAATTTTGGTGAATATAAATTCAACAGTGTTCCACCGCTTTCCAAAGTAGTTCTGATGAATGTAGAACTTTTCTGAGCTACCCCATAGTTGTTGTTCCATGTCAATGAAAAGATCATGCTGCTGACGTAAGATGGTTTAAATGCATTGATCAGATTATTGCCTTTTAATTTTAAATCATTCAGCAGCGAATCAAAGCCACGACTTTCGGTTGAATTAATAACATTCAAAGTGGCTGGGCTAAACGAAAATTGCAATCGCCTTTGTAAATCCCAGGTGTAAGTTGCTGAAAGCGTAGTTATGGAGCGTTGATATTCTGGTCTGTCGGTGTACGTATAGCCGGCTAAAATTTTTGTGCGCGGATTATTTCTTCCATATCGAAATGCAGCCGCGCTTCTGAACGGAAACAAAAATTGCGGAAAAGTAATCGAAGCATTGCCTGCTGCTTCTGTGCTTTTGTAGAAACCCCCTTCGGAAGTCACAGCCGCAACGCCCTCAAAACCAAAGCGGCCATTTAGCTCTAAAATCTCAAGCCCGCCAAAAACATTCCTCTTTTTGAAATTGGTACTGATGTACGGGCCAGGGAAACCTTGTGTTACCGTCATCCCTGCTTCGTTGTTCCATGTATAGCGGTCAAGAGGGCTGGTGAATAAATTTGCAACGAACCTTCCTCCGCTCGTGTCGTAGTTAAGGTTTACGAATTTGAAATTATCCAGGTTGGCCAATTGCCGTTGTGTATTGAAAGTATTGGTGCGGCTGTACAAGCTATCTTTTGAAAAAAACACACGCTGAGCGAGTATTTTTTTACTGTACAGAACCTCGTATGAATTGAACGTGATGTTATGAAAGACAGAACTGCTTCGCTTTTTATTTTCATTTCCGGTTACGGCCGCATCTGTAGTAAATGTCACCGAATCGATTTTGAATTGCTTGTGGTAGCCGCGTTTGGAGGGGTTCAGAATCTCGAGCTGAAGCTTAATTTTGTTTTCTCCGCCTGTGGTATCTACGGCAAAATCAACAAACTGTTTACTAAAATCATAATAGCCATGATCTTTGAGCAGTTGGTCAATGCGGTCGCGTTCTTTGCTTAGCTTATCCTGACTGTATTGATCACCTTTTTTCAATAGACTCGCTTGCCTGTTTTTTGAAACAAGCCTTAGCACATTGGGGTCTGGAATGTTGTAAAAAATAGTATCGTAAGTAAATGATGGTCCGGGCGCAATTATGTAATTGACCCCAATCCGCTTTTTCTTCAATTCGATAAAATCAGATTTTACACTGGCGCGAAAATACCCTTTGTTGAAAAGTGAGGTCTCGATTTTAACCTGGCTTTGATACATGGCAGCCGTGTCAAACACGGTTATGGGCTCACCCCATTGCATGAACATATTGCCGTTGTCGATCTTTTTATTCAAGGCATCAACTGCATTTTGTTTCCGGTACTGCAGATTGGCAATTTTCTTCTGGTTTTTTGTAGCTGCAATCTTGCGATCAAACTTTGCTTCCACTTTTGTTTTTCGCGCTACGAACTTCTCTTTGTTGAACCTCTTTTTCCCCAAGTAATACATCCCGACAGGAACACTTATGGAAGTTGGGCGTATTCGACTGTTCACTTTTTGCACATAAAGATCACGCAGGCCCTCGCTATTTAACCCCTTTGAATGCTTGATGTTTTGGTGGTACAATAACTTTTCATTTTCTTGAAGGTGTTTTGTGCCGATGCAACTGCTCATCATAGCAGTGACGATCACAAGGAGACAACATGACGAGGCTCGTTTTATAAATGATTGAGAGATGGTATCCAAAGCCAAAATAAAATTCATCAAATCCCTGCAAGTAAAGAAATACCGAAAACAGGAGCAATCTTTTGTGGTAGAAGGAGCAAAAAGTGTGTCAGAACTTTTGAGCTCCGACTTTGACGTGATATGGTTAGCCGGCTCCAAAAATTTTCTTTACTTGAATGAAAAACGTTTTCAAGGAAGAAATATTGAGGTAGTTGACGCCAGCGAAAAAGAGCTGGAGCAACTAGGTTCTTTTCAAACAAATGATGCTGCGGTAGCTGTAGCTAAAATAAAGCCTAATGAGTTGCCAAACATCAAAGACGAATTCTGTTTGGTGTTGGATGACCTGAGTGATCCAGGCAATGTGGGCACAATTATCCGAACGGCCGATTGGTACGGGATAAAACAGATCATTGCCTCAGAAGAGACTGCGGACCTTTATAACCCTAAAACGATAAGTGCCACTATGGGCTCTTTCTGCAGGGTGAATGTTTTCTACACCGACCTTGGTGATTTCTTCTCAAGGAATTCGCTTCCCGTTTATGGCACTTTCATGAACGGAGAAGATGTTCATCAAATCGATTTCGGAAAGAGTGGATTGATTGTAATCGGCAATGAGTCAAACGGAATATCAGAAAAGGTAAGCAGGTTGGTGAATCATCGAATCACGATTCCAAAAATTGGAGGAGCTGAATCACTCAATGCAGCTATCGCGACAGGAATTGTTCTCGACAACGTCTTCAGATCAAAAAAATGAACTGCTTTGCTGAGCAGATTCTTCGGATAGCTTTTCCGCATCTGCTTTACCCAAATAGCCATCAATGATGTAATGTCCGAAATAAATTAAGGGAGTAAGGAGTATGGCAACAGAGAATTTGTAAAGATAGTTGGTGATGCCAATGGCGAGTATTTGCTGATTGGAGAAGATTCCTGTAAAGGCAAGATATAAAACTACAAAGCTATCGATGAATTGAGATACGAGGGTAGACCCTGTGGCCCTCAACCATAACATTTTGCTTCCCGTTAACTTCCTTAATTTTTGAAAGACAAAAACATCGATCAATTGACCGATCAAAAATGCTGCAAGTGATGCTACAATTATTCTTTGCCCTTGGCCTAAAATTTTATTGAAGGCAAAGTCCATGTCAAAGAAATTTCCCGAGCCATCTTTGTTATTGGCTTCTAGCCACCATTGGGCCGGGGGGAGTTTCATGGCCATAAAAATCACAAGGAATGAATAAGCGATAAAAATTGCTGCGAGGTAGCTGATTCGTTTTACTCCCGGTTTGCCAAAATATTCGTTGATCAAGTCGGAAGTGATAAAAACCACAGGCCAGATAACAGCACCAGCTGTCAGGTTAAAATCCATTGTGAATCCCAGGATATGAAGATTGGCCGGTTGCAGCCCGAGTGAATTTTCCCCGGAAAAAATTTTTACACCGATTAGTTCTGCAACGATGGCATTAGTGAGAAATATTCCCGCCAGCACAACAAACAGTCTATTCTTCTTTTGCTCGATCATAGAGCAATCTTTGAGATTGGTATGATGAACGGATTGATAATCGTGATCTTGTTTTCTACAATTTGGCCATGCTGCATATCTTCTGAGTACAGGGTTTCACAACTTGCTTGCAGTGCCGTGGCCAGTATAAGGCTGTCAAAAATGGAATACCCGTATCGTTCGAAAATAAAATAGGCCTTTGTTATTGTTTGATTTGTCACTGCTGAAACTTCGCATGTGAGTTGTAAGCTTCTGGCGTGCGACAAAGCAAAACTTTTAGAACGTTTGAATTTCTTTATACAGACATTGATATTCTCTAAAATCACCTGAGTACTTATCGTTGGTCTATTTTCCAACAACGTCTTTGCAGCTAAAAATTTCGAACTGTGTTTGTCGAGGATGTACAGACAAACATTTGAATCAAGAAAAATTTTATCGAGCATTGGCCTCTTCTCTATCAAATTTAAAGTTACTCAAGTCGATTTGAGCTTTCTGCCAAAACTCCCAAGCTTTTTCAAAAGCGCGATTCGTTTTTTTTCTGATCACGCTCTTTGTTTTCCTTGAGTTTTTATGACGTGAATCTTTTTTACGGATCTTAATTGCGGACATCTTTACGTATTATTCTATGACCAAAGATAGTGAAAGGTTTAGGATTCATTCAATACGAAAGTAACTCCCTCAATGGCCAATTCAGTGTTTTCAAAGACACCTTTTGCTTCATTCAGTAATAAGTTGAGGTCTTTGTATCGAGCAGAAAAATGGCCTATGATCAGCTTTTTTGCAGATGAGCGTTTCGCCATTTCCGCTGCTTCGCGCGTTGTACTGTGTTTAGTCTCTACTGCCTTATCTCGATCGTCATTCATAAATGTAGCCTCATGATAAAGCAAATCGACATTTCTTAGTTGTGTGATCATCGCTTCGTTCCAAGCGGTATCTGAGCAGTAAGCATAAGAAAATGATGGCCTCGGTGGCAAAGTGAAATCTTCATTTTTGTACAACAGGTTTCCCTGTTCGTCAAAAATGTCTGCGCCTGTTTTGAGGGAAGCTATCTGTTGAATCTTCAATCCTTCAAACAGTTTTTCTTTGTTGATCCTTCTCGGCTTCAGTTTTTCTCTGAAAAGAAACCCAGCGCATTCTAATTTATGAATGAGAGGAACCGTCTCAACGGTGAGTGCATCATCCTCAAACAACAATTGAATTTTTGAAGGATTGAAAGGGTGAAAAATGATTTTGTAGTTCAGGACTGATTTGGAATGCTTCAATTGTAACGTAATAATTTCGTCAAGTCCGCGTGGACTGTATAGATGCAAATCGGAGCTGCGTTTATGCAAGTGCATGGAGAAAAGCAGAGGCATCAACCCCAGATAATGATCGCCATGCAGGTGACTGATAAAAATATGATCGATTTTGTGTAATGAAACTTGAAACTTCGCCATTTGCATCTGCGATCCTTCACCGCAGTCGATGAGGAAGTGCCTGTTTTGAATGGTAAGATATTGCGAAGCAGGAAACCTGCCTATAGCAGGCAGCGCGCCACTTGAACCGAGTATGGTAAGGCTAAATGAACTCACGTGCGGACGTGTTCACGTGTTGAAGTGCTGATGTGATCATGTTAGCGGTGTTTAGCACGAGCCTAATGCCCAGGCCCTAATGCCTAAAACCTAATCCTTTTTCATGTCCTTCTCGATCTCGTGCATGAACACGGCATCAACCCCTTCTTCAACGCTTGGTAAAATGTTCAAAACGCTATCGAGTTGCGAAATTTTGATCAGTTTCATGGTATGATCAGAGAGGCAAGCCAAAATGAAGATACCTTCATCCTCCTGCAAAATGCGATTACCAACAAGCAAAGCACTAAGTCCGGATGAGTCGGTGTATTTTACTTCAGAGAGATCGAGGATGATGTTGCGAACACCTTCGGCATGAAGCGTTACCATCTCAGATTTTAATTGGGGCGCAACGTTGGAATCTAATTTCTCTTCGTGCAGACGGATAAGCGTGTACTTTTCCTGTTTATCGATGGTGTACTTCATAATAGAATTTGCGGCTAAAATAATTCAATTTATCGAATTAACGATACTGGCTTCGATTCGTTCCAAAATGTTGGAATAATTTATCTCGGCAATCGGCTGGCCAATAACCTGTTGATAGAGTTCTTTGTATCGGTCAGAGATATTTTTTACGATGGGATCGGTCATTTCAGGCACCTGCTGACCATCCTTACCCTGAAATCCATTCTCGATCAGCCATTGCCTCACAAACTCTTTCGACAATTGTTTTTGCTGCTCACCAATTTTTTGTCTTTGCTCGTAGCCTTCTTTATAGAAGTATCTTGATGAATCGGGCGTGTGTATTTCATCGATCAAATAGATTTTTCCGTTCTGTTTGCCGAATTCATATTTGGTGTCAACCAAAATAAGATTACGGTTAGCAGCGAGCTCAGATCCCTTGGAGAAGAGTTTGAAAGTGTAATCTTCTAAAGTTTCGTAATCACTTTTGCTTACAATTTCGCGAGAAATAATTTCTTCCCTTGAAATATCTTCATCATGTCCTACGCTCGCTTTTGTCGTAGGTGTGATGATCGGGTGGGGAAGCTTGTCATTTTCTTTCAGGCCGTCAGGTAATGGCACTCCGCAGATTTTTCTTTTCCCTGATTTGTATTCTCTCCAGGCGTGCCCTGCTAAATAACCGCGCACCACCATCTCCACTGCAAATGTTTCGCATTTGAAACCGATGGTCACGTTGGGATCAGGAGTTGCAATCACCCAATTAGAGACGATTGGTTTTGTTGCAGTAAGGTTAAAGGCAGCAATTTGGTTAAGCACCCTACCCTTGTCGGGGATGGCCCTTGGAAGAACAACGTCAAACGCAGAGATTCGGTCAGTGGCCACCATCGCCATCTTGTCTCCGAAATAGTAAACATCTCTTACTTTGCCGCGGTAAAAACCCGTCTGGCCTTTGAACTTGAAGTTGGTCTCCTTGATGGCTTGCATTTGCCTGAAAGTTTGCGGCAAATTAAGGACGATTAGCGAGACTGGCTTTGAAATAAATTATTTTTTTTCCCCTTCCTTCTTTGGTTCGATCAAAATTCCCGCTCTAAAGTTCATAGTCTTGATCAATTTACCCTCTTCGTCAAATTCTCTCCACTCTTTGTGTTTCTTATTGGCGACATATTCGCCTTGCTCTCTAAGCTTTCCGTAAGGCCAGTAATTCGTGTAAAGACCGTGCATACGACTGGCGCGATATTCACATTCGCTTAGGAGTTTCCCGTTTTCATAAAAATTCTTTACCGGGCCTGTGATGAGATCGAACTTCCAGGTCTCCTCCACTTTTTTTTCTCCGTTAGTGTGATAGGTTGTACGGAGGCCATTGAGTTGACCCTCCTGATAGTTTTCTTTTAAAGTCAACGTCTTTCCATCCCTTGCATAGAAATACCAAGTGCCATGCGGCTTCCCCTGTCGGAAATTCTTTTCGAATATTTTATTTCCCGTTGTGTCATATTCTGTCAATTCGCTATCAACCCCGTTAAGAGCAAACTGCTCCTTTGATTTCAATTTTCCATTAGGATAAAAGTCGGTGTTGGTTCCGGTTTTCGAGCCCTGATAGAAATTATATTCGTGCTGAACAACTCCATCGGTATAGTATCCAATGTTCTTTCCATGTAACTTACCGAGCATGAAGTGACCTTTTAAAAGCAAGTGGCCTTGCGGATCATAGCTCATGAAGTCACCAACTTTTTCATCATCCTTAATTGTGTAGATCAATTCAAGTTGAGCGTTAGGAAAATAGGATTTATAATACCCACTGATGAAGCCATCTTTATAGTTAGCTTCGGTTTCAAGAACGCCACTTTCATAATACGTTTTCGTGATGCCGTTGGGTTTTTGGTTTTTGTATTCAATCTCTTTGCGGATACTGCCCTTGGAATAATATTCTTTAATATAACCGTCAGGCTTGCCTTGAGCGAATTTGCTTTCCATTTTTAGAATGCCTGAAGGAAAGTACGAGCGCACACTATCTACCAATAAATTATTTCGGTAGAAAGCAGTCTGAATTGGCTTTCCCTTTTCATCAAACACTTCTACTGAGCCGTGGCGCATCCCATTTTCGTAATTAATTTTTCGGATGAGCGTTCCGTTTGGATGGTACTCATAAAATGTGCCTGAGCGAACTCCATTCACAAACGTGCCTTCAATCGCCAATCTCCCATTGATAAAATACTTGCGGTATTTTCCTTCCATGGTTTGTTTGTCGTCAAGCACAAAGTAATCTTCTTGCACCTGCGACTTCATCGGGTCATAATAAGTCCTGACTTCTATTTGAGCGAACGAATTAATACTAATGCAGATAAGGGCGAACGACAGAAACTTCATAAGGAATGGAAGTGGGTTGTTCATTAACGAAAAAAATGTCAATGAAATTGCTAATCAGTTTGTAAAAATAAAACGGATGAAGAAAATTTTAAACACTTCTTCACCCGTTTTTTAATTCGATAATTGTAAAACAAGCCTATACTTTCTCAATTACGATAGCAGAAGCTCCACCACCGCCATTGCAAATACCTGCCACGCCAATCGTTGCATGATTCTGTTTTAAGATGTTGGCAAGAGTAATAGTGATACGAGCACCCGATGCACCGAGGGGATGGCCAAGTGCAACCGCACCGCCATTGATGTTAACCTTTTCAGGATCGAGGCCGAGCTTCATGTTATTGGCTATAGCCACTGCAGAGAAAGCTTCGTTGATTTCATAATAACCAACATCCTTCTTTTCCACTCCCGCCATCTTCATTGCTTTTGGAATAGCAATTGAAGGAGTGGTCGTAAACCACATGGGATCTTGTGCAGCGTCTGCGAAGCCACGAATTTTCGCAAGAGGAGTGAGGCCAAGTTCTTTTGCTTTTGCTGCACTCATTAGGATTACCGCTGCGGCACCATCGTTGATAGTAGATGCATTTGCAGCCGTTACTGTTCCATCTTTGGCAAATACGGGTTTCAATCCCGGAATCTTATCAAAGTTTACATTCTTGTATTCTTCATCCTCTCCGAATAAAGTAACATCACCTTTCTTACCTATGATCTCAACAGGGATTACTTCGTCTTTAAATTTGCCTGCACTCCAGGCGGCAGCAGATCTTTTATACGAATTGATGGCGTAGTTGTCCTGATCCTGGCGGCTGATCTTCATTTCTTTTGCTGTGTTATCGGCACATACACCCATGGCACAATGGTTGTAAACATCGGTAAGGCCATCGTAAGTAAGGCCATCGATTAATTGACCATCTCCATATTTATATCCGTAGCGCGCTTTCATTAAATAATAGGGGATATTGCTCATGCTTTCCATTCCGCCCGTAACAACCACATCATTCTGGCCGAGCATAATTGACTGAGCCCCAAGCATAATCGATTTCATGCCCGATGCACAAACTTTATTAATAAGTGTGCAAGGAATTTCATACCCCAACCCTGCACCCACTGCGACCTGAGTTGCGGGAGCCTGACCAAGCCCAGCAGAAATTACATTGCCAAAGAAAACTTCTTGCACTTGTTTCGGATCCAAATTGATTTTGGCGAGCGCAGCTTTCACAGCAGTAGCTCCGAGTTTAACAGCAGTGACACTTGTCAGGCTTCCACCAAAACTTCCGATAGGAGTGCGAACGGCCGATACGATTACAACTTCTTTCATGTTATGGATTTAAAATTCAAAGTTCAAGATTCAAAATTAACAACAGATTCCAATTTTAAATTTCGAATTTGGAATCTGGAATAACTACCAATCCGGTTTTCCTCTATCCCTTGGCTTCGTTGCCTTGCGTTTGTTCTGTTGAAGATACTGCACTTCCTGATTTTTCATCGCTTCTAAAATCATTTTTGCTTTCTCTTCGCTCATTTTCATTTCTTTCAGCTTCTCTGATAAAGAAGGATCAGGTTTGTTCTTCTCATCTTTGTTTTGCTGGTCTTTTTTCTCCTGCTCTTTTTGCTGTTGTTCTTTTTCTTTTTGCTCCTTATCCTTTTGCTCTTTGTCTTTCTGGTCTTTGTTCTGCTGATCTTTCTTTTGGTCTTGCTTGTCTTTGTTCTCCTGGTCTTTTTTGTCCTGCTTGTCTTTTTGATCTTTATTTTGCTGATCCTTGTTCTGCTGGTCTTTCTTATCTTTTTGATCTTTTTTCTGATCGTCTTTTTTATCCTTGTTGTCTTTATTCTGATCCTTGTTCTGCTGCTGTTGTTTCTTTTGCTCCTCCAATTTCTTCTTCACTATTTCATAATTAAACCTTGCCTGCTCATTTTCCGGCTCGGCCTTCATTGCCTGCTTAAAATAATTGAGCGCCTCTTCAAACTTGCCTTGCCGGTTGGCCATTACGCCTAGTTGTTGATTGGCCCACGATTTTATTTTTGCATCATTGCTGATAGACAAAGGCTGATACGTGGTAAACGCGCTGGTAGTATCATTAGTTCGAAAATAAGAATTCGCCAGGTTCATGGCCACTTCTTCTTCTGAAACACCCAGTGAATCTTTCAAATATTTGTATTTCTCAATGGCCGTATTGAAATCGCCCGAAAGGAATGCTTTTTTTGCTTCTGATTTTAAAGAATTGATTTTGCTGACCTTTTTAGGGTCAATAGAAAGGATCATTCCCAAAATAAAAATTGCGAGCACCTTCATATAGTCACTGTCTTCACATCAATCAGCAAATCTAAGACTAAAAGGATTAACGCAATGAGCAGAAAAAAGTAGTAACGATTGGCTGACACATCAACAAAACGGGCATCGCGAAGTTCCCCTTCAATTTTGACAATGGTGTTGATGAGCCTGGTTACATCATTTCTGTTTTCGTTGATTTCAAAATACTGCCCATTGGTTTTGCTGGCAAGCGTTTTCAATTCGGATGAATTTAATTTTGAAATCACCGTATTCCCTTGTGCATCGGTTTTGTAACCACGGCCTGCTGTGATCTGCCCGCCTTTTTCTGTACCAACGCCAAGGGTGAAGAGCTTGATATTTTTTTCTTCGATTTCTTTGGCAATGTCATTCGTTTGTTCGCCAAAGTCTTCGCCATCGCTAATGAGAACAATCACTTTCGATTTTTGCTGCGTGCTCGATCCTTCCTGTTGATCCAACTTATCCAGGGCCATTCGCAAGGGTGGGCCAAAATCAGTTCCGCTTGACGGCACCAGGCTTGAGTTCATGGTTTCGATAAAAAGATTCAATGCATTTTGATCGTAAGTAAGCGGGCACTGCATAAATGCTTCCGATGAAAAAATAATAATGCCCACTCGGTCTGAGCTGAAGGCTTCAACAATGCGCTTCATTTCATATTTTACTTTCTCTAGACGTGTTGGCTGCACATCAAATGCGTCCATCGACTTCGATAAATCAACGCAAATCATGATGTCTTTGCCCACCGATTTGATTTCCTTTTTGGCATCACCAAAGGATGGACCGAGAAAAGCAATGATCAGCAAAGCAAAGAAAATGGTTCGCACCATTAACTTAAAAAAAATAGTGTAGTAGGGAGTGTTCAGCGTGCGACTGATACGCACGATTTTAAGAATAAAAATCCCGTAAAGGAGGAAGAATGCTGCGGCTAAAATGAGCTGAGTCAAACCCCAATCGCGAAACCAAACCACGCTTTATTTTTTTGATGGCAAGTTAAACGTAAATCGTTAAAAGTTAAAAGTTAATTATGATTCCGATTGACGAAAACGAAAACTCTACTTCTTATAGCTGATCATAATCCCAGCCCGACTCTGGCGATCTATCGTGGTTTCGAATTCCTTGTTGCTTTCTACAAACACGTTATATTCTTTAGGGACGTTGCCGTCAACTACATTATGGGCGGTGTAGCATCCGCCTTTTGTGAGCTTCGGAGTGACATCCAGAAAATATTGTTTGTACCAATCTTTATCGGCATCAGAGAACACAAAATCGAAAGTACCCGGAAGTTGCTTGACCAATTCGTGGGCGTTACCAAGTTTGGCGTCAACAAATTCGATCAGGCCAGCTTCTGTAAGGTTCTTGATGGCTTGCTTATGCCTTTTCTCGCTGAGTTCAAGTGTAGTCACTTTTCCCCCTGTCTTGCTCATGGCCCAGGCAATCCAAATAGTAGAGTGCCCAGTTGAGGTGCCGATCTCTAATGCAGACTTATACCCATTTTTTATAATAAGATCATGGAGTGTTTGCCCGTCAACGTAGGGTACATTCAGGTCATGCCATTCAGTTCGGTGTTCCTTTAGAAATTTTTCAACCCTGGCGTCTCGTTCAGATTGAGTTTGCGTGAACGCGAAAAGTGGAAGTGCCATTAAGACAAGCGTAAGATGCTTTTTCATTTTAGAAATATACTTCTCAAAGGGGAAAAAAGAAAATGAATATTCTATTTTCGTGTCAGTAAATGGAATCTCACCAGAGGAAATCGGGTTATCGAGTGTGATCATTTCAGTATTATTAATTTTTGTTTGAGTAAATTTGCGAGATGCAAACTATTACCATATCCCTTCCAGAGCAAAGCGGTTTGGACCCTAAACAAACGGTGAAATTTTTAGCGTCTAAATTGTACGAAGCCGGTAAATTATCCTTGGGGCAAGCAGCTGAAATGGCTGGATTGACAAAAGTGGCTTTTGCCGAAATATTGAGCGACTACGGAGTTTCGATAATTAATCATCCAGTTAGCGAAATGAAACGGGATGCTGAAAAAATATAGTGTTGTTATAGCTGACACCAGTTGCTTTATTCTATTGAGCAAAATTGATCAACTTGATTTATTGCAAAAGGTCTTTGGTTCAGTGAGCACGACAAAAGAGATTGCGATTGAGTTTAAGGAGCCACTTCCGATTTGGGTAATCATTCAATCGGCAAAAAACCAACGGTATCATCAGCTCCTTGAAATTGAAGTAGACAAAGGCGAAGCCAGTGCGATTGCGTTGGCTCTTGAAGATGAAGACTCTTTGCTTATACTAGATGATGCAAAGGCTAGGACGTTAGCAACCTCCCTTAACCTTGATTTCACTGGAACACTTGGGGTATTATTGAAGGCTAAGCAGCTTGAGGTCATTTCCAACATTAAACCGCTTTTAGAAAAAATACAAAAGACTAATTTCAGGTTTTCAGAAAGAATTCTTAATGACATTCTTAAGGAAGCGAATGAATAATTCTTACCAAGAGGTCATTGATTATTTGTATTCAAGCCTTCCCGTTTTTCAAAGGGTAGGAGCTTCAGCCTACAAAGGGGATTTGTCGAATACGTTGGCGCTGTGCGAAGCCTTGGGTAACCCACATCAGAAATTCAAATCCATCCATGTTGCCGGGACGAACGGAAAAGGGAGTTCATCGCACATGCTTGCGGCTGTTTTGCAATCGGCCGGGTACAAGACCGGACTTTATACTTCGCCTCATCTGAAAGAATTTACCGAGCGGATAAAAATCAATGGGGAAGAAGTTTCAAAAGAATTTGTGGTTGACTTTGTTAATCGAATGAAGTCAGTGCTGGAAAGAGTCCAGCCTTCTTTTTTTGAAGCAACGGTGGCAATGGCATTCGATTATTTTGTGCAACAGAAAGTAGAGATTGCTGTAGTTGAAGTAGGGTTAGGTGGAAGGCTAGATTCCACGAATGTGATCACACCCGAAGTCTCATTGATTACCAACATCAGTTGGGATCATATGGATTTACTTGGAGATACGTTACAAAAAATTGCCTCAGAGAAGGCGGGTATTATAAAGCCGAATGTTCCGGTAGTGATTAGCGAAAGACAGAAAGAGGTCGAAGATGTGTTTGTTAAAAAATCCTTAGAGACAAAAAGCCCAATCACTTTTGCGTTGGATGAATACAAAATTAAGGCGTTGGGCAACGGGCATTTTCGGCTTTTGAATTCTCCGTTCGGAACGATCGGAGAGGAGGCTGAATATCAACTTGAATTAAGAGGTGATTATCAGGAGAAAAATTTAGCGGGAGTTCTTGCAGTGATTGGAGTACTGAAGAAGAAAGGTCTCTCGATTTCTCAAAAAAATATTTCTACAGGACTTCAAAAAACAATTCAACTCACAGGACTGAAAGGCCGTTGGCAAAAATTGAATGATAAACCATTGATCATTTGTGACACAGGACACAATGAAGCTGGAATTAAGGAGGTGTTGGATCAAATCACTCACCGGGAATTTAAGAAGCTTCATATAGTTTGGGGAACGGTGAAGGATAAAGAGGTGAGTAAAGTACTGTCGTTGTTGCCGCAATCAGCAAACTATTATTTCTGTCAGGCAAAGATTCCTAGGGCGATGCTTGCCAATGAGTTGAAAGAAAAGGCAAACGTCTTTGGACTGACGGGTGAGGTAATCGAAGATGTTAATGAAGCCTTGGCAACAGCAAAGAAAAATGCATCTATCGATGATATGATCTTCATTGGGGGCAGCACCTTTGTTGTAGCTGAAATTGACAATCTGTGAAAATGCTGTCTGTATTCGAATCTTAAACTTTATACTTTGAATTTTTGAATCTTGAACTTTGAGTTCCTCCCATGAAGAGTAAATTAAAACGTTTTGAAATCAACGCAGGTCGTGATAACGTGATTGAGCCGGGCAAAGAGATTTATCTGAAGATCAAAGGTCATTGGAAAGAGTTGTATTTTAAGAATGCGAATCCACTTACTGTTGAGTTGGCGTGCGGCCGAGGTGAATATTCAGTTGGTTTGGCAAGGAAATTTCCTAACCAGAGTTTTGTAGGTGTCGATTTGAAGGGAGATCGCCTGTGGAAGGGGAGCACTTGGGCTTTTGAAGAAGGATTGAAAAATGTGGCATTCTTACGTACACAAATTTTAAACATCGAAAGCTTCTTCGAAGAAAATGAAGCAGATGAAATCTGGTTAACCTTTCCCGATCCTCGCCCACGCAAACGCGACATCAAACGAAGACTCACCAGTCCGCGATTCATGGAGATGTTTAAAAAGATTTTGAAGCGCGATGGTTGGTTTCGTTTCAAGACAGATAACACGGCTTTGTTTGATTATACGCTTGAAGAATTGAGTTTACGTACTGATATTCTTGATTTAAAATCCACGCACGATCTTTATCAATCTGAATTGCAAGCGGAGTGTTTTGATATAAAAACGAGGTATGAGGAAATGTTTTCGGCTGAGGGAGAGAAGATAAAATATTTAAGGTTTAAGTTCAATAAAAAGTGATTATCTATCTTTGCTAAGATGAAAGTTGAGGAGCCAGATTTGACCGGAACTTATAGTTACGCAGACTACGTCTCTTGGCAGTGGACCGAAATGTCTGAACTGATTCAGGGCAAAATTTTTAAAATGTCGCCTGCTCCAAATACAGCTCATCAAAGGGTATCACTTGAATTATCTCGTCAAATTGCCAATTACCTTAAAGGGAAGAGGTGTAAAGCATTTTCAGCGCCATTTGATGTTCGTTTTCCTCTGTCAGAGTCCAGGAAAAATGATCAAGATATTTTTACTGTCGTGCAGCCAGACATCTGCGTGATTTGTGATCCAAACAAAATTGATGAACGCGGATGTTTAGGTGCGCCTGACTGGATTATAGAAATATTGTCACGTCAAACTTCAAGCAAAGATCTCAGGCAAAAATTTGATGTTTATGAGCAATCTGGTGTGAGGGAATATTGGGTCGTTCATCCTGTAGAACAAACAGTTCTTGTTTATGTTTTAAATTCCGGAGGCAAATACGGCAGCGAATTGAAGCCTTATGTCCGTGAGGATATGCTCTCGCCAATAACATTGCCTGAATTAGTTATTGATTTAGCCCAAGTCTTTAGTGAGGATTGATTCGAAGACTAGTTTCTCAATGCAGAACCTTAGAGGTCATGAGCCACGATACCCAAGCTGGTAATATTCCCCTAACATTCATTTTAACTTCCAGTAACTTTTCATTAACGATCTTTGCACTGGTAATTGCAAATTACAGATTGCTGATTACAAATAATCTCAACTTTGAATCTGTAATCTGCAATTCGTAATCTGTAATCAATCGAATTGTGAGCAAAAGAAGAAAACGCGAAATAGAGTTGGTGGTCATTTCTGATGTGCACCTCGGCACGTATGGTTGTCATGCCGAAGAATTGCTTCGCTACCTAAAGACAATTAAGCCGAATCGACTGGTCCTCAATGGTGATATCATCGACATGTGGCAATTCAGCAAACGCTATTGGCCCAAGGTGCACATGCTGGTAGTAAAGCACATTACGGGCATGATTGCGAAAGGAGCAAAGGTAACGTACCTCACTGGCAATCATGATGAAATGCTTCGCAAGTTTTCCGGGTTCAGGCTTGGCTCATTTCAGATTGCGAATAAAAAATTGATTTCATTAAATGGAAAATCTGCGTGGATATTTCACGGAGATGTGTTTGACGTGACTATGAGATATTCGAAGTGGCTGGCGAAACTTGGGGCCATCGGGTATGATACATTGATCCTGATCAACTCGGCTGTCAATTGGATTCTAAAGTTTTTTGGTAAAGGAAAAATCTCGCTCTCCAAGAAAGTAAAAGACAGCGTAAAGCAAGCAGTTAAGTTCATTAACGAGTTTGAAAAAACAGCAGCTGAGATCGCCATCGAAAATGGATATGATTTTGTAGTCTGTGGTCATATTCATCATCCGGAAATAAAAAAGATCATCACAGAAAAGGGCGAAGTAACTTACCTCAACTCGGGTGATTGGGTAGAGAATCTTACTTCTTTAGAGTACCATCAAGGTGAATGGAAGATTTACCGTTATGCTGACGACACATATGCTCAGTCGATCAAAATTGATAAGGAAAAGCAAAGCAACCTTGACAATGATGAGATATTTAAAGACCTTATCAACGAATTTCTTCCCGCAAAAAAATGAATATCCTTTATGCAATCCAGGGCACGGGTAATGGTCACCTGAGCCGTGCTGTTGATATCATTCCCGAATTAAAAAAATATGGTGATCTCGATTTGTTTGTGAGCGGAGCGCAGGCCGAGGTGAAGCTTCCTTATCCGGTAAAATATAAATCGAAAGGGCTAAGTTTTTACTTTGGCAAGAGTGGGGGGATCAATTTTTTAAAAACCTTTCAACAGAATAGCTCAAAGGATGTGATGAAGGAAATCAAATCCTTTCCAATAGAAAAATATGATTTGGTAATCAACGATTTTGAGCCGATCTCTTCATGGGCAGCAAAGAAGAAAGAAGTGAAGATTATTTCGCTTAGTCACCAATCGGCCTTGCTGTCGAAGAAAGCCCCTAAACCAAAATTCATTGACCCATTTGGCGAGTGGATTTTGCACAATTATGCTCCTGTAAAGAAATACGTTGGCTTTCATTTTGAAGAATACGATAAGAATATTTTCACGCCCGTAATTCGTGCATCTATTCGTGAAGCGAAAGCGAGCGACAAAGGTCATTATACGGTTTATCTTCCCGCTTATGATGACAAGAAATTAGTTCAGCTTTTCTTGAAGGCAACCAAAGTACGCTGGCATATTTTCTCAAAGCATACCAAAACGCCTTATCATGTTGGGCGAATTTCAGTGTATCCTGTGAGCGGTGCTGACTTTATAGAAAGCGTAGTTTCAAGTGCAGGTGTTTTATGTGGAGCAGGCTTTGAAACCCCTGCTGAAGTGCTGCATCTTAACAAAAAACTTTTGGTTGTGCCGATGAAAAGTCAGTACGAGCAAAAGTGCAATGCAGCAGCTCTTAAAAAAATGGGCGTGCAAGTGCTGAAGAAAGTAAAAAAGAAATCGCTCAAAAAAATAAATCGGTGGTTGGAGGAGGGAAAGCCATTAGATATTTCGTTTCCTGATGTTACAGCAGAGGCGGTGGCACGGGCGATGGAGAAAGTCACGAAATAAAGGCATTAGGCATTGAGGCATTAGGTTTAAGAGTAATTCCCGGTGCCCAATCCCAAGTGCCTTTATGCCTTAATCCCTCATCTCAAGTTGCTCCAAAATTTCCGACAACGGATATTCTTTCAACCCCGGCTTAGTCTCAGCGTTGCCTTCAAGACAAATTCCTGTTATCTGTAATTTTAAAATTGTGTCGATGTCGAAGGAATGATGGTATTTTAAAAAGACATCAAACTTGCTCGAGGCTTCCTCGACTATCTTTTTAGCATCGTCAATAGAATGGATTTTCAACTCTATTGCTATGATTTTTTCTTTGTTCTCAATTAACTTTGATTTTTTTTCAAACCATTCATTCACGGAAAGATGGACAAATGCTTTTTTTCCTTCAGGGATTCTATCAATCGACTCAAAAGGCACTTCAAAGAAGTCGACCGTGTATAGCTCAGATGGATTAGCATCAATTTCTATCCCAAACAGAGGACCTGCCACCCAGCCGGTTATCTCTTTGTAAGTTTTTGGATCAACGCTTGAAGCGGGGAATGATAAAAAATCCACACCCATACCCGCACAGTAACGGGCCTCACTCAGGTTAGTAACTTTGCTCACTTTTACTTTCGTTCTCAACATGCCCAAATATTGGAAAGAAAAAAATAACTTTGAGGTTGATGAAAAAAAAAATTTCGATTGCTTTAATTCGATGGAGATGTTAAAGGGTCTGAAGTGCAGCATTTTTTTCGCGATAGGGATTATGTTGGATGGATGCTCCTATTCTGATACAATGCGGATTCCTGGTCAATTGTATTTTCCGCTTCGTGTTGGCAACTATCAAATCTATCAAGTGAGTGAAACGAACATTCTGCATTTGTCTTGCAATGACACTGACCTTCCACCCGAAAGGTACGAACTGAAGGTTTTGATTTACGATTCATCGAAAAATGCGGAGGGAGGCTACGCTTATTTTATGCATCGGTACACTCGACCTGATTCGACTCAAGTTTGGTCGGAATTCGATACTTGGTCGGCAAGGGCTACCACTAATCAGGTGATTGTAAACGAAGGAAATACTTCCTACGTTAAATTATTTTTCCCGTTTGTGAATAATTCGAAATGGAATGGTAATCAATATAACAATCTTGCGAAAGAGGATTATGTTTTAAAAAATTATGGGCAATCATATCAATTGAGTAATGAAAAAAAATACTCAACAACATTAACCGTGGAGCAGAGCGATAACCAGGATTTCTTTGTTTATCAGGATAAGCGCGTTGAAGTATATGCCGTTTCGATCGGGTTGATTTATAAGGAGACAACACAGTTGACTTATTTTCAGAATCCATGTTATGGTCAGCAAAAGGTAAAGACAGGTATCATTTATACGCAAATGTTGAAAAGTTATGGCCGTGAATAGAGTTGCTTTTATATGGTTGATCCTTCCTGTTTCTGTTTTTGCGCAAACGAATCGCTATTTTGTTTCATTCAAAGACAAGGCAAATTCCAATTACACAGTAGCAAGCCCATTGCAATTTCTTTCTCAGAAGAGTATTGATCGAAGAACTCGCGAAAATTTTACGATGAGCGAAGAAGATTTACCTGTAAATCAAGACTACGTTCAGCAAGTAAAAGCTTTAGGTGCTGAATGTTATTTCACTTCGAAATGGTTTAATGGATTGCTGGTGCAGACTGAGGCCTCGATAGTTTCTTCCATCCGGGCGCTGCCCTTTGTAACGAAAGTTGAATTAGTTGCCTGGGGCGCAAGGCTAACTGGAGGAAGGGCGAAAGCAAATCAGAAATTTGAAAGGCTTAGTGCAACCACATCCCTTCAGAATCAGGCCCAGTTACAGATGATTGGCTTGGACAAAATGCATACGGATGGGTTTCATGGCGAGGGAATAGATATTGCCGTGTTTGATGCTGGCTTTAATAGTGTAGATACACTCTCCGCTTTTAAAGCCCTGTATCAGGAGGGGAGGATTAAGGCTGCATTTAATTTTGTGCAAAACTCTTCCAACGTGTATGCGGGGTACCCGCACGGAACCTGGGTTCTGTCTATCATGGCTGGAAATGTTCCTAATAAGTACCTTGGTGGAGCATACAAGGCAAATTTTTTTCTATATCAAACCGAAGATGTTTTTACTGAATATCGGGTAGAGGAATATAACTGGTTGTTTGCGGCAGAAAAAGCTGACAGTGCAGGAGTGGATGTAATTAATTCTTCGCTCGGTTATTATCAATTTGATGATCTGTCCATGGATTACACCTACAAAGACATGGACGGAAAGACTTCTGTCGTTGCTCGTGCTGCTCGCAAAGTATTTGAGCGAGGCATCGTGGTTGTAAACAGTGCCGGTAATGAAGGGAACAAGCCATGGAAATATATTATCACCCCGTCAGATGCGGCTGGAGTGATCTCTTGCGGAGGAATAGATGATCTTGGTAAACTAGCATCATTTAGTTCGATCGGCCCTGCATCTGATGGAAGAGTCAAACCAGATGTTTGTGCTATGGCATATAATACGGTCTTGATAGATATTGACGGATATATCAGACACGGAAACGGCACTTCTTTTTCAAGTCCTTTAGTGGCGTGCCTTGCCGCAGGTTTACGACAAGCCTTGCCCAATGCTTCGGCTGACGAAATTTATAGTCGCTTGATCAACTCTGCATCACAGGCGAACAAGCCCGATAATTTTTTTGGTTATGGTATTCCAAATTTTGAATCGGCAAGGACACTGACTGATTTTGAGGATGAGTTTGAAATTTATCCCAACCCAACGACCAATCTACTGAAGATCATATTCAAGAATCCGAATGCACACGAGGTCAAAGCAACTTTGTATAACAGTGCAGGACAGAAGGTATTTGAAATAAATAAGTCCGTTACATGGGAAGACAACCCATACGAGATTGACTTATCACATTTTTCAGCAGGGCTGTTCTTTTTAAGAATAGACGCAGGTGCAAACTCCTCAAGTCAGAAGATACTTAAGATGAACTAAGTCTAATCTCCAACTTTTAGCACAATCTATCTCTTCAACTAGAGTCCGGCATGTTGCTATGCCATAAAACCATTTATCAAATTATATTTGCATTCGTACGAAAAGAATCAATGACCGCAAATAAATTTATCGATTTCAACCAGCCCTATCTGACAGGCAAGGAGTTAGAGTACATTCGACAGGCTGTTGAGCTTGGTCATATTTCTGGCAACGGTCCATTCACTAAAAGATGTCAGCAATTTTTTGAGCAACAATATCAATTCAAAAAATGCCTGCTCACATCCTCCTGCACTGATGCGCTCGAGATGGCTGCCTTACTATTCGATGTTCAGCCAGGTGATGAAGTGATCATGCCCTCGTATACGTTTGTGTCAACGGCCAATGCGTTTGTCTTACGTGGAGCAAAAATTGTTTTTGTCGATAGCAAGACGGACCATCCGAGTATGGATGAAGATCAGATCGAAAAGCTCATCACCGATAAAACAAAAGTAATCGTGCCCGTGCATTACGCTGGTTTGGCTTGTGATATGGATAGGATCATGGCATTAGCAACAAAGTACAATCTTTTTGTAGTGGAAGATGCTGCTCAAGCCATTGATGGCTATTATAAAGGCAAACCACTTGGCGGCATCGGACACTTGGCTGCATTTTCATTTCATGAAACAAAGAATATTATTTCGGGTGAGGGTGGCCTGTTGGTGATCAACGACAATCGCTTTAAACAGCGTGCTGAGATCATCTGGGAGAAAGGAACTAACCGCGCTTCTTTTTACCGTGGAGAAGTGGACAAGTACGGTTGGGTGGATGTAGGCAGCTCTTTTTTGCCGAGCGAGTTGACAGCGGCCTTTTTGTGGGCACAACTGGAAAACCTGGAAACGATTCAACGCAAGCGTGGAGAAATCTGGAATGCCTATTATGCGGGGCTTGAGCAGTTGGAGCGTAAGGCTCTCCTTCTTTTACCCAGAGTACAGCATTATTCCACTAACAACTTTCACATCTTTTACTTAGTGTTGAAAAGCCTGGACGAAAGAACCAATCTCATTGCGCATCTGAAAAAAAATAATATCAGCGCTGTCTTTCATTACCTGAGCTTACATAAAAGTCTGTACTATGCGGATAAATACTCTAGCAGAGAACACCCCAATGCTGACCTATATAGTGATAGGCTGTTACGATTGCCTCTGCATTGCGGGTTAAGCGCAAAAAATGTTCAGTCGGTAATTGATTGTATTAAGTCTTTTTGGGCGTAAATGCTTCAACTATAGATTTAATACGCGAATATTTCATAATTTTCGGGATTACTTACCTCTTATAGATCCATGCGAAGCTCTTTACTTCTATTTTTTGCTGGGGTACTTGTTCTCTCATCTTGTGTTCCTAACCGCAAGTTCGTTTACCTTCAAAAGAACGACCTGGGAAAAAAGGACTTGGCCAAAGACACTGCTACGAGGAAATATAACATCCAGCAGTTCGATTATAAAGTGCAGACCAACGACATTCTCTCAGTTCGCTACCAGAGCTTAACAACTAAAGAATTTGATGTGTTGGGGCAACAGAGTCAACAAACCACGGGGAGCCTCATAGGCGGGGCATTGCTCGCAGGCGATGTAGTTGATGAACAAGGCCAAATACCTGTGCCTGTAGTGGGCAAGGTTACAGTGGCGGGCCTAACCATTTTTCAGATTCAAGATACCCTTCAACGATTGGCAAACATTTATCTGGAATCTCCGAATGTGAAAGTGAGGTTATTGAATTACAGGGCTACTTTTTTGGGCGAAGTGAATAAGGAAGGGTCAGTTACTTTTAATAACAACAGGGTTACTCTTCCCGAAGCTATAGGATTAGTGGGCGGACTGAACGAACTGGCCGACCGAGCAAACATTAAAATCATCAGACAAGTGGGTTCAAAGGCAGAAGTGCATTATGTCAACTTATTGGATGAAGATATCATCAGGTCACCCTATTATTATGTGCACCAGAATGACATAGTTGTTGTGCCCGCCTTAAAGGTGAGGCCATATCGCACCTACTTCGGTCAGAACCTTTCGTTGATTCTTTCTTCGGTTTCTCTTTTGCTTCTCATCATCACATTGAACCGGAAATGATGGCGCCTAATAATTTGTCTCCATTTGACCAGTCTATAAAGCAAGTTCAAAACGAAGGACTAAAAATTGATGTCAAAAGAATTTTGGCACGGGCCATACGCTATTGGTATCTCATTGCTATTTCGGTAGTAATCTCACTCACCATCGCTTACCTGAGAAACCGATATACGGTTCGTATCTACCCGGTTACGGCATCGGTTATTATTAGAGAAAGAGAAGAATCCAGCGGGGGAGATTTGCTTTACAAAAACTCTCTTCTTGATCCGTACCGCAATTACCTCAACGAGCCCTACATTATTCGCTCCTACCCGTTGATTGAAAGCGTGATTGAAGATCTGAACTTTGAAGTTGCATTCTATAAAGAAGGAAAAATAAAAACTTCTGAAGCTTACGGTTTGCCAATTAAGGTAAGGTTGCTGGAGCGCAATGGTTCGTATGGCGCTTCCCTGATTTTTAAAGCGCTCAATGAAGAAACCTACTCGGTAAGGGACGAGGAAGATAAAATCAAAAGTGAAAAAGTATTTCGGTTTAACGACAGCGTCAAATACCTCGGGCATTATTTTGTTATTTTGAAAAATGCGGACCAAAGTGTTGAATCCATTAAAAATGCCCCATTGCTGCTCACTTTTTTAGACCCCCTGGGTATCACAGATTCGTACGTTGGTGGGCTCAGGGCGGAGTGGGCTGAAGAAGGATCTGGCGTACTTAATTTAACCATTACAGGCCCAAATCCTGCCAAAGAAATTGACTTCATGAATGGGTTGATTTCTAGGTATCAGCTATACGATTTAGATAAGAAGAACCAAACCGCAGAGCGAACCATACAGTTCATTAAGAGTCAACTGGCGAATATTTCTGACTCCCTGAAAATATTTGAAGGCCAATTGCAACAGTTTAAAATCAACAACACTTCTGATCAATTAAATGAAGAGGCCAGGCGATTGTTCGATAAACTGAATCCACTAGAGATTCAAAGAACAGACCTGATTATCCGATCTAATTATTACGATTATTTGATAAAGTACATAAGTGGTGGTAAGAATCTCGATTTGGTTATTCTTCCTTCATCAGTCGGTGTTGATGATGCGATTCTGGCGGGGCTTGTCAATAGAATGATAGACATTCAATTAGAGTTAAGATTGTTTATTAGCAAAGGATTGACTGAGAACCCCACGGTACAGACGGGCATGAAAAGATTGGAAGAGATCAAAGGTAACCTGCTGGAATCTGTAAAGTCGCTAAGAGTCACAGACAAATTCAAATCTGATCTTCTCAACAAGCAAATTGCTGAATTAGAGAAACAAATCGATCACCTTCCTACGGCCCAGCGACAGTTCGTTACCATCCAGCGCAACTATTCTTTACTGGAAGGGATTTATGTTTTTCTGATGCAAAAAATGTCGGAGGCCGGTATTTCCAAAGCAGCAAATGTGTCGGACATAGCGGTTGTAAATCCACCAATGCAAGGAGGTGCGATCACTCCTAATACTCGTCAGAACTATTTATTCGGTTGGGCGTTGGGGCTCATCCTGCCAATTGCAGTGTTTGTCCTTTTGGAATTTTTTAATCAGCGAATTCAATCGAAGGAAGATATTGATAAGATAACCAACATCCCGTTCATTGGGGGGATAGGCCATAATGAGTCAAAAGATAATTTAGCCGTTAGTTCCAAGCCAAAATCGGCCGTAGCTGAATCATTTCGTGCGATACGCTCAAACCTGAATTACTTCACGGGCAACCAGTTGAAGAAAGTATTCATGGTGAGCAGTTCGATCAGCAGTGAGGGGAAAACTTTTTCAACAATAAACCTCGCAACAGTATTTGCTATGTCAGGCAGGAAGACGTTGATCATAGGCGCTGATATGCGTAAGCCAAAAATTTACTCTGATTTTGAACTCGACAATGACAAGGGACTAAGTGGCTACCTAAGTCAATTGAGTACTTTCAATGAAGTAGTTCAACGAACATCGATAGAAAATCTTGACCTTGTAAGTGCAGGGCCGGTGCCACCC
Source organism: Bacteroidota bacterium (assembly GCA_016178785.1). GTDB lineage: Bacteria > Bacteroidota > Bacteroidia > Cytophagales > Cyclobacteriaceae > ELB16-189. Next base: position 77,347 of record JACOSO010000031.1, on the reverse strand, counting down.
AATCCATCTGAGCTTTTGCTTACGGGTCATTTTGAAACTCTGCTGAAGGAGGCCCTCCAAACCTACGATTATATTATTGTAGACACCCCGCCTCTTGCGCTGGTCACCGATGCTTTTGTATTGGCTAAGTATGCAGACCACACAATATTTGTGGTGAGACAAAATTATACACCAAGAGCTTTTCTCAATGATATTCAGGATTTTTATACCGCGGGCAAATTGAAAAACATTAGCATTGTTCTGAATGACATTTATAAATCTGGTTTTGGTTACGGTTACGGCTATGGTTACGGCTACGGTTATGGCTATGGGAAAAGAAAAAATGGTGGAGGGTATTATTCATAAATCATCGTTCACTTAATAAAAATTGAGAAACTGAATAATTAATAATGAAAGTGGTTATCCTGGCGGGTGGTTTTGGCACACGTTTGAGTGAAGAAACCGAAGTAAAACCAAAGCCCATGGTTGAGATTGGAGGGAAACCTATTCTCTGGCATATCATGAAAATTTATTCTCATTATGGATTCAATGAGTTTATTATTTGCCTTGGTTATAAAGGATATCTGATCAAAGAATATTTTGCCAATTACTATCGTCATCAATCAGATATTACAATAGACTTTTCTTCAAACACAACACAAGTGCATAACTCACTCGCTGAACCTTGGAAAGTTACCTTAATTGATACCGGGCAGGAGACCATGACCGGAGGACGGGTAAGACGAATTCAGTCCTACACGGAGGGTAAACCGTTTATGCTTACTTATGGCGATGGAGTTGGTGAAATAAACATTCCGGCACTGATCGCTTTCCACAAGCAAAATAAGAAATACTTAACAGTAACGGCTGTGCAGCCCTCGGGCCGGTTTGGTGCGCTGAATTTATCTGAAAAGGATGAAGTAAAATCCTTTGCTGAAAAACCAAAAGGTGATGGGTCATGGATCAACGGTGGCTTCTTTGTTTGTCAACCTGAAGTATTTAATTATATCGCTGGTGATACCATCGTTTTTGAAAGAGAGCCCATGGAGCAATTGGCAAAAGAAGACCAAATGATGGCTTTTAAACATTCTGGATTTTGGTTACCTATGGATACACTTCGTGATAGAAACGAATTGGTTTCCTTGTGGGAAAGGGGAGAAGCTAAATGGAAGATGTGGTAAAAGATTTCGATGATGTTTGGAAATATTTATAAGGAAAAAAAAGTTTTGATCACCGGAAACACGGGTTTTAAAGGATCATGGCTTAGTGTTTGGTTAATTGAATTAGGCGCAGATGTGTACGGGATTTCAAATAGCATCCCCTCGGTTCCGGCTATGTTTGATGTGCTTACTCTAAGTAAAAAAGTGAAACATCATAACATCGATATTCGCGAGGCGAAGCCACTGAGGGATTGCATTCATCAAATCCGACCCGATTTTATTTTTCACTTGGCGGCTCAGCCAATAGTAGCGAACTCTTACGCTGACCCACATGGTACAATCTCAACCAATGCGTTGGGTACAGTGAATGTAATGGATGCTGCCAGGACTTTAACGAATAAGTGCAACCTGGTGATGATCACCAGCGACAAATGTTATGAAAATGTAGAGTGGCTTTACGGCTATCGGGAAATTGACCGTCTTGGTGGAAAAGATATCTACAGTGCCTCCAAGGCAGCTGCAGAAATTTTCATTTATTCGTATTACCATTCTTTTATCAAACACCTGCCCAACTTGCGTATGGCATCTGTACGTGCAGGAAACGTAATTGGGGGTGGCGACTGGGCTGAGAAGAGATTGGTGCCCGATTGCATTCGGTCATGGACAAATGGCGATCCTGTTATTATTAGAAACCCCGCTTCAACAAGACCATGGCAACACGTGTTGGAGCCGCTAAGCGGGTATTTAGTGACCGGACAGCATTTAGCAGAATCAGATAAAATGAACGGGGAAGCTTTCAACTTTGGCCCATCGGCCGATCAGATATTTTCTGTGAAGGAAGTACTGGATGCAATAAAAAAGCATTGGAACCTATCATCAACAAAGGATTGGGTCACTGTGGAATCAGGAACATTTCATGAAGCCGGGTTGCTTAAACTTTCCTGTGAAAAAGCCAATACATACCTGAAGTGGTTGCCTGTATTAAATTTTTCTGAGACAATGACCTTTACCGCTTCCTGGTATTGGGAATATTACAATGGCAATACCGATATGCAAGAGTTTACCAAAAAACAAATTCTTGAATATATTTCAGGCGCTACGCTGAAGGGATTAAGTTGGGTCGTGTAGAAACTTTGATTACTCGAAATGAAACATGATACCGATTTACAATGGTTCGATTTATTTAGAGGGGTTTCAGCAATCGTGGTCTTAATTGGGCACTTAAGGGCGCTTACTTTTGAGACTATTACAATCGGTAGCACCGGTTTAGTAAGTCAGTTTTTTTATTTTATTACCGGTTTTGGCCACGAAGCTGTCGTGATTTTCTTTGTCTTGAGCGGATTCTTTATCATTCGAAGTATATATGAATCCGTATTGAATAATCGCTGGAGCGCCAAAGAATATTTATTTAACCGACTCGCCCGTCTTTGGATAGTATTAATTCCGGCCTTACTCCTGACTTTGGTGTTGGACTCGATCGGATTACTGACGGTACCTGAATCCTTAGCTTATGCTGGCAAGATTAGATTTATGGAAGGCGTCAGCCCAATCGGTAAACTCGGACTCGTTACATTTTTAGGAAATGTTTTTTTTCTTCAAAACATTGCCGTGCCTACATATGGATCGAATAGTGCACTGTGGAGTTTAGCCAATGAATTTTGGTATTATATGTTATTTCCACTGATATACTTTGCCGTAGTCAAATATTATAGAAACACGATAAGAGCCTTTTTAGCCATTGTTGCAACCGGTGCGGCAATTTTTTTAGACAAAGGAATTTTACTTTATTTTTTCATTTGGCTTGCAGGTGGAATACTTTATCTTCTGGTGCAAAAGAAAAATACTATTTTTCCTGCAAAATGGGCCGCGTTGATCTTTGGTTTAGCATTTGTTGTCATATTGGTTTTTATTCGGAAAGGAATTAATCCTATATTCTTTAACGATTTCTCTCTTGCTGTTTCTACTACTTTATTGCTAGCTCCTCTAGCAAGAGTACCTTTGCGACAACGGTTTGTTCAAAAAGTAGCAAAATTTCTTTCCGATATTTCTTACTCGGTTTACGTTACTCACCTCTCACTTGTAGTGTTGTTAAGTTCATTATTATTTCAAGTAAGGCTGACATGGAGTTATCAAAACCTGTTTTACTACATGGTGATTATGGTGATGGTGCTGATCTATTGCTGGGTTGTCTATTTTCTGTTTGAAAGAAATACCCCATCAATAAAAAAGTATTTAAAACTTTTTGGGAAACGTACGATTCATGCCTGATTCAAGACACATAGCACAATTAGAGGGTGTTGTACTCACTTCACTGAAAATAATCCAGAATGAAAACGGAGATGTTTTGCATGGTCTAAAATCGGTTGACGCCTCGTTCAGTTCATTTGGTGAAGCCTATTTCTCAAACGTGCTATTTGGTAAAAAGAAGGGCTGGAAAAAGCATACTCGGATGACTCTCAACATAATTGTGCCTGTAGGTGAAATTGGATTCGTGTTGTTTGATGACCGCGAAGCAAGTTCTACTAAGGGGTTTTTTTTTGAAATTATGCTTTCCCGCAAAAACTATTTCCGGCTGACCATACCACCTGGAATATGGATGACCTTCTATGGAAAAGGAGAGGGAGAAAACATACTGCTCAACATTGCAAATATTCCCCATGACCCGACTGAATCTGAAAATCTTCCGTTGGAAAATGATTACATAAACTATTCCTGGGAATGAAAATAGTAATTTCGGGAGGCTTGGGATATATTGGTGGCAGGTTATCAAAGTACTTGACAGAAAAGGGAAACGAGGTTATTGCCCTTTCGCGCCAGGCGGAATCGCTCCCCGCAGTAAAATGGCCTCAAAATTTGAAGATAGTCCATCCGGATGTAGCGTTTTCTGACAACAACATTTTGAAAGGTGCAAAAGTGTTTATTCACCTGGCCTCTTTAAATGAAAATGATTGTTTGAAATATCCGGAGAAGGCAATTGATGTAAACATAATGCAAACCTTGCGTTGGCTTGATTGTGCTTATCAAGCGGGTGTAAACAGGTTTGTCTATTTTTCTACGGCCCACGTTTATGGCAAACCACTCCAGGGTTTTTATGACGAGAACACGTTAACAAAACCTGTTCACCCGTACGCCATCACACATAAATGTGCCGAAGATTATGTACTGGCTTATGCGGTGGAAAAAGACATGAATAATTTAGTCATCAGGCTGACCAATGCATTTGGAGGCCCGGCATTTCCTACGGCAGATCGATGGACTTTGCTCGTGAATGACCTTTGTCGAAGTGCTGTTACTGCCGGAAAGATGACTTTAATCAGCGATGGACTACAAATGCGTGACTTTATTTGTCTGGAGGATGTGTGTGCTGCAACCGCACATTTGATGGGGCATACAAACGATGAAAACTTAATTTACAATTTGGGTTTTGGTACTTCAATGTCTGTATGGGATATGGCACTCTTGATAAAAAAGAACGCTGAGGAATTTTTGCAGCGACCTGTTGACTTGCACAGAAAGGAATTCGATATGGATTCTCAGGTTGCTTCTTTGCAAATATCTAATCGAAAACTAATGAATACCGGATTAGCCTTTAAAGGAAGAATAGATACGGAGATTAATGATACATTAAAGTATTTTAGTGGCAATTAAAGTATACCGTTGACCACCAATTAATGCAAACGTTGAGCAGATGATACTAAGAGATAAAAAAATTCTGGTTACCGGAGCTGATGGTTTTATAGGCAGCCACCTTGTTGAAAGACTTCTAGAAGAAGGGGCCTTGGTTTCTGCCTTTTGCTATTATAACTCCTTTAATTCATGGGGTTGGTTAGACACCCTTCCTGAGGAAAAACTGAATAGCATTAAGATATTAACAGGTGACATCCGGGACATTGGAAGCGTTAAAAACAGCATGAAGGATATTGATGTTGTTTTCCACTTGGCAGCGTTGATTGGAATTCCATATAGTTATTATTCGCCTGAAAGTTACGTGGATACTAACATCAAAGGAACTTTAAATATTCTCCAGACAGCCAGAGAGTATGGTACCTCACGGATCTTAACGACATCCACATCCGAAGTTTATGGTACTGCATGCTGTGTGCCCATTGATGAAAGACATCAGCGTCAGGGTCAATCTCCTTATTCAGCGAGCAAAATTGGCTCAGATTCTATGGCAGAGTCATTTTATAAAAGCTTCAATCTACCAGTTACAATAGTTCGGCCCTTCAATACCTATGGACCACGCCAGTCATCTCGTGCTGTCATCCCTACGATAATCACGCAACTTTTGAGTGGTGAAACGGCTTTAAAACTTGGAGCCATTCACCCTACTCGTGATCTGCTTTTTGTAAGTGATACAGTAAATGGTTTCATTGAAATTGCTAAGTCAGATCAGTGCATCGGGGAGGAGATAAATATTGCGACTCAATCAGAAATCAGTATCGAACTGTTAGCGACTAAACTTATTCAAATGATCAACCCGAAATCCAGCATAGTTACTGACGACCAAAGACTGCGACCTGAAAAAAGTGAAGTTGACCGTTTGCTTGGCTCCAATGCAAAACTAAAATCCCTTACTTCATGGAAGCAAGAATATAATCTTGATCAGGGGTTGAAAAAAACGATTGACTGGTTTAGGGATACTTCGAATTTAGGGCGATATAAATCTACCATCTATAATGTCTGAACAGTTTAATGACGTTATCCGCTTCATAAGAGAGTACTATCATCAACCTGAAGGCCCTATCGCGCTTCATGAGCCGTTATTCATTGGCAATGAGCGTAAATATGTGATGGATGCAATTGATTCTACTTTCGTTTCATCAATAGGGAAATACGTAGATCGGTTTGAATCTATGGTAAAAGAATACACAGGTGCTGGTCACGCAGTTGCTACAGCAAATGGAAGTGCTGCCTTGCATGTTGCGCTTATTCTTGCCGGTGTAAAAAGAGACGATTTGGTAATTACTCAACCAATGACGTTTGTAGCTACGTGTAATGTAATCAACTATGTTGGTGCAGATCCTCTTTTTATAGACATTGATAAAAAAACCTTAGGATTGTCAGCAGCAAAACTGAAGGAGTTTCTCAACCAAAATTGTTTGGTGTCAAAGGGTGAGGCTTTCCATAAATCATCGAATAGACGTATCTCAGCATGTGTTCCAATGCACACCTTCGGCCATCCGGTAGAGTTAGACGAAATAATGGATGTTTGTAAAAGCTACAATATTGTAGTGGTGGAAGATGCGGCTGAATCAATTGGAAGCAAGTACAAAGGAAAGCACACCGGAACTTTTGGCCTTGTCTCAGCTTTCAGTTTAAATGGCAATAAAACAATTACTAGTGGCGGTGGTGGAGTGATAACAACGAATAATGCGACACTTGGTAAATTAGCGAAGCACCTGACCACCCAAGCTAAAGTTCCGCATCCATGGGAGTTTAACCATGACCATGTTGGTTATAATTATCGAATGCCCAATCTGAATGCAGCACTTGCCTGTGCACAGATGGAGATGTTGGACAGGTTTATCGATAAAAAACGCGAGCTCGCTAATCAATACAAAACTCTTTTTGGCATGATGGGTTTGGAATTTGCAGTCGAGCCCAAAGACACTTATTCAAATTATTGGTTAAATAATGTGTTCTTTAGGGATCGAGATGAAAGGGATGCCTTTCTCGCTTATTCCAATGCACAGAAAATCAGTGCCCGTCCTGTTTGGACCTTAATGAATAAATTGCCAATGTTTAATAATTGTATCTGTGGTGATCTTTCTAATGCGCAGGACGCAGAGAACAGAGTAATTAGTTTGCCAAGTAGTGTAAAGGAATTATGAAGTCGAAAGACGATATTGTACTTGTAGGTGGGGGCGGACATTGCGCGTCAGTTATTGATGTGATTGAGCAATCAAATCAGTATAAGATTATCGGGATTGTTGATAAACAGGAAAACGTAGGGAAAGATATTGTGGGCTATTCCTTTATTGGTTCAGATGCTGATCTTCCCAAACTAGTTAAAGAATTTAGAAACTTTGTTATTACAGTTGGTCATATAAAATCGAATGAGACCAGAACCCGGCTTTATGATCTTGTAAAAAGTTTAGGTGGCTTTTTTCCATCAATTTTTTCGCCAAGCGCTTATGTCTCCAAACATTCATTCATAGGTGAAGGCACGGTGATTATGCATAATGCTTTCGTGAACGTTAGCGTTCGGATTGGAAAAAACTCGATTGTAAATACGGGTTCCATCATTGAGCACGATTCAGTTATAGGTGATCATTGTCATATATCCACAGGTGCAGTTATTAATGGGGGCTGCCAGATTGGAGAACATAGTTTTATAGGTAGTAATGCCATGATCAGGCAATATTTAACTATTGGCCACCATGTTTCAGTTGGAGCTTCTTCCGTTGTCATGAAGGACTTGGAGTCTAATGGTCTTTATATTGGCAATCCTGTAGTCTTAAAGAGTAAAGGCTGATGGATAAAGTACTTATCATCGCAGAAGCTGGTGTTAATCACAACGGTTCCCTTGATCGGGCCAAACAATTAGTGGCAGCTGCTGCAGAAGCGGGAGCAGATATTATCAAATTTCAAACTTTTATTTCAGAAAACCTGGTAACTGCATCGGCACCCAAAGCAGCTTATCAAAAAAAAGAAGATGCAACGGCATCTCAATATGAAATGCTCAAAGCATTGGAGCTCACTAAAGCTGATCATATTGAGCTTATAGAACACTGCAAAAGGCATAATATATTTTTTTTCTCTACAGCCTTTGATTTAGAAAGTTTGGATTTTCTGGCATCCCTTAATCTTGGCTTTTGGAAAATACCTTCTGGTGAGTTGACTAATTTACCATACTTAAGAAAAATCGGAGCACTCAATCAAGAGGCATACGTCTCTACAGGTATGGCCACTATGAAAGAGATTAATGACGCAATAAGCGTTCTCCTTAAGTCAGGTTTGGAGAAAGAAAAAATTATCATCATGCACTGTAACACAGAATACCCAACACCTATGCACGATGTTAATTTAAAAGCCATGTTATCTATTCAGAAAGAAACAGGATTAAGAATTGGTTATTCCGATCATACGCTTGGCATCGAAGTGCCTATTGCAGCAGCGGCTTTAGGAGCGCGGGTTATCGAAAAACATTTTACTTTGGATCGCACATTGCCGGGCCCTGATCATAAAGCTTCATTAGAGCCGGGTGAACTAAAAATGATGGTGTCCGCTATTCGTAATATAGAACAGGCTTTGGGAGATGGAATTAAAAAGCCATCCCCATCCGAAATAGAGAATAAGGCAGTTGCCCGTAAAAGCATTCATTTGAAAAAGAACCTATCTGCAGGTACGTTGTTGCTTGAAGAACACTTGATAATGAAACGCCCGGGAGATGGCATATCACCGATGAAGATGGATGAAATAATAGGAAGAAAAGTAAATAAGGATCTCGCTGCGGACCATAAATTAAGGGAGGAAGACTTAGTATGACGATTGGAGTTTTAACAAGCTCTCGGGCTGATTACAGTATCTACTTTCCTTTGCTTAAGGCATTGCGGGCAGATAACCGATTCACACTTGAGATAATCGCATTTGGTACGCACTTGTCCGAGTTACATGGATATACAATTAAAAGGATCGAAGAAGATGGCTTTTCTGTTAAACACAGTTTGCAAACACTTCCTGAAAATGATACTCCGGAGGCTATCACCAATTCGATGGGGGAAACTATGAGTAAGTTCTCGTCTTTGTGGAGTAATGCAGAGTTTGATCTTGTATTTTGTCTTGGAGACCGTTATGAAATGTTCGCTGCCTGCGCAAGTTCGGTTCCTTTCAATATTAAATTAGCGCACATTCATGGAGGTGAAGAAACAACAGGGGCGATAGATAATATCTTTCGCCATGCCATTACCCACATGGCCACATACCATTTCACTGCTGCCGAACCATACAAGCAAAGAGTGATTGAATTAAAAGGCAGTGCGAATAATGTTTACAATGTTGGCTCTTTGAGTATTGACAACTTGAAAGCTTTGAAGCTCTATTCTATCGAAGAATTTAAAACTAACTTTAACATTGATCTTCAGGTGCCTAGCATCCTGATCACATTTCATCCGGAAACAGTCTCGCTTGATAAGAATGAATTTTTCATTAGTGAGTTACTGGCAGCCCTGAGTGAGATCGAGGAGTATCAATTTGTATTTACTATGCCCAATGCTGATGCTATGGGGAATATGATCAGGCGAAACATCAATGAATTTGCTTCACGAACCCCCCAAGCAAAAGTAGTAGAGTCATTTGGCACAGTTGGCTACTTGAGTTGTATGAAGCATTGCCTCATGATGGTCGGGAATACTTCAAGTGGATTTATTGAAGCCTCATTCTTTCCTAAGTTTGTCATTAATCTTGGAGATAGACAGAAAGGGAGGATTTTGACCCCAAACATTTATTCTTGTGCAATTAAGAGACAGGAGATTATTATGGCTGTGAAATCTTATAGAGAAATACAATCTTCATCAGGTAACACGCTATATGGTGATGGTAACGCGGCTATTAAAATTATGAACGTTCTTAACGGAATCCAGTGATTGATATAAAAAAACATACTATTCGCAGTTCAAAAACTATTGCTGAAGCTCTGCTTCAACTCAATGAATTAGGAGAGGACTTAACTTTATTCGTTGTAGACATTTCAGATTTACTGTTAGGCACAATAACCGATGGAGACATTAGGAGAGGTTTGTTAAAAAACATCTCGATTCATGATACTGTTGACAAAGTGATGAAAGTCAATTTTAAATCTATTGATGAAACAATTTCTGATTTTACAGTTCTCGAAGAATTCAAGGCTTTAGGGATACAACTTCTGCCTACTGTTGACAGTCAGGGTAGGATCAGGAAAATTTTAAATTTAAATGTTCTCAATACAGTATTGCCGGTGGATGTAGTAATTATGGCCGGTGGAGAGGGAAGACGCCTAAGGCCTCTTACTGAAAAAGTTCCTAAGCCACTGTTGGCAGTAGGAAAAAAACCTATTCTCGAACATAACATCGATCGACTGATCAACTTTGGAGCTGAAAATTTTTGGATTTGTATCGGCTATTTGGGTGATCAGATTGAAAGGTTCTTTGGTGATGGAGCTAATAAGGGAGTCAATATTTCATACATAAAAGAAGAAGCCCCTCTGGGCACAATTGGGGCGGCTCGCAACATATCCGGGTTTCGGCACGATCATATTCTGGTGATCAACTCAGATGTGCTAACTAATATTGACTACAAGCAATTTTACATGGAGTTTCTCTCCGCAGGTTCCGATTTGGCTGTAGCAACCATTCCCTATAATGTAAATGTGCCTTATGCCGTTTTGGAGACATCAAATGGTCATGTAGTCAGCTTTAAGGAGAAGCCTACTTATACTTATCATTCCAATGCCGGCATATATCTGATCAAAAAAGAAGCGCTCAAAAATATTCCACCAGGTTTTTTCAATGCCACAGATCTCATGGAGCACTTGATTAAAAATGGGCAGAAAGTAATATCGTATCCGCTGATAGGATATTGGCTTGACATTGGAAAGCACGAAGATTATGCTAAGGCCAATGAGGATATAAAGCACATCAAGTTCTGATGGAAACGCTCTATGTCATACCAGCGAGGGGAGGTTCTAAAGGACTGCCCGGAAAAAATATCAAATCTTTGAATGGAAAGCCTCTTATTCATTATTCCATTGAGGCTGCACTTCAGCTGACCTCTCCCGGTAACATCTGCGTATCAACGGACGATCCGATAATAAAGAACGTGGCTGAGGAGGCGGGCGTTAGGGTCCCTTTTGTGAGGTTTTCCGAGTTGGCAACTGATACAGCACCGATGGACGAGGTGTTGCGTCATGCAATTAAGTTTTATGAGAAGGAGAATAAATTTTATGACACCATTGTACTCCTTCAGCCAACCAGCCCGCTGCGTAGCACAGAAGATATAAAAAATGCATTATCACTTTATCATCCAAACCTTGATATGGTCATGTCGGTTTTTGAAACAAAGGCTAATCCTTACTATGTGTTGTTTGAAGAAACGGGCGGTCTTCTTGTAAAATCGAAGGAAGGAAATTTTGAAACCCGCCAGAGCGCTCCGAAAGTGTATCAGGCCAATGGGGCGATTTATATAATAAATGTTAACTCTCTGAAGGAAAAACCGATGAAACAATTTTCCAGGACAGCGAAATATGAAATGGATGAAATAAAATCGATTGACATTGACACACCTTTGGATTTTGAATATTGCGAGTTTTTAATTTCAAAAGGTTACCTGAAACCCCTTTGAGGTAACAAACTAATTTTGAGAAAATGGTAAACATAAGGGTGATACCGAGGCTTGATATAAAAGGCCCAAACCTCGTAAAGGGCATACATCTGGAGGGATTGAGAGTGCTAGGAAGGCCTGAAGACTTCGCTCAGTATTATTATGAGCAAGGGGCTGATGAACTCATGTATGTGGATGTAGTGGCCAGCTTATATGAACGCAACAGCCTTCATGATATTATTTCTAAAACAGCAAGACGAACATTCATTCCTTTAACGGTCGGGGGAGGAATTCGCACGATCGATGACATCAAGTCGGTATTGAGAGCAGGTGCAGACAAAGTTTCATTGAATACGGCTGCAGTCAGAAATCCAACGATCATCCGCGAGGCCTCGCGCAAATTTGGAAGCTCCACTATTGTTGTTGCTATTGAGGCCATTAAACAACCAGATGGAAAATACCTTGCTTACGTTGATAATGGGCGAGAGCACACTGGCATTGAGGTTTTATCGTGGGCTAAGAAAGTTGAAGAATTGGGCGCTGGTGAACTGATTGTAACAAGTGTGGATAATGAAGGCACAGGAACAGGCTACAATATTGAACTGACTAAACTTATTGCTGAAAATGTTTCTATTCCTGTCATTGCACACGGTGGACCTGGTACTTTAAAAGACTTTGGTACTGTATTGAAAGATGGCAAGGCAGATGCATTGTCAGTTGCTTCAGTTCTGCACTATGACTACATAAAAAAAATTGAGCACACCATGCATCATCGCACAGAAGGTAACATTGAGTTTCTTAAAAGTAATCGTTCATTCCAAAAAATTAATCCTACGGGCATTACCGAAATAAAACAATATCTTCTTTCTAATTTTTACGAATGCAGGCATTAGAGATGAAAAAAAAAGTAGTAATCATCGACTACGATCTTGGCAATCTGTTCAGCGTGAAGTTGGCGTGCGAGTCGGTTGGTCTGAATGTGGAGATAAGTGGCGATAAGAAGATCATTAAAAATGCAGACGCAGTCATTCTTCCCGGAGTTGGGTCATTTGGTGACGCCATGAATAACTTAAAGCAATTGGATCTTATTTCATCTCTTCAGGATTTTGCCCTTTCGGGAAAGCCATTGATGGGCGTTTGCCTTGGAATGCAGTTGCTATTTACCTCCAGCGAAGAGTTTGGAAATACACAAGGCCTGAACTTAATTTCGGGCGAGATAAGAAAATTAAGATCGACAATTGATAGCCCGGTTAAGGTGCCTCAGATTGGATGGAATACGATCACATCTTCTAAAGTGCCGTGGCTACAGACACCACTGAAAAACACGCCAGCCAATTCTTACATGTATTTTGTTCACTCTTTCTATGCTGCACCAGTGAATGATGCAGTGACACTCACTATTACAAAATATGGTGACAATGAATATTGCTCAGCTATTTTTAAAGATAATATCTTTGCAACCCAGTTTCACCCGGAGAAGAGTACTGAAACGGGCGTTAAAATATATAAGGAGTGGGCACTTATGAATAATCTGATTTAGGAGAGCAACAATATGGCGTATCAAAAAAAAGATCTTGAAGTAAAGTACGGACTGCCACAGGAAGTTAAATTTTGTAAAAAGTGTGTGATGTCCAATCAGCGACCTGCCTCTACGGTAGAATTCAAACATACCATCGAAAGCAAAAAAGTGACGCTGAACATTGACCAGGAAGGAATTTGCGATGCGTGCCGTACAGCAGAAATTAAGGAGCGCATCGACTGGAAAAAAAGAGAGGAAGAACTTCTACAGCTATTGGATAAGTACAGGCGAAAGGACGGCCATTACGATTGCTTGGTTCCCGGAAGCGGGGGAAAGGACAGCGCCTTTCAAGCTCACATATTAAAGTATAAATATGGAATGAACCCGCTCACGGTTACTTGGCCTCCTATTTTATATACTGACTACGGGAGAAAGAATTGGCAGAACTGGTTGGACTCTGGGTTCGATAACATTAGCTTTTATCGCAACGGAAAAGTGATGAAGTTGTTGACAAAGCTCTCCATTGAAAATATTTTTCATCCCTTTCAGACATTTATCTTGGGCCAAAAAAACCTGGCTCCCAAGATTGCGACCCGCTTTGATATCCCCTTGATTTTTTATGGCGAAAATGAGGCGGAGTATGGAAATCCAATTGCAGATAACTCTTCTTCACTAAGAGACAAATCATTTCACACGTTCAGTCATATTGATGAACTCTATTTGGGCGGGGTATCGATTAAAGAGCTGAGGGAAAAATATGATGTAGTACTTTCCGATTTGATGGCTTTTCTGCCTGCCCCGGCAGAAGAAGTAGAGCGGGCTAAAATACAAGTACACTACTTAGGTTATTACTTACGATGGACACCCCAGGAAGTCTACTATTATGCCGTGGAGAATACCGGTTTCAAAGCAAGGCCATTTCGAACACAAGGCACTTACAGCAAGTACAACAGCATTGATGACAAGATAGATGATTTACATTATTACACCACGTTTATCAAGTTTGGTATCGGAAGGGCTACCTACGATGCTTCACAGGAAATTCGCAACCAACACCTCACGCGCGAAGAGGGGCAGGCTTTGGTGAAAAAATTTGATGGCGAATTTCCAGATAAATATTTTAATGAAATCATGGAATACATTGAAATGGAACCGGGCCACTTTCATGAGCTGGCCAACAAGTTTCGTTCGCCCCACTTGTGGGCGAATCAGAACGGAGGATGGAAGTTGAGACATACCGTGAATGGTGACGGAGTGGATGATTAATCTAAATAGATGAAATTTCATCCTGGACAAGTATCAAGGTTATTTTACGATTTTGAAAGTAAATATTTTGACCAACTCAAAAATATTAATGTATGCAATTGGAATGCCTGGCGAATTGTAAAGTCGTCCCTGTATTTTGATACGGTTTATTTAAACGCAAATGAATTTGAAAATAAGAAGAACGGGAAGAAAGTAAAAATATTTCGTTTAGCGTTTAAGTCGCTCATAGCTTTCTTTCGGATTTGTTTTTTTTTCTTCCCGAAGAAGAACGGTGTAATTGTAGTTACTCATACTTTAAATAAAATAGTCAAGGATTCTTCCGGATTTTCTTACGATCAAATTATTGATGGGCTGATAATAAAATCCGGAGTTAAAAATTATCTGTACATCGAAATTCCTGGGTTGCCCAATGAAAGTTTGATCAAACCGAAGATACAGGCGCATTTTAAGGAGGGAGATTTTAAGTTTATTAAAATTGTCATTCACAAACTTTTAGTTCCCAAGCGGCTTGCAGGAATATCGGCCGAATATATTTCATCCTTGTTTAATAATGAATTAGAAAACATGGGTCTCGCAGTACCTAGAGCTAGATTAATTCAAATCATCTCCGGCTTTTGGGTAGACTACATTTTCTATAGTTTGTTATTCAGATTGTTTAGGCCAAAATTACTGATTACCAACGATCTCATGAGTTCTGGAGCGATGGCCGCTGCAAGGTCACTTCAGATTCAATCTTTGGAGCTTCAGCATGGACTAATGGATGAATATTATCCGCTGTATCAGATGCATCCTAAATTTTTGGCGATTAAAGATCGGCTTCCAATTGCGGATAAAGTGGGGGTATTTGGACAGTTTCACAAAGATCAATTGCTATTAAAGGGTTTTTGGCAATCTAATGAGGTAATTAACGTTGGCAAATTTGAATTGCCCAAAGAGAATAACTCAATAGCTCGATTTTCAGACAAACCTACTTTGCTTTTTGCCACACAGGGCTCCCTGTTTTTTAATCAATCCTTAGTATTTATAAATAGTTTGTTGAAGAATTCATTTACGGACTTTCAGTTGGTAATTAAGTTACACCCGTTAGAACCAGGCACTTGTAAAAAGGAGTATCAAAAAATTGAAAGTGAAAACAGTCGAGTCAAATTGATACAAAGCGAATTCAATTTGGATGAGTTGTTCTCAGTTAGTGATTTTGTTTTAAGTTATAACTCTACAGTGCTAATTGAGGCTGTAGCTAAAGGAATAATTTCTTTCACTATTTGTGATGATCTCCTAAAAAATGGAATCTATGATTTGATAGGAGGAAGCCCGACCTTAGAAAAATTTCTAATAAAAGTGAATGGTGTGGAAGAGGTCGTAAATTTCATTCAAAGGAAGGACAAAATTGATCAGAGCCAAGAATTTCAAGCAGTGAGTAATTATCTTTATGAAGCATCTTATGCTGAAAAATTAATTCGAATAATCAATCCATAAATGCTGACAAGGTTAAAAACAAGAATAAAAACGTTGATCGTAAAGGATGTTGAGGCACTCCCAATCGTTGGGGGAGTTCCTGCCCGATTGATCACGCATAAATCCCAGCGTGGTGTTTAAAAAAATTTTTACAAACACGTTGATTTATGCGCTGGGCCCTCAGCTTCCCAAGATCGCTAGCTTTTTTGTTTTGCCAATTATTACTAAAGACCTCACTTCCGTTGATTATGGAGTATATGGGGTGGTGATAGCTTACACAGGATTACTTGGAGGTCTTAAAGATCTAGGCGTTTCGGTAAACATGTCCAACCTATTCTACAGGCACCCGACCCGCTGGCAAACCGGCTGGCGTCAGCTTCACGCTTATGTTTCATTATGGTCCATTCCTTATGCACTCTTGCAATCATTATTGCTATACTTCATTATTCCGCATGAAGCCCAAAGTGACAAGTGGCTAATTATTATTCTTATTTCAAGCTCGTCTGTCTTTTTTGATGCTACGATCATGTTTGGCAGCCGGTATTATCAACTAGCTCAACGCCCGTTTTATATGGCCTTGACGTCAGCCATTGTTGGTAGTTTGTCCATTGCACTCAACTTAATATCGATCTCTTATTTTAAAATGGGATATATGGGGTGGTTTGTATCTACTTTCATCGGTACTTTTATTTCGTTTCTTTTCTATTTTTTTCCCTTGTATTTCAAATACAAACTGATCCCAATATTCAAGATTAGACTTAAGTTTGTTAGTCGACAATTGAAGATTGCTCTGCCGATGGTACCTCACAATTATTCTGCGTATTTACTAAGTACTTCTGATCGTTTGGTAATGAATGTACTGGGTATCAAAATCAGTGAAATTGGTATTTATAACATCGCCTACACTTTTGGTAATTATGTTGATTTTGGTGGGTCGGCTATTGGCATGGCGGTAGGTCCAATGTATACCAAGCTCTATTCCAGTAAGCAGGAAAGGGACGTGCGTTCACTTACTTTTACTTTACAGACATGTTTTCTTTTTGGTAGTTTCCTGCTGTGTCTTTGGATCAAGGAATTGTTTTGGTTATTGATCAAAAACCCGGAACTGCAAAGTGGCTATTACCTTGCTATTATTGTAGTTATGGGATATAATTATCGTCCAATGTACTGGGCGGTGGTGAATAAACTGGCATATCATGAACAAACTCAGGTTATGTGGAGAATTTCTTTTACCGCGGGCGTAGTCAATATTATCCTTAATTTTATTTTGATCCCCATTTATGGATTTCAGGTGGCGGCCATCACTAGTTTTATAGGGCTGATGTACATTGGGTTCTCCGGTTTTTTTCTCAAAGCGTACCGGGAAATGGACAACCTTGATTATTTTCCTGTCATCTGGATAGGAGCGATAATCGGTCTTTCCGTTTTGGTTTATTTTCTCAGAGATACACCCGTGCAAATTAAATTGATGATTTCTGCGGTGGTAACTTTTTTAGGTGTAGTCGGTTTTTACAAGTTCAAAGATTTGTTGAGCACGACACGAATTTGACCTTTCAGATTTTCGAAGATTTATGTTAATAATACAATCAACCAGAACCTTGTCATTTTGATAACCATCATCGACTATAAGACCGGAAATTTGCAATCTATTGCCAACATGATTCGCAAGGCAGGGGGAGAAGCAATAATATCTGATAAGGAAGAAGATATCCTTATCGCTACCAAATTAATTCTACCCGGTGTGGGCCATTTTGATTATGGAATGAGAAATCTAAGACAGTCGGGCCTTTTGGAAGCTTTAAATAAAAAAGTGCTGGAGCAAAAAACACCAATACTTGGAATTTGTTTAGGGGTTCAGCTTTTTATGAAAGGGAGCGAGGAAGGCAATGAACCCGGGCTGGGATGGGTAGATGGATATACTGTTGCATTTGACAAGACCAAACTTGAAAAGTCACTGAAAGTTCCTCACATGGGTTGGTCTGATGTGAAGATTGTTAATTCTTGCAAACTGCTGCAAGGTTATGAAGAAACCCCGCGGTTCTATTTTGTTCATAGTTTTCACTTAAAGGCAAATGATGTCAATGATACTATAGCGCTTACCAGGTACGGCTATGAGTTTGTGGCAGGAGTGGAGCATGACAGCATTGTTGGAGTTCAATTTCATCCGGAGAAGAGCCACCGGTTTGGTCTTCAGATCATGGATAATTTTGTAAACAGGTACTAGGATTCAGATTTATGAAAAAATTAGTTGTTGAAAGTCAACTCATTTTTAGGTGCATCTTGTTTTGTTCTGACACTGAATTAACTTCTCGCCCGTTATGAGAAGATTCAGGGTTATCCCAATCTTATTACTTCAAAATGGTGGCTTGTATAAAACAATACGTTTCTCAAACGCCAGATATATTGGAGATCCGGTCAATGCCGTAAAAATATTCAATGATAAGGAGGTGGATGAGCTGATTGTGCTTGATATTGGAGCCAGCCGCAACCAAAAGCCACCTCAGTTTGAAAAGCTGAAAGAACTTGCAGGAGAAGCGTTTATGCCGATGGGATATGGCGGTGGAATAACTTCTGTGGATGAAATTAAGAGGATAATATTTTCCGGGTATGAAAAGGTAATTCTAAACTCGGCTCTTTTAACGAATAAGCGCATCCTTACTGAAGGAGCATCCCTTCTTGGATCACAAAGTATCGTTGTGTCAGTCGATTACCGGAAAAATTTGTTTGGCAAGGCTAAAGTATATGTAACCGCGGGACAAAAGAACACGGGGGTGAGTCCAATCGATTTTGCAAGAGAGATGGAGGATTTAGGCGCTGGCGAGTTAATTCTTCATTCTATAGATCGTGACGGTACGTATTCTTCCTATGACATTGAAATGATCAACAAGGTTTCGCATTCAGTATCGATACCGATTGTGGTGTGCGGTGGCGCCTCGGCAATAACTGATTTCGCTCCGGCTGTTCATGCAGGAGCATCGGCAGTAGCTGCCGGGAGCTTGTTTGTTTATCATGGCAACACCAGGGGTATTCTTCTCAACTATCCATCTCAAAAAGAATTGTACACTTTATTATTTTCGCACTTTTAACCTGGATTCTTTATTAGAAACTTTTCGCTTTGATAACGAAATTATCTCCCCTCCAAAAAGATGATTAACTTGATTACCATGATAAAAACCTTTTTTTTTCTGACTTTTAACATTTCACCAATTCGGTACCAAACCATTGATTGTAAAAAGTATTTCGAGAATCATGCTAATCAAATTAATCAGTAACTAGATCGTTGAGAACAAAGAAATTTATGACCCATGAAGTTGCTTATGCTAAATCCCGATTTAAAATTTTATGATAAAGTCTGTCAGTGATCCCGGCTATTTGCAATGCTCCATTTCTGTGTTGGACAATATTGCCGACCCTAATATTACTTTTGACGAAAAGGGGATTTCCAATTATTACTACGACTACCTCAAGGAAGAAAAAAAAACGGTGCGAACCGGAGAGGAGGGCAAGCGTGTGTTAGATTCCATCATTGCGGATATCAAAGCGTATGGCAAAGGGAAGAAATACGATTGCATTACAGGAGTTAGTGGTGGCGTTGACAGTACTTATCTTGCCTTGCAAGCAAAGCAACTTGGTTTACGTCCGCTGATCGTTCATTTTGATAATGGGTGGAACTCAGAGCTTGCAGTCATGAATATTGAAAATATAATTTCCAGGCTTGGTTTTGATTTGTATACACTGGTGGTAGATTGGGAAGAATTTAAAGACATCCAGCTTTCTTTTTTGAAAGCATCTGTAGTTGATATTGAAGCCATCACTGATCATGCAATCATTGGAACCCTCTATAAACTAGCCGCTGAAAATGACATTCAATATATACTAAGCGGCTCTAATATTGTTACGGAATTTGTTCTTCCTAAATACTGGATTTGGAGTAAATATGATTCATTGAATATCAAATCCATTCATAAGCAATTTGGATCTGTTCCCTTGAAGACTTTTCCATTTTTATCGGGCCGGCAAGTCCATTATTACACTAAGGTCAAAAAAATTCAGACACTGTCTTTGCTGAACTATCTTCCTTATAATAAGGCGGAAGTAAAAAAGACAATCACGCGGGAATTGGGTTGGCGGGATTACGGGGGGAAGCATTATGAATCAGTATTTACACGGTTTTACCAGGGATACATTCTCCCAAAAAAATTCTTGATAGATAAACGTAAGGCCCACCTCTCCAATCTCATTTTTGCCGGGCAAATGTCGAAGGATGACGCACTAAAAGAACTTGCCACCCCCATATATGATCCTGAACAGCTCAAGATTGATTATGATTTCGTACTAAAAAAATTCGGAATGAAAGATGATGAATTCAAAAAAATACTATCACTGCCGCGAAAGGAGCATAATGATTACCCACACCAGAAAAACAATATTTGGGATAGTTATCCATTAATCAGACCATTTAAAAAGATATGGAGGATGTTTAAATAAGATATGGACCACTTTTTTCAGAATAAAGTTATTATAATCTTATCTCCTCAGCCCTGGAATTATCTTTTTATATCAAAGCACCACTACGCGCGGGAGCTGTCAAAGAAGAATAAGGTTTTTTATGTCGAACCTCCTTCTCACGGAAAAAACTTTGCTTGGTCTTGTAGTGAGGAAGTAGATAACAGGCAACTAAGAATTGTTACTTATACCATTCCAACTCCTGGCTGGCTGCGATTCAAGCTGCCCGGGCTGTATAAAATAATAGTTAAATATTATCTGAAGAAGGTGATGGAAAGGCTGGTGAGTAAATCAGACGTTTGCTTTGACTTTGGTTGTTATCAGCAGTTTGACTCGCTTGATTTCATTCATGCAGGGTTCAAAATCTTTTTTCCTGTAGACGACTTCAAATCGTTGAAAGCAGTTGATCGCGGTTCAGATTTAATTCTAACTGTTTCCAAGAATATTCAGGCCAAATATCCCGCGGGAAAATGTCATTTCATTAATCATGGATTGTCGGAAGAATTTTCAATTCGTGCCCGTAGTAATTTAGTTTGGGAGCGCAATAGCCAGATCAGGGCGGGATATTCCGGTAACTTATTTATTCCATATATCGATGTAGCCATAATTCAACTTATTATTCAACGTAATCCTTCCGTTGAATTCCATTTCTTTGGATCAAACAAGCCTGATTTTTCCTTGGTGTGGCAACAAGAATGGAATGACTTCCTTCTCAATGCCTCAAATGTTAAGTTGAGAGGTCAACTATCGGTTGAAGAACTGGCGGATGCTTATGATGATATGGATATCTTTCTCCTTTGTTACAAGCCAGACTTTATCAATTATCATGGCGAAAACTCACACAAGGTTCTTGAATATCTCAGTACGGGTAAAACAATTGTTTCATCCCATCTTTCATTATATAAAGACTCTCATTTAATGCAGATGTCTCCACCTGATAAAAATGAATCATTGATCACTATTTTTTCTGACGCTCTTCAAAACCTAGATGACTACAATTCAAAAGAATTGCGTGCGGCCCGTGTCAGGTATGCACTGGAAAATACATATGAAATGCAGCTTAAAAGAATAAGTAAGCTAGTATCATTCAGTGAGGGTTCTGAGCCGGAATATGAAAAGTGAACGCATAAGCCACCCGGATCTGGTTTTCATTTCTCTAAATTCCATTAGTGCAATTCCTGTTTTTAGATTGATAGTAAATGGGCTTGACCGGTCACTTTTTTCCAACATTACGATATGCGAATGTTTCTTAGATGGCATGTCAGCCAGGTTCCAATTCAAATGTAAATATGTTGATATACTTCATTTTAAAGATGCTCCGAGTTTTAATAACCAGGGCGTTAGAGAAAAAATAACTAAGTACGTACGGGCAGTTTTGTGTTTATTCAAATACATAAAAAACAACACTATTTTATATACCAACGATCTTGAAATCCTTACACTAAGTGTCATTTTGAAGCGATTTACAAAGACCAATTGTCGAATTGTGTATCACCAATTCGAAGCTATCGAAAGAGAGAATGCCAATTTTGTAAAACGAATTTCTTTACGCGTTCTTTCTGCTTTTCCCGGCCATGAGTTAGCGCTCTTCCCCGAAAGAAACAGACTCAACCTGTTTCTTGAGCTGATTAACGGTCATGTTAAAGAAAGCTTCGTATTTCCCAACACATGCCATCCCAAAGCCGGACGGTTATCTGATGGACATAGCACGGACAGACTTCGCATAGGGCACATTGGAAATTTATCGTTGGAAGCATTTTACCTGGCGGAGCTAGTCGAGGTTGTGAAATTTTTGAAGCATACTCATTTAGAGTTTATTTTTGCAGGGATTAAAAACAAGGATATTGAAAATTACATAAGGGCCAACATTCCCAATGCTACCATCGTGGGATGGTTAGATCATGAGTCGCTAAGAGAAGTCTATGAAGCATTGGATGTTGGCTTAGTATTGTACAAACCGGTTGATTTTAATACGGACTACTGTGCACCGAATAAATTATATGAATATTGGTCATTCGGAATCCCCGTTATTGCCCCTGAGCTGAAAGGGTTGGTTCCTGTGTTTGATTTACCATTAAAAGGTAAGCTGGTAGATTTTGCAAATGGCCAAAGGGCCGCCAGCGAGATTCAAAATTGGATAAATGAGAAACAGTATGAGAGAAGGAAGGAACTAATTCAGCATTTCAGCGAAAAATTAAGTGTTGACTTATTTATTGAGAAATTGCAATCAAGGCTTAAAACGTTATTTTGATGGGTAAAATTTGCGTTGTTGTTGGAACTCGCCCTGAAATTATTAAGGTTGCTCCCGTAATACTGGAATTCAGACAACGTGGATTCCATGATTATGTGCTGATCAATACAGGTCAGCATAAAGATTTGTCTGAACCTTACTGGGAATTATTTGATTTAAAACCTGATTACAATCTTTCTGTAATGGCTCAGGGCAGTTCGTTAGGTATAATGACTTCAAGAGCTTTTCAGCAGTTAGATGAATTGTTTAATGAGATTCGGGCGTCATCGCCTATTGATGCCATTCTAGCGCAAGGTGACACTACTACGGTAATGGTTTCTTCAGTATTGGCATTTTACCGGAACCTCCCATTTGCTCATCTTGAGGCGGGCCTACGAAGTTTTGACCTGATGAATCCCTTTCCCGAAGAATTCAATCGTAAAGTAACATCGTTGGTAACTCAGTTGCACCTGGCTCCAACAGCTAAAGCAAAGACTAATTTACTTAGCGAAGGTGTTCCTGAGAACCGCATCAGCGTAATAGGCAATACAGTCGTTGATGCATTAAAATTTGTAAAAAATTTACCGGTTTTTAGTGACCCTTCATTTTCGAACCGGGAGCTTAATTCAACTTTTTACAATTACGAAAGGCATGTTTTAATAACGTGTCATCGAAGAGAAAATCATGGTGGTAATTTGTTGGAACTTATTAAGGCTGTTTCACGATTAGCAAAGGATCAGCAGGATACATTTTTTATTTGGCCGGTGCACCCTAATCCTAATGTACGTAGCACAGTGCTATCCAATAAGGATTTAACTTCGTTTAAAAATGTTTTATTAGTCGACCCACTGGAGTACATGGATGTGATTAAAGTGCTGAGCAATTGTCATATGGTGATTTCCGATAGTGGAGGCATTCAGGAAGAAGCTCCGTCTTTTCGGGTGCCGGTTCTGGTATTTCGCAATGCTACTGAGCGAACTGAAGCTATCGAGGCTGGTTTGTCTAAACTTGTTCAAGCAAATGCAGAAGATATTATTCATGATTATTATAATTTTAAACCGGAATTTGGAAAAGACTTTGAGAATCCCTTCGGTGACGGGTTGGCTGCTAAACGAGCCGTGGATCTTTTGTTTCAATTAAAAATGTAATTGATGAATGCAGTGAATACATATTTCGTTCGGTTCCTGTTGAGTGTACATTTGAGTGAAAATTTGAGATTTAAAAAATGAAAAAAGATAAAATCAAATACTTTCTTCGGTCGGGTCTGCATTTTTTTTCTCCTGTCGTTTGCCCCAATTGCAATTCGCGTAACGCTACAAAAATCGACCAAAAGTATCTTGTCACCAGGCTTTTCAGGTGTGATTATTGTTCCCTGCAATTTCGGCACCCGTTAGACAGTCAAAAATTTAATAACTCATTTTACCAAGATGAGTACAGACAAGATGACGGAATTACTACTGATCTTCCCAAACCTGAGGAGCTGAAGGAGATGATAGAAACAGATTTCACAAGCTCACCAAAGAATGTTGGTACTTTTGTAAAAATTTTTAACTCGATTGTCAGTGATGTTAAGGATATTAAGATGGTCGACTATGGGAGCAGCTGGGGATACATGAGCTATCAGTTTAGGAAGAGAGGGATGTTGATACAGAGCTTTGAAATATCCAAGCCTCGGGCTAATTATGGTAATAAGAATTTGAATCTTGATATTAAATCTAACCCTGAAGATTTAAAACCAGGAAATGATATCTTTTTCAGTTCGCATGTTATAGAGCATGTACCCTCAATTCCTGATATGATCAATATTTCCAGGAGATTACTCGATACAGAAGGTTATTTTGTAGCAGAGTGCCCCAACGGTTCACAAGGGTTTAGGAAAAGGGATCCAATAGGTTTTAATAAAGCTTGGGGACTAGTTCACCCAAGTTATCTTAGTGAGGATTTTTATCAGTGGCTTTTTAAAGAAAATCCGTATTTAATTCTTACGTCACCCTATGATCTTAACCTGATCAGGGGATGGGATCAGTTATCTCAAGTAACCCATAAAACGGATGGCGATCAATTATTGGTGATTGCCAGGCCAAATACAAGACTAAAGAGTCTATGATCAATATATCATGTTGTACAAAGTTTCATGCTTTTGCACTAGCCGAGCAATTTGAGAAACGAGGAATGTTAAATTGCCTTTATACCGTTTACCATGAAAAAAAAAATTCTTTCCTGAGGAAATTCAATAAAAGAAAAGCCCCGGAAATTATTGACCAACGGCACATTCAAACCTATCCGTTTATTGCTCCATTATTCAGAATAGTGAACGACCCGTTTTTGATTAATAGTTTATTTGACAAGTTGGTGAGCCAAAATCTTTCCCGCAAAAAAGAATACAAAGCCTTTATCGGTTGGAGTGGCATGAGTCTGAAAAGCTTTACTGAAGCTAAAAAGAATCATAAAATTGCGATTGTTGAGCGCGGGTCTAGTCATATATCTCATCAATATGAATTGTTGAGCGATGAATATCGTGTGTATGGAAAAGCGTTTAAAAAAGATAAACGAGTGGAGGATTGTGAATTGGCTGAATATGATTTGGTTGACTATATCACGGTGCCATCGCAATTTGCCAAAAGGAGTTTTACACAGCGAGGATTTCCTGATTCAAAAATTTTTGTCAATAATTTCGGTGTCAGTTCTTTTTTTTCTCCGGTTGGTAGCAAAGCCTCAAAGTTTATTATCCTGTATGTCGGAAACCTTTCCATTCAAAAAGGATTGATCTACTTGTTCAAGGCAATGCATCTTTTGAGATGGCCTGAAATTCAGTATGAACTCTGGTTTATTGGGAATGTGTCAAAAGAAATCAAAGAAATCATTCCATCATATGCCAGATCAAATTGGAAATTTTTCGGACATATTGATCACCATGAGTTGGCTTCCTATATTTCCCAATGTAGCGTAATGGTTCATCCTTCCATTCAAGAAGGGTTGAGCATGGTTCTTGCGCAAGTAATGAGTTGTGGCGTAGTGCCAATTGCAACAACAAACACAGGAGGAGAAGACATAATTTCTGATGGAGAAAATGGTTTCATTATTCCTATTCGATCTCCTGAAAAAATTGCAGAGAAGCTGACTTTACTGTTTGAAGACAGGGTGCTGCTTAATGGGATGCAAGATAATGCCAGAAATTATGCACGCCAATTCACCACATGGGATGGTTACGGTGAACGATATGCAAATTTTGTCCGATCAATAATCGATAACTAACAAATACGGTGCGTTTACTGATATCCGGATCAAAACTCAATTCGAACACTATTGCTTCTTTTATCATAAGGAACTTTGATAATACTATAGAGTTTGAATTATTGCGCTTTCCAGATAAATATTCTCAGCTATTGTCAAATCGATTCTTTAAAATTGTTAGCCGACTGGCTCCACAGTTGCTTATTTGGAAAATGAATAAGGATTTTGTCAATCAGGTCAGGGAATTCAAACCTGCCGTAGTCCTTGTATTCAAAGGAATGGAGATAAGCAAAAGATCTTTAATGAAGATCAAAACTATGGGGGTTAAACTCGCGAATTATAATTTTGACCATCCCTTCATCCATTTTTCAAGAGGCACTGGAAATCGTTTTGTTACTGAAGCAATACCGTATTATGACCTTCACATTTCGTACAGCTCTCTAATTGCAAAGCAACTTTTGGAACGCTACCAGGTACAAACAGCTGTTATCCCATTCGGTTTTCATATAACTGAAGAACAATTTGCCAACGTTATCCTGGAAGACGTGCCTGAAATCAATGAGGTGTGTTTTGTTGGAAATCCCGACTCGATACGAATTGCTGCGTTGCAAAAGTTGATAAACGAAAAAATAAAAATTAATGTCTACGGCTTTGGATGGGAGAGTTATCTGAAACCATCAGATTGGTTGACCATTCATAAACACCGAAGACAGGGTACTTTTTGGGAGGATCAATTGGAGTTCTGGAAAGTGATTCGTCAATATCGCATTCAGCTAAATTTTTTCAGGCCTCACAACGAAGGGTCGCATAATTTGCGCACTTTTGAGGTGCCGTCAGTTGGTGGAATTTTACTCACACCTGACAGTATGGAGCAACGATCTTTTTTTGAAAATGAAAGAGAGTTGTTTTTTTATTCGGATGAAACCGGTATGATCCGGCAATGCAAAAGATTGCTCGCGATGGAAGGGAAAGAGATAAATAAAATCCGAAACAGTGCAAGGAAAAAATCGATTGAACAGGATTACTCTTATAAGAGAAGGACTGCTGATTTGGTGGCCTTGTTAAAAAATTTGCTTATCAAATAAAACGTAAGCCCAGGACATCTAAAGGACATTAACATTTTCAAATGATTCCGATTTCACAGCCCTCCATTACACAAAAGGAAATTGATTACGTAACTGATGCCGTCAAATCTACCTGGATATCATCGTTGGGAAAATACATCGATAAATTTGAATCGGACTTTGCCCGGTTCTGCGGAACAAAGCATGCTATTGCAGTTTCCAATGGTACCGTTGCAATTCATTTAGCATTAGTTGCCCACCGCATTGGGCCAGGCGATGAAGTCATCATTCCCAATCTTACTTTTGTAGCAACAGCTAATGCCGTGTTGCATGCAGGGGCTGTTCCTGTTCTTGTTGACATTGACCCGTTTAATCTTTGTATCGACCCAAATAAAATTGAAGAAGCGATCACCCCCCGTACCAAGGCGATCATGCCTGTTCATTTATATGGTCACCCCTGCGACATGAAAGCGATCATAGAAATTGCAAAGCGGAATAACCTGCTGGTGATTGAAGACGCAGCCGAAGCCCATGGTGCTAAAGCTTATGGTAAAACAGTGGGCAATTGGGGCGATTGCGCCACCTTTAGTTTTTATGGGAATAAGAACCTGACAACAGGAGAAGGTGGAATGATAACCACCAACGATGAGGAATATAATTTGCGGTGCCGGTACTTAAGAGACCACGCCATGAGCAAGGAAAAAAGATATTGGCATACGGAAGTTGGATACAACTATAGAATGACAAATATTCAAGCTGCGTTGGGTTGCGCGCAGTTGGAACGCATTCAGGACCTCATGCAAAAGAGAGCGCAATTATTTTCCTGGTATTCAAAGGCTCTCAATAATATAGATGGACTGCAATTGAATAGAACCAGTGACTGGGCCACAAATTCGTATTGGTTGATTTGTTTGCAAAATAGCAACTGGAAAACAGAACAAGAACGTGATGAGTTTATGCTTCGTCTGAAGTCTTCTGGTGTTGATAGTCGCCCTTTCTTTTATCCATTGTCGGAAATGCCTTACCTAAAAGCAGATGTTGATACTCCGGTCACACACGCGGTTTACAAACGCGGCATTAATCTCCCAACTTTTTACGACCTTGCCGAAGATCAGGTGAAAACAATTTGTGACTGTATAATTGAAAATCTCAATGCTTGAAGAATTTCTTACTGTTATTGAGTCCTTCATAAGAAATATTGGAGGGAGATCAGGAAAGAAAATTCGGCAGTTGTATTACAAAGGTAGATTGGGACGGTGTGGAAGGAACGTGATTATTGAACCTGGCGTTTTTTTTCAGAACCCTAAGTTTATTTTTTTAGGAGACAATATTTGGATAGACCGATATACTATTCTCGTTGCAGGTCCATTCTCTGCTTTAAATAGAAAATTCATAAAAAAGGAAAATAGTAATTACATGGGGGAGGGCGGTCAACTTATGATCAGTGATGGAACGCATGTGGCGCCCTTCGCACTTCTGCAGGCACACGGAGGATTATCAATAGGCAAGAATGTTACAATTGCAGCAGGAGCTAAGGTCTATAGCACATCGCATCATTACAAGAACCTGAACGATTCGTCTGACCATAAGCGTTATTCATTTTCAACGATGGCTCCTGCTGAAGATCAATTTATAATTTCGTCTCCCGTGGTGATCGGAGAAAATTGTGCGGTTGGTTTAAATTCTGTTGTTCTTCCCGGAACGACTTTAAGAGATGGATCATGGTTAGGAGTATTGGCCCATTTGGATACGTCTTCTTCTGATGAAGCTGCAATCTATACTTCAGAGCCTGCCCATAAAAATAAGTGAATAAATGAAGGTTCTTTATCTTACCCCCGGTTGTTTCGATAAGGGAGGAATAAGCCGATACAACCGCTATCAAATTCAAACTTTGCGTGACTTATATGGAAATGAAAGTGTAAGAGTCTTATCATTGGCGGGCCCCCAGCCGGGCGATTTTGAAGAGCCGTTCCATGTTCATTGGCATGCCAAAGGACCTGATGTACTAAGCAAGATTAAGTTCACCCTTCAGTTGGTGTACCAGACATTGATTTGGACACCTGATTTGATCTTGACTGCACACGTTAATTTTTCAGGTTTGGCCAAGTTGGTTTCGAAAATCAGAAATACGAAGACGTTACTTAATACCTATGGCCTTGAGGTCTGGAGTGGATTTAAGAAACTGCCGTTTTGGGGACTTAAAAATACAGATCATGTGATCTCAGATTGTTATTACACTGCACGATATCTGGAATCGGAGGGCCTGCGAAAGAAGGGAACTGTAAAAGTAATTTGGGATTGCGTTGACCTTGACCGTTTTTTCCCCAATGAGAAAGTGAATGAAGAAGCACTTGCCCAATACCATATACCCGATCCGCGAGAATATAAGCTAATTGTTTCGCTTGGACGAATTTCAAAAAAAGCGGCTCACAAGGGGTACGACAGATTGATACAAGTATTCAGCGTCATCCATAAAAGGTTTCCCGAAGCTCGTTTAGTTCTTGCCGGTAAGGGTGATTGGATTGGGGAATTAAGAGAAATGGCTGATAAATTAGGAGTGATGCAAAAGATTACGTTTACGGGCATGATCTATGAAAAGCATTTAGTGGATATTTACAGAATGGCTTATGTTTTTTCTTTGGCTTCCGATCGAGGAAAAGGAAGGGGTGAAGGAATTCCCCTTACTCCACTGGAGGCAATGGCCTGTGGGGTCCCGATTATTGTTGGAAACCAGGATGGTTCACAAGAAGCAGTGATTGGGGAGGAAAATGGTTTTGTCATTGACCCGATGGATATTAATAATCATGCTGAAAAATTGGCGCAATTGCTTCGAGACCAAAAGCTTCGTGATGAAAAAGCAAAGAATGCAGTGGCATTAGTTCACCGGTATTTTTCGTATTTGGAATTCAGGGAGAAACACAAAAAATTGTTTGACGAAATAGGTTTGGTTTCTCATTGATGAAAATCCTGGTAATTTCTTACGCGTGCTTCAGACAAATAAACCGCTCGGTTTACCGGGTGATGAAAAGGACATACAAGGATATCCATCTCATTGTGCCAAGACATATTTTAATAAGCTCGGGAAAAGAGCTCACGGTGGAACCTGCCTTGGAAGGGGAGCCTCACCTTGTTCCTATGGAATTGAAAGGAAAAAATCCACGTACCTATTTTTATCCTGATTTACCTTTATGGTTGGAAGCAAATCAACCCGACATTATTATACTTGAGAATGATCCGGTTTCGAAAATTGCATTTGTAGTTACCAAATGGTGCAAGAAAAATAATCGAGTGGTTATTGCTCAATCCTATGAAAACCTCAAAAGAGATTTGCTTTCAACAATGAGGAGCAAAAGGATTCAGGCAGTTCCAGTTAACCTGGTAATCCACGCGATGAATTATTTTATGGCGAAACGTATCGATGGGCTGTTTGTAGTGAACAAGGAGAGCGAAGTAATATTTAATGATTACGGATATAAAAATGTTACCCGAATTCCCCTTGGTTTTGATGATAATGTTTTCCGCTTGGATGAACTGTCGAGACAAGAATATCGCACAAAACTTGGTTTAAAGAATGATGTTGTCCTTATAGCCTATTTCGGTCGATTGGTCAGACAGAAAGGAGTTCACCTTTTGCTGGAGGCATTGAATGAAATCAAAGAACTAAACTGGAAGTTGCTCATAGACAGTCATCATGACAATGAAGATGAATACACTATCCAGGTTCTGGAACTGATAAGCAAATTCGGAATGATTGATCGGGTTCTCTATTTTGAAGCGAACCATTTTGAAATAGCCAAATATATGCGTGCTGCTGATATCATGGTAGCGCCATCGATAACAACTCCACGATTTAAGGAGCAGTATGGGAGGGCTGTTCAGGAAGCAATGGCCTGCGGCTGCATTCCGTTAGTTTCTGATTCAGGGCATTTGAAAGATTTAGTTGAGACGCAATCCCTTGTCTTTAAGGAATCAGATATCACTACGTTACGGAGCAAATTGGTAAATTTAATTCAAGATTCAGAAACAAGAACTGGCCTTAGAGATTCCTTGAGTCATCGGGCAAGTACTTATCTTACTGTTAATGCACAGGCAAGAGAGGTTAGCCGATTAATAAAGAATATTAACAGCCCAACCAAATGAATAATGTTGCCCTATTTGCTGTTCTGATTTTCTTGTACGGGCTGCTCATGTACAAGGCCGGCAAGGGTTTTCCAATTTTATACCTGTTCTTGTTTACCTACTTTCTTCAATATATTTTTTCCACCTATTTGATTTATAATGAATACAAGTCCTTGTCGACCCAAATGCCGATCAGCCAGGGCATTTATTTCGAATATGCAATCCCCGCATTGCTATTCTTGTTTGCTGGTGTTTTTTTGTTTCATAAAGATGTTGCCATAAATCGGGTAATAAAAAGAATAGATCCTGCTGAGGCTGCGCGGTTAGGATACTTGCTGTTAGCGATTTCTCTGTGCATGGACTTATTAGTATTTGCAGGCTTATCTCCCTTAGAATCGGTTGCGTCCTTTACAGGCGACATGAAATATCTAGCTGCATTTTGCTTTTTATTTACGCGGTCAAAGTTCAATTTCTTCCTGATAGTTCTATTGTATATTCAGCTTGCTCTGAGTGTAGTGAAATCTGGGGTATTTGTGAGCCTCTTTATATGGTCTTTATATCTTTTCTTTTTCATGACACTGAAATATGGAATGAGTTTTTGGGTAAGGTCAACGGTTTTTGTTGCATTCCTTCCCGCTGTTTTTGCTATTCAAAGTGTGAAAGATGAATATAGAAAGGCTACTTGGAAACTCAATCAAGAGCCGGGGGTCTCATTATTATCTGACCTCGTTGAAAAGAAGCGCGCCAAAGATGCAGATGACCCTTTTGCAGAAACGGATGGGGTAGTGCGCACAGTGGGTCGCCTCACTGAAGGATGGCATCTCGGGCTTACCCTTCGTCATGTGCCGAGGAGGCATGACTTTGCTTATGGAAGCGAAATGTTTCTGGATATGGTTTCGTCCGTTCTGCCAAGGCTCATTTTTGAAAATAAAAAACGTGTTAACTCTCAGGATAAATTTCTTACCTACACCGGGCATAAATTACGGGGCAATACTTCGATGTCAATTGGTGTGATCGGAGATTTTTATATCAATTTTGGAAGGTGGGGATCTTATATTACACTTTTTGCTTTCGGGACATTGATTGCATTTTTGTTGAGATCCTTTACAAGGCGCTTTGTTCTTATCGACCCGATTAATATTATATGGATTCCATACCTGCTTAGTTACCTAATACGGGCTAATAATGATTTTTATATCTTCTTTAACGGCATGATCAAAGGTTTTATCATTTTCCTGCTTATTAATTATCTGCGCCATCGTTTTTGGAAACCTGTCCATACGCAAGAGACCTTTTCAAAGCCAGTTAGTTTTTGAAACGCATTTTGATTTTTTATTCGCACTTCAGCCCTGCATTTAAGGCAGGTGGACCTGTTCAGTCCCTAGTGAATCTCGTCACGGAGCTGCATGATCATTTTGAATTTTATGTTTTCTGCAGCGCGTATGAAATGGGGGAGAAGGATTTACTTACGGGCATCAAGCCGGACGAGTGGAATAAGTATGCTGAGAATGTTCAGGTCTATTATGCATCAAATTCCGTGGCGGTTAAAATTAAATCGGAGATTAATAGAATTGACCCTGACTTTATTTATGTCAACGGAATGTTTTTGTTTTTCTACAACACGATACCGCTTTGGCTTGCTAAAACTCGGAATAAAAAAGTAGTAATTGCACCGCGAGGTATGTTGCAAGAAGGGGCGCTTGCAATCAAACCAT
Organism: Bacteroidota bacterium; assembly: GCA_016178785.1. GTDB lineage: Bacteria > Bacteroidota > Bacteroidia > Cytophagales > Cyclobacteriaceae > ELB16-189. The sequence goes on along the minus strand of JACOSO010000031.1, from coordinate 44,801 downwards.
TTAAGAAGAAGTTATTCTTGTCAATGCTTAAATTGACGGATATTTTTAAAAATATTATCTGGCACGCGACAGACGAACAAGAAGCAAAGGATGTAAGAAAAATAATTGGCTCTCAATCAACAGTTCGTGTAGCAGCAAACATTCCTCGGGCGATTGCTAATTCAAATACAGTAAAAGAGAAGGCAAAGGGCGAATTGAGGTTGGTATTTCTTTCTCTTATTACGGAGAAAAAGAATCTTCACTTGATTCTGGAGGCTTTAAAACAATTAAGGACACCTATTCAATTCGACATATATGGCCCTGTGATAGACGAAGGGTATTGGTTGACTTGCAAGAAACTTATGGAGGAGCAAATACACACCATTCGATATCAGGGGGCGATTGAGCCTAATACTGTACAAGAAACATTGTCAAAATACCATGCATTTATTTTGCCGACAAAAGGAGAGAATTTTGGGCATGCTATTTATGAAGCTCTTAGTGTTGGTACACCTGTGTTGGTCAGTCCATACACGCCTTGGGGACGTCTGCAGGATTATAATGCTGGCATTACAATAGAAGCCTTAGATCAGAAATATTGGTCCAAAGCAATTCAGAAATTTATTGATATGGAGCTGGATGAGTATTCAGTCTATTCTAAAGGATCTTATGATCTTGCGAAAAACTATTTTTCGAAGAATGATTTTAAATTTCAATATCAATCTCTTTTTTCATGAACAATCAATTTGCATTTACTAATACGATGGGTAGGATTGTATAAATTACCATACACTAAAAATTCTCTTATGAATCGATACATTCACTATGGCTGTGGATTAACAGCACCAAATGATTGGGAAAATTTTGATGCTTCACCAACTTTACAGATTCAGAAAATTCCATTTCTTGGATATCTTTTTAAAAATAGATTAAATACCCTGTTTCCAGATAATGTAAAGTATGGTGACATAATTAAAGGGCTGCCAATACAAGATGACTCATGTGACGGAATCTATTGTTCACATGTTCTTGAGCATCTTGCTTTGGATGATTTTCGAAAAGCGATATCAAATACTTATAAGATACTCAGATTTGGAGGAATTTTTAGATGTGTTGTGCCAGATTTGGAAACTTATGCAAGAAATTATTTAACTAAATTAGAAAGTGGGGACGCAGAGGCGAGTATTGGATTTTTAAACGATTCTTTGTTAGGAGAAAAATCTAGGGTAAGGGGAATTAAAGGACTTGCAATTAGTCAATTCGGAAATGCAAACCATTTATGGATGTGGGACTTCCTTTCTCTTGCCGCTGAATTAAGAAATGCGGGTTTTAAAAATATAAAGAGGTGCAAATTCAATGACTCATCTGATAAAGCTTTTAATTTGGTCGAAGACGAAGGAAGATTTAAAGATGCAGTGGCTATAGAATGCACAAAGTAGATGTCGATAATAGACGTCCAAAGTATCACAATATGTTTTTTCACTTTGAAATTATTTGAAATAGAGTGCTCAACTTTTTTAGCTTTGGGATTTACATTATTTTGAAATGATCATTCTCGGCCTCAATGCCTATCACGCAGATTCTTCTGCTGCTATTTTTAAGAACGGTGTTCTAATTGCTGCCACGGAAGAAGAACGCTTCCGCAGAATAAAACATTGGGCGGGTTTTCCAAGTGAAGCAATAAAATTTTGTTTGACAGAAGCTGGTGTTACCCTTCGGGAAGTGGATCATATTTGTATCGGCCGCGACCTGAAAGCTAAATTCTGGAAGAAGGTGCAGTTTGTGCTGACGAATGTTCACAAGAAAAATACACTCCTTTCAGATAGAATAAAAAACTCTAAAAAGGTGGCTAGTATTGAAAGCGAGTTAGTGGCTGTCAGCGATCTCAGCGAAAGCGAGATCAAACCTAAAATAATCAACGTAGAGCATCACCGGAGTCATTTAGCATCCGCTTTTTTTGCAAGTCCCTTTGATGAGGCCGCTATATTATCCATTGACGGTTCCGGTGATTTTACAACAACTATGGTCGCTACCGGAAAAGGCAACCAGATAACTGTTATCGATTCTGTTGATTTTCCTGTGTCGGCAGGATTGTTTTATACAGCTTTCACCCAATATCTCGGTTTCCCTCATTACGGTGATGAATACAAAGTCATGGGCTTGGCGCCTTATGGAAATCCAATTTACATAGAGCAGATCAGAAAAGTGTTGCATTTTGAATCCGATGGTTTGTTCAGTTGGGATGCCAACTATTTTGCGAGTGCTACCGAAATCAAATTAGATTATTCTACAAATGTGCCGGTGATCTCGACACTGTATGGAGGGAAGATTGAAGAGATCTTTGGGCCTCCGCGCAAAGCAGGGGAGGAGCTTACGCAAAAACATAAAGACATTGCAGCGAGTGTGCAGCGGGTATGTGAAGAATTGATTTTGCATATTTTAAATCACCTTCAAAAGAGGACAGGGCTAAAGAATCTTTGCCTTGCCGGAGGAGTGGCGCAAAATTCCGTTGCCAACGGGAAAATTATTGAACTCACCGGGTTTGAAAATCTGTACATCCCCTCCGCAGGTCATGATGCAGGCATCAGCATGGGCAGTGCGTTGTATGCCTACAATCATCTGTTGAAAAAGGAAAGGGCACCTGCCATTTACAGCGCATACACGGGCAGTAAATTCTCGAATGAAGAAATTGAGACTTTGTTGAAAGAGCGCAACATAAAATTTGAACACCTGGAGGATGACTTATTGTTCGATCGAATCGTAGATAAGCTAATTGAGCCTGGAGTAGTAGGTTGGTTTAATGGTCGTGCCGAATTTGGTCCGCGTGCTTTAGGTGCACGATCGATTATTGCGGACCCAAGAAACCCAAAAGCAAAAGATCTCCTAAATGCTAAGATAAAACGCAGGGAAAGTTTCAGGCCGTTTGCACCTTCTATACTAAAGGAGTTTACGGGTGAGTATTTTGAGAAAGTAGAGGATGTTCCCTTTATGGAGAAAGTATTCCCTATCCGCAAAGAGAAACGCGAGTTCATCCCTGCCGTCACCCACGTAGACGGTACGGGGCGATTGCAAACAGTGATGAAAGAAGTGTCGCCACGCTATCACGCCCTCATCGATAGGTTCCGGGAGAAGACGGGCGTACCAATTCTTCTCAACACTTCCTTTAATGAGAACGAGCCAATCGTAAATACTCCTGCTGAAGCTCTCGATTGTTTCCTACGCACCAACATGGATATGTTGGTGTTGGAGAACTGTGTTATTGAGCGGTAATAAAAGCAATCTCATTGCTGCAGTAATAACCGAGTGTATCACCGCAAAACAACCCTGGCACAGTACTAATAGCGGAGGGTATCACCTCTGACGTTACTTCTGCGGAATAGAAACCCCCGATATCACCACCGCCATCCCAACCCCCTTGTAATAATAACGCTGATGGTCACCGTTGCAGAACTAACTTCAAAATAGAGGTAATACCAAACGTCATCATTGCAAACCCCAACCTCGGAGTAGTAACTATATCGATGTTACTACCACCAATCCAATCTTATTGTGGGTCTAATTTCCAGGAGCACCACTGCAAGCCCATTCTCCGTGTAGCAAAGATACCTGAGAGCGCTACAGCAAATCCAACCTCCGAGGAGTAGCGATACGTGTGATTGTAGGTACAAATACAAGTGTGCACTCGATCTGATTTTTTTTATTACATCATTTATTCATCGCTGGTAAATGTATGTTACCCGAAAAGGCCTGTCAGTCAGAGCCTGTCGAAGACTGACTTACGGTGTACCCTTCCTCCGCACTCCTTCGACAAGCTCAGGATGACAACACACTAAGGTGACAACTGATAATGGACTCGATAAGAAACTGTCAATCAGAGCCTGTCGAAGACTGACTTACGGTGTACCCTTCCTCCGCACTCCTTAGACAAGCTCAGGATGACAGCGCGCGCGGACACGGATAAAGATACTGTCAGTCAGAGCTTGTCGAAGACTGACTCACAAAGAAAAAATAATTTTCACGCCCGATGAAAAAAATGAATGCAAACGTGCCAATGCATTTTCAGTTACATAGAATGAATAAAATATACCTTCAAAAAAAGATGAAAAAAGCGCAACGCGCATGCGGGCTGTATGCGTAACAATACACAAGTGCACAATAACGCACGAAACTATATGTCCAATGTTAAAAATGCAGCAAGCTTCTCCAGGTTAGTTGACTTCTGCACCGGGTACGGAGATACCTATAACCCCGGTCGTCCAACCCTCCAAATCGAAGCGTTGATTACTCAAAGACAAAAAGTGAACAGCACACTCGCCAACACGATTGGTGCGAAATCACTTTACGACAATGAAGTGAATCAGCGCAAGCAGGTCTTCGATCAATTACCGAAGTTAGTCTCCAGCATCCTGCGAACCCTGGAGGCCTCAGGAGCATCGCCTGAGAAACTTAACGATGCAAGAGCATTTGCTCGCCAGATCACCGGCTTCAAGTCAAAGAGTCGTGCACCTGTCTCCGCCACGACTGCAGCAGCGCAGTCTCCGGACACGCCTATGGCAAAGCCACACTCTACCTTGCAACTGGCGTATGCGAGCAAAGCAGATGCGTTTGCCAAACTGGTGAATGCGATATCAACTGAGCCGTTGTATTTCGCCAATGAAACGGTACTCAGCAAGTCAGGTCTCAACGACAAGCTGAACCAGTTGACCGCCCATAACCAGCGGGTATCAGAGGCACACGTGTCGTGGAGTAACATCCGGATTGATCGCAATCAAACGATGTACGATCAGTCGATGTCGATGTACAACATGGGACGTGCAGTGAAAAAGTATGTTCGCGCCATCTTTGGCCTCGGCAGCGAACAGTATGCACAGATCAAAAGTCTGAGTTTCACTAAACCCAACCACTGATGCCACAACGCATGAATTAGAAACCCTCGCAGTAGCTGCGAGGGTTTTTTGTTTGGAATTAGTCTCCCACAGCACTCACCCTTCGACAGGCTCAGGGTGACAAGAAGACCTGTCAGTCAGAGCCTGTCGAAGACTGACTTACGGTGTACCCTTCCTCCGCACTCCTTAGACAAGCTCAGGATGACAACGCGCTCGAGCGGACACAGATAAAGAAACTGTCAGTCAGAGCCTGTCGAAGACTGACTTACGGTGTACTCTTCCTCCGCACTCCTTCGACAAGCTCAGGATGACAACGCGCGAGCGGACTCAGAAAAGAAACTGTCAGTCAGAGCCTGTAGAAGACTGACTTAGGGTGTACTCTTCCTCCGCACTCCTTCGACAAGCTCAGGATGACAACGCGCGAGCGGACTCAGGGTGACAACACACCAAAGGGTGGAGACTCCCTAATAAGTTAGTGTCATGCTGAGACTATCGAAGCATGACTGCCATTGACTAAATTCGCACTAATGGCACGTGATCATAACTATTTTGTTTACATCGTTGAATGCAGCGATGGAATGTACTACACAGGGGTGACTAATAATCTTGAAAGGAGACTTGACGAACATAATGAAGGAATCGATCCGAAGGCGTTCACTTTTAAAAGAAGGCCGGTGGTACTTAGGTATTGGGATCGTTCATCTGATATTAAGCAAGCTATTGCCTGGGAAAAGCAAATTAAAGGGTGGAGCAGGAAAAAGAAAGAAGCCCTTTTCAAAGAAGATTGGGAAGAAATCAAGGAGCTGGCTAAAAGTAAAAGCACCCTTCGCCAGCCCTCAGTGTGACAACAAGGTCTGTCAGTCGGAGCCTGTCGAAGACTGACTAGCAACGTACTCTCTCCATCGCATTCACCCTTCGACAAGCTCAGGGTGACAAACACACTAAGGGTGACAACAAACTGATAATGGACTCAATAAGAAACTGTCAGTGAGAGCCTGTCGAAGACTGACTCACAACGTACTCTTCCTCCGCACTCCTTCGACAAGCTTAGGGTGACAACGCGCGGGCGGGACGCCAAAGACCTTACTGGCACAGAAAGTAGGTTAATAATTCCCGTTTCATTCCAAATTAATTTGCGATTTTGCAGGTCATGAAAATATCGCTGCTCACCGTTTCATTTAACTCAGCTGCCACCATTGGCGATACGATAAAGTCTATCCGATCGCAGGATTATAAAGACATCGAATACATTGTGGTGGATGGTAATTCAAATGACGGAACGGTGAGTATTATCAAGTCAAATGAAGATGTAATTTCAAAATCGCTCAGCGAACCCGATAAGGGAATTTATGATGCCATGAACAAAGCCATGAAGATGGCCACAGGCGATGTAGTGGGAATTTTAAATTCAGACGACTTCTATTCGGATACGACAATCATCTCGAAGGTAGCAGCGGCTTTTGCCGATCCATCGACTGATGCAGTGTTTGGAGATCTTGTGTTCGTTGACCCGGCAGACCTGTCAAAGGTAGTTCGTACGTATTCATCAGCGCATTGGAAACCTTATAAATTTGCCTGGGGTTTTATGCCTGCACACCCTACTTTTTTTGTGCGAAGAAAATATTATGAGCAGTTTGGGTTATTTAAAACAGATTACAAAATCGCTGCCGATTATGAACTGTTGATCCGGTTTCTTCTGGTGAAGAAACTAAAATATAAATACCTTCCTCTAAAGATGGTAGTCATGCGTAAAGGCGGAGTGAGCTCTCGCAACTTGATGAGCAACGTCACCCTGAACAATGAGATCATTCGAGGGTGCCGCGAAAATGGAATTTACACGAATGTTTTTATGGTATACAGCAAGTATTTTAGAAAACTATTCGAACTGTTCCAATGAAGAACGTTTTAGTCACGGGAGTCTCCGGGTTCGTTGGCACAAACTTGGTCAGCTATTTTAAGGGACACAAAGAAATCGCGGTGTTCGGTCACAGCCGAAATGAGGTTGTTGATGTAAAACAGCTTACTGATTGGAGTGCCTCTACATTGAATAGATCTAAGATTGATGTAGTGATTCACTTAGCCGGAATTGCACACGACCTGAGCAATCAATATAAACCGGAAGATTATTATCAAGTCAATTATCAAGGAACAAAAAAAGTAGTAGACGAAGTTTTAAAATCCGATACATCAAAATTCATTTATATTAGTTCGATAAAAGCAGCTTGCGATACCTCGTCAATTCCTGCAGACGAGACGATGAAACCAAATCCGGTCACCGATTATGGTAAATCAAAATTAAAAGCGGAAGAATACATTCAGTCGAAAGCATGGGCGCAAGGAAAATCTTTCTACATTCTTCGCCCCGGAATGATTCACGGGAGGGGAAACAAAGGGAATCTAAACTTGCTGTATCGGTTTGTGAAGTCAGGAACCCCTTTTCCCTTTGGCGCATTCCGGAATCAGCGATCGTTTCTCAGTATTGACAATTTTTGCTTTGTGGTTCAATCGCTGATCGAAAAGGAAATTACCTCAGGAGTGTATCATATTGCCGATGACGGTTTTCTATCCACTGTAGAATTATATAGATTAATTTCGGAGGCAACAGGGAAGAAGCCCAGTGTGTGGAACGTACCTGCAAAATTAATCGAAGGACTTGCTGCTCTTGTGGGTAAGAAATCTATGATATCAAAACTCACGGAAGACATGATGATATCTAACAAGAAAATAGGTGATGCACTGAGGAGCTCGTTGCCGATGAGTCTCAAGCAAGGATTAGAAAAGACAATTCGCTCGTTTGATGGAAACTAACGCGTGGATAAGTTGGGTGCTTGCTTCATTGGCGCTGATCGTTGCAGAGTTAGCGTACTTCAAAATTGCTGACCGGCTCAATGTCATCGATAAACCGAATGAACGAAGTTCTCATACAAATCCAATCATTCGTGGTGGCGGAGTGATTTTTCTCTTTGGCGTGTTGATCTGGTTTTTTCAAAGCGACTTGCAATGGCCATGGTTTGTGCTCGGGGTTATGTTGATTGCCATGATCAGTTTTATAGATGATGTAACATCTCTTCATCCGCTAATCCGATTTCTCTTCCACCTGACAGCTGTACTGCTTATTTTCTTTCAACTATGGCCGTTGCCCTGGCCTGCTTATTTGCTGCTGGCTGCCGTGATTGTTTGCATTGGCACGCTTAACGCATTTAACTTTATGGATGGTATCAACGGAATCACTGGCGTTTATGCATTGGTCACTTTGATTTCTTTTGCCTGCATTGATCGTTGGGTTGTTCAGTTTACAAGTACAGACCTGCTTGCGTTGGTCGTTGCTTCGGTATTGATATTCCTTTTTTTTAATTTCCGAAAAGCAGCGCTATGTTTTGCGGGTGATGTTGGCAGCGTTACAATTGCATTCATTTTAATTTTTATTTTACTGCAGCTCATTCGGACTACCGGTAATTTTCTCTGGCCGCTGTTTTTTTTGGTGCACGGCACCGACTCGATAGTAACCATCATATATCGATTGAGGCGAAAGGAAAATATTTTCAAGGCGCACCGTACTCACCTGTATCAATATCTTTCCAATGAAATGAAAGTACCACACTTGGCTGTCTCTTCCATTTATGGAATTGTTCAAGCTATGATCAACGCAGCCGTTGCAGTAAGTTTAATGCAATTGAACTATGCACTGCCTTTGTTGATTACCATTGGTTTTGTTAGTATCTATTTGTTTGTGCGGGTTAGAGTTGTTTCTAAAATCGAGAGACGTAAAACTAAAATGCTTAAGTATTAAATCATGTACGCCAACTTCGCCAAACGAATAATGGATGTTTTTTTTGCCCTGGCCGGTTGTGTGCTTTTAAGTTGGTTGTTTCTGATCATCCTTTTCATTTATCTAATTCTGCTTAAGTTTCCTGTCTTGTTTACTCAAAAAAGAATAGGTAGAAACAATCAGCTATTTACGATCTATAAATTTCGAACGCTGAATTTATCAGAGAATTCAAATTTGGATAATCGAAGATTTTGGTGGGGTGATGTACTTCGGCTTTTTTCATTAGATGAACTTCCTCAACTGTGGAACGTACTTCTTGGTGAGATGTCTTTGATTGGGCCAAGGCCATTGCCGGTCGAGTATCTTGCGGTGATGAACGAACAACAGCGGGTGAGACACAAAGTACGCCCCGGAATAACCGGCTGGACGCAAGTGAATGGGCGACATGAAATTAGCTGGGAGAAAAAATTTGAGTTAGACGAATATTATGTGAAGCATTTGTCGTTTGGATTGGACGTAGTGATCCTCGGCAAAACCGTTCTTCTACTTTTCTCATTCAAGAAAGATAAGTCGTTAAATGAAAAAAAATTTGAAGGGACGTCTTCATAAATGATCTGAGTATATTGCTTTCAAATTTTTCAACGGTCGCATGAGCCAACGAATTTACCTTTCACCTCCTCACTTGTCGGGCGAAGAAGTCAATTTCATAAAAGAAGCTCTTGATACGAATTGGGTAGCACCTGCGGGGCCTGCATTAGGCGAATTTGAAAAGCACATTGCAAAAAGCAATGAAGTAGAAAACTGTTTAGTGGTTAGTTCAGGTACTGCGGCAATCCATCTGGCGCTGATTGTTTTGGGAGTGGAACGTGGAGATGAAGTGATTTGCTCTACATTTACTTTTTCAGGCTCGTGTAATCCGATCATCTACCAATCTGCAACACCAATATTTGTAGATTCGGAATTTCAAAGTTGGAACATGGATCCGGCTTTGCTTGAACAAGCAATAAAAGATCGACTTCGACTCGGAAAAAAACCCAAGGCAATCATTGTTGTCCACCTGTTTGGCATGCCTGCGCAAATGGATCAGGTAATGGAGATTGCCGGTCGATATCAGATTCCCGTGATTGAAGATGCAGCCGAAGCGTTAGGATCGCTGTATCATGACAGAAGTACTGGTTCCATTGGAGACATTGGCATTTATTCATTCAACGGAAATAAAATAATCACTACATCTGGTGGAGGTGCGATTGTTTCAAACCGAAAAGAATGGACTGACAAAGCCCGGTTTTTATCGAGCCAGTCGAGGAGCCCTGTTCCGTATTATCAGCATGAGGAGCTTGGATACAATTATCAACTAAGTAACATTTCGGCAAGCATTGGGCTTGGTCAGATAAAAATACTGCAAGACCGAGTGAAGCAACGGAGACGAATTTTTGATTTCTATACGGCCAATCTTTCATCGCTAGGTTTTTCATTTCAACCCGAACCACCTGGTGTGGAATCTAACCGTTGGCTCACCACAGTATTATTGGATTCTAAAACCCTGAAGCCCGAAAAACTTCGTGTAGAACTTGAAAAGAAAAACATAGAAACCCGACCATTATGGAAACCCATGCATTTGCAACCTGTATTTAAAGACGCGCCTTCGTACCTCAACGGAGTTTCTGAATCGCTGTTTGAAAGAGGTCTTTGCCTTCCGTCAGGAAGTAATTTGAGTGAGGGCAATCTTCAATTTGTTGTTCAATCAATCAAAGAGTTAATTCCGAAATGACCCAAAGGATTCAAGTAAAGAATCAGCATCCAACTCAATAATTATCAGGATTAAGTTTTGAATTAATCTTAGCTTTGAGTTGCCACTATCATGAAGAACATTATCATATACGGTGCCGGTGGTTTTGGAAGAGAAACTTCGCTGCTTCTTAACCAGATCAATTTGCACACTCCTCACTGGAATGTGCTGGGCTACTGTGACGATGGGAAGACACCCCGAGAAAAAGTAGACCGGTTCGCAGTGCTTGGCGGAATGAATTACTTGAATGAATTCAAAGAAGAATTAAACGTAGTGATTGCTATTGCTGACCCTGGCACGAGAGAGAAAATAAAAAACCAATTGATTAACCAGCGTCTCCGATTTCCTGCCCTAATTCATCCGTCTGTTTTTGTAAGCGAGAATTGCTCTGTGGCAGAAGGCAGTATCATTTGTGCGGGTGTGTTCATGACAGTAAACATTCACATCGGTTCGTTCGCTATTGTAAATCTGAAATGCACGCTTGGTCATGATAGCGTACTTGACAGTTTTTCTTCTCTGATGCCTTCAGTGAATATTTCGGGAAACGTAAGGATAGGGAGGGGGGTTTATGTTGGAGCTGGCGCGATTCTGCTGCAGGGTATTTCTGTTGGAGATTATTCACTGGTGGGAGCTGGTGCGGTGGTCAATAAGTCGTTTGAAAGCGAAAAACGGATCATAGGCGTACCCGCGAGATCAATCTGAACAAATGTCCAACCTTCGGCTTGGAGTAAAATAATTTAGCAGATGAAATTGGATCTGGAGTTCATAAAAGAAAACAAAAAAGCAATCAGGTTTCTGTTAGTATTTGCGGGGTTATATCTCGTGCTGAACACGGTTTACGGATTCTTCATTCAACATTACTACCCCACTTCAGATCCGTTTACAAAAGCAGTCTCTTTACAGGTATCATGGATCCTTTCTTTTTTCGATCCAAGTGTGACGGTGTATCCTTCAGGGTACAGCGAGTACATTGCTATTGCTAACGACCGACAGAATATGATCTATGTTTTCGAAGGCTGTAATGGCCTCAATGTGCTGATTGTATACATCAGTTTCCTGGTGGCATTTAAGGGACCACAAAGACTTTTGTTGCAATTTACCGGTATGGGGATTGTCGGGATTCACTTGCTCAACCTTGCCAGGGTTGTGTTGTTGTATGCGGTAGCATTTTATTTCCCTGAGCAACTTTATTTCTTTCATAAATATTTATTTACAGGCATCATCTATACTATCGTTTTTGCACTGTGGTATTTCTGGGTACGAAGTGTGAGGAATGAATAGAATTTACGAAAGCGGCTGGCTGAACAAATTGCTGGTGGTGATCGCCATCGGAGGGATTGTGACAGCCTTTTTAGGGCAAGAGTTTTTGTTCCTTCAAGGATGGAATCTTTCAGAGCAAAATGAATTCATAGCGCGAAAAGTGCTGCGTGTTTTTCTAAATGATCTCTTTATGCTGGTTTTTATTGCCGCTTGGTTTAAGGACAGTCGCGTAACTCGGCTTGCCATTTTGATACAGTTGGTTGACAGTTTGATTTTGCTGCCCCTCTATCTGGTCGTTAAACTTAATGTTGAAGGCCCAGGCGAAATTTCAGCTCCATTGCTTTCACAGTTTCACCGCATGATTATCAACCCGACTCTGATGATCTTGCTGATTCCAGCCGTTTACTTTCAGCGTTATTCGAAAGGGAGCTAATTCTAAGTTACATTGAGGCATTATTAAAGAATATACGAAACCAAATGGCATTAAGATCAGAGGGACAGATAGACCAATTAGCTTTTGGTCTACAAGTATTTCAAATGAATTGGATATTTTATGTTGGTTACTTTTCTCATGTATAACGGATAACTTAGTTAAGCTTTCGTGCCGGATTATTTGATTATTTTTGCGTTTCACGTTTAGTATATTTACCATGACTTTAAACTTTGTCTATATGGCTATATGGAGAGTGAAATTTTTTGTCCTGGGTTTGCTTCTCTTTGTTGCTATAAGTGCTCAGGCTCAAACTAATTTCAGATCAAACGGCACCGGAGGAGGGACATGGTCTAGTACCACAACATGGCAAGTGGAAAGTCCCAACGGGTCAAACAATTGGATCGCAGCTTCCAGCTACCCCACTTCTTCAAGCAATACCATCCAAATAAGGTCGGGTGATGTTGTTACCAACTCAATTTCTGTTACAATTGACCAGACTACCATTGACGTTGGTGGAACAGTTACATCGACATTCATACTGACCCTGGCTAATGTTCCTAATGCCTTGACCGTGAACGGCACTCTTAGTGTTAGCGGTGTTGGCACCGTCACAAGCCCCGCTGCTGCGGATTTAGTCATCAATGGCACTTATATCCATGCGCGCAATAGTGGAACCATTCCCCCTGCTACTTGGAATAGTGGCTCATTGTGCAGCATAACAGGTATGACTAGCTCAACGCCCAGCGGTCTTAATCCTCCGGGAGGGTTTAGTAAATTCAATTGGAATTGCCCAGGGCAGACTGACGTAGCGTACTTCGCAGGGAATTTGACTTCTGTTGCAAGTGATTTGACGATAAGTTCTACAAACGGCCAGCAAATTTTGTTTGCGACTGGCCCAGCAGGACCGAATCTAACTATCGGAGGCAACCTGCAAATTGATGGTAACTCACGCATCGGAATTGTAACTTCAGGAACGGGAGGAATTGTCAATGTGGCTGGAGACTTTAATTATAACTCCACGAATGCAACAGGTTCGCAATTGAAAACAACCGGAGACTATACGATTAATGTTTCAGGAAATTTCAACATGAACTCTCCGGGAGGGTCTCTAATCTTTTCAGGCGGGAGTGGTACAACCGGCACGATGAATTTGAATGGAAACTTTGCATTGACCGCAGGAACGATTACAAGTCCAGCGGGGCGGGGAGCAATTAACTTTAACAAGGCAGGCACTCAACTTTATACCAACACCGGTACAATATCGACCTTTATTGACTTTGCGATCAGCGCATCCACTACTTTAAATATGCAAGGGGAGTCTCCGATCTCCGGCATGGGTAACTTAGTTGTTAACGGCACCTTAAGGTTGGGATCGACCAATTCTGACGGAGCCTTGGTTGCTGGTGGGTCTGGCTTGGGGAATATAAGGAATACATATACCAACAGAACGTATAATTCCGGTTGCAAGATCGTTTATGGGGGGATAAGCGCCCAGGTAATTGGCTCAGGTCATCCTGCAATAGCAGGAGTAACTACTGAAATTGACAATGCAAGTGGAGTTACATTTAATACAACAGCTTCTGGAAACTCAGGAACTACAATCATTTTGATTCCAGGTGACCTGATTCTGACTAATGGAAACCTAAATATCGTTGGCAGCGCAACAATAGTACGCTCTCTGATGCTAAACGCGAACATTACTGCTAATTCCAATAACATTACTTTTTCGGGGGTTAACACTAGCTTGGTGATTAATGGCACCGGAGCCCTGGGAGTGTTCCCTACACCTATCGCAGGACAGACAATTCAAAATCTCACTCTTAATCGCACCGTTTCTGGTTCTGCCACTTTTAATAAATTGACCATATTAGGTATAGTCACATTAACTAATGGCACTGCCACTTTTGGTGGAACAACCACAATTGCCGGTAATGTTTCATTAGCTTCTGGCACCGTGCTGGCGTTTGACGGACAATCACTTTCGATGGCAGGGAATTTTACATCCAGCGGATTATTGTCCGCAAGCGGAACATCTTCTCTTTCTTTGACGGGAGTGAATGCGCTTACATCACCACTAAATTTTGTTCCAACAAATAATACACTTCAAGACCTTACTATTAATATAAGCAACACAAGCGGCACTTCAGTGCAAATAGGTTCATCAACGTTAAATATTACCAATAGCCTTACTCTCACTGATGGTTTTTTGGATATCGCTAACGCATTAAACATGAGCAATGGATCAACCATCAATTTTAATGCAACAGGTGCTAATCCAAGTTCTATTACTACAAGCAGCCCTTCCGGAGGGCCATGGAATTTAAACTATTCCGGAACCTTGGGTTTTACCACGGGACTTGAGATACCAGCATCTGGTTCACTTTTAAGTCTTAGCACCAGTAATTCAAGTACGGCAACTGGGATAACTTTAGCCCAGTCGCTTAATGTCGGTTCTGGAGGTATTATTATAAACGCTGGCACATTTAAATGTGGGGCCAATACGGTGTCTACGTCTTCCTTGACAGTCAACGGAGGAACATTTACCGCACCAAGTACCACAGTGACGCTGAGTGGGAACCTTGCCCTTAATGGGGGTACGTACACAAACAATTCGGGGACAATCGCTTTTGGAGGGACTACAACGGTCTCAGGAGCCGCTGCTGCAGCCACAAATTTTTACAACGTTACCATCAATGGCGGTGGTACTTTAACTCCCTCGGCAACATTTAATGTTCAACATGATTTTGTTGATAATGGATCTCTGGCTGCCGGTACCAACACAGTTAATTTCAATAGCTTAGTTGCTCAGACAGTGTCGGGCACAACCAACTCGCAGTTCTATAACCTGACCGTAAATAAAGGTGCCGGCAGTTTGACTATAAATTCTCCGCAAACTGTTACCAATAATCTGACGGTGGCAGTTGGGACTCTCACAATTTCTTCGACTGTCTCGATCCCAGCTTCCGGAACAGTCATTTTAACGACCGGCTCGTTGATTAATAATGCAAATCAGCTGACACTGGCTAATGGGGCATCCATCACCCGTGCAGGAGGTCTTATAACAACGTCAAGCCCTTCAGGTGGGCCTTGGAATTTGACTTACACGGGTGCTTCCAAAACTACTAGCTTCGAGATACCGGCCTCGGGTAACCTTGCAAGCCTTACGATCAATACAAATAGCGGTACCGCGATCTCATTGCCTGCCTCTCAACCAGTCAACGTAACCGGACCCCTTACAACCAATTCGGGTACCACTTTCAATTCAGGATCTAATAACGTTACTGTTGGATCTCTATCTAATACCGGGACTTTTAATGCACCATCTATTGCTGCCACAGTCGGGTTGACTTTGAATGGATTGCTGACCAACAATGGAACGTTTAATGCGGGTAGTGGAACCGTGGTCATTGGTGGAACCGTGAGCATTAGTGGCACTATACCTACGTTAAACAATTTGACAGTTAATTCAAGCGGAATTTTTAATTCGCCTAATAGCTTAATTATTCAAGGCAATACAACAATTAATTCGGGCGGCATTTTTAATGCTCCTAACACTTTAACCGTTCAGGGTAATTTACAAAACAGCGGAAGTTTTGTTGCGGGTACGGGAACAATCACCTTTTCTGGTAATACAGCAAAAACAATTACGGGTACTACAAAAACAGTATTTAACAACTTAGTAGTTAACAACGGAACAGCCGCCACTGACCTTGGTCTTGAAACAGCATCTGGAGCAGACCTGAAAGGCGTCCTTACAATGGGGGCTTCAGCTATATTTGATACTGACGGAGCAGCTAATGACAAAGTCTTTACACTATTATCTGCATTTGACACTCCCACGGCTGATGCCAGTATTGCTGCCTTGCCCGGGGCCGGTCAATTGCCTGGAAAAATAACCGTGCAACGGTACATGGGCAGATCTGGTGTTGCAGTAAATAATTATCAAGTATGGAGGGATATTTCTTCTCCTGTAAATTCTACAGTATCAGACCTCCAAAACTCGCTCCCCGTAACAGGCACTTTTACTGGTGCAAGCACCGTGCCTGGAGCGTCCGGTGCCTCAATGTTTGGCTACGATGAGACAGTAATTACTGATACAAATGGCGATGCCGTGAATGATATCAACGATGGTTGGTTTGATTTTCCGGCAGATAATGGAAACAGTTCCACTACCTTCTTTACCCAAGGGAAGGGATATCAGATGTTTATTTTTGGCAGCGATGCACCTGTAGTTACCAATGGTAATGCCAAGTGGAGTCTCCGAGGCCCGATATGGAATGGTACTTTCAATTTGCCTGTGACTTTAACTAATTCAGGGCCTGGAAGTACTTATTCAGCAGCGAATGATGGATGGAATTTAGTGGGCAATCCTTATCCTTCTACAATTGACTGGGGAGCTGGAGGTTGGACAAAAACCAACTTGGATGATGCTATATATATTGATGATTATAATCACGACCAACCGGTTTTTGCTTCTTATGTCAATGGCGTAGGCACAAACGGAGGGTCGAGATATATCGCCATGGGGCAAGGATTTTGGGTTAAGGCCAATGCCTTATCACCAGTGTTAACGATTAGCGAAAATGTAAAAGCTTCAGGAACTCAAACCACTCTTTTCAGAAAGGCTTATCCGGATAATTTATTAAGAATTACCTTGGCATCCACCACTAGTGACAAACAAAGTGATGAAACAGTGATCTATTTTTCAGAATCAGCGACAAGCGGATATGATTCAAAGTATGATGCAATAAAATTGATGAATCGATACCCCTCAATAAATCTTGCTTCCGCCTCTGCTAAAGGAGAAAAATATGCCATTAATGCTCAACCTATTCCGAATGGCACACAATCTATCCCTCTCGTAGTCAATTCAGTTACAAGTGGCTCTTACAAATTTTTATTCACAGGTATTGCCTCATTTCAACCATCCATCAATGTTCATCTGAAGGATAATTTTACTAATTCAACAGTGGACGTGAGGCAAAACCCAGATTACTCATTCAATGTTGATTCAAAGAACTCAGCCACATTTGGTTCATCGCGATTTAGTATAGTCTTCGGGGGAACCGAAGAGGAAATGCCAAGCACTCAAATTAAAACTTATCCTAATCCGGTTAAAGGTATATTGACCGTTGAGGCTCCGGGAGACAAAGCTTCAGGACAAGTATTAAATGCTCTGGGTCTCAGCGTTGGCACACTTAATTTTAATGGTCATGGGCGAGACCAGATCGCTCAATATAATTTTATGAGAGAAAGCAGTGGCATTTATTTTGTGAAAATCGTGCAAGACAATAGAATAACAATTGTCCGTATTGTAAAAGAATAAAAAAATGGCGAATTACTTACGGATATCCCTCTTTACTGTTTTCGTTTTTGTTTGCGGGAACCTCCCGGCACAGCCCGGAGGTGGCGGTAGACCTTGCCCCAAGCCTCCCTGTCCTCCAGCGGTTCCTATTTCGGGCATTGAATATTTGCTCGGCTTAGGGGGCCTTTATGGCGTTAAGAAATTGATTAACAGGTCTAAACAAAAGACCTATCAGAAATGATTAGGTTGTTCGTAAGATTCATTCGCAATCTCAGGATATTACCTTGGTGGGTGATTGTTTTTATTGACGTTTCTGTTATCGCATTTTCTGCGCTTATTGGATATCTGTTGCGATTTAATTTTTCAGTTCCAGAACTTCTGCAATACAGATTTCAAAGTGGAATTCTTGCTTACACTTTTTGTGGGTTGATATCCATCCTGATTACTAACAGTCATCGAGGCATCATTCGTTATACTGGAATTCAAGATGGCGTTCGGATCTTCTATATGTCTATTGTTAATGTGGCACTCATTTGTTCAGCCAATTTAATTTCTGGTTTAAGTAATAAAGGAAATATCGTTCCCTATTCGGTTATATCGATAAGTTTCTTATCATCCTTTCTTCTGCTTTTCAATTATCGCTTATTGGTCAAATATATTTTTTCGTACTACCGCAATTTCATGATCAAGCAATCAAGGGTTGTGATTTTCGGGGCAGGGCAAACAGGGATCATTACTCGGCACGTATTGGAATCTACACCTCGGATGAAAGTGATAGGATTCCTGGAGGACGCACCTGACAAAACAGGAAAGGTAATAGACGGAATTCCGATATTCGATGCGAACACTTCGGAATTACAGCAATTGCTAGAAGATTTTTCCATTGACGAACTAATTTTTACTCCCCGGGACATCTCCCTCGAACGAAAGAATGAAGTTGTTGATGCCTGCATGCGCAACCAAATCAAAGTGAGAACGGTTCCGCCCGTAGAAAAATGGGTAAAAGGAGAATTGAGTATCAACCAGATCAAAGAGATCAACATTGAAGAACTGCTTGGCCGTGAATCGATCAAAATCAACAATCGAAATATTGAGACAGACCTTAGAGGTAAAAAAGTCCTGATTACTGGGGCGGCAGGTTCCATTGGCTCAGAGCTTTTCAGGCAAGTGGTGTTGGCAATGCCCAGCGCAATTATTTTGGTGGACCAGGCTGAGTCTGCCCTATATGAGTTAGAAAGAGAAGCGCGATCCATTGAAACAAGTGCACGCCTTTTTTTTTACATAGCTGACGTAAACAATAAAGACAGGATGCGAGTTATTTTTGAAGAGCATCGACCTTCTATTGTCTATCACGCTGCGGCTTACAAGCATGTGCCCATGATGGAGAATAATCCTTCCGAGGCTATCACGTGCAACATTTTGGGCACAAAGACTTTAGCAGATTTGACTGTGGAATTTGGCGTTTCCAAATTTGTGATGGTGTCCACAGATAAGGCGGTCAATCCTACAAATGTGATGGGCTGTTCAAAGCGTATTGCAGAAATTTATGTTCAATCACTCAATGATCATTTGGAAAAAACAGGAGGGACCCACACTGCATTTGTCACTACCCGGTTTGGAAATGTTCTTGGTTCAAATGGATCTGTGATCCCCTTATTTAAAAAACAAATTCAAGAAGGAGGCCCGATCACGGTAACTCATCCCGATATTACCAGGTATTTCATGACCATACCCGAGGCTTGTCAGCTCGTTTTGGAAGCAGGCACGATGGGCGAAGGTGGAGAGATTTTTATTTTTGACATGGGTAAGTCTGTAAAAATCCTTGACTTAGCTGAAAAGATGATATGGCTTTCGGGACTTGAGCCGAGGAAGGATATCGACATCGTTTTCACAGGGCTCAGGGAAGGTGAGAAACTCTTTGAAGAGCTTCTAAACAACAATGAAAACACTACTCGGACTCATCACCAAAAGATAATGATTGCGAAGGTTCAGCATTATGGCTATGAGGAGATTAACCGCTATGTTGAGCTTTTTGAAGATCTCGTCTATGACAAAAACGAGTTGAAGAGCGTGGCTTTAATGAAAGAACTTGTTCCCGAATACAAGAGCAATTACTCTCGTTATGAAGTGTTAGATAAGCAACACTAAATTGCTCTATCTCCTCTTTACACCACCACGCTTATTATACCGATAAGTAGATGATTTGTGCCTACTTCTGTTGAGCAAACCGTTTCCTCTTCTGCCACTCTTAGCGGTAAAGGGTAGATAATATTCGATTTTCGCATTTAGGAGGAAATAACTGTCCTTCAAATTAGAGTTTCCACGCTTAGACCCAGTTGTATAGTTATTTAAATTTCCCGTAGCAGAAGGATTGTACGCAAGGCTATTTGGGTTTGCAAAGTACTTAGCTATAGGGTCGGAAAAAGAATTTGGATCAGCATACCTTGTGCTTACGTCATCCAGATAGTCGGTAAATGTTTTTCTATATCCACCCTCGATAGCCAAATTGAGGTTGGGGCTAACTTTTAATCTTAGGCCCAACCCGAAAGGAATTACAGGAGTTACCCGACTATAGCTAACTCCCTCCGTTTGCAACGGTTCCAATGAGTACGCTTTGCCATTATAATCGTCCACTGGATTAAAATAAAGTAATCCGATTCCTCCAAACCCGTAAAAATTTATAGTAGGTCTCCTATAGTAACGATTGCCGTTGGCGAATAGGCTTACTTCACCAATGCCACTTATTTCAAAACAGTTAGAGCGGAACGATAATCCCCTAGCCTTTCTTGAAGCTTCACTTGCCAACTTATCATCGCCATGCAACACGAACCAGTTTAATTCACTGCGTACACTTACTATGGGAGAAAGATACATTTGAAGACCAACATTTAAATTGGGCTGAAAATTAAGTATTGTACCGGGGTTTGATAGTTCTCCGAAATAAGTAGCGGTTCCAGTACCTGCGGTCAGGATTAGTCTTCGCTCCTGCCTTATCGCAAAAAAACTCTGCGCAGATGCGAGATAAGGAATGATTAATAGTAAAAAAAGACCAGTCCTCTTCATGAGTCAATTTAAACAGCAATTTATGCAAATAAATGCTATAAGGAAACCACTTCTTAAGCCAGAACTTCCTTGATGCGCTGGGCTGCTTCTTTTAATAAAATAGCCGAGAATACTTTAAGGCCTGATTCACGAATGATTTTTGCGCCCTCTTCGGCATTAGTTCCTTGTAAACGGACAATGATAGGCACAGGAATGTTGCCTACTTTTTTGTAAGCCTCAACAACACCACTGGCAACACGATCGCAGCGCACAATACCCCCGAAAATATTAATCAGGATTGCCTTAACATTTGGGTCTTTAAGGATGATTCTAAATCCGGCCTCAACAGTTTCGGCATTAGCGCCACCACCCACATCAAGAAAGTTAGCCGGTTCACCACCCGAAAGTTTGATGATATCCATTGTGGCCATGGCCAACCCTGCACCATTTACCATGCAGCCCACATTGCCATCAAGCTTCACATAATTCAAACCTGATTTTCCTGCCTCCACTTCGAGCGGATCTTCTTCAGTAATGTCGCGAAGTTCTTCGAGGTCAGGATGACGGTACAGCGCGTTGTCATCAAGGTTTACTTTGCCATCGACTGCAATGATTTTGCTATCTGATGTTTTTAATACTGGGTTAATTTCAAACATCGATGCATCTAAACCCATGTATGCCGTGTACAAGGAGTTAACAAACTTCACCATCTCTTTGAATGCATTTCCTTCAAGGCCCAACGAAAAAGCAATCTTTCGAGCTTGAAACGGCTGTAGGCCAATGGCCGGATTAACCCACTCTTTAACAATTTTCTCGGGATGAGTTGCTGCAACCTCCTCAATGTTCATTCCACCTTCCGTGCTGGCCATGATCACGGGTTTGCTGGTGGAGCGATCGAGCAAAATGCTCATGTAGTATTCTTTCGGTTCTGATTCTCCTGGATAATAAACATCTTCCGCGATCAAAACTTTATTCACCTTCTTTCCAGCAGCTCCGGTCTGAATCGTTACCAGAGTTCCGCCTAAAATTGCTTTTGATTTTTCAAAAACTTCATCAAAACTTTTCGCGAGAACGACACCGCGAGAGCCGGTTTCTTTTACCGTTCCTTTTCCCCGTCCGCCAGCATGAATCTGAGACTTCACAACATACCATTTAGAGCCGGTTTCAGCCAGCAAGCTTTTAGCCGCGGCCACTGCTTTATCAGGAGTGTCGGCAACGATGCCTCGCTGAACAGCAACTCCATATCTTTTCAAGACTTCTTTGGCTTGGTACTCGTGAATGTTCATGTGATTAAGTTTTGGAAGCAAGCTACTTTTTTTAAACCTTTATTTCAAATTGCATTTTACTTAAACGATTCACATGCTTAAGGCTTCAGGACTAAAGAAATCATATGGTACACTCCCCGTACTGAAAGGAGTTAACATTGAAATCCAGAAGGGAGAAGTGGTAGCGATTGTTGGGGCGTCAGGTGCTGGTAAAAGTACGTTGCTCCATATTCTCGGCTCGTTGGATATACCAGATGAAGGCGAAGTGAAAGTTAATGGTACTAATTTGTTTTTGCAGAATGGAAAAATGTTAGCTGAATTCAGGAATAAAAATCTTGGCTTTGTATTTCAGTTTCATAACCTGCTGCCTGAGTTCACGGCAATTGAAAATGTGATGATCCCTGCCCTTATTGCGAAAGAAGACCAAAAGAAAATTAAAGATCGCGCAAACGAGCTTTTAAAGTCGCTTGGATTGGAATCCCGAATAGCGCACAAGCCATCAGAACTTTCAGGCGGGGAGCAACAACGTGTGGCCGTGGCCCGTGCTTTGATCAATTCACCCTTACTCATTTTTGCCGATGAACCAAGCGGGAACCTGGATTCAAAAAACGCCACTGAATTACACCAACTCTTCTTTCAGTTGCGAAAAGATTTTAATCAAACCTTTGTGATTGCAACCCACAATCAGGAATTCGCCTCAATGGCCGACAGGAAACTGGAAATTAAGGATGGAGTGATCCTAAGTTAACCCATCACAAGCACCTTCGCACCTTTTACGTGCTTATGCTTTAAATCAAGCAATGCCTGATTGGCCAGGTCAAACGGATAAATCTGGATAGCTGGTTTAATTGGAATGGCTGTCGCTAACTTCAGAAATTCCTCAACATCTTTTCGCGTAACATTGGCTACAGTTTTAATTTCTTTTTCCATCCAAAGATGATCGTGGTAGCTAATATTTAGAAGCTCTTTTTTGTCGCTTGCCTCTTTGCGAATGGCGTTAATAACCAGTCTTCCCCCTGAAACTAATTTTAAAAGAGAGTCTGTGATTGGTTTCCATGCGGGAGTAGTGTCGATGATGGCATGAGACTGAACAGGTGGCCTTTCAGAAATGTCTCCTGCCCAAGTAGCACCAATTGACAAGGCAAATGATTGTTCTTCCTTACTTCGTGCAAACACCAGGATTCTTGAGTCGGGAAAAAGATGGCGAGCCAGTTTTAGGACAAGGTGATTTGATCCACCAAACCCTGCAAGACCGAGCGTCTGCCCATTCTTAATTTCAGTGAGCTTTAAGGCACGGAAGCCGACCGTGCCTGCGCATAGGAGAGGGGCGGCTTCATGATCTTTGATCGACTCAGGAATTGGATGCGAAAATTTCTCTTTTACCACCATGTATTCTGCATACCCTCCATTTGCATCTCTGCCTGTAGCTTTAAAATCGGGGCACAAATTTTCAAATCCAGTTTTACAAAACTCACAAACTCCACAGGCGGAAAAAATCCAAGCTACGCCAACACGCGCGCCTAACCGAAGTTGTTTCACGTCAACCCCCAATTTTTCAACCACCCCAACTACCTGATGACCGACAATTATCGGATAATGAGGTGGAGGAGTTCGCCCCTCGATTTCATCCAACTCGGTATGGCAAACACCGCAGCAAATTATTTTGATCAGTACCTCATCTTTTTCAGGAACGGGAATAAGAAGATCGGTCAGCTCAAGTGGCGACTTGTGATTCTGCAAATCATAGACTCCATTCAATTGCCATGCTCTCATCGCAAGTAATTTGAATACTAATTTCTATAAAAGCATTGCGCCTTTGCATCTTGGTGGTTTAAAAAATTTTCCCTTTCTTATTTTCACCGCAAAGACGCGATGACACGAAGAAATCATCAACAATTTGGACTAATGATGCTCTAACACAAAACTATCCACTTCATCGACAAGTACGGTGCCTTTTTCTGAAATGGAAATCAGTCGAACTTTCTTCAGCTCATTGATTAGCACAGGATCATATTTGGCCGCCACGCGCACATAGTTTTCAGTGAAGCCATGCATCATGCCATCTTCAATGTCATTTTCGAAGAGCACAGAAAATTCGCCCTCTAAATTCGATTCATAAAATACTCTTCTTTTTTTGTCAGAGAGGATGTGCAACATTCGTGAGCGATCATGTCGTTCGTTCATGGGAACGGAATCTGGCATTGAGGCAGCGAGCGTATTGTCTCGCTCTGAATAGGTAAATACGTGGAGGTAAGAGATATTTAATTCGTTTAAGAATTTATAAGTCTCTAAAAAATCTTCGCGAGTCTCTCCTGGAAAGCCAACAATCACATCCACTCCAATGCACGCCTGAGGCATTAATGATTTTATTTTATCCACTCGTGCAACATAAAGTTCTCGCAAATACCTTCTGCGCATGAGTTTTAAAATCTTATTCGAACCCGACTGAAGAGGAATATGAAAATGAGGAACAAATCTTTTTGAATGAGAAACGAATTGAATAATCTCATCATGAAGCAAATTAGGTTCGATGGAAGAGATGCGAAATCGTTCTATTCCATCCACCTCATCCAGTGCTTTGATCAAATCAAAGAAGCGCTCTTTACGTTCGCCATTTTGCAAGCCGAAGTCGCCTGTGTTCACTCCAGTGAGTACTATTTCTTTTACATCGGTCTTTGCAATTTCATAAGCAGACTTAACAATATTCTCCACGCTATCGCTTCTGCTACTTCCCCGTGCTAAAGGAATTGTGCAAAATGCACATGAATAATCGCAGCCATCCTGCACTTTGAGGAAAGTGCGCGTACGATCAAACATCGAATAGGATGTGTTGAAGTTTTTGACTTCTCCAATTTCAGAATTAAAGACTTCCGCTTTTGTCGGGCGAACAAATCCATCGAGTAATTCAATGAGCCTGAATTTTTCAGATGCCCCGAGGACTGCATCCACTCCTGGAATTTCAGAAATTTCTTTGGGCTTTAGTTGTGCGTAACACCCGATAATTGCCACATAGGCATCAGGAGAAATTGCTCGTGCTTCGCGCACTACTTTTCTGCACTTCTTATCCGCATTTTCAGTAACTGAGCATGTGTTGATAATGAAGATGTCGGGGGTGTCTGTAAATTCAGTTTTGAGATAGCCCTTTTCCTCGAATTTACGAGCGATGGTAGATGTCTCCGAGTAGTTGAGTTTGCACCCCAGTGTGTAAAAAGCGACTTTTTTCATAGCCAAGCCGCAAAGATAGGAAATTCAGTCGGCAGCAAGCAGTATGCAGTTGGCAGTGGCTGAGAATCCTAATTTTTTACATGCCTGCCTACTGCTTACCGCCCACTGCCTACTTTTCATTTGGTGTTGATATAATTCAGAAATTCACGTTTAACATTCTCATCTCTGAATTTTCCTGAGAAATAAGCTGTGCCTGTTTTGCTGTTGGTGTCGACAACCCCGCGAGAAGCTACACATAAATGGTTTGCATCAAGTACCACAGCAACATCTGGTGTATTAAGAACACGTTCCAATTCTTTTCCTATTTGCACCGTGAGGCGCTCTTGCACTTGTGGGCGTTTGGAAAAATATTGAACGAACCTATTGATCTTGCTCAGGCCGATTACTTTTCCTGAAGAGAAATAAGCTACATGTGCTTTGCCATAGATGGGGACGAAATGGTGTTCGCAATGCGAATAGAAGGTGATGTCTTTTTCCACCAGCATCTGATCGTACTTGTACTTGTTTTCAAACAGGCGCGCGTTGGGTCGGTTCACCGGGTTCAGTCCGCTAAATGCTTCTTTCACAAACATCTTTGCAACGCGATGTGGTGTGCCATTCAAACTATCGTCAGTCAAATCAAGACCGAGCGTGGTCATGATTTCGCGAAAGTGCTTCTCGATCTTTTCAATCTTTTCATCATCCGAAAGTTCGAAGGCATCTTCTCGCAAAGGAGTTTCATACGATGAGACAGGATGCTCGTCATCTAAGTCAATCGGCTTAATGGGCTGGATATTCAACACAATTTCTTTCTGTCTCATAAAGTTTGATTTTAAGTTCGTACTTGCTGTCAATGTGCTGTCTCAGTATTCGCCAGATTACTACAGCTACGTTTTCGGCTGTTGGGTTCAGGTTTTTAAAATAGGCCGTATCTAAGTTAAGATTTTTGTGATCAAAATGTTTTACGACATGGTTCCGGATCAGGTCACTAAGAATTTTCATGTCGTAAACATAACCCGTCTCGGGGTCAGGCTCTCCAACCACGCTGACAATTAACTCATAGTTATGTCCGTGGTAATTAGGATTGCTACACTTGCCAAAAACTGCGCTGTTTTTTTCGTCACTCCATTGTGGATTGTGCAACCGATGAGCGGCATTGAAATGTTCTTTGCGGGAGGCTGCTACTTTCATTAAGGCATATTAACATCAAGGTATCAAAAAAGTTCAGGGAAATTGAAAGAATTCAAAATTTAAAATTTGAAATTGAATCTTGAATGTTGAATCTTGAATGTTGACTTTTGAATTTGAATATGGGAAATATTACAATCGTTATTTTATTATTAGCAATCATTACCGCATTGGCAGAAGTGGCCGATCGCGTAAAGATTCCCTACCCGGTTTTACTGGTACTTGTTGGAATTGGAGTGAGCCTGGTTCCAGGTTTACCTGTGATCACACTTGATCCGGACACGATCTTCCTGATATTTTTGCCACCCGTTCTTTACTCAGCCGCGTGGACTACTTCCTGGCCAGATTTCAAGGCCTCAAGCAGAGCAATCAGCTTACTCGCGATAGGTTGTGTTTTGTTTACAACTACTTTAATTGCTGTGGTTGCTCACTATTTTATTCCGGGGTTTGGTTGGCCGGAATCATTTGTATTAGGGGCAATAATTTCTCCTCCCGATGCAGTGGCTGCAAGTGCAGCTACTCAAGGGCTTGGCATACCACGTAGGATTTCAACCATCCTGGAAGGGGAGAGCTTAGTTAATGACGCCACGGGTTTGATTGCATATCGTTATGGAATTGCCGCGGCTGCCTCAGGTACTTTTATTTTTTGGCTGGCGAGTGCCAATTTTTTTTATGTTGCAGTTGTTGGAATTGTTGTCGGTCTTATACTCGGTCAATTATTCAAATGGATTCACTTGATTACACCTGATAATCCGGTCAATGATACTACACTCACCTTCATTGCACCATATACCGCATATCTTTTAGCAGAGCAGATTCATGTTTCCGGTGTGCTCTCGGTAGTAGCGTGCGGACTTTTTTTAAGTTGGAATTCCTCAAAAATATTTAATCATCAATCACGATTAAGTGCGTGGTCGGTGTGGGAAACGGTGATTTTTATTTTGAATGGATTGATTTTCATTCTCATCGGATTGCAATTGCCGGTAGTGTTAAAACACATCAAGGACCATTCGTTTACTACGCTATTGTTTTACGGAGCGATCATTAGTGTTTCTACTATTGTTTTGCGATTGATTTGGGTTTACCCGGGTGCCTACATGCCACGTTGGTTTAGCAAAAGAATTCGTAAGCGCGAGCCTCGACCTGACCCTCGCGCGGTAACCATCGTTGCGTGGAGCGGCATGCGTGGAGTGGTTTCTTTAGCTGCAGCTTTGGCTTTGCCTCTTACGGTAAACAGCCAGCCGTTTCCTCACCGAGATCTGATCATCTTTCTTACATTCTCAGTGATATTTGCCACATTGGTTATACAGGGCATTTCACTTCCGCATTTAGTAAAGTGGTTAGGCATTAAACCAAGCGATGAAGAGCTGCGTGAAGAGCAAGAAGCGAGAATGAAAATTGTGACGCGTGTGATCGAGCACATCGAAGAAAATTATTCCATAGGTTTGAGTGATGAAGTGCTGAACCAAATTAAAACGAAATACGAAATACGGGTTCAGCGGATGAAGAAAGAACAAACCGCTGGAAGGATAAGTGAACAGCAGGTAAACGATTTTCTGCGCGTGCAACAAGAAATTATAAAAGTAGAGCGTACCATGTTAGGTGAACTGCACCGCGAGGGTAAAATCAGCGAAGAGGCAGTGCGTAAAATTGAATATGAACTTGACCTCGAAGAGACAAGGTTGATTTTAGAAAAAGCAGACTCGAATTGACATAAAAAAACCACCCCGACTTGTCGGGATGGCTCTTGATTTTTATATCGGGTCTTGATTAGCAAAACTCATCAAACACTTCTAGCAAATGCTGGCCGATCATCTGTGCATTGCGGCCCTCAATATGATGACGTTCTACGAAGTGCACCAGTTCTCCATCTTTAAACAAAGCAATTGATGGAGATGATGGAGGGTAAGGCAATGTGTACTCGCGTGCCTTAGCAACCGCTTCTTTGTCAACACCAGCGAAAACTGTAGTCAGCTTATTTGGCTTTTTAGCGCTGTGTTCCAGTGCCCATTTGATTCCGGGACGGGCAGCACCTGCTGCGCATCCGCAAACTGAATTGATGACTAAAAGGTTTGTGCCTTTTTGATCTTTCAATTCCTGATCAACATCGGCAGAGGTTTTTAATTCTTTGAAGCCCGCTATCGTTAAATCGCTGCGCATCGGGGCCACTAATTGTTCGGGATACATATTTATTTAAAATTTAAAATTCAAAATTCAAGGTTCAAAATTGTCCAATCTTCAAACATATTACAACTATCAAAAGTTCAGGACTCAATTTTTGAATTTTGAATCCTTGAATCTGGAATTGTAGTTACATAAATCCAAGTTCCAGCTTAGCCGCCTCACTCATCATGTCTTGCGAATAAGGCGGATCGAAGGTTAGTTCTACCTTAACTTCATTCACTCCTTCAATAGCCTTTAACTTTTGTTCCACTTCGCTAGGTATCACTTCTGCCGAAGGGCATGAAGGCGATGTAAGAGTCATTAATATAAAAACGTTGTTCACAGGGAAGACATTGATCTCATAGATCAGGCCAAGCTCATAAATATCAACAGGAATTTCAGGATCGTAAACAGTCTTTAACGCAGCCAATACTTTATCGCGCAAATTGGTTTCTGCTTGTTCGTTTTTTTGCTCTATTGTTGATGCTGCTTCGTTCATGATTTCTCGATCAACTGAGTTTTAAAAGCGAGAGCGTAGATTTTCATTTGCTTTATCATAGATGCAAAGCCATTCGAACGTTGCGTACCTATAAATCTTTCCATTCCGATTTTCTTCATAAAGTACAAATCGGCATTTAAAATAGTTTCAGGACTCTGTCCCGAAAAAATCCGAATCAACAAACTTACCAGACCCTTCGTGATTGCCGTATTACTGTCGCCAATAAAGAAGATTTTTCCATCGTTGAGCTTAGCTGTAAGCCATACTTTCGACTGACAACCCTTCACAATATTTTCTTCAATCCTGTCTGCTTCATCCATCACGGGAAGCTTTTGTCCAAGTTCCATGATGTAGAAAACAGTCATCTCCATATCGCCATCCAAAAGCGAAAACTCATTAATAATTTCGTCTTGAATTTGACTGATCGTCATGGTTTCATGAAATTCACAATGCGCTTAATGCCTTCGATTAATTCGTCAATCTCTTCCTTGGTATTGTAGATAGAAAACGAAGCACGAACTGTTCCCTCGATTCCAAAACTATCCATCAACGGTTGAGTGCAATGGTGCCCAGTGCGTACTGCAATTCCGCGAGCGTCAAGCATCTGGCCAATATCAAAATGATGAATGCCATTGATCACAAATGATTGAACAGCTACTTTGTTCTTTGAAGTTCCTATTAATCTCACTGCCGGAATTGCAGATAATTTCTCGACTGCGTAGGCAAGCAAGTCATTTTCGTATTCTGCAATCTGATCTTTACCAATCGAGTTAATGAAATTTACGGCCTCTTTTAGAGCAACAACATCGGCAATATTGGGTGTGCCTGCTTCAAATTTGTAAGGAAGATCGTTGTAAGTAGTTTTGGCAAACGTAACCTCCTTGATCATCTCACCACCACCCATATAAGGTGGCATTTTTTCTAGAAGATGTTTTTTGCCATAAAGAATTCCTGTGCCGGTTGGCCCATACATTTTGTGCGAGGAGATGCAATAGAAATCGCAGTCGAGATCTTGTACATCGATTTCCAAATGGGCAGCAGCTTGTGCACCATCTATTAAAACGACAGCACCAGCATCATGAGCCAGGTGAATGATTTCTTTTACAGGATTAATTGTACCTAAGCTATTCGATGCGTGGTTAACAGCTACAATTTTAGTTTTTGTACTCAGAAGTTTCCTGTACGCATCAATATTAAATTCTCCAATTTCAGAGATGGGTATGACTTTGAGTTTCGCTTTCTTTTCATCGCAAACTATTTGCCATGGCACAATGTTCGAATGATGTTCAAGGCCTGATACAATTACTTCATCACCTTCCTTCAAGAAAGCTCGACCATACGAAGAGGCTACCAGGTTGATGCTTTCGGTTACGCCACGAGTGAAAATGATTTCCTCAACATGTTTGGCATTGACGAATTGCTGCATTGCATGTCGTGTCTCCTCAAATGCTTTTGTCGCCTTTTCTGCGAGCGTATGAATACCCCGATGAATGTTAGCGTTATAACCCTCGTAATATTTTGACAGCGCATCAATGACCTGTTTGGGTTTTTGATTGGTGGCGGCATTGTCAAAATAAATCAAAGGTTTGCCATTCACCTTTTGATGCAGCACAGGAAATTGTGCTCGGATCTTTTCAATATCGATTGCCGTGGTGGCGTTCATAGACCGCTGATTTTTATGATTTCACTGATTCCGCTGATTAATAAAGTGCCAAGTTTGATGAGACGTGCAAAGAACAAATCATAGGAATCATTAAAATCAGTAACTAAATCGATGCACATAATTTTATTTTCTACAAACCTATTCGTTGACATCTGTGGTCAATATTTGTTCAATCGTTGTGAGATCAAACCATCTAAATAGCTTTTCAGTTCAGTGTTTTTAATCGGCTCCAAAGTTTCAGCTGCAAAGGCATAAAGCAGCATTGCCTTGGCATTGTTGAGCGGAATTCCGCGCGAGCGTAAGTAGAACAGTGCTTCTTCATCCAATTGACCAGAGGTGCAGCCGTGTGAGCACTTCACATCATCAGCCCAAATTTCAAGTTGGGGTTTGGTGTTTATTGTTGCTGTGTCCGTTAACAAAATATTTCTGTTCGACTGAAATGCATTTGTCTTTTGCGCATTCGGTCGCACAAAAATCTTCCCGTTAAATACACCTTTTGAGTTTCCATCCATTACACCTTTGTACAATTCATTGCTGAATGAATTCGGCTTGATGTGATCTACAACGGTATGGTTGTCTGCGATCGTATTTCCATTCAACAGATACAGTCCATAGAAATGCGACTCACAATTTTCGCCATCGATAGCAATGTTGAAATTGTTCCTGATCAACGATCCATTCATCGTGAGCGTGAAAGTGTTCAGCTTACTTTTACTGGACTGATGGATCAATGAATTAGCCACTTGATGAAGTTTACCTTCATCATTTTGAATTTTTACGTAGTCTAGCGTGGCATTCTCCTTAACAAGTATTTCTTCAGCGAAAGTGTGAAAGATATTGTTCGTGCCGATTGATGTTGAACGTTCAATCAATGTCAATTCACTTTCTTCTTCTAAAACAACAAGGAGACGTGTGTGACAAATGGACTGCTCTTTTTCGGCATCATTAATATGAAGAATGAAAACCGGTTTCTCAACTTTAGTTTTAGCAGGAACTTGAATAAAGACTCCATCTTGCCACAGTGCAGTATTCAACGCGGTAAAAGGATCAGCAGAAGTTTTTAAATATTTTTCAAAATAGAGTGGCGCTTCATTTTGATTAACCGCCTTTCTAAGATCAGAAATGATTATTTCGTTTTCCGGACTAATGACTTTAGAAAAAACTGGTGAATAAATTCCATTGATGAATACAATGACGTTGGCTTCAAGATCAGGAATCAGGAATTGATAAATCGATTTAATTTTTGATTCGATTGGATTGGACTGATCAAAGTCGAAATTCTTTTCTAATGCCCGAGTGATAGGAAAGAAGCGGTATTCTTCTGTCTTGTTTCCGGGTAATCCCAATTTTTGAAAATGCTGCAAGGCCTCAGTGCGCTGTATATTTTTGCGGTCAGGTGTTTGTTCAAATGCCTGAGCAATTTTTTCTTTCAAATCGATATCTGATGTGATCGCACTCATTACACTAACTCCATTTCGTTTTTAATCCAGTCGTAGCCTTTGGCCTCCAGTTCAAGCG
The DNA here is from genome assembly GCA_016178785.1 of Bacteroidota bacterium. Classification (GTDB taxonomy): domain Bacteria; phylum Bacteroidota; class Bacteroidia; order Cytophagales; family Cyclobacteriaceae; genus ELB16-189. The sequence continues at coordinate 12,838 of JACOSO010000031.1, read as the reverse complement.
CCAACTCTTTTCCACCCGATTTTACAATTTTTCCTTTGTAAAGTACGTGCACAAAATCCGGAACGATGTGTTCAAGAAGTCGTTGATAGTGGGTCACCACAATGGTGGCGTTATTTTTCGAGCGCAATTTGTTCACACCGTTTGCAACAATACGAAGGGCGTCAATATCAAGACCAGAATCCGTTTCGTCAAGAATGGATAGTTTAGGTTCGAGCATCGCCATCTGGAAAATCTCGTTGCGTTTCTTTTCACCGCCAGAAAAACCCTCATTCAACGAGCGACTCAATAACGATTGATCGATCTCAACCAATTTCATTTTCTCTTTCATGAGCTGCAGAAAGGCAACTGCATCAAGTGAAGGCTGACCACGGTACTCTCTGATTTTGTTAAGAGCAGTCTTCATGAAATTCACGGTACTGACACCGGGAATTTCTACAGGATACTGAAATGCAAGAAAAATTCCTTCGCAAGCGCGAACATCCGGATCGAGTTCTAAAAGATTCTTTCCAAGAAACTGAACTTCACCTTCGGTCACTTCATAATCCTCACGTCCTGCAAGTACAGAAGCGAGCGTGCTTTTGCCGGAGCCATTCGGTCCCATGATGGCGTGGATTTCTCCTGCATTCACCTGAAGGTTGATTCCGTTGAGGATCAGTTTGTCCTCCACTTTAGCTTTTAAATTCTTTATTGTTAGCATTCTTCGTTTAATTCTAAATCCAAATTGATAACCTTTAGACCTTTGCGGCTCAGCGTCTTAGCGGTTAATTTTCAACCGCGAAGACGCAAGGGCGCTAAGTGTAATCGATTAAGTAAACGGCATCGATTTTTAAATTTGTGTTCATTACCCCACACTACCTTCTAAAGTCAACGCTAATAACTTCTGAGCTTCAACAGCAAATTCCATTGGTAATTGGCTGAGCACTTCTTTCGCATATCCATTTACAATCAATGCAACCGCAGCCTCTTCATCAATGCCGCGTTGTAAGCAATAGAAGATCTGATCTTCACCAATTTTTGATGTGGTTGCCTCGTGCTCAATTTTCGATGAGCTATTTTCAACATCGATGTATGGAAAAGTATGAGCTCCGCATTTGTCGCCCATCAACAATGAATCGCATTGAGAAAAATTTCTAGAGTTCGTTGCACGTTTCATAACGTGCACTTGCCCGCGGTAGCTGTTCTGTGACTTGCCTGCCGAAATTCCTTTCGACACTATTCGTGAACGTGTGTTCTTTCCGATATGTGTCATCTTGGTTCCTGTATCGGCTTGCTGATAATTATTTGTCACAGCAACTGAATAAAATTCGCCCATCGAATAATCACCTTTCAAAATGCATGAAGGATATTTCCATGTAATGGCAGAGCCTGTCTCAACTTGTGTCCACGAGATCTTGGAATGATCTCCAGCGCACAATCCACGCTTCGTTACGAAATTGTAAATACCACCTTTACCATTTTTATCACCCGGATACCAGTTTTGCACAGTGCTGTATTTGATCTGCGCATCTTTCATGGCATACAACTCTACAACCGCGGCATGTAATTGATTTTCATCGCGCATTGGAGCTGTGCATCCTTCGAGATAACTTACGTATGATCCTTCTTCAGCAACGATCAGTGTGCGTTCGAACTGACCTGTATTCGCTGCATTGATTCGGAAATAAGTTGAAAGTTCCATCGGGCAACGCACGCCTTTTGGAATATAACAGAATGAACCATCGCTGAATACTGCGGAATTAAGGGCGGCAAAATAGTTGTCATTCATTGGAACAACACTGCCCAAATATTTTTTAACTAATTCAGGATGCTCACGAACTGCTTCGCTAAAAGAGCAGAAGATAACTCCGAGCTCACCCAATTTTTCTTTGAACGTAGTTGCCACTGAAACACTGTCGATAACAGCATCAACAGCAATACCCGTCAATCGTTTTTGTTCTGTTAATGAAATTCCCAACTTCTCAAAAGTCTTGATCAATTCAGGGTCAACTTCACTTAATTTGTTTGGACCAGCTTTCTGCTTGGGAGCGGAGTAGTATATAATGTCTTGATAATTGATTTCGGGATACTTTACGTTTGCCCACTTGGGCTCAACCATCTTTTGCCATGACCTAAACGCCTTCAATCTCCATTCAAGAAGCCACTCGGGTTCTTGCTTTTTGGAAGAGATAAAACGAACAATATCTTCGCTCAGGCCTTTAGGTGATTCATCGGCCTCAAGGTTCACAGTCCAGCCATGCTCGTATTCCTTCGAGGTGATCTCTTCTAGTACCTGATTGTCCTTGGCCATATCAACCTAATTAGACTAATTATAAATAAAACCCTCAAAATTACAACAAATTCTAATCTTTAAGGTTCAGATGGTGGAATATTTAGAATTTTATTCAACCCTGAGCGGAACGAACAATCGTTGCTATTCCATGATTTTTTCACCTATTTGGGCCTTAATCCAACTATCGCGATAAAATGAACGACTTTCTCTGGTTTAAAAAGTATCCTACAGGCATTCCTCACGAGATTGGCAAGCTTGAATTCAGCTCGCTTGTCGACTTATTTGAATCATCTTCAAAGAAATATCACGACTTAGTTGCGTTTGAAAATTTGGGCGGCAAGCTCACTTATGGTGAAGTCGATAAACTCTCTTCCGACTTTGCTGCATATCTCCAAAAAGACTTGGGTTTAAAAAAAGGTGAGCGCATTGCAATTCAGATGCCTAACCTTTTGCAGTTTCCTGTTGCATTTATCGGTGCACTTAAAGCAGGGCTTATTGTGGTGAACACAAATCCACTTTATACTGCTCGAGAGATGGAGCATCAGTTTAAAGACGCCCAGATATCTGCACTCGTAATCGTTGCCAACTTTGCGCACAACCTCGAAACGATAGTTGATAGAATCCCAGCAAAGCATTACATCATTACTGAGATGGGAGACCTCATTGGCGGCTTCAAGGGGTGGCTGGTAAATTTTGTTGTGAAGCGTATCAAGAAATTAGTTCCGTCATATCACTTACCTCATGCGATATCTTTTAAGAGTGCAATGAAACGCGGAGCTGGCCTCACGCTCGACAAACCAAAGACTGAAAGTGAAGATGTAGCCGTGTTGCAATACACCGGTGGAACTACAGGCATATCAAAAGGAGCACAGCTTTCACATCGCAATCTTATTGCGCACAACATGATGATCAGGCATTGGTTTAGTCCACTGATTATTGGTAATAGCCAGGAGATTGTGATTACGGCAATACCGATGTACCACATCTTTGCCCTGTCTGTGAACCTTACGTTGATGTATTATAGCGGGTTGAAAAATATTTTGATTACGAATCCGCGTGATATGGATGGGTTCATGAAAGAATTGAAGAAACATAAGTTCTCAATCATTCTTGGTGTGAATACTTTATTCAATGGAATGCTCCACCACCCACTTTTTCAAACGCTTGACTTTTCTCGCTTGCGCGGGGCAGTTGGAGGTGGTATGGCTGTGCAAGATGCTGTTGCAATTAAATGGGCGGAGGTGACAAAGAGTCCATTGGTAGAAGGATATGGTCTTAGTGAAACATCTCCGGTATTGTGTTGCAATCCCTTAGATGGAAATCACAGGCGCGGAACCATCGGCTTACCCATGCCCAGCACTGAAGTTGCCATCTTTGACGACAATGGAAATCAACTGGCACAAGGTGAGACTGGAGAGATTTGCGCGCGGGGCCCGCAGGTAATGCGTGGCTATTGGCAGAAGGATAATGATGGCGTATTTTTTAATAACGAATGGTTTCGTACGGGCGATATTGGTCTCATGGATACTGACGGCTATTTCAAAATAGTTGACCGTAAGAAAGACATGATCAAAGTGTCGGGCTTCAATGTATTTCCAAATGAAATAGAAAATGTGATTGCTTCACACCCGAAAGTTCTTGAAGTAGCGGCCATTGGTGTGCCTGATGCGAAATCGGGCGAAGTGATCAAGGTATTTGTCGTGAAAAAAGATCAGAGCCTCACGGAAGAAGAATTGAAGAAGTACTGTCATGAAAATCTCACTAACTATAAAGTGCCGAAGTATTTCGTCTTCAGAACGGAGCTGCCAAAATCCAATGTTGGCAAAATTTTGCGTAGACTTTTGAAGGAGGAAGAAGCTGCGAAAGCAGCCTGATCAATTTTCAATTAATCAATTAGCCGATTAGCCAATGAAAAGTATAGTTGCTCTCATTTTTCTATTCTCGCCATTTCTAATTTCATTTCAATCGAACAAACAATTTATCAAACCTGTTGGTGACTCTATTCATTATTCTCGCGAAAAGCATTTTAAAAATGTAAGACAACTCACCTTTGGCGCTGACAATGCCGAAGCGTATTGGAGTTTTGATGGAAAACACATCAGTTTTCAGTCGAACAATAAGGACTGGGGCCTGAGCTGCGACCAGATTTTTTATATGCCGATTGATGGAATGGATTTGAACAATGGCATTAAACCACAACTCATTAGCACCGGCATGGGAAGAACTACATGCGCTTTCTTTTTGCCCAATGGAAAATCGATTCTTTACGCATCAACTCACCTTGGTGGGAAAGAATGCCCTAAAGATGTAGAGCGAACTCCCGGTGGAAAATACTTGTGGCCCATTTACGATAGCTACGACATTTTTGTGGCCGACCTCAGCGGAAAAATTACTAAGCAGCTTACCCGCTCAACCGGGTACGATGCCGAAGCAACTGTTTCTCCAAAAGGGGATAAAATCATTTTCACTTCAACACGAAATGGAGACTTAGACTTGTACGTGATGGACACTAACGGTGAAAATGTGAAGCAGATCACGCACGAACTTGGCTATGATGGTGGCGCCTTCTTTTCACCCGATGGAAAGAAAATTGTTTTCCGGGCTTCGCGATTTAAATCCGATGAAGAGAAAAAAGAATACCTCGACTATCTGAAGCAAGGATTAGTGGCACCAATAGCTATGGAAATTTTCACCCGCAATGTGGATGGATCTGATTTAAAGCAGATCACGAATCTCGGCAAGGCAAACTGGGCTCCGTTTTATCACCCATCGGGGAAGAAAATTATTTTCAGTTCAAATTACAAAGGTAAACGCGGATTTGAGTTTAACTTGTTCATGATTAATGAAGATGGATCAGAGCTTGAACAAATCACTTATGATAAAGTCTTTGATTCCTTCCCGATGTTTTCTCCTGACGGAAAGAAAATCCTTTTCTCTTCAAACAGAAATAACCGAGGAACACGTAACACAAACCTTTTTGTTGCCGATTGGATTGATTAGTTAATGTAAACAAATGATAAATATTAATACCACTTTGATAGCTTCGAAGGAGACAGTGATGAATTCGGTCGAGGGTTATCTCGCTCAAGAGAAGCTGAGTATTTCTTCTCACGACTTTTCACGGCCATGGGGAGGTTTTTTTGTAATCGATGAATCGTTATCCGATCGTTTTATCCAACTCTACTTTCCACATCTCTCGGCCTCCGATTTGAAGATCGCTGGAAAATTGAGCCCTAAGATTCTGGTAGTTGCACCCGGGCAGCGCTTATCCTGGCAATATCATCATAGAAGGGCTGAGATTTGGAAGTTGATTGCCGGTGTTGCCGGTGTAGTTACGAGCGACACTGATGCAGAAGGTCCACTTCATCAACTGACTTTAGGAGAGATTATTCAATTGAAACAAGGGCAACGTCACCGTCTGATTGGCTTGCCGGAAGGCTGGGGAGTGATCGCTGAGATCTGGCGACACACCAATGCAACAAACCCGTCTGATGAAAATGACATTGTGAGAGTTCAAGATGATTTTGGGCGATGAGATTTTTACCAAGATTAACCAGGATTATATATTGTCAAGATGGGTAGAAAAAAATATTCCGGTGCTGATGTAGCCCTGATGATTTATTAGATTCTAATGATTTTAAATTCATCCAATCTCTGATTTCGGTTTAGCTTATACAAGTAATTGGCATTCGTCATCATGGGAATCATAAAAATCATTTATTATACCATTGAAGTAAGTTGATTTATTCATGGAAGAAAATTTCAATTGAATTATCCGGGTTACTTTTCATACTTGATCTTTTACTGTAATTTGTGCCGATGAAAAATATCAAAGGCCCCGCCATTTTTCTTGCACAATTCTTAAGTGATGAACCGCCATTCAACAATTTGAAATCCATTTGCAAGTGGGCGGCATCACTCGGCTTTGTTGGCGTGCAAATTCCAACTTGGGATTCGCGCGTGATAGATCTTAAGCTTGCTGCGGAAAGTAAAGATTACGCTGATGAACTAAAGGAGACAGTTGAATCATGTGGATTACAGATTAGTGAACTCTCAACTCATTTGCAAGGACAACTGGTTGCTGTTCATCCGGCTTACGATGTAATGTTTGATGCGTTCGCTCCAAAACAGATTCAAGGTAAACCAAAAGAACGAACAGCCTGGGCGGTTGATCAATTGAAGCTCGCTGCGAAGGCAAGCAAAAATTTAAAACTGAACGCCCACGCAACCTTTTCAGGTGCGCTAATGTGGCACACCGTTTACCCCTGGCCTCAGCGACCGGCAGGTGTGGTTGAAGATGGATTCAAAGAATTGGCTAAGCGATGGCTTCCCATTTTAAATTCATTTGATAAAGCAGGAGTGGATCTCTGCTATGAAATTCATCCCGGTGAAGACTTGCATGACGGAATTACATTCGAGAGATTTTGGGAAGCAACAGGCAAACATTCAAGAGCAAATATTCTTTATGATCCAAGTCATTTTGTTTTGCAGCAATTGGATTATTTGCAATACATCGATTTCTATCATGCGTTCATCAAAATGTTTCATGTGAAAGATGCCGAGTTCAATCCAACCGGAAAGAGCGGTGTGTATGGTGGTTATCAGGATTGGATTAATCGCCCGGGTCGTTTTCGTTCGGTAGGCGATGGTCAAGTCGATTTCAAATCTATTTTTTCAAAATTGGCTCAATACAATTATGAAGGCTGGGCCGTGCTGGAGTGGGAGTGTTGCATCAAGCATCCTGAGCAAGGAGCACGAGAAGGAGCTGAGCGAATCAGAGATTATATCATTCGTGTAACAGAAAAAGCATTTGATGATTTTGCGTCAACAGGAAAAGATCCCAAGCTCAACAAGAAAATTTTAGGATTATCATAAACAATAAAACAAATCATGAAGAAGGTTAATTTAATTTTTGCAACGGTTTTAGTTTTAACTTTTTTCTCTTGTGGTCAGAAAGAGAAGAAGAATGCAGAAGATTACGGAACACCCACAGAGGAATCAAATGCACCGGCATCAGTTGACGTTGTTGCCCAAGGCGAATCTTTAGTAAAGGCAAGCGACTGCAAAACCTGTCATCACAAAACCAATAAAATTATTGGCCCTCCACATATGGATGTCGCGAAGAAGTATGAATTTACTGAAGCTAACGTAAAAATGCTCGCAGAAAAAATAATCAAAGGCGGCCAGGGTGTTTGGGGTCAAATCCCGATGACCGGCCATGCTGACATTTCGCAAGCTGATGCAGAAAAAATGGCGCGCTATGTTCTTTCACTTGACGGAGAGAAAGAGCATTGAGATAATTTTTAACCGCAAAGGCACGAAGACGCAAAGATGATGAGTCAATGACTCTTCGCGCGCCCTTGCGCCTTCGCGGTGAAAAATTAAACCGCAAAGATGCGGAGGCGCAAAGTATTTAAAGGTATTAACTCCTTAACTAAACGACATTGGTGATGAGTCAAGAACGCCTTAATGAACTATCAAAGGAGATTTTTGAAGCTTCATTATCGGTGCATAGAGAGATGGGGCCAGGTTTGCTGGAGTCAGTATATCAAGAATGCCTTTTGAGAGAGTTTAAATTGCGAAATGTCAGTGCGCAGCAAATGGTGATGATTCCTTTGGTTTATAAGGGGGTCGAGCTCAATAAAACGTATGTGATCGATATTCTTGTTGAGGATGAGATTATAATTGAAATGAAGGCTCACGAGGGAATTCTTCCCGTTCATGAAGCTCAACTTATAAGCTATTTAAAATTAGCTGATAAAAGACTTGGCTTTCTAATAAATTTCAATGTGCCATTGTTGAAGAATGGATTTAAAAGATTTGTTAATAATTTTTAAGATGGAGAAAATTTTAAACCGCAAAGACGCGAAGACGCTAAGCTTAATTAGCGAACATTCTTCGCGCCCTTGCGCCTTCGCGGTTAAAATATGAGTGAGGAATTATTAAAAGCCATAATTCAATTTTTTGCCATTGTGGCGAAGGAGCGCATTACAGATGAAGAGCGCTCAATCATTAAAGAATTTTTGGCACTCCATTTAAATCAAGATGGAGTTCGGTATTACCTTTCACTTTTCGATGATTTTTGCAAAGCCAATAAACCGGCCGAAACCCATCTCACTAATGTTGATGAAGCCACACAAGAGTTTGTTGATGACTGGGCGCAGATCATTCAGATTGCGCGTAAAGTAAACCAGTCGCTGACAACGCAGCAGAAAGCAGTGTTGGTAATAAAAATTATCGAACTCGTTTTCGTTGGTGATGAATTATCTGAGCGGCAGAGCAATTTGATTTTTTATATAGGCGAGGCGCTGAAGATTCCTGCCAAAGATTTTCGCGCCATGCGCGCCTTCGTACTTGGTCATGACGCTGAAGAACTGATTTCAAAAAATATTCTGATCATTGATGAGGCTACCGATGGCCAAGAACATCAGGGGCCACACTTGATGGCGAAAAACATTTCGGGGATGATCGCCATCCTTCGGTTAACTGACATCGAAACTTATTTCATAAAATACCTCGGGATCACACCACTTTATCTCAACAGCTTACCGCTGAAATCGAGAAGAGTGGATGTATTCCCCACGGGCAGTACCATTCGTGGTTCGAAGATCGAACCAATTTACTACAGCGATGTAGTCGGCAAATTTTTGATCGAAGAGAGCAATACCAAGATCAGTTTTGTTGCTGATCACGTTTTCTATCATTTCAAAAGTGGAAGAGCGGGCCTTCAAAATATCAGCATTGCTGAAACAGGTGGAAAGTTGATTGGTGTGATGGGCGGAAGCGGCTCGGGAAAATCAACACTGATGAATGTACTCAATGGCTCCGACAAACCATCAAGTGGGCGAGTGCTCGTCAATGGCATTGACATCTACCAGCATCCTGAAAAAATTGAGGGCGTTATCGGCTATATTCCTCAGGACGATCTGCTGATGGAAGACCTGACGGTGTATGAGAACCTGTACTACTCGGCACGCTTGTGCTTCAGACACTATTCGCGCGAAGAAATTATAAGGACTGTTGAGCGAGTTCTTTCAAATCTTGGTCTTGCCGAAATTAAAAATTTGAAGGTAGGGTCACCGTTACAAAAGACAATTAGTGGTGGTCAACGCAAAAGATTGAATATCGGATTGGAGTTGTTGCGAGAACCTGCCATTCTTTTTGTTGACGAACCAACTTCGGGTCTTTCATCGCGCGATTCAGAAAATATCATGGATTTGTTGAAGGAATTGACATTGCACGGCAAAATGATTTTTGTGGTGATCCATCAGCCATCATCAGATATTTTCAAAATGTTTGACACATTGTTGATCCTTGATGTCGGTGGCTTTCAGATTTATTGCGGCAACCCTACGGAATCAGTCAACTATTTTCAGAATATCATCAATGCAGCCAACAAGACTCCCGGTGCGTGCCCTGAATGTGGCAACATTAATCCTGAGCAGATTTTTAACATCATAGAAACACGCGTGGTCAATGAATATGGACGATTCACGCACACACGCAAAGTCTCGCCCGGGCAATGGTATCAATACTTCAAACAGAAAATTAAAATTCCAAAAATTGAAGAAGTAAATGATCCCTTGCCTGCCACACAAAGAATTCCAAATTGGGTTCAGCAGTTAAAAATTTTCATTGCAAGAGATGTCAAATCAAAGTTGGCGAATCAGCAGTATGTGAAAATCAACATGATGCTCACGCCTTTGCTTGCCTTGTTCATCGGGTACTTTGTAAGGTACTTTGATGCCGTAGGGGTTGAAAATCCGAAGTACACTTTTTATCAGAACGCTAATATTCCCGTTTATTTTTTCATGAGCATCGTGGTGGCGCTCTTTGTGGGATTGATTGTGAGTGCCGAAGAAATTTTTCGCGATCGAAAGATTTTGAAACGAGAGCGTTTCCTTCATTTGAGCAGAAGCAGTTATTTCGTTTCTAAGGTCATCATCCTTTTTGTGCTCTCGGCTATTCAAACGATCATGTTTGTGTTGGTGGGCAATGCGCTGCTTCAAATTCCTCCTGGCGAAATGCGTTATTGGTTGATTCTGTTTTCATGTTCATGTTTTGCCAACATTCTCGGATTGAATATTTCTTCGGCATTTGATTCTGCGGTTACGATTTACATTCTGATTCCGATATTGATCATTCCCCAGCTTTTACTCAGTGGCGTTGTGATCAATTTTGATAGGTTCAATCCTAATGTAGGCACTCCCAATGGTATACCATTACTTGGTGAAATGATGGCTTCACGCTGGGCGTTTGAGGCATATATGGTCACGCAGTTCAAGGACAATCCGCTGGAAAAGAAATTTTATGATCTTGATCAGAAATGGAAAATTGCCGAATACAAGCGTGGCTATTATTTGCCCGAAATGGAATCACGGTTGTCTTACGTAATCAATCACCGGGAAGGCTGGCGTGACAACAGCGAAGAAAGCAAAGTGAAAAAGAATTTGGATTTGCTTAGAAATGAATTAACCCACGAATCATCGATTGTTGGAAAACAACTGCCCGAGTTGAATCAACTTGAGGTAGGTAAATTTGATTCTGCGGCTTACCTGAAAGCAAATCAATTTTTAAAGACGTTGAAAGAGTTTTATTCCATTCGCAGTCGTGCTGCTCAAGATGGCAGAGACAAATTGATGTTGCAACTTACCGATGACGAAGAGAAGAAAGTCGCTTTCGAGAAACTGAAAATGAAATACCAGAACGAAGCCGTGACCACCATGGTAGAGAATACCCAAAGCCCGATGCGCATTGTGGAGTGGGAGGGAGAGCTTGTTCAAAAAATTTACCCCATCTATTTCAATGACCACCGGCCGGAGCATTTGTTCGACTTCCGCGATAATTTTTATATCCCCGCTAAATATTTTGCGGGACAAAAATTTGATACGCTCTACTTCAACTTATCGGTGATCTGGCTGATGACGATTCTTCTTTATGTGGCGTTGTACTATGAACTTTTGAAGAAAGCAGTTCATGGTGCGGTGCTATGGAAGAAGTATGGAAGAAAGTTGAAGGGGTGAGGAAGTTGGATGGGTTGTTAACTGATTACTTTTTAATATCCCTAACCCATGTTAAAAACAAAACCTCTGCCGCAGTTGTGCAAGCAGAGGTTTCTCACGTTTTTTGTTTCATCACTTTTTGTTTTTAGTTAAGTGAATGTGAGAGGCAGCGCGAGCAGCTTCACTGTTGTAACCGAAGGCAGCTTTCGCAATCTGTTTTACTGCCATGGCCGTACTGTACATACTTCCGTTGGTAGTGTAAAGCAAGGCGTTGCGGTCTCTCCGTACTTTTCCCAATTGCGCTCCAGCTGCTACTACTGCATCGTTTTGGCTGCGAAACGAGTTCAGTTTTCCTTGCAGGTTTTGAACTTGAAGTTCTGCAATGAACGGATTGTACAGCGGCTCGGAGCCAATAGTCTTCAGCAACTTTTCGAAGTGATACCCTACGCTGTCGTAGTCGCCTCCGTTGGCCCGGTTTCGGCTCAGTGTCTGAGTTGCCGCCTGTGCTTTCTCAACGGCCAGGTCCGATGGTACAGGAGTCCGGCTCGCGACAGCGCCTCGGCTTCTGATCTTGCGCACCATGGCGCGCGCATCGTCTACTGTTTGCGGCAGTGCGCCCGATGACTTCAGCGCGGCAAAGATGCGCGTGGCGAGCTGACTCATCTCATTGAAAGCCACTGCGCGCCCGTTGGTGGCATTTTCAAATGCTGTCTTCGCTTCACTTACGTTTGTCAATGCACTGCGTGCTTGGGTAAGTAAGCCTGACAAATTTTCTGTGCGGAGATTTGGTTGAACCGGTTTGTATTCATCTCCGTAACCGGTGCAGATTCCTACGAGCTTCCCGAAGGCCTCTACGTTTTTTGAATGTGACATATAGTTTTGTGCGTTATTGTGCACTTGTGTATTGTTACGCGAGCACGTGCTATGTGTGTTGTACTTTTTTAATGTTTTTTGAAAACTATATTTCTCTTTGGAAGTGCAACTCAAAATCGAGTGGCACGTTCACATGCATTTTTTCAGCGAAGGATTTTTTTTATTGATGTCATACCGGCCGGCATGAGCGAAGGCACTTGGGTGTGCCGGTATCCGCTCGAGTGTACTCCATATTGGAGAGATCGCGGAAGTCGGTGATGATTCATTTCTTTTTTGAATCAGGTGCTCCTCCGCGATGACAAAAAAAGGAAGCCTTCAGGGAGGAGCTCACTTTACTTTGGCTGACGCGTTGAGCCTTCAGGGAGGAGCTCACTTTGCTTTGGCTGACGCGCTGAGCCTTCAGGGAGGAGCTCACTTTGCTTTGGCTGACGCGTTGAACATGAAGGGAGGAGCTCACTTTGCTTTCCCTGACAGCTTACTCCATTTTGACAGCGGAGAAAATGTCCCCCGCTGGCGGGGGTTAGGGGGTGGCCTTCTTCACCTTCTTCTTCACCTTCACTTCAATCCCAAACCTGAACGACACCGGATCGCCATAGATGTTCTGGAACGTTTTCTGGGTGAAGTTGTACATTACCTCCGAGTAGCCCTTCACCGCTTTGTAAATAGAGAAGTCTTTGCGAATGCCTGCGTAGAC
>JACOSO010000030.1 GCA_016178785.1 Bacteroidota bacterium | reverse complement strand
CGACCCCTTCACTCGACCCCTTCACTTCACTCTTCTGACCTCCTAATCCCTCACGCTTCACATTGTTTCATGGAACTTGCCTTCTTGAGAGAATTCCAGTATTTTATAATTAAGGATAAAATTCTGTTTCAGGAGAAATACTATGGATTATCAAAAGCGTATTGTTCGCGATCTCAAAATTTGTGGAGGAGAACCTGTCATCAAAGGGACCCGTGTGACGTTGCACACAATTCTCGCCAGCCTGGCGGAGGGCGCAACGATTCAGGAAATCCTTGAGGACTTCCCAACGCTGACAGAAGAGGATGTGCGCGCTGTCATTGCTTTCGCGGCGGCTTCTGCAGAGGATGATTTACCGTTACCGGCCGTGCCAAACTTTTTATGAACATCAAGCTTGATGAGAACATGCCTTTAAAGCTGGTTCGCATCCTTACCGATATGGGCCACCAAACAGATACGGTTCCCCAAGAAGGTCTGGCCGGACATGATGATAAGGGTGTTTGGGAAGCAGCACAAGCAACAGGCCGTTTTCTTATCACACAGGATTTGGATTTTTCAGATATTCGCCGATTTATCCCGGGCACCCATCATGGTTTATTATTGGTGCGGTTGCGAAATCCGAGTCGCACAGCCCTGGTGCAACGGGTACAGACGCTCTTTCAAATGGAAAATGTTGAACTCTGGAAAGCTTGCTTCGTCGTTGCAACAGAACGAAAAGTTCGTATTCGCCGCCCAGAATAAACATCTTTCCCCCTCCTCACCCATCCAACTCACCGGATTCCAAACCCCTTGATTCAGTCGTTTGCTTCAGTTTTGAGTTTTCAGTCATATTTCCAAAAACTAACCGCTAAAAACAAGCGCCTGCTCGTTCTGTCATTTTTCAACCCTTCAACTCTTCAACCGTTTCCTATTTTTCCTCTTGTTTTTTTCACCTGAAAGCTTTTTAATATACCCAGCCTTCCAACAAAAATAATTAAAATGAAGTAATCAAACAAAAGAAGCTGGTTTATCCCCAACCTGATCAGAGAAAGCATTGAGAGGCGTCATCAAAAAGCATTGGTCCGGATATTTCGCTGGCCAAAGAAAACCTGGAATGGGAGTCAAGATTCTTCGGCTGGCGCCTCAGAATGAGATTGTGGCGAAGCCTTTTGATGGGAGAGGGTGGGGTATGCGTGAATGCAAATTAAAAAATGGGGAGTTTTCGAACTCTGATTCTATTTTCGGTTAGGGTGATGATAGAACCGGAGGAAAGGTCGTCCTTATGATTTAGTAAGACGCTCAGCACTTTGGGGGTAACAGATCTAGGCGTTTCGTTAGCCAATCGAATAAGAATTACGCTTGGCAAAGAATCTTTACTAAGGGCCAGCAAATCTCCGAAATCGAGATCGAATGTAACGATTACCCTTCCTTCAATTTTCGCCTTTTCGATAATTTTAGAATCAGGAAGTCGTTCCAAATGTTCTTCTAAAAGATGGGAGATGTCGAAGCCATTGCCTCTGAGTACCCTAACTGTAGTCATCGACACTCCCATATCCGCCAGAATCTTCAAGTTTACCCTCCGGCGGCAAGAGGAAAGATCTCTTCTGAAGCAAGAACAGCCGCGTAGTTTAAGGCTTGTTGAATATCCTCAGGTTCTAAACTTGGATATTCCTTGATTATTTCCTCCGGGGACATTCCGTTGGCGACCAGGTTTAAAATAAGAGAAACGGTGATACGCATATTCCTTATGGTTGCCTTTCCTCTCATAATCTCTGGATTAATGGTAATTCGGTCTAACGTTTTTTTCTCCATAAATTTCTCCTTTTTTCCTCTTTTTGTTTTTTCTTATTATAATCTTTCCAACATTTTATTGCCATAACGAACAAATGAGGAAGTTAGAAGAAGTTGTGGAACTTTTCTCCCTCTGTTCTTCCTTGTTTACCCTCTCGCGTCATTTTTCCTCTTGCTTTTTTTCACCTGAAAGCGATTAAATATACCCAACCTTCCGATAAAAAATAATTAAAATGAAGTAATCAAACAGGGGGTAAAAAACTCTTTTACCGTCATTCCCGCGGAAGCGGGAATCCAGTTTCAGTGCCTATTTCGATGCGGCAGGTTTTAAAATGCCGGGTTGGAGAATAAAAAAGGCAGATCGTTAAATTGCAGATTCTTCAATGAATTGGGAAAAAGCAAAGAGACGTCATTCCCGCAAAAGGGTCTTACTGCGACCATTCCACAATCCGTCACGGGAATCCAGAAAAAAAAGAGAATATGTGATTGCAAGACCCGACCCCCAATATGTAATTTCTTGCTCCTCTTGCCATCCAGTTTAATATTTCAACCTTTCAATGGTCTCACTATTTTTCCTTCTTGTTTTTTTCGCCAAAAAATGAGAATACGTGATTGCAAGACCCGACCCTCTGATTTGTACGACCCTCTGATTTGTAAGCCATACGACAAACTGAAATAATCCTGAGAAAAACTTATGCGGAATTGTGGCGATATGGGGCATCGCCCCGACGCCCCATATAGATAGTTGTGAGTGAATGCAAGACTCTGCCATTTTCTTAAAGTGTCAAGTCAAGAAACTGCCTTTACCAGGGAAAAGGGCCAAAAAAGGGTTCACCATCATACATG
>JACOSO010000044.1 GCA_016178785.1 Bacteroidota bacterium | reverse complement strand
AGATGGCTGCATCTTCCATTGAAGCTTCACTTTCCATAAAATAGGCGAACACGCGCGCCATCCCGCAGTTAGCAATGAAATCGGGAACGATCGAAATTTTTTCGTCCGCATCGAGCCCGGTGGGTCCGAAAAAAATTTCAGGATCGGCAAATGGTACGTTCGCTCCGCAAGAAAATACTTCCACACCGGAAGAAATCATTTTATCTACCTGTTGCTTAGTCACCAGACGAGAAGCAGCAGCCGGGATGAAAATTTCAAAATCAAGATCCCAGATTTTTTTGTTTGTGATTTCAAATGAAAGAAGATCGGGCGTAACAAGCCTGTTGCTTTCACGGTCGATCACCAGTTTACAAATCTCTTCATGCGAAAATCCTGACTGATTGATGAGGCCGCCTTCACGTGTGAGAATGCCAACCACCTTAACTCCCATTTGGCTCAAATAAAATCCAGCGGCTGCACCTACATTCCCCCAGCCTTGAACTACCACACGTTTGCCTTTCAAATTTCCATTCCATAGCTCGTAGTAATGTCTCACAGCTTGCGCAACCCCATAGCCCGTGCACATATCTGCAATGGTGTATTTTTTTTCCAGCAAGGGCGTGAAGTTTTTGTCTTCAATGATTTTCACCACACCTTGTCGCAATTGCCCAATGCGATTTACTTTTTGCGGTTCGGTTGGTTTGTAGTGGCCGGTAAATACACCTTCCTGCGGATGCCAGATACCCACATCTTCCGTGTGAGGGATTACTTCGTGAATTTCATCTACGTTCAAATCACCACCGGTTCCGTAATAATATTTGAGCAGCGGCATTACTGCCAGATACCAGCGATGAAGCACTCCTTCTTTGCGCGAATCGTTTGGATCAAAATTGATTCCCGACTTCGCGCCACCAATGGGGGGCCCGGAAACAGTAAATTTCACCTCCATCGTTTTTGCCAGCGACTCCACTTCGCGTTTGTCAAGACCTTTGCGCATGCGCGTGCCTCCACCGGCAGCACCTCCACGTAAGGAGTTGATCACCACCCAACCTTCAGCTTCAGTTTCAACGTCCTTCCATTCAAAAACGATCTCAGGTCTTTTATTTTCAAATTTTTGGAGGAGGTCTTTCATAATTTCAGATTACAGATTTAAAAATTTCAGATTAGGGCGTGCAAATATAAAAATCGCGTACAACTTCCTTGTGATCTGTGAGCGTTGTTTGCCATTCCGGCATCTAAACGAATCTCAACTCATCTATTAGCCAACGCGTTTAAAGATTTCTCTCCAACTAAAATGCCAGAACAAGAATCTCTTTTCGCACTAGTCACATTTTTAAATACGTTGATTTCACCTCGCAACCGAAGCACTCCTAAAAAAGCAAATACGAGTGCTTCTTTAAAATCAACCGTGGTTTTGCGAGGTACAATGATTTCAACTCGACTAGCAAGTTTTAGTCGCAATAATTCGATTAAAAAATCATTGTGTGCTCCTCCACCTGTAGCAAGAAGTTTCAATTTCTTTTTGGGGCGGGGAATGGCCCGTGCAATTTCGGCCGCAATAGATTCGCAAACTGTTCGAAGTCTATCATACAAATCAGCGTCATCAGGTTCAATCAGTGGACGAATTTCCTTTTCAAAACTTTCGCGAGCAAGCGAAGGTCTTTTATTTCTTACAGCGGAATATATTTTTCCAAGTTTGTTCAAAAGCTTTTCGTTCACTTTACCTTGTGAAGAAAGCTTTCCATTTTCATCAAAATCCTTTCCGGCTTTAGCCGATAGAAAATTCAATGCCATATTGCAGAAACAAATATCGAAGGCCTTTCGCTTTCCGTTCACCTCCATTGAAAGATTGGCGATGCCGCCCAGATTAAGGCACACATCATATTCTGAAAAAAGAAGTTGATCCCCAATCGGAACAAGGGGAGCGCCTTCGCCTCCGAGCCCGATATCCAAATTTCGGAAATCATATGCCACAGGCAAATCGGTGATTGCGTGGAGCGCATTACCATCGCCCAATTGAAACGTGAATTTATTTTGGGGCTGATGAAAAACAGTATGCCCGTGTGAAGCAATCAAGTCGACTTTTTTGATTTTATATTTTCTGACAAACCGAATACACAGTTCGCCTAAAAATCTTCCGTATTCGGAATGAAGTTGGATAAGCTTTTCCCCTGAAAGAAGTTGCGAACTTGAAAGTTTGTTTTTCCACTCAGTTGAATAGGGGAAAGTCTGCGCAACATCGATCGAAAAATGCCATTGTTTTTTTTTGAGTTCAAAATGGCAAAAAGCAACATCAACGCCATCGAGCGAAGTGCCGGACATCATACCAATAACATGGTATTTATTAATCGCCCTTGTTTTCATATTTTCGCAATCTTCAAATTGGAGCAACGAAAGTAATCATTGCAATGAATTTAGTGATCGACTGCGGCAATACACGTATTAAGACAGCTACTTTTTCGGGAGCGGACCTTGTGAAGAAATTTTCGTTTCAATCAAGGGATGAGTTGAAATTGTTTTTGGATTCGAATCAATTTGTAAGTAGCATCATCAGTTCGGTTGGAATTCCTGCCGAAGAAATTTCCCGATTCGTGAAAGCGGAAAAGAAATTTGTGCTAAAACATGTGCTTCCACTGCCTATAAAAATTTTGTACCAAACCCCTGAGACGTTAGGTGTCGATCGGATTGCGGCTGTGTGCGGGGCACTCAGTATTTTTCCGTCCGATGATGCCCTGGTGATTGATGCGGGTACCTGTGTCACTTACGATTTCGTGGATCGAAATAAGAATTATTATGGTGGAGCAATTTCACCTGGTATTAATATGCGCTTTGAAGCCATGCATACTTTTACCAAGCGTTTGCCGTTAGTGGAGGCAGCACCAGAAAAGCTCATTGGCGATAGCACGGAAAGTAGCATGCGCAGTGGAGTGATGAATGGGATTTTAGGTGAGGTTGAAGGGTTTATCAATAATTATAGAATAAAATATCCCGACCTGCGGGTGGTTTTGTGCGGGGGCGATACTCAATTTTTTGAAAACAACTTGAAACCTACCATATTTGCAGCCCCTGATCTTGTTTTGATCGGCTTGAATAGGATTTTGAATCATAATGCAGCGTTGTAGAGAGTTTTTCCCCTTGCTTTTCATTTTTCTTTTTGTTGCAGTAGCTGCAAAAGGACAAATTGCGTCAAGCCCTTTTTCCGAGTTTGGCATTGGAGATCTGCTTAACAATGGCCTTGCTCAGAATCAGGGTATGGGTGGCATCGGCATAAGTAATGGGAGTCCATGGTACATCAACAATGTAAATCCAGCCCTGCTTACCAACAATCACGTGACCGTCTTTCAGGGAGGCATGCAGTTCGAGAAGAAAACGTTAAGCGATGGTGCCAACACGCAAAGTTTTCAGAACGGCAATTTGAATTACCTCATGGTTGCCTTTCCGGTTAAGGCAAACCGTTGGACTACTTCGGTTGGGTTAACCCCTTATTCGAATGTTAACTATAACCTGAGTTATCAAGACTATGCGAACGGCACTTACCAAATAGTAAACTATCAGCAAACCGGAAAAGGCGGACTCAATCAATTTTATTGGGCTAATGGGGTGCAGCTGAATAAATATTTGTCGCTCGGGGCAAAGGCGAGCTATTTATTCGGATCGATTGTGACTCAAAATTATTCCTACAATCCTGCCGCCACTGCCAATGGAGGTCTTTACACCAGGGATGCTTTTCATGGATTGAATTTCAGTGGAGGCATGCAGTTTCACATCGATTCTTTGTTCCGCAAAAACTACCAGTTGAGTTTAGGTGCTATCGGGAGCTTAGGATCCAACTTAAATGCACAGCATCTTACCCGCCTTCAATCTACCTCCGTTCGAGGTCAGATCATCGATTCCTTAACGGTCAGTAATCAATACGGAAAATTATCAATCCCTTACAATTTTGGTTTTGGGGTTTCCTTTAGTAAAGTCAATCGATGGAAAGTGGGCTGGGATTTCACTTCCCTCGACTATCAGAAATTTGATTATCGTACAAACGATGGCACAAGGCAGTATCTCGGTAATCCAACCATTGGCTATCGTACAGGATTTGGTGCAGAGATCATACCTCAACCGGATGACTTCACTAACTACTTAAATCGCATCACCTATCGAATAGGGGCGAGTTACGAAAAATCACCGATGCTTGTGAATGGGAATCAGCTAACAGACGTTGGCGCCACTTTTGGATTTTCATTTCCGGTGAGCAGCATTTCTACCCTCGATCTTGGCATTAAAATTGGTCAAAGAGGCGTTACCTCTCAAAATTTGCTGCAGGAAAACTATTTTCGTGTTTATTTTGGTGTGACGTTTAATGATCGTTTTTGGTTTATAAAAAGAAAGTTTGAATAAAATCTATTTGTATGCAGAGTAAAAAAATGTTTTTGGTCTTGGCGTTCATTGTCGGAACAATCACTTCTTGGGCGCAATGCACGGACTACAAATGGCCGCAAGATTTGGCTAAAGCAGAAAAGCAGGTGGAATCTTTCAGATCTGCCATGAAAGAACAAAACTATAAAGGTGCTACAGGGGGCATCAACTGGATGTTGAAGAATGTTCCTCAGTGGCACTCCGATTTATATGTTGCCGCCATTGAGACCTACGATAAATTGGCAAGCCAGGAACTTGACCCTGCCACAAAGCAAAACTATGTCGATTCTCTAATGCTCGTGTATGACTTGCGTGTGAAAAGCTGTGGCGATGAGATGAATGTACTCAACCGCAAGGCCATCTCCGCTTATAAGTATAATGGGCAGAACAAAGATAAAGCTGCCGAAGTGCTTGCCATTTTTGATAAGGTCTATGAAGTGAGCGGCAACAATGTCCTTGACAACAATCTTGATTCTTATATGGGCATCATCAAAAACAACGTTGAATTGCTCAAAAGCCTTAACGAAGATCAGGTGATGCAGCGCTACAACAAGCTGATGGAGGTTATCGATGCCAAGGTTAAAAAAGCCCAAGAGCAAAATAAATCGGGCGACCTTGATAAGTATAAGAAAGTAACTGGCGCAGTAGATGCCAAACTTGCAAAAGTGGTGAAGCTAAACTGTGCGTTTGCAAAGAAAAACTTCGAACCCAAATTCAAGGCCAACCCTACCGATGCAATGGCTGCCAAGAAAATATACCAGATCATGCTAAGCGATAAATGTGCAAGCGATCCTGTTTGGCTGCAAGCGGCAGAATTGTTGCACAGCACATCGCCCGATTTTGGAGTGACCAAGGAACTTTGCTCAGCTTACATTCAGGGTAAAAATTTTGATAAGGCAGGTCCGTTGGTGAGTGAACTACAAACAAAAGCCGCGTCTCCTGCAGAAAAAGCATGGGTCGAAATTTTGAAGGGCGATATTGAATTTCAAAAAGGAAATAAGACAGGAGCCCGCGATCTTTACAAGCAGGCACTGGTGGTGGATCCTACAAGCAAGGACGGCTATGAGCACATGGGTGACCTCTATGCTTCAGCATCCGGTGACTGCTCAAAAACTCAAGGTTCGGCTGAATCAAAATTAGTTTACATCGCTGCCTTCCAGATGTATTTGAAGTCAGGCAACCGTGAAAAAATGGAGGCAGCCCTTGGTCAATATCCTACGGCTGCAGACATTCTAAAGGCTGGCTGGAAAACCGGTGAAGCAAAAAAACTGGCGTGCTGGATCGATGAACCGGTAACCGTTAAGGCTCGCAAAGAGTAAAAACACTTGCACGATAGTTGCAGGAGGCTGGCGTATTGCCGGCCTTCTTTGTTTATTTGAAAATGGATTTTAGAAATTCGATACCTGCGCTTAGTATCTGTTTGGCTCTGTTTTTGGCCGCATGTTCTACAAAAGAAGCTGCCAAACCGGTCGTGTATGATGGGCCATTGAAACAGGCGCAGAACATTGTCGTGTACCACACAGAAAAGGAAAAGCTGAAGACGATTTTGCAAGCCAAAAAACTAAACGAGTTTCAAAATGGCGACCGTGAATTTCCTGAAGGAGTGTACATCGAGTTTTATGACCTGACAGGCAAAATGACATCAACACTGCGGGCGAACACAGCTTATTTTTTTAAAGAAGAAAATAAATGGAGAGGCCGAGGAAAAGTAGAGGTAAAAAATATTGAGAAGCAGCAGCAACTCAATTCAGAAGAACTTTTTTGGAAGCCAGACACGAAGAAAATATTTACCGATAAATTCGTTACCATCACCGACAAGGAAGATGTGATTTATGGCACAGGTCTGACGGCAGATCAGGACCTATCAAATTACTCGCTCAAAAACACTTCGGGCAACGTGCATGTGAATGAATAACTTGGGTCTTAGGGCTTAGGACTTAGCTCTTAGGCATTAGGGGGTTTGTTGATCAATTGATCGAAATACTAAATCAAATTCCTAATTCCAAAACCCAGGGCCTAACACCCAAGACCTAAGTCCTAATGCCTAAGTCCCAATGTCTAATCCCTAATTCTACTATCTTTGCGGTTTCATGAACCTGACCAACTCCCTTTTACTTTCATTAGCGACTGCTTTTGTCATTATCGGTATCTATGAAATGATGACTCTAGGTGCAAGTCAGGGTTATTGGGCGGTGATGCTGTCGATAGCCCTCTTTTTTTTCTACGTTTATCGCAAGAAGAAATAAACTATGGATACCAGTTTACTTCCGCTCATACTCACCACGCTCGTATTTTCTTTTTTCTTTGCCGGAATAGAGATTGCTTTTCTTTCGGCCAACAAGTTGCAGATTGAACTTCAGGGCAAACAAGGCAAAACCTGGGGCATGATCATGTCAAGGTTTTTAAAAGATCCTTCCACTTTTATCGGTACAACACTCATTGGCAACACAGTGGCATTGGTGCTTTTTGGAATTTTCATGGCACAGTTCATCGACCCGTTGCTTGATTTTTTACCGGAAAATTCTAATGACGAAGTTATTCGGTTGGTTATTGAAACAACCGTTTCTACCCTCTTCATTTTATTTACTGCTGAATTTCTGCCAAAAAGTTTGTTTCTGATTAATCCAAACTTAGTCTTGGCTGCGCTCGCTGTTCCGTTCAATATTTGTTATTGGATTTTGTATCCGCTTACGTTTTCAATTGTAGGACTTTCCAAATTTGTGATCACTAAAATTCTGGGTAGTGAATATTCAGAAGTCAAACCTGTTTTCGGTCTCACTGATCTGAACAACTACTTGAAAAATATGATGAAGGTGAAGCACGAAGACGAAGAGATAGAATTGGATAAAAAAATATTTCACAATGCGCTTGAATTCAAAAAAGTGAAAGTACGCGACTGTATGATTCCGCGAATGGAGATTGCATCGGTCGGCATCCATGAAGGAATTGATGCGCTGAGAAAAGCGTTTGTTGAAAGCGGCCATTCTAAAATATTAATTTACAAGGAGACGATCGATGATTTAATTGGCTACTGTCATTCAGCAGCCTTATTTAAAAAACCATCGAGTATGGAAGAGATCATAACACCGGTTGTCATTACGCAGGAAACCTCCATGGCGAATGAATTGATGGTGCAATTGATTAAAGAGCGAAAAAGCATTGCCGTAGTTGTAGATGAATTTGGCGGTACTTCGGGCATGGTGAGCATGGAAGATCTGATGGAAGAGATTTTTGGCGAGATCGAAGACGAACATGACAGCGATGACTTGATAGAAATGAAAGTAGATGAGCGTACTTTTGTTTTCAGTGCCCGCCTCGAAGTAGATTATCTCAATGACAATTTCGGATTTAACTTGCCTACGGGTGAATATGAAACGCTGGGAGGCTTGATTTTAGCTTATACTGAAGATTTCCCAAAGCAGGGGGATACTGTCACTATTCTGCCATTCACTTTTGTAATCCTCAAGACTGACAAGAAGCGAATTGACACCGTAAAAGTGATCTGGGACAAAGAGAGCGACCCTCATTAGCAACCGCTTATGTTTACAATTGATCAGTTGTAAACTGTCAACTTCTTTGATGTTACTCTTTATTTTGTAACCCTCAATTTTACAGATGGTTATAATTCAAAGTTTGCTTTGGCGAATACTAATATCCGTTTAAATTTGCACTCCTTTTTTAGGGTAAATCCGAGAGGGCGGGGAGTTTGACCGGTTCTTTGAGACGAAATAAACAGCTAAACAATTTTAATTATACACCGAATTTATGGCATTGATTGGAACGCTCAGAACGAAGATGACGAAGTTTGTAGTAGGCTTTGTTGCTTTGGCCATGGGAGCATTTATTGTAGGCAGTGACTTGTTTGGCAGTGGGCCACGCTCCATTTTTGGAGGCAGTCAGAACAATGTTGGAGAGATTGCCGGTACCAGCATTTCGCGGGAAGAATTTCAGAACGCGGTGCAAGAACGCGAAAATGATTACACTCTATCCTATGGCAAACAGCCGGGGGAGCGCGAACGCTCATTCCTGCAGTCGCAGGCATGGGAACTTTTGATCGTTCAACATGCCATTCGAAGCCAGTTTGAAAAAACCGGAGTGAAAGTAACCACCGATGAGGTATGGGATATGGTGCAAGGGAAGAATATCGATCCTAACGTGAAACAATCCTTCACCGACTCAGCCGGAAATTTTGATCGCAGCCGAGCGGTTCAATACATCAAGAGCCTGAGCTTGCCTGCGCCAACCAACCCACAGATGTACGCACAGTGGGCGGAAAGCAAGTACCGTTGGAATTCGTTCCAAAAAAATCTCGGCCTGGGCCGTGAACGGATTAAGTATGAAAATTTGCTCATCAAAAGTAATTATGTGACGACATCAGAAGCTGAGCGAGGCTACCACAATCAAAACGATGTTGCCGAAGTTAAAATTTTATTTGTGCCTTTCTTTGCAATGAGTGATTCGAGTGTGAAAGTGAGCGACAGCGATCTGAAAGATTACTACAACAAGAACAAAGAAAAATATAAAGCGAAGTTCACACGCAGTTTGAGCTATGTAACATTTCCGGTTGTAGCTTCTTCTGAAGACTCTGCAAAAGTGAAGAAGGACACTGAAAAAATCGCGAATGATTTTAAAACTGTTAGTGATGACTCAGTTTTTGCGGTGACAAACACTGAAGGACAAAACCCTTATGCGAAATATACAGCTGCCAATTTACCCTCAACACTGACCAAAGATAAACTGGTGAGTGGAAATGTAATCGGCCCTTTCCTTGAAAACGGTTCTTATAAGGTAATTAAAGTGGTGAAGGTTGGGACTGATACAGTCTATGCCGCGAAAGCATCGCACATTTTGATCAAGTGGGATGATGAATCTGTCGAGAAGAAGAAAATCGCGAAAGACAAAGCGAAAAAGATTTTAGCGGAAATTAAAGGCGGTGCCAGCTTCGCTGCCAAAGCACGTGAGTTTGGTACCGATGGAACTGCCTCACGCGGAGGGGATCTCGGCTACTTTACTTCGGGCCAGATGGTGAAGCCTTTTCAAAATGCCGTGTTCGCAGCTAAGAAAACAGGTTTACTTGGCGATGTGGTTGAAACACAATTTGGCTATCACATCATCGAGGTTACAGCTTTGAAGGATAATTCATCCTACACGGTGGCTTCTGTTGAATTGAAAATCGCGCCAAGTGATGATACACATAATGCAGCTTACTTGAAGGCGCAGAATTTCGCAGCCGGCCTTTCCGGTGTGAACGCATTCAAGGCAAAAGCGGAAAAGGAAAAATTGAACGTACTCCAGGCCAACGACCTTAATACTACTGATCAGCGCGTTAACAATTTGAACGATGCCCGCAAAATAGTGTCTTGGTTGTTCCGCGATGGAAACGAAGGAAAAGCCTCTGAAGTGTTTGACGTAGACGCCAACTACGTTGTGGCTGTAATGACAGGTGAGACTGAGGAAGGATATCGTTCTTTTGAAAGCGTGAAGGAGGAGATCACCCCTGCAGTGCGTAATATTCTCAAAGGCAAGAAGATCAGCGAAAAACTGAATTCACAAAAAGGCGCTATTGAAGAGATGGCCAAATTATTTGGCAACGATGCAGTGATCAATTCGTCAAGCGATTTGAAATTCTCTTCCAATTCAATCCCTGGCGCTGGTCTTGACCCAACGGCTGTAGGTCGAGCGTTCTCCTTGGAAAACGGAAAAAGTTCAACAGCTTTCGCTGGAGAAAATGGAGTGATTGTACTGGAGCTTCAAAATAAAACTATTGCCCCTGAAACAGGAAATTACACTACTTTCAAAGACGAATTGACAAAGAACTTGAACAACAAATCGGGCCTTAATATTGCAGAAGCAATCAAAGAGGGCTCGAACATCAAAGACAAACGCTACAAATTTTATTAACCTCAGACATTGACAAAGTCGGCTGGACTTTGTCTGGCCGACTTTTTTATTTTGCGAAATGGAACCCAACTGGAGCGAATCGTTGCGCGAGAAATTAGATGAGCACTATACTTAGCCATCGCTTTACACTTTTAAATTTATAGTGCCTAAGGGAAAAGAGGATGAGGTAAAAAAACTTTTTTCAAAGCACGAATCCACCGAACGCCAGTCAAAAAACGGCAACTACACCAGCATCACTTTGCACATGATGATGCCCGACAGCAATGCGGTAATCGATGTTTATCAAAAGGTTTCAGACATCGAAGGAATAATTGCTCTTTGAGCAAGTTTGCAACCTTGAGTCGAGGGTTGATTTCAATTTAACTGAAGTTTATTCTATCTTTCTTATGACAACTTAAATGTCATCAGTTATGGAATGGACAGAACAAAACAACCGGTTGAAAAAGAATTTTAAGTTCAAAGATTTTTCTGAAGCATTCGCCTTCATGACGCGCGTAGCGTTGATCGCAGAAAAAATGGATCACCACCCGTTCTGGACCAACGTCTACAACACAGTGAACATCGAACTCTCCACCCATGATGCAGGCGACATTGTGACTGATAAAGACCACAAACTTGCCAAAGCTATTGATCGTCTCGTTTAATGGAGAAAGAAAAAATTTCTCTCTACGTGGTGCCTACACCGATTGGCAATTTGGGTGATATTACTTTACGCGCACTCGAAGTTTTAAAATCAGTGGATGTGATCCTGGCGGAGGATACACGTACCTCCGGAAATTTGTTGAAGCATTATAAAATAGATAAGCCTTTACAAAGCTTTCATACTTTCAACGAACATAAAGCCCTGGCATCGGTGATCATCAAATTGAAAAACGGTGAAACAGTGGCGCTGGTAAGCGATGCAGGTACACCCGGGATTTCTGATCCGGGTTTTTTGCTTGTACGCGAATGTTTGAAAAATAATTTGTCAATCGAGTGTCTGCCAGGGGCAACGGCATTTGTTCCTGCCTTGGTGAAATCGGGTTTCCCCACGGATCGTTTTGTGTTTGAAGGATTTCTACCCCATAAGAAGGGAAGGCAGACTTTGTTGAAAGAATTAGCGGGAGAAGAACGTACCATCGTCTTTTATGAATCGCCACATCGCTTGCTAAAGACACTAGAACAAATTCAGGAGTTTTTTGGCAATGACAGAGTAGTTTCAGTATCACGAGAGCTTACCAAATTGCATGAAGAGACATTTACAGGGCAGGTGGGAGAGGTGGTTGCTCACTTTAAGTCAAAGGAAGTGAAAGGAGAAATTGTACTGATTGTAAAAGGCAAAGAAAAGAATGCGGCAAAAGAGGAGGAATAATTTTAAACCGAAAATAATTCAAGCCGTTTAAGTTAAGTCATAGCAATGGATCTCTTAAGAATCGAAAAAAATGTAATTGACTTGTGCGCTGAAGTGGGGAACTTCATCCGCAATGAAAGTTTTCATTTTGATCGCTCAAGAATTGAACAAAAAGACACATTCAGCAACCTGGTTTCTTACGTTGACAAAGAATCAGAGCGAAAATTGGTCAGCTCCCTTAAAAAGATTCTCCCTGGCGCGGGCATTCTTGGTGAAGAAGGAACTGACACAAAAAGTGAAAATGAGTATTTATGGATCATTGATCCGCTGGATGGTACCACTAATTTTTTACATGGTGTTCCGATTTTTGCCATCAGCGTGGCACTGATGCGCAATGACAAACCGGTGCTCGGTGTGGTGTATGAGGTAAGCCACAAGGAATGCTTTCATGCTATTGAGAGCGGCAAAGCCTACTGTAACGAAAAAGAAATACGCGTTTCTGCAATTTCATCATTGGAAGAAAGTTTGCTGGCCACGGGCTTTCCGTATTATCATACTGAGAAAAAGGATCAATACCTCGACATCATCAAAACGTTTCTCGAAAAGACCCATGGCATACGAAGACTCGGCAGTGCAGCAATTGACCTGGCCTATGTGGCCTGTGGCCGCCTCGAAGGTTTTTTTGAGTATGACCTCAAAGCATGGGATGTAGCCGGTGGCGCTTTCATTTTGCAACAGGCCGGTGGAAAAGTAACGGACTTTAAAGGCGCAGATAATTTTTTATACGGAGGCGAGCTCTGCGCCTCGGGGAATATCCATAAGGAAATGTTAGGCATCATTCAGGAAAAATGGTTTCGCGAAGGTTAGTGGCTGGCAGTGACGAAATTAAATAAAGAAACTGAAACTACGCTCACGCTGACACCAAGCTGACCTTAAACACATTTTGTTGGCGGCCGTTGGACTTAGTCCTGTAACAACTTCCAAGCGCTTTTCTCCTTAAGTTTTTTAATCATTTCTTTTTCCTCGATCTGTGGTCGCCTGAAACCATTTTCACCGATGGAATGAACTAACCTCATTTTCTGTCCGCAGGAAGATATTTTATATTCTGAAGGTTCGATTTTAGTTTTCATTATCTTGTTATCAACCTTGTAAGTTTGGTCGTCTACAATTTCATTTACCAATGCTTGCTTGAAAGTCAAGATCAGCTTTCCGTCTTTAATTAAATAAGTCCCACTATAGTAGGTGTCATTGTAAATACACCTTATAACTAAACAAAATTTATTGTCGGTCAAAAAGAACAGGTCACTCGTATCACAGTCCCCTTGTGAAATTACTGTACACTTGTCCTGTAAGTACCTTTCGGCTATATAAAAGACTTGCCCTGTGAGACTTTGTCCGTACGTTGTTTGCAGTCCGATTATCTGAAGTAAAATTATTCGAAGCATAAAATTGTCCCAGGTCAATGGCACATACATTTTTGTGGCAGTAGTGCACGTTACGCCACTCTCTCTCTTGTCAACTTGAATTTGAAAGGAATTTGTTTTGTCCTATATAAGGGTACACCAATGTCCTTTGCGATTTCCATAATAGTGTCGACCTGATCGTCCGGAAATTTTAGACCAATAACAATTTCCGAGTAGAAAGATTTGTCTAATTCTACTATCCTGTCCTCGGGCTTTGTCGGTTTTGTAGTGAATAATTTGAATAGTCTATATTCTTTCTCATAGTCCCAGTCCAATGCCTTCGTATGAGTCTGCCTAAATCCAGCTTGAGGTGTGTAGTCCTCTATCGGGTTGACTTTCGGAAATTCATTCCTATATTTTACCATTCCTCCTTTTCCAAATAATCTTGAGTTTTGAAGCCTTTCTTCATTGAATCCAACGCAAAATCCCGTGTGGTTGCGTGCATAATGTCCCCACATTAAAATAGAATCCCAAATGGCACTTAATGAAACAATACCGTAATGATCGTCCTGCATTTTGAATGTATGAATATCCCAATTCTTTTGTTCCTCTTCTTTATTATCCTTTATGCTGTTAAAGATCTCATCGGCATAGTCCTCTGGCCTTTGTCCTTGGGTCGCAAGATTCTCTCTATTACGGTCGCCTAGAACCCTTACGTATTCTTTGATTTTCTTGTCGGAATTCAGAAGTCCAAAGTTGTGTGTTATCCTGCAATCGAACGGATCGTTAAAATCTTTCGGAGATGCTATATAAAGTTGTCGATGAGATACAATTTTTCTATGATTGCATTCTGTCCAGTCGCGGTATTTATAAACTATTTTTGGTAATGATGAAAACATAAAGTGCATTACTGCCAACGCCAGAACATATTCAATTGCATATTTTATTATAGTTGTGAAAAACGATTTACCAACTCACTCCAAAAAACCCACGCTGGCTTTGCATGATCATGGCAAGAACGACAATGAGAGCAATAGTATTGAAAATGAACATACGCTTGTGCTTAGCTGTGTCTTCGGAAAGTTTTTTCATAGTGATTCTTGCCATCGTAATCAACACCACCGCAATGAGCATTCCTGCGAGGTGCTCCACCAACCAATAGCGAGCAACTTTATCGCGCATTGAAGCTCCACTAAAAATTACGACTGGGCTTACAAAATACAGAATCAGTCCAAGCAAAAGCTGGGTATGGGTTGAGATAAAAAGAAAAAGGCTCAATTTATTATCTGAATTGCCGAACGCAGATTTGTTTTGCCAACCCATAAACGTGCGCACGATAACCGTTAGCAAAAGGGCAAGCAAAATAAAGCGATTGATGGAATGGAGGATTAAAATAGATGAATGCATAAGTTTAATTTTCGGGAAAATTACATATTTCACATTACAAATTACGGATTCATGTATCCACTGGCTATTCCAATTTGTAATTTGCAATCTGTAACTTGAAATTTAAAATGTCGCTACTTACTTTGAAAAGATAATGAAACGAGTTCTCCTTTTTCTTTCCTTAATAATTTCGATCCACTTCGCTCAGGCGCAACCCGACACCGTGAATGTTGGCGCGTACGTAATGAGCGTGCACGACATCAACTTTCACGACAAAGAATACACTGCCCGCTTCTGGCTATGGTTTCTCTACAAGAACAAGGATTTTGATTTTTTAAGGCAGCTTGACATCATCAATGCCAAATCCATAGACCAACCGCAGCTATTGGATGACAGTCTTGAGGGAAAAAAATATTCCATGCTGAAGATGAAATGTACTATGAAGGAGAATTGGAACGTGCAGGATTTTCCTTTCGATCAGCAACATCTAAAAATCCAGATCGAAAATTCATTGTTCGACAAAAGCACGCTCGTGTTCAAACCAGACCTGAAAGGCAGCAAGTTTGACGCTGATGAAACATTAGTCGGTTGGGACATCAAAAACTTTAAAGTAAATGAGATAGATAACGTTTACGAAACTGGTTTTGGGGACAATCGACCTGGCAAGGAGAGCCAGATTTTTTCTGCGTTTCTCATCACCATGGACATCGAGCGGAATGCATGGGGGCTATTCCTCAAAATTTTCGTGGGTATGTATATCGCCTTCCTCATTGCAATGGTGAGCTTTGCGCCCCATCCAAGTGAGCTGGAACCGCGCTTCGGTTTGCCCGTGGGTGGCCTCTTTGCTGCTGTCGGGAACAAATACATTATCGACTCGATTTTGCCGGAGTCAACTACATTTACTCTTGTTGATTCGCTTCATGCTATCACCTTCTTCACCATCTTCGCGGCTCTTGTTGTTTCGGCTATTTGTTTGAAGCTTCTCGATCAGGAAAAGAATGCTTTGTGTAAGCGTGTAAATAGAATTGGGGCCTGGGTGATTGGCGGAGGATACTTGCTGGCCAATATTATTTTGGTTGCCCGGGCTATAGGTGAATAATGTCAAACTTTATTCTTCGTATCCATGATGATGGTTACTGGCCCGTCATTTTCCAATCCCACTTTCATATCTGCCCCAAACTCACCTGTTTGTGCCGGCTTGCCATGCTGGCTTGAAATCTCCGAAACGAATTTTTCATAGAGCGGAATAGCAATCTCAGGTTTAGACGCTTTGATGTAACTCGGTCGGTTTCCTTTTTTAGTGCTTGCATGTAAAGTGAATTGGCTGACTACTATAATATCTCCGCCTTCGTCTTTCACACTTACATTCATCACACCCTCTGCATCATTGAAGATCCTAAGGTTTACAATTTTGCCGGCAAGCCACTCGATGTCGTCATTGTTGTCGGCATCTTCAATTCCTAAAAGAACCAATAATCCTTTTTCTATTTTCGATCTTACTTGCCCATCAATGGTCACAGAAGCTTCAGACACTCTTTGGATGACGGCTATCATTTAGAAATTTTGCATCTCTCTAGACTCATGAACGAAATTCCCGAATTGCTCTTCATTTGCGAAAGCCAGCATCGCTCTCGCCACTTTGATTGACTCAATCGCTTGGTATTTGTTCGGAACAAGCCAACCAAAAAACTTATAAACCACTTTTGCTGCTTCTTCGCCACTCCGTTGTTCTTTGCGGGTGCCGAGCAGTAGTGAGGGACGGAAAATGTGGGAAGCATCAAATCCAATTTGCCGGATCGATTCCTCTGCCTCGCCTTTCACTCGGTTGTAAAAAATAGATGAGCTTTTATTTGCGCCCAGGGCGGACACAAGCAAAAATCTCTTCGCTCCTTGTTCTCTTGAAATTTTAGCCAACGAAAATGGCGCATCAAAATCAACGGCCCGAAATGCCTCTTTTGATTTGGCTTGTCTCATTGTTGTGCCAAGGCAGCAAAAAACATCATCGGCCTTTAGATCCTTTTGATGACTTGCAAACTGACTAAGTTCACAGATCACATTGACTAATTTCGAATGGGTGAGTGTTAATTTCTTTCGGCTAATGGCAATTGCCTTAGAATAACGTTCATCCTTTAAAAGCAACTCTAATAATTGACTTCCAACTAAGCCGGTGCTGCCAGCTACCAACGCAGTTTTCATTGGATTAGAAAGTTTGCTGGATTTCTTTTTTCAATTCGCTAAGGGCATGACCTATTGGGTCAGTTTTTCTTTCCATCACTTGTTCGAAAATCTTTTTTGCCAGGTCTATCCCAGTCGATCCGTTGCTCATGTGGCCTGAAGATTCATTGATAAGCACAATCAAATCTTCCTTAGCATTGCGCACCTGATTCCAGACTTCTTCGGTCATATACACTTGCTGAGAGACATTGTGGTTGTATTCGTTTCTGATTTCGTCAAGTAATATTTTTTGAAAATCCTTTGCCGTGTAAGCAGGATTGTTGAGTCGGATAAGAAGATTCTGTGGTGAAATACGTTCAAGGAAAAGCGTGATACGTTCGTAGGCTTGCAATCGGGCGGGCAAGATAGTTTCAATGCTTCGCGTTCGAACCTCCAATTTCCGCAATTCGATTTCACGAGAGATAAAAGCACGGACGGTCAAATAGACTGCATATAAGACCACAGAGGCAGGAACGAGGATTTTTATAAATTCAATAAGAGCTTCCATTTGGAATTTTTTAAGGTTCGATTGTGTTCGAAAATTAAGTAATTTTATATACAGAAGAAGGATTTATGACAAGTGATAAAATAAAAGAGTACCTCTTACTGATTGCGGGCAATATAAAAGAAGGTACGAGCTTGGATGATATTTATGAGCAACTGGCTCTCTTAGAAGATATTGATGAATCTGAGGAACAGGAGAAGAAAGGAGAAGTTTTATCTCATGAAGAAGTTGTCTCTCGTTCCCGCCAATGGTTAAAATAATCTGGACCAATCGAGCATTTGGCCAATTGGAACGAGCTGTCAATTACATCAAAGAAGAGCGTGGCAGCTCTTACGCTGCCATCGTTCTCGACAAGGTTGTTAAATCAACATCTTTGCTTGGGGAGCATCCCCAATTGGGCACCATCGAGAAGCTCTTGAAGCATAAGAAGTCAGAATATAGATTTTTATTGGCGTTTGCTTACAAGATTATTTACAGAGTAGAAAAAGACAGAGTGGTCATCTCTAGGATATTCCATACATCGCAAAATCCGAACAAATTAAAAGGAGTTTAAATGTTCGACAATCTCCATCCCGTATCGCTTACCCCGCTGGCTGCTGCTGAAGCTCGTAAGATCATGCAAACTAAAAACATCCCTGAGGGCTATGGCTTGCGCGTGGGTGTGCGTGGTGGACATGGATGCGGAGGTGTTTCGCTAATTATTGGCTTTGACAAACAAAAAGAATCTGATCTCACTTACGAAGCTGAAGGCATCAAAATTTTTGTCGATAAAAAGCACACGATGTATCTTATTGGCAAGGCTGTAGATTTTTATGAGGGAGCAGATGCGCGTGGGTTCATTTTCGTTGAACAAGAAGCCATAGATCGCGGAGGTTGGCACAAATAGTCGATGGTCGATAGTCCATCGTCCATCGTATTTATCGCTAATGCCAAGACCTAAGTCCCAAGTCCTAATACCTAAGTCCTAAAAGTCGCGACAACCACACTCGCCTTCTTACACACCCCACCGATTGGGGGATTAAACTTTGAGATTTTCACTTCGGCATTTTTTGCGCTCGCAAACTTTTTCAAGATCGTTTCAGCGATATTGTGAGCTACTGTCTCGAGCAGCTTGGAGGGTCTTTCCATTTCGGTTTTCACCAGCGAGTACAAGTCTTCATAGTTGATTGTGCCTCGCAAGTCGTCTTGAAAAGCGGAGTCCTGAATTTCAGTTTCAACAACTACATCTACTTCGAACTTGTTGCCGGAAGATCGTTCGTGCGGATAGACTCCATGATAAGCATGAAACTCAAGTCCCTCCAGCGAAATTTTTCCCATCATTGAATTTCATCAAAGAAGGAGCGCTGCGTTTTCATTACTTCTGCCATGGAAGGCTTTGCAGGCTCCGGTAGAGGCGCGGCAGGAGGAGCGGGTGTTGCTGCTTCGGGCTTCGTCAATTCAGCTTCTACTTCAGCATTTGGGAAAAGAGATTTTTTTGTTTCGCGTTTAGCCATGGCCAAATGTTGGTCAGGGTCAAATTCACGGGTCTTCGCCCGCTCAACGCGATCGATTGTCTCATTCGCAATCCGCTTCAGGTCGCCTAGTAAATTTTCTTTGTGCAGCTCAAGATTCTTGTAATGTTGCCCGAGTGTCTTCAATCGGTCCTCCATTTCAGCCAACATCTGCCGGGAACTCATTTCCGCTTCCTCAATGGTATTTTTTGCTTTTGTTTTTGCTTCATGCAAAATTGCATCGGCATTCAACTGGTGCTCGCGCAAGATCAGCTCGGCTGTTTTGTTGGCCTGCTCTATCACGTTGGCACCGGTATCTTCAGCTGTCTTAAGTGTTTTGAATAGCGAGCTCTCTACTTCACGCAGCTTGTTGACTTCTTTTTCGGTGGCTTCAAGCTTGATGCGCATTTCTTTGCATTCGTCAAGCGTGCGCTCCCACTCTTGCGAAAGGGTTTGCAGAAACGCGTTGACTTCGTCTTTGTCGTAGCCACGAAGCGTACGTTCAAAAGATTTTTGACGGATTTCTAAAGGTGTGATCTTCATAATGCTTTCAAATTTTAGTTTAAAAAATAACTCACCTCAGTTTAAAAAATTGCCCCTCCAGAGGGTAAAATAAAAGTCTGTGACAGAACGCTTTACAAAAATAGTAAATCCCAGACAGAAATGGAACGGTCATCGCTGGCACTTGCCAATTGATTATTAAACAAGGTCCACAGCAGTTTGTTTACCGAAGTACCGTGGCCAGCGTGTCGGCCTTTGTCTATTACTTTTAAAAGCTTCAAGTCTTCCAGGTTCCATATCTTAATCGACTTGTCCATACTGCAGGTCGCAAAATTTTTTCCATCGGGACTGAAAACGATGTGATTTATGGTGTACATGTGGGCAACAACCTCTTCAGTCAGGTTATAATTTGATAGCACATCCCAAACCTTTAATCGTGCATCCCGAGAACCACTGAATAAAAATTTGCCATCAGGCGAATAGCTCAGCGCGAAGACCGAATTCTCATGAGCGTTAATCTCCTGTTTTAGGTGATAGTCACTCAAACCAAAAACACGAATGATATTATCGCTAAAACCAACCGCTATTTCGCCAGAAACTTTATTGAGGGCAATGGCTCTGGCGCTTTTTTCAGTCGGTGCTATTCTTTTCTTGACAACCCATTTTTCTAGATCAACTATGGTGATCATGCCATCACCGGTAGCGATAATCAAATCATTTGCAAATGATTGAATATCAAAAATGGCAGATGAGGTGAGTTGCATCGAAGCAATTTCCTTTTTGTTTTGGTAATCGATCAAGTGTATGCCTGAATAGTTTTGCCCCGCGACAAGTAATTTTTCATTCATCAAATGATGGAGTGAATAAACGGAATTTGCAAGTTGTGCAATCAGTTCGCCATCGCCTTTCTCTTTCAAATTCCAAAGTACTACCATTCCATCACCCGCACCTGAAAAAAATAAATGAGGGTCATCTGCCGGTTGCAATGTGTAAACACAATCGCGATGACCGGTGAAAGCATGAAGCTTAGTTACCTGAATTTTAGAAGACTGCATTGTGAGTCAAGGTAATTGAATTAGCCGAGGGAAGAATGGGTTTAAAATTAAAGCAAAGAAATCATGAAAATCAAAGTTAATCAGCAGCTCTGACCGAAGTGCTATATGTTTTTTGCTGTCCAAGTTGTTGATGCGATCGCGGTTAAATTTTGCTCAAGGGTGATGAAAAGAATATTTTTGACAAAATTGGATCATAAAACGCAATTGCCAATGCCTCTCAGAGAATTCCATCAACACGGACCACAAAGCGGTAGGGCGGTTTGGCACATCACTGAAAATGAATCTCAAATATCTAGTGGAATTATTGGCAGCGTTCCTGAAGAAATTGTAAATGAAAAGAAAAGATTGGAATGGCTGGCTAGCCGCCAACTAATTCTTACGCTCTGTAACCATATGGGGCTTCGGTTTTTTGGTATCCGAAAGGATGGTTTTGGAAAACCGTTCCTTGAAAAATACCCACATCATATATCACTCTCACATTCATTTCCGTTTGTAGCTGCTCAAATCGATCACGATGATCCGGTAGGCATTGACCTGGAGCAGCCTCGCAATAAGCTGTTGAACATTGCTCCACGAATAATGTCTCCGGCTGAGTTGAAAGATGCGGGCACTGATGTAATAAAACATTGTGTGTACTGGTGTGCCAAAGAAACCATGTTCAAGATCCATGGTACTGGCGGATTGCATTTTAATAATCAACTCAACGTGATGCCTTTTCATTTACAAGAAGAAGGAACCCTGATTGGAGTCATTTCTGAAAGTAGGAAAGAGACAAGGGTGGAGTTGTGTTATGAAGTTAACCCCGAATTTGTTTTGGTCTATACCAGGCGATAGGTTCGTAACTATAAAGGACCGGAAATATCCGATTCGCCATCAGCGCAAAATCATTTATCTTTAAACAAAAAACCCCACATGCGAGCACCTCTACTGTTTTTGCTTTGTCTGTCTTGGCTAATCTCACCGGCTCAGGAAATCAGCCCGCGCTACGAGCTGGTGAAAATGAGTGACAATGTGAACACACGCTATAACGAAGTCTCGCCTGTAATCTCGCCCGATGGCAAAAGCCTTTACTTTGTGGTGGCCGATCATCCTGAAAACGCCTTCGGTAAAGAGAGCACGCAAGACATTTGGGTCTCGACACTAGACGACAAAGGAGAGTGGTCTAAGGCCAAACATCTTGGTTCACCATTTAATCAGAATCGCAACAATGCTGTTTTTAATTTTCTTCCTGATGGATCACAATTCATTCGGGGCGGTCGTTCGAAAAACGAAAAGGGATTTTCCATTGCCGGCACTTCAGGCAGTTTGACGGAACTTAACGTCACTGATTTTGATAAAATGAATAAGGGAATTTTTTATGGGGCAACTCTTTCTGCCGATGGAAAACAGATGATCATTTATTTCTCTGAAAAGCTAAATGATAAATTCAGCGATTTGTATTTGAGCAGCAGACAACCCGATGGTCATTTTTCAAAACCGGTAAAGATGAAGATCAGCTCCATGGGCGATGACTTCTCACCATTCATTGCACCCGATCAAAAAACGTTATACTTCGCAAGCAATCGTTTCTCAAAAGATCGTATTGGAGGCACTGATGTATACAAGACCACCCGCCTTGACGACTCGTGGCAAAACTGGAGCGAACCGGTTAATCTCGGGCGGGCAGTAAACACGGTTGCGGATGATGCCTACTTCACCGTTGACTCCAAAGGAAATATTTTTACAGCCCGTGCTGGTGCAAAAGTGGATGGAGGAAATTATGATCTCCTCATTTTGAAACCAAGGAACATTAATATTCTATTATCGGGCATGACGTATAATCAAAAAACAAAGCAGCCCATCGCAGCCAATGTCGATGTGAAACTGAAAGAATTGAAACAACCGATCAGCTTGAAATCTGCTGTTAGTGGAAAGTTTGAAACGCGGATTCCAGAAGTGGATGGGTACAGCATTGCTGCAAATGCAACTGGATTTTTGCCGACAGCAGGCGATTACAAAGTGCCTCGCCTTAACCGTGACACCACATTGCACGTTGACGTTTATTTGACACCTTTGGCAAAGCAATTGTCCTTAGCAGGTGACATACTCGACAAAAAGACCAATAACAAGGTGTCTGCTCCAAAAATTACTCTTGTTCAAAAAGGGAATGCTTCGTTGATGTCACCCTTGGCAGATGGTGGAAGTTATAGTCAGGATATCTCGGGATTTGGTTGGTATATTTTTAATGTTTCAGCGGAAGGATACATCAATGCCACTGACAGTGTTCAAGTGATTGATGAAAATACTATCCCGGTGATGAAGAACATTCTGATGACACCGATTGAAGTGGGGGTAACTGTGCGACTGAAAAATATCTATTTCGATTTTGATAAGACTACTTTAAAATCCGAGTCATTTGTTGAGCTGAATAAAGTAGTTGATTTCCTAAAACAAAATTCACATGTATCGATCGAGATTGAAGGCCACACCGACAGCAAAGGATCGGATGAGTACAATCTGAATTTGTCACAGGGCCGCTCGCAAGCAGTGGTTGACTACCTGGTCAGCCAAGAGATTGATAAAAATCGTTTACAAGCACACGGCTATGGCGAAACAAAACCTATCGACACCAACGAGACCGATGAAGGCCGTGCTAACAACAGAAGGGTGGAGTTTACGATTTTGAAAATTTGATTAGAATTTCTTTAAGCATAAATCAAAGTAAATGAAATCATTCTGCTTTCTCCTTGGTATTGCAATTCCTAGCTTTTTGCAAGCTCAAGATACCATTCAATACTCTATTGTTTCATCAGGCAAACAAGTGGGGAAACATTGGGTTGTGTCAAGCGCACCTAATACCTATGCTCTATTTTACGAATTCAATGACCGGGGGCGCGGGCCAAAACAAAGTGTTGTCTTGAAAACGAACGAGAATGGTTTGCCCATCTATCGTGAAATCACAGGCGTTGATTATTTTAAGGCTCAGGTAAAAGAGACTTTTGAAATCAAAGACGGAGTCGCCCGATGGAAAAACAATATAGAGCAAGGTGAAAAACAGATCACTTCGCCATTTCTATACTCTGCATTGAATTCAACGCCAGCCGAGATTGAATGGGCCTTGCATATTGCATTGAAAAATGCCGATCACAAAGTAGATGTTCTCCCCTCCGGATTTTTATTCGTAAACCACATTAAAAACCACGAGCTAACCATTAATGGGTTTAAGGAGGAGTTTGCGCTCTACGAATTTAGTGGCGCAGGTGGCGCTCCTTACCACGCATGGTTCACTCCAAAAAATAAATTCTTTGCTTCCGTCAGCAGTTGGAGCAACGTAATCGAAAAAGGACGCGAAGACTTAGCTGACGAATTATATGAAGCTCAAAAGAAAGCTGAGCACGACTACTTTGAATTTCAGGCGGATAAGTTTACTCAAACATTTAAAGTACCCGTGGTATTTAATCACGCAACAGTATTTGACGCCATTAAAGGAAAATATCTGAAAGACCAGGCTGTCATTATTGAGAATGACAAAATCATTACCGTAGGCAAATCCAAATCAGTTAACATTCCAACCGGTGCTAAAGTTATTGATGCATCTGGGAAAATCTTAATGCCTGGATTGTGGGATAATCATGCGCACTATAATCCTACTCAGGGCCTATACCATCTCGCAGGTGGTGTCACTAATATTAAGGATATGGCGAATGGATTTGATCTTCCCGAAACAAAAAAGAAAGTAGATACTGATGAATTGCTCGGTCCCGAGGTTTCGATCATGTCGGGGTTCATCGATTTTGCTGGACCATTTGCTGGGCCAACAGGAAAAATCGTGAAGACATTGGAAGAAGGATTAGAGGCAGTGAACTTTTATGCAGATCGGGGATATCAGCAAGTCAAGCTTTATAGTTCTATTCCACCAGATTGGGTAAAACCACTGGCAGCACAAGCTCATAATCGAGGCTTGAAGGTGTGCGGCCATATTCCATCATTTATGACTGCTACACGCGCTGTGAATGACGGTTATGATCAGATCATGCACATGAACATGATCATGCTCAATTTCATGGGTGACACTGTGGATACACGCTCGATGGGAAGATTTATTAAAGTAGCGCAGCGAGCCAAAAACATTGACCTCAATAGTGCCGCCACCAAGCAGTTCATTCAATTACTGAAAAGCAAAAATATTGTGGTCGACCCAACGCTGGCAATTTTTGAAGGAATGTTTACCAATGATGAAGGAAAACTTGCCCAAGGGTATGAGACTATAGTCAACCGGTTTCCGGCAGAATTCCGGAGAGGACTTTATTCAGGGGGTTTGCCCACACGCAAAGGCCACGAAGCAGATTACAATCTTTCGTTTGATAAAATGTTGAAGATGCTCAAATTGCTCTTTGATAATAAAATAACCTTCGTGCCCGGCACGGACGACTTCCCCGGGTTTGCGTTGCATCGGGAATTGGAGCTATATGTAAAAGCAGGGGTGCCAAACGCAAAAGTGTTGCAAAGCGCTACCATCGTATCAGCGAGGGTAGCCGGCAAAGAAAAAGAATTTGGTTCAATCGAGGTCGGTAAAAAAGCAAACCTGATTTTAATAGATGGTGATCCGCTAAAAAACATTAGTAACATTCGTAACGTAGAGCTGGTAATGAAAAACGGAAACCTATACGACCCTAAAGCGATGTATCAATCTTATGGTTTTGGTTTTTGGAAGTGAACCAATCAAAAATAATTCCCACAATTTTTGCAATGATAGTCTTTCGGTTCGGTGGTCGAGGGCGATAATTCAAGGAGCATTAATAAACTGAAATACATTTTTCTCCATGCGGGAATTGACTCATAATAGTCAGAACCACATTTGCTACACGTAATGTCTTTCAATTCAATTCCTTCTTCCAGAAGCGATCTAACCTCATCAGCATCCCTTTCAAAAATGTGGAGTCGTGCACCGGGAAAAATAGCATTTTGAATGGGATAGAGATTTGTCAAATGCTCATCGGTAAGAAAACAGGGTATGCCGTAAGCATCTAATTTAGTTTTAGCCAGGTTGGCCTCCACGATCGTATCGTACGAACGAAAAACAATTATTTTTTCTTGAGGTTCAGTCATAATCTTTTCACCACACAATCATGTGAGGCGCGGTATCCTTAAAGTTACCACTTTCGTTGAGTTAAACCC
Source organism: Bacteroidota bacterium (assembly GCA_016178785.1). Lineage (GTDB taxonomy): Bacteria > Bacteroidota > Bacteroidia > Cytophagales > Cyclobacteriaceae > ELB16-189. The sequence continues at coordinate 17,477 of JACOSO010000044.1, read as the reverse complement.
CTTAGCCATGATCGCAAAAATGAGTAAGAAAATGTTTGTGTTTTTGTTTTCGATTGCAATTCTCCTCATGCTTCTCCTTGCAAACATCTAGCTCAACCGTTTTTCCTTCCCGTTTTCAGTTTGGTGAGTGTCTCACGCACTGCGATGGCAGGCAATGAAGATTTATTTTTGACGATGTATTTTTTAAGTTCACTGCGATGAAGCTTCACCATGCTGCGAAGGGTCCAGGAAATTGCTTTAGTGATCAATACTTCCTTTTCATGTTTTAAAGAATCGATCAGTTGAAAAGCTTGCCGCGCTAATCGTTCGTCATCTGATCGGGTAAGTGGTTTGCAAAGCAATACGAGCGATGCCCTTCGCTTATTGATGTTTTTGCTCTTATTCAGTTTGAACAAAACTTTTTTCCATGATGACCAATTTTCCAATACACGTTCGACTTTAAAATGCCCGTAGCATAGCGTGTCGATTTCGGCCCAGCCTTCAAGGTGATTTAGCCACTGATCTAAAATCGCTGGATCAAATTCGTCAAGGTGTTTGCGCCCGAAGTCAAGGAAAATACCACCCATCATCTTTTCGGTTGATGAAGGCGCCTTGATCAACGAAGTGATATATTGAAAAAACTCTTTGGAAGTAAAAGTTTGGTTTTTGTACCAATTTTTTCCAACGCTTCTCAGTTTGGGCATACTAATCGCGTAACGAGTGTTGCTATTGCCCAAGTAGCTATCCAGAAAAGTATGTTTCGTGGCTTGACCTGAATTTTTGATTATTTCATGAAGAAGCTCCTTGTGCAGGGATGTGATATTCATGCGTGAAAATTATTTTAAGCTTGTCGAGGCTTTATCTTATTTTTGCAACGAATTTAATGGGAATGGTTCAATGTCCCTTAAATCCACGGCTCCGTATTTCAATGGATAGAATTTCAGATTCCGATTCTGAAGATGCAGGTTCGATTCCTGCCGGGGCTACAAAAAAAAGCATCCCAACTTAGGATGCTTCGAGTTTTTGATCAGACTGCGATCACGGTTGTCTGTAAAAAGTCTTACTCACAATGCGCCAGCCTTCATTGAATTTGTACAGCAACAAATGGTCTGTAAAAATTTTCTTTCCCTCACGATATAGCTCAAGTGCGACACTTGCTGAGCTACCGGCAACTGAAACGGTTATAAATTTTCCCTCTACTTTCGGGTTAACCGCATTGGAATTTTTAGTACGATTAGCCTCGATGTTCGTGATCCATTCCTTAATGGGCAACGGTTTCACTTCGTTATCGATTAGCTGCAGCATATTGAAACTGGTGTGAAAGCCCTTACGGATGTCCTCAATTGGGCCTCCGTTGTGAATGCCTCTGATGTACGAGGTAGTGATCACTTGTTTTACATCTTGCTCATCGGCTTGCGCTATTGCGGCAAAACTTGATACGGCAAATAAAAGAGAAGCAATGGTTTTCATATTAAAACTGGTTTCCCGCATATACTGACGCCAGTAGAAAATGTTGCGGAGCAATTGTTAATGTTTTACAAACTCCACTTCAACTCGGTCGTTGTATTGGCCTAGTGTACCACCTTCCGGGTAGAGAGGTACACTGCCTCCTTCGCCCTTGGTGCTAATGCGGCCGGCATCAATGCCTTGTTGGATCAAATAAGCTTTTGCAACCTCTGCGCGAGCAAGCGAGAGTTCTTTTGATGAAATTGTTGCTCTCTTGTTGGCTTTACTATCGAGAGCAAAATAAGTAGTACTTGTGCCCATCGTCAATACTTCGCGCGGTTTCTTGCCATTAACGTAGCCGTAGATCTTGATTTTATATTTGGGGTTTTCTTTGAGCAAAGAGGTAAGCGCATCGAGTTCACTTTGCGATTCCGGCTGCATAATGGCAGTGTTTTTGAAAAAGTGAACATTGTTAAAATCAATGTAGTCTCCTTTTTTTGCCTTATCGAGTGTGAGCGTGAGAATATCTTCGTTTTGCGATCCTTTTTCCCCTGGCGGGTTTGCGTAATCAAAAGCAAGAAGGCTCTCTTTGTAGCCGGGTATTTGTGTTATAACTCCGTACGCGCCCCTTGTATTGACAGGTGCCTCCAGGTAAACAATCTCGCCACTTTTGATCAGCCGAAATTGAGTGGCACCTACAGCTTCTTGCAGTTGGATATTACCCTTTAATTCTTTGCCGTCAGCTTTGCTCACCACTTTGAAATAGAAAGGTTTTCCTTTCGGCTTTTTCACCTCTGCGGGCGGCTGAATAGCTTTTTTTATAGCTGATGAATCTATTTTTTGCTCGACTACTTTCGCGGTGTCTTTTGCAGGTTGAGCCTCTACAATCACCGGTGGCTTTTCGGGTTCCTTAACCGGTTCAATTTTAGGCTCGACTTTTGGCTCAACCTTCGGTTCAACTTTTGGCTCAACCTTCGGTTCGGATTTAGGCTCAGTTTTTACTGTAACTTCTTCTGTGCCGAGTGATCCAACAAAAACCCATGCGTCTTTATAATCTGTTTCTTTTCTGATCTTCGACATGAATATGTACGCCTTCATCTTGTCGTCATCGGTCATGAGATACACATAATAGAGTTTGTATTTTGGATTTATTGCGTATTGCGCGTTGAACCCATTTTTGTTGGCATTGTTGGTGTATCGCACAGCGTTATCGTGAATGCGGAAGACACCGATAGTTACATAATTTGATCGGCTACCCTGTGCTAAAATGCATGAAGAGATAGCAACAAACAACAATACAAAAATGACCTTGATTGGTTTCATGTGCTCGGATTTCAATTTCAATTTATGAATAAAATTTGTATTGGGTAAAGTTTCGACCAGGGAACTAAATCGGTTTACAATCGTTAGCCACTAAAAAAATAACTCACCATAACCGCAAGAAAACACATTGCAATACATTATTGATTGTTAATCTTTGCGTTTCATTTTTAACCTTTGATTGTGCATTGACAACGCGATCTGAAATTAACATCTTATGGACACACATCGATTTACTCAAATGATTAACCTGATTCCCTTGATTTTCCCGGCAAGGGTACTTCATTCTTAGTTTTATTAGCCGGTGCGGTGTCAAAGTGCCCCTATTTTCTTAAAATGAATAATCCTGATTAAAGACATGTCTGACAACAAACGTTTCACTGCCGTAATTCTGCTTCTTTCGCTTTCCCTTATCTGGGGCACTTCGTTTATCCTCATCAAGCAGGGCCTCAAGATTTTTTCACCGGATCAAGTCGGTGCGCTCCGTGTGGCTGCAGCCGTTATCTTTTTGCTGCCAATGGCCTTTCAGCATTTAAAGGAACTGAAGTCTTCTGATTATTGGAAGCTTTTTATCTCAGGAATGTTGGCCGTATTTATTCCCGCGTTTTTATTTGCTATAGCCCAGACTCATTTGGATAGTTCACTGGCAGGAATTTTAAATACGCTTTCCCCAATTTGGACGATGTTGATCGGGGCGATGTTTTTCAGTCAGCGCTTTCGCGGATGGGCAGTTTTCGGCATTATCATCAGTTTTGGCGGGTGTATTATTCTTGCCATGGCAAGGGCCGGGGGCGGACTAGGTGCGTTCAATGTTTATGCCCTTTTGATCGTGCTGGCTTGTGCCTGCTACGGTACCAACCTCAATTTTCTCAAATTCAAAGTGAATTACCTTCAGCCGATGACTATCATCAGTGTATCGCTGCTATTGATTGCACCATTGGCTTACGTTTATTTATTTGGCTTCACTGACTTCACTTATAAAATGGCCAACGTAGAAGGGGCGTGGAAAGCATTTGGGTTTGTGATCATCCTCGCACTCATGAGCACGGCAGTAGCCAATTTACTTTTTTATAAACTTCTTAAAATATCTTCTCCCTTATTCGCCAGCTCTGTTACTTATGTAATGCCCATTGTCTCGGTGATGTGGGGATTAATTGATGGTGAGGTTCTATTGCTTGGCCATTTTATTGGAATGGCCCTCATCTTAGGTGGGGTATTTTTGGCGAATCGCAAATAGCCCATTTGCAAAAGGCCGGTCGTTGGCCTTTCTTCGTGATCTCAACAAATTGAATCCCGATGAAAAAGCTTGTATTCATTCCAATCATTATTCTGGCCTCCTGTATTTCGGGCAAAGACTCAAGTGAAAAATCAAAAGCTGAAATCATACAGGCTGAAAAAGATTTTGCACAGAGTGCCAAGGAAAAGGGAATTGCCGATGCATTTTATGCTTTCGCTGATGATAGTGCAGTGATCAAGCGAGGCAATCGAATTATTAAAGGCAAGAACGCGATCAAAGAATTTTATGAAAAGCAGCCTTCTTCTGGAGAATTGCAATGGTCGCCCGATTTTGCTGAAGTATCAGGTGATTTAGGTTATACCTACGGTCCGTTTACATTTTCTGAAAAAGATTCCACCGGCAAGGTGAATGAATTCAAAGGAATCTTCCACACGGTTTGGAAAAAACAAAAGGACGGAACCTGGAAATTTGTTTTTGATTAACCCAGCGCCTCAACTTCTTCTACTTCTTCCGGCATCATTTTCTTAAACAGGTTTTCAATACCTGCTTTTAAGGTGATTGTTGAAGAAGGGCAGCCACTGCAAGAACCTTGGAGGGCAACTCTCACGCGTTTATTTTCATACGAGTGAAATGTGATCGCTCCGCCATCTTGCTCAACCGCAGGACGGATGTATTCATCCAAAATGGTCTTTATTTTTTTGATCGTCTCCGTTTCTTCCTGCTCAGGAATTGGAACTTCCTTCTTATCCAAAATAAGCTTGCCTGACTCTAGAAAAGTCTTGATGTGGTCTTTTAAAGTATCTTGAATCTCCAGCCACTCCACATCTTCCTTTTTAGTGACCGTAACGAAATTACTCATGTAAAAAACTCGATCTACAAATGGATACATGAAAAGCTCTTGAGCCAAGGGGGCTTCTTCCGCCTCGGTAGGTGAAGGAAAATCAAAACTCATCCCTTCGGGCACAAGCATTTCATTAACCACAAACTTGAGCGAGTTGGGGTTGGGATTGCTTTCTAAGTAAATATGAACGTTTTTAGGAGCCGCCTTGAGCATAAAAATCCTTTTTTGAACCAACAAATTTAGTCAAATTAAGTTCATGGGCTTAGGCCGTTAATCGTTAATAGTTATTTGTTTAATCGGTAATGGTGGTGAAAACACAATTAACGGATAACTATTAACGAATAATGATTTCCATTATCTTCGCGGTTCTTAATTTTTTTAATGTGAAACAGAAGTCTCTCTACCTGCTCATCCTTCTCTTTGCCACGATTGCAATCCTCCTGGGAGTTATTGATCATTATTCAATAAGTATTGAAACTGATGTTCTGGCTGCCAGCCGATGGATAATCTGGGGACTGATGATTTACCTCGCGTATCAAAGAAAATCACTTACTACATGGATTGTAGTTGCGATGATGCTCGGCTGTGAGATCGGTTTTTCTTTTCCTACTGTGGCCATTCACATGGATGTGTTCAGCGGAATTTTCTTGCGCCTGATCAAAACCATAATTGCGCCCCTGATTTTTTCGACTTTGGTGGTCGGCATTGCAGCACACTCTAACCTAAAACAAGTGGGAAGGATGGGCTTGAAAGCTATTCTCTACTTTGAAGTTGTAACCACACTCGCACTTTTTATCGGTCTTGCTGCGATTAACATCTCCAAGGCAGGCGAAGGTGCGAAAATTGAAATCCAGCAAGCGCAAACTGTGAAAGCAGAGAAACTGATTGCACAAAAAGAATCACATAACGTGATCCTCGACATTTTCCCTGAGAACATTGCCAAGGCCGTGGCTGATGGACAAGTGCTTCAGGTGGTGGTGTTCAGTATTTTGTTTGCCTCCGGGCTTGCACTTGTGAGCGAAGAAAAAAGAAGATCGATGCTTCAGTTCACGGAAAGTTTATCGGAAGTCATGTTCAAGTTCACGCATATTGTGATGTACTTTGCCCCCTTTGCTGTTTGCGGTGCCCTTGCGTATTCAATAGCTTCATTCGGATTTGAGGTTTTGAAAAATTTGGTGATGCTCGTGGCTACTCTTTATTCGGCACTGTTTGCCTTTGTTCTGCTTGTACTGGTCCCCATTGGACTGATCATCAAATTAAATTTCAGAAAATTTATTGACGCTGTTACTGAGCCTGTAACCATTGCTTTCTCAACAGCCACAAGTGAATCTGCTTTACCAAAGGCAATGGAGAATTTGGAAGCCATGGGTATCCCGCGAAAAGTAGTTTCGTTTGTATTACCTACAGGCTACAGTTTTAATCTTGACGGAAGTACCCTTTATCTTTCCCTGGCTTCAGTGTTTGTGGCTCAACTTGCGGGCATTGATCTTTCCATTGGCGAACAAATAAAAATGGTAGTCATTCTAATGCTCACCAGCAAAGGGGTGGCGGGTGTGCGTGGGGCAACGTTTTTAATTTTAGTGGCCACCGTTGCTGACATGGGTATCGATCCGCATAAAGCGTTTGTTGTACTTGGTGTAGATGCCATCATGGACATGGCCCGCACCGGCACCAACGTACTTGGCAATTGTTTAGCAACAGTTGTTGTTGCGAAGTGGGAGGGAGAGTATAAAGATTGAGTTATGAAAATACATAAATAATTAGAACTTTTTTATTCATCTTCTTCTTTTAGCCACCAAAGTTCAGCCTCAGTTGGGTCCGACAACAATCAAAATTCATTTACCTAAAACACAAACATCTTTATGAAACTTAAACTGGAAGCCGTATCAATTCTATTCCTTCTTCTATCGTGCAGTAAACCTGCGGAACAGCAAACAACGATTGACATGGAAGGTACCTGGCAATTAATTTCAGGCACCGTTGTTGAAAAAGGCGACACTGTATTTACTGATTACACCAAAGCGCATCCCATGATCAAAATCATTAATAAAACACATTTTGCTTTTTTAAACCACGATCTTAAGAAAGGGAAAGACTCAACAGCATTGTTTGTGGCCGGAGGAGGACCCTACGAGTTGAAGGGAGATCAATACACGGAACACCTGGAGTATTGCAGTGCTCGTGAATGGGAAGGCAATGACTTCCGGTTTACGTTAAAGGTTCAAAATGATACACTCACGCAAAGCGGAATAGAAAAGATTGAAGGCACTGAAGTGAATCGGTTGAACATCGAAAAGTATGTAAGAGTAAGAAAATAGGAATTCGAAATGTGATGTCATGATAAAAGAAAATTTCTGGTTACAAAAACAAAACATTATGGTAAAAATGAGCTAAGGCTCAACAAGTATATTTGCGCGTCTTCAGTTGGCCCTAGTTTACACAAACAAACCAAACCCAAACCATCATGAAGTTTTTCTCTAAATCGCTGGCCGTACTATGCGCAGCCGGTGTACTCGTCACAGGTTGTGGCGAAAATTATCTTCAACAAAGTTTAAGAACCCAATCTCCCTCTGTAACGCCAACCAATGGTGCGTCAACGATGCTCGCACTTGCTGCCGTTTCGCTATCAGAAGATTTTGAAGTGGGTGGCACCAGTCCTAAAACCGCCTATGATGTTTCACCTACGGGATCATCGGGTGGCGATGACGTAACCCTGCACAGCAAGTCATGGAACATGTATGATGCATTGATAGGCAACCTGAGTGGCGACCTCAAATCAGGTTCGTGGTCTGCACGCGTGCGCAACACCGGAAAGATTACCATGTTATTTGATGTGACCACGGGTATTAGTACAGTTACCATCAAGCATGGAACTTACTCTAGTGATGCAGCTAGCCAATGGGGATTGTGGTATTCAGTTAATGGTGGAAGCTCTTGGACTCAATCAGGAAGCAATGTTACGACCACATCCACGCTTCAAACGCAAACGTTCACGCTGAACATCACGGGAACAGCTCGTCTCGAAATCAGAAAACTATCAGGCTCAACAAACCGCATCAATATCGATGACATCACCATTAATGATAACTCTGGCGGTGGAGGAGGAACTGGCAAAAAATTTCTCTTTGATGCAAGTCATTACGAGAATGCCGGAAGTGCAGACTGGCAAATTGATGCAGATGGAACAGAGAATGTTCCCATCTACACGGGAGGCACTACGGTTGAAACAAGGGCACAGCGTTACCCAACACCTTCTTATACAGGAATCACTTCAACCACTTCTGAAAATTATTGGAGGGGTGCATCATCAGCGTGGGCTGTTGAGCTTGTCAAGAGAGGACATCTTGTTGAGTCATTGCCTTCAGGCACGTCACTTACCTATGGAGATTCTTCTAATCCCCAAGACTTGACCAACTACAATGTATTTGTAGTGATCGAACCTAATCGTCTTTTCTCGGCCAGTGAAAAAACAGCCATCTTAAATTTTGTTTCCAATGGCGGTGGCCTTATGATGGTGGCTGATCACACTGCGGCTACCACAGGTGGGACAGACTCCAATGGTTATAATCCATCTGACAGGGATGGAGATGGTTTCGATTCGCCTCGAGTGTGGAACGACTTAATGACCAACAATGGTATCAACAATAACAATCCTTTTGGTTTTGTAGTCAATTATATCGACATCAGCGAAAAACCTACAACGAAAGTGTATACGGGTGCCAACGCAAATGCGCAAGCTGTGCTTAACGGACTAGCTGGCAGCGCTACTAAACTTACATTTTATAACGGAACCACTGCTACTTTATACCCTGCGAACAACAGCAATGTGCAAGGTCTATTCTGGCGCATGAGCAGCACCGTGGGAAGCAACTCAGGTGTGATGGCCGTGCTCTCTACCTATGGCACCGGCCGTGTAGTTTTTGTAGGCGATAGCTCACCTGCCGATGACGGCACGGGTGATCCGAACGACAGCCTGTTCAACGGTTGGTCAAATGATGCACCATCGGGATATACTTCTCATCCCGCGCTTCATCTTAACGCATCGCTTTGGTTAGCTAAAGTTCAGTAGTAATAAAATAATAGAAACCCGTCTCAAGATTTCGAGGTAAATACTTCGGATTTTTTGAGGCGGATTTTTTTTTCATTATCCGATCTACGGCACGGAACCTTGTTAAGGAATATTCAGTTATTTTATCTTTAATCAAAACCAAATTACTATGAAACGCACTGCATCTGCACATTGGGAAGGAGATTTGAAATCGGGAAAAGGAAATCTTTCCTCGCAAAGTACTGTATTAAGTAAGACGCAATACTCTTACAACACTCGCTTCGAAAATGGCACGGGAACTAACCCTGAAGAACTGTTAGCTGCAGCTCATGCGGGCTGCTTCACTATGGCGCTAAGCATGATCTTGGGGCAGGGAGGTTTTATTGCCACCAGCCTTGATACGGTTGCCACGGTGACGCTCGAAGGACTCTCTGTTGCGGGTGTTCATCTTTCAGTGAAAGGAAAAGTGGCCAATATTTCAGCACAGCAATTTGGCGATAGTGTTAAAGCCGCGGAAAAAAATTGCATTATATCAAAAGCACTGAGCGTACCGATCTCGTCTGATGCCGAATTGATTTAGTGTAGTATTCAAGAGCCTGCGCATTAGAAACGAAAGTCATGACTCGCATTACCTTAGAAATTCGTTAGGTCTTTCGACCGTAGCCGTCAAGGCGATGTCGTTAAGTTGAGGGGTTTGCAAATAAAGGATTCCCAGTTAACGACATTGATTCAAGATTTAAAATTCAAGATTCAACATTGTTGGACTAAGCTGATTTTGAATTTTAAATCTGGAATTTTGAATTGCTTCGCTAACTAAACGACATTGGCCGTCAAGCTAAGCAATGTAGTGCCGTCTAACCAAGCTGCTGCGAACTAAGGGGTACCGGAGCGCGGCTCCTGATTCTGTTCAAAGAAATAACATGTGGTCCGCGCTATGCATCTTTTGCTTTTCTCTTTGACCGCTAGCGGTTCAAAGAGAAAAGCAAAAAGAACGACTCAGAGAGACTCGATCGCCTGCGATCGAGTCTCTCTGAGTTTATGTTCGCGCGAGCACGCAACAACAAAGAAATTCGAGCTGTTAGTCGCGCATCTGCATCAAACCAAATGCTGAGCCACCAATCATGGCACAAGTCTATCCCGTTAGCTTGACGGCTACAGTCGAAAGACCTGACGAAACTTAATGCCAATTCTGATTCCACACATCTGCATACAATTCAGGATGCCTTTTAAACTGTGCGGTTACAAATGGACAAAGGGCAATTACTTTCAGTTGATGCTTGCGCGCATGGTCTACCATCGCTGCGAGAAGTTTAGAAGCCACACCCTGACCCTTCAACTTCTCAGAAACCTCGGTGTGATACACCGTTACGTTTTGCTTGTCAACAGCGATTACCATTTCGGCTAATCGCTCTCCTTCATGTTCAATAACAAACGCGCCTTGCCCATTAGGCTCAAGCTTCAGTTGTATTTCATCCATTATTGCTTCACTAATTTCTTAAGCTCACTGGCAATAAATTCTTTTGATAACCAGCGATCGCCAAGCATCACACCTTCGATGCGCGAAGTATTACTGATGTCGGTCAATGGATTTCCATTGAGGAGGACAAGGTCAGAAACATTTCCGGTTTTGATAGAGCCGGCATCGTTACGATTAAAAAACCGAGCGACATTTACCGTACCCATTTGCAATGCCTCAAAAGGAGTGAGACCAGCATTGACCATGTATTGCAGTTCGTGATGAATGGAAAAGCCGGGCACATTATAAACTTGTGGCGCATCTGAGCCCAACAACATTCCCACTCCGTTTTTCTGACATTCATAAATCAACTTTCTGCGGAGCTTCAGGAAATGGTCAAAGTTTTCCTTCTTATATCTCGCGTCATTCATCGATCCGTCTTTCGCATCGGCCCATTTCTTGGCGGTGGTTGCGTCTATGTATTTCATCTCCGGTGCTACAGTACATTCGGCTGTAGTCATAACTGCTGACAGCCATCGCTCGGCCAACGCTTGTGTAGGTACGACCCAAACCTGATGATCGCGAAGTCCTGTCACTAATTTTGGAATGATTGATTCATCTGCTTGGTTGGCAATATAAATTCCCATGAACCCGGCATCGGGTTCTTTTATGTTGGCGATATCAGGCACGAGTCCTTCCACAAAGGCATCGAGGTGATCAATGGATTTGTAATTTGATTCGATCGCATGCCAAATGCCTACTTCCCATGAGACGTGACCAGCGAATGGAATCTTCACTTCATTGGCTGTCTTCACAATGGCATCAAAATTTGCGCGCGACAAGCCCGGATGGAGCTTAAGAAAATCGTAGCCGGCTTCTTTTTGTTCTTTCACTTTTTTTATTCCTTCTTCTTCGGTCTTGACCGTATTGCCATTAAAGGAAGGCCCTGAGGTATATAACGTTGGCCCCATAATTTTTTCCTCGGCAATTTTTTTTCTCAGCTCAAGATGTTTCGGATGGCCCAGCATGCCGCGGATAGTGGTGATGCCGTTGAGTGCATACAGCATCAACACTTCTTTCATCGGATTGATATCATCAATGGGTGGAACGTGCGCGTGCATTTCGGCAAGCCCCGGGATCAGATACTTTCCCTTTCCATCAATAAGTGCAGCCGTATTGTCAAGTTTTATACTTTGAGAAGGGACTATGGCTTTGATTTTTCCATCTTTGATGACCACATCGTAGTTTTCAAGAATCGTTTCACGATCCATGGGCACCACATTGACCGAGCGAATTACAATTTCCTGCTGGCGCGAATCGACTGGGTTCTGCGCCTGAATTAAAACCGGGGCTAGAAAGAAAAGGAGAAGTAGATTTTTCATGTATTGAATTTAATTAAATACTTTTTATCGAGAAGCAATACCGGAAATTTTCGTAGACATACCTCGTTAGCATAAAAAAAGCCGGAACTTGCCCGACTCTTTTAAACTATAATGGTTTGAAGCTTTTGCTAAACGATCAGAAGAAGAATTGCTCTAAGATTATTTTTCCCTCTTTCACTTCATACACGGCCACCTCATCCATTTTCCACCGGGGCTGACCTTTAAGTGTGACATCCATGCCCATGATGCAAACAAAAAAGTTGCCGGCAACCTGGGGTTTGTTGGAGTACCCGCCATGCACTTCTTCAACCATGGTCTGCCATTGTTTGGCTTTCTCTTTTACTTTGTCAAGGCCGTGCACACTTTGCCAATTCGAGTTGGCAGGCTCGAGGCTCTTTACATTCTCATCAAAAAGCTCATTTTGAATCTGTTCAAAATTTCCCTGCTGAGACAGTTCATAGAAACGATCAGCGACCTCCTGGGTGGTCATGGTTTTTACTTGCGTTGTCATAATGATGTGGGTTGATTGAATATCAAAAATAAGATTAGCCCATACCGATGTGATGAAGTAATTGTTAATATACCTTAAGGTTAGTGATGGATAAGTAATGGAAACTTGCATGCTTCCCTTTAGAAATCGTCTGACCGAACCTGACGTAACAGGCATACCGTTATTCTCCCTCAAAAGCCATGTTTGTGATGTGATAGTTCTCATACATCAAGAAACTTGAATAAGGTTTAATCATTGAGGAAATGAATTCATCAACCTCAATCAACTTTAGTTTTTCATCTTCCCTCCTCATTTTTGAGAGTATACTAAAGAGGAAAAGTGAATGAAGGTAGATTGACAAAAAGTATTTGTCTTTGTTAAAAAGAATTTCCCTTTCATTGGTGATTCTATTCTTTGAAAGAAAGTTTTTTAGCACAAATGAATCCATATTGACAACAATTCCATCAACCATTAATTCACTATTGTTATCATTTGACGTTATTACTTTCACAATGTCATTACCGGTCCAATTTAATTCAGGAGAACTCCATGAAATAGAATTTTCGTCCTCTGCTTTCTCAAAGGCCTTACGAGGCGTTGGAAGATTTGGAAATGTTTCTGTTGGTTTACTCGCTTTTTCCTGAGGTTTGCTAATCTCTTCATCGACCTTTACATCGAAAACGCACTCAAAATCTTTTCCCGGTGAACTCAAAATGGCTCTGATTTGAACCTCATCGCCAACCTTTGCCTTTGCGTTTGGTTCAATCAATAATTTAATTGTACCATCCACTGGACCTTCTCTGTTAATCGTTAAAATATCCGTTACTACATTTGGATTTGACTTTTGAGTTGGGTCAGCAAGCCCATCTTTCTTATTCCTCCTTTGAAGGATTTGAATTTCAAATTTCCCTTTGTCACTCGGTCGGAATAGATAATCATTCTCAACATCAGTCTCAATTGTAACGCTTCCGTGAGAATTCAAAGGAATTGTTCTATAAGTTTTTCCTTCATTGTCTTTTTTCAAATTCAACTTGAAGATTGATGGAAACCTATTCAACTTTTTTCGGTCAGCTTGATGACCATTGGAGTTTATTTTATTGCCCGATTGTTTTAAAAAATTCAACGAACCATCTCTTTTCAAGAGTTCAATTACATCTTTATCTACAGGCAGCTTAGAGAGAAACTTTTCTAACAAATCTTTATCAGAGCCAGAATCTTGAAGTAAAGAATTTCTCCGATCGTTATTTAATTTTCGAAGCTCACTGCTTCGTTTAAGAACATCAGTAATTGTATCTATCAAAAGCTCAGTCGCTTTTGTTCCATACTTTAAATGCGTGCGGTTAGACATGAAAATATCTTGACTCTTTGTCGTGGGAATATTTGTGCAATCGACATGAATGAGCGTATATTTTTTTAGCAAAGAAAACCCCAGTGATTGAGAAATGAAGGATTGACCTTCGTAACCGTGAACCTGACCATTTTTTGTAAATATTATCGACTTGTTCTTAATAAATTCTCCATGATCAACATCGTTTTTGAAAATAATTACTTCAATAGGGATTTCTCCCAGGCCAGATTCCTTAGGAATATTAAATGAAACAATTTGAGCAACCAGATCACGACTATCAATCGTAATTCTCGTCCTGTTGCCCAGAACAAGTTTGTTGGGAGTTTTACCAGCATAATCTCTTTTCTCGTAAACGCTAATTGGCAACGGTAGGTGATACATGTATTGGTTTAAATCACGCCATAAGTCAAGCGTTACATCAGAACGAGACCCTCTTGGGAGTTGATAAGAATAAAGTTTTACAATACTTCCGGAAATAAATTTCCGATTAAACAATCCTAAATCAAGTTCTTTAATCTCGAATGAAGCTATGCTGTCATTCGGAGAAAAATATTCGTACCAAGTTGCTCTTCCATATTCCGATTCTTCTTGTAGTGTTAAAGGATGCCTTCTTACAAGAGTGAACCCAAAGTTTTTGTCGTTCTCGCCATTGAGTGCTGTGTTTCTCTTTGAAGCTATAAGTTGAAATTTGTTGTCTCCACAGAAAACAACTGCGCCAGTTGATCCCATGTTATATTTTCCTTGAACAAAATGAATACTGGTTTTATTGTTTGCATGAAGTGACAAAAAAGTGTTTTCAAAATCTTCAGGATTTTGCCCCTCTCCATCGTCATAGATTACCAGAGACGGTTGGATCCTATCCCCAACGGCAATTAACTGAATATTCTCTGCTAATTTTCTTCTATCAGTTTGAGAAAGTTCACCGATTTCGCCATTCTTGACGTTGTAAAATAGTTCAACTGCTTCACTCATAGTTTTAGGAGCGTCTGTAGATTTGGGGTCGATACCTTTTAGCTTACATTCTTTAATAAGGATTGCATCGATTGAGTTTGTAATCTTCTCGATCAAAGCTGGGACTGGGTGATTTTGCTGGCTTTCAAATGTTCCAAAGTTCCCGGTCCTTCCACCATATGGTTTCCAATTTTTTGGATTTTTAAGAATTTTGTTTTTTTCAAAGATGAAACTCAATTCTTCTTCAGAGTTGGAATTGTATAAATCCCAAAATAATTGTTCCATAGTGTTAAAACTTAAACTTGTTTTTTTCTTCCCGATCAATTGCATGTCCGAAAGATGCCTTTATATGTTTTGTTTTGTTTTCAATTGCTGAAAACATTTTACGAACATCTTCGTCTGCGAATTCATAATTACTTCTGTTAGAGCAATTGCCTAGGATATCCAATAAATCCAAAATTTTTTGTGTTCGCTTGGCTGCGACCTTTTCAAATCGTTCTCTTCTTGTTGATTTCTTCATTCTTATTTCCTGACATTCTCGATGTAAACTAAGACAATAAATTTCAAATAAACAAATAGAATTAAAATATATTTATATATGTATATTACATTTTATAAAATGTAATATGGTTTTAATGAAAATAACTTGCTCGAAGTCTTTTGATAATGGAGATTCTCCTGCTTCCTCGACAACCGAAAGAAAGAGGATTTTAAAATCATTTTTGTCAAATTACCGCTATGAATAATCAAAAGATCAAAGTCATCGTCACAGGTGCATCTGGCATGGTGGGCGAAGGTGTACTGCATGTTTGCCTGCTGCGTGAGGATGTCGAAGCTGTGTTGGTAGTCGGCAGAAGACCCTGTGGCACTACTCACCCCAAACTAAAGGAGATCATTCATGGAGATTTTTTTAATCTGTCGGCTATTGAGTCGCAGTTGAGTGCTTATGATGCTTGTTTCTTTTGTCTTGGCGTTTCTTCAGTAGGAATGAAAGAAGATGACTATTACAAACTCACCTATTCACTTACTACCAATTTTGCACAGACCTTGCTGAAGCACAATCCCGGCATGACGTTCTGCTACATTTCAGGGGCGAGCACGGACAGCTCGGAGAAAGGAAAATCGATGTGGGCGCGTGTCAAGGGCAAAACAGAAAATGAGTTGATGAAAATGCATTTCAAGCGCGCGTATAATTTCAGACCGGGTGTGATGGAGCCACTGAAAGGATTAAAGAATACACTGAGCTTTTATAAATACCTGGGTTGGCTTATTCCCCTGATTAGGCTGGTTGCCCCCAAGTTTATTTGCAAATTGGAAGACGTTGGCAATGCGATGGTCAATGCCGTTACGAAAGGATACAATAAGCAAATCCTTGAAGTGACGGATATACTTGCGTTGAGTAAAAAGTAAGTGACAGTTAATAAGAACGAAAAAAAATTAAAAACGAACCTTAATCTAAATTAGTCATATGCATCCAGACAGTTTGACTTTTGTTCAAGTGTTGCTCATCGCGGCAATTCCATCGGTGGTAACGGGAGTTATTTCTTATTTGGTTTTTCATCAGCAGTTAATGGCCTACAAGAGAGATACCATGGCTGAGCGAACAGCAAAACATTTCTTAAAACATAAGGGATATACTGACCGCTCTTTTGAAACACTGAAAAAACATTTGGGTGGTTGGGATAATGATCTCGATGAGTTGAGGAGAATATTAGTGAGGGCCGGTGCGATCAGAACATTTCGCGATGAAGCTGATGGAGGAAAACCCCTTCCCTGCGATGCCCATTTTTGAAGAAGGATAATTAAGTCATCAAATTTTATCGGCTTGCTGATATAGTCATTCATTCCTGCCTGCAGACAAATTTCTCTGTCGCCTTGCATCGCATTGGCCGTCATGGCTATGATTATCGGTTGCGCAGGTCGGTTGCATCTGATCAGTCGCGTGGCTTCAAGTCCGTCCATTTCTGGCATCTGAACGTCCATGAAAATCAGATCATAATTTTTCCGGTCAACCGCTTCCAGCGCTTTTAATCCATTCAATGCGAAATCCGGCTGATACCCCAATTTGACTAACACGCGCTCTGCCAGTTTCTGGTTCACCGGATTATCTTCAGCAACCAGTATGCTTAATGGATGCTCCTGTGAAAAATCCTCCGATAGCTTTTTGTTTTCAACAGGCGCTTCCAGAACCGGTTTTCCTTTTTGCCTGAGTTGGCTAAAAATGTGAGTGTAAAGAATTTGCTGTTTAACAGGCTTTGTCAATAAAGCGCAGAAGAGATCACCATATTGCTTCGCGCGCTCATCACCCATTGAACTCAGCAAAAGAACCGGTATGTTAAATTGTTTCCGAACGTGCAGGGCCAGGTGGATGCCGTCCATCTCAGGCATTTGCATATCTGTGATGATCAGGTCAAAGTCAGATTGGGCAGATAAGATCAGAGTAGCTTCTTTACCTGAAGCCGCCAGAACCGGAATGAGCTTCCATTGTTCCAGTTGATTTTTGAGGATAATGCGATTTGTTTCGTTATCATCTACTACCAGAATGCGTTTCCCATCAACATCCTCAAGGTTCAAATTCAACTTGGTCTCCCCCGAATGTTGACTTACTGCCACTATTATGTTGAATATGAATTTTGTGCCTTTGTCCAGCTTGCTCTGCACCTGTATTTGGCCACCCATTAATGCAATTAACTTCTCTGAAATGGCCAGGCCTAATCCCGTACCACCATACTTGCGGGTAGTTGAAGAATCTACCTGTGAAAAAGATTTGAAAAGACGCTCAAGTTTATCTTCCGCTATACCTATGCCTGTATCTCTTACTTCAAATAACAATTCAACGATTGTTCCATTACTATTTTTCTTTTGCACGCTTAAAAAAATCTCTCCCTGGTGAGTGAATTTAATGGCATTGCCGACAAGATTGATCAGCACCTGACGTAATCTCAGACTGTCTCCCACCACATGGGATGGAACCTGAGG
>JACOSO010000043.1 GCA_016178785.1 Bacteroidota bacterium | reverse complement strand
TTGTTCTTTTTTTGACGGATGAACATCCGCCAAAGCTAATAGACCCATCGCTGGGACACCCAAAATCAAATAAAAAACTTCGTCCTGAAAGCGCATTCAAGGTTTTTCGATCCAATCTCAAAAAACCGCGGAAGTCAGGAAGGAAATAAGATCTCTGATGGGATGTTAAAAGCAAAAGGCAGGTTGCCCTGCCTTTCAAATTATTCGAATTGTTTTTATTCGCTCTTTTTTTCTTTCGAAGAAGCCTTGGCTTTCTTGCCCTTGATTGTGAGTAGGTCGCCCGTACCCTCGTAGTCGGCAATGATCGTTCCTCCCTCGGATACTTCCCCTTTCAAAATCTCTTCAGCTACCGGGTCTTCTAAATATTTTTGGATGGCTCTATTCAAAGGACGCGCACCAAACTGGTGATCGTATCCTTTCTCGGCCAGGAAGTCTTTTGCTTTCTCAGTCAGCTCTACTGTGTAACCAATCGCCAATATCCTCGCAAAAAGTTTTCCAAGTGTAAGGTCGATGATTTTGTGAATGTGCTCACGCTGCAACGAGTTGAACACAATCACATCATCTAAGCGATTTAAAAACTCGGGGCTGAATGCACGCTTCAACGCACTTTGAATTGTGCTTTTCATCAACTCCTCTTCGTTTTCTCTTTTTGCTTTAGTTGTAAAACCAATACCTGCACCAAAATCTTTCAAATCACGAACACCGATATTAGAAGTCATGATGATGATAGTGTTACGGAAATCAACTCTTCTGCCCAATCCATCCGTCAAAATTCCATCATCCAAAACCTGAAGCAGGATATTGAATACGTCAGGGTGTGCTTTTTCAATCTCATCAAGCAACACTACACTGTATGGCTTCCTTCTCACTTTCTCAGTGAGTTGTCCACCTTCTTCATAACCCATATATCCCGGAGGAGCCCCAACCAAGCGCGACACAGAGAATTTCTCCATATACTCACTCATGTCAATACGCACCAAAGCATCTTCTTTATCGAAGAGATAATTGGCAAGAACCTTGGCAAGTTCAGTTTTTCCAACACCTGTTGGGCCTAAGAAAATAAATGAACCTATCGGTTTTCTTGGATCTTTCAAGCCAACGCGCGTGCGCTGAATTGCTTTTGTCAATTTCTTAATCGCCTCTTCCTGCCCAATAACCCTGCCAGCCAATTGATCTCCCATGCCAAGCAGTTTGTTGCTTTCTTTTTGCGCGATACGATTGGCGGGAATACCCGTCATCATTCCGATCACATCGGCAACATTGTCTTCTGTAACGGTATACTTTTCCGTGCGTGTTTTTTCTTCCCAGCGAGCTTTTGCTAAATCAAGTTGTTCGATCAATTTCTTCTCTTTGTCACGAAGTTGAGCGGCTTCTTCATACTTCTGGCTTTTCACTACGCGATTCTTTTCTTTCTTAACATCTTCAATCGCTTCTTCAAACTTCACGATATCGTCTGGCACATGAATATTGTTGATGTGCACACGTGCACCCGCTTCATCCATTACATCGATCGCCTTGTCAGGAAGGAAACGGTCACTGATGTAACGATCAGAGAGTTTCACACAAGCTTCGAGCGCCTCTTTGGTGTAATTTACATGATGGTGATCTTCGTACTTCTCCTTAATGTTTTCAAGGATCTGAATTGTTTCATCAACCGAAGTTGAATCAACCATTACCATCTGGAATCTTCTTGCGAGAGCTCCGTCTTTCTCGATATACTGACGATACTCGTCAAGTGTGGTCGCACCAATACATTGAATCTCTCCACGAGCGAGCGCAGGTTTAAACATATTTGAAGCATCGAGCGAACCGGATGCTCCACCTGCTCCAACAATAGTGTGAAGTTCATCGATGAACAAAATCACATCAGGTGATTTCTCAAGTTCGTTCATCACTGCTTTCATTCTTTCTTCAAACTGACCGCGGTATTTAGTGCCGGCAACCAGCGAAGCGAGGTCAAGAGTAACCACACGCTTGCCAAACAGTACACGCGAAACTTTCTTTTGAATGATGCGCAAAGCAAGGCCTTCAGCAATCGCTGTTTTACCAACACCGGGTTCTCCAATCAATATTGGGTTGTTCTTTTTTCTGCGCGAAAGGATTTGAGCCACTCGTTCTATTTCTTTTTCGCGTCCTACGATCGGATCAAGCTTGTTGTCCTCCGCCAGGCGAGTGAGGTCTCGTCCAAAATTATCGAGTACAGGAGTACGCGATTTTTCTGTTCCTTTCTTCTCTTTAGTTGACCCCGGTGTCGAGCCGCTACCAAACATTTTTGATGAATCCTCATCAGGGTCATCGGTATCGGAAGATGCCTTTGGGTTTTCGTGTTGATATTCAAGCATCTCTTTCACGGTGTCATAGGCAACATCAAACTTGTTAAGGATTTGAGTAGCCAAATTATCAGGGTCACGAAGAATGGAAAGCAACAAATGCTCGGTGCCTATCAATTGTGCTTTGAAGACCTTTGCTTCGAGGTAAGTAATCTTGAGAATTTTTTCTGACGCCCTTGTGAGGGGAATATTGGCAACATTTTTTATTTCATGCGTGGCTGTTCCCTTCGAAACCTTTTCAATCTCCGCACGCAAATGATCCAACTGAACGCCCAATTTTTTCAACAATGCCACAGCTACACCTTCGCCTTCGCGAATCATGCCCAGAATGAGGTGTTCTGTACCGATGTAATCGTGACCTAACCGCAGTGCTTCTTCCCGGCTTAGCGTAATAACTTCTTTTACCCGGTTAGAAAATTTCGCTTCCATGTTCGGCATAGCTTCTTGATATATGTAAATGTAAATGTTTAGGCTCGATTATTCAAAATCAAATACCCGGTTAACTACTAACAAACGTACTAACAACAACTTTCAGATTTTATTTGTTCGGAAACTGACTTTGAGCTCTGATAATTTCGCCCGTTCGCGGCCCTTCGCAAAACAATAAATCGATAATGGAAAGGTTGGGAACAAATTCATTGCCAAAAATCTGATAGTATTTCTGAGGTTGATAGATTTTTCTTTCAGTAAATGGCTTTTTGCAGGAAATGACTGATCGCAAATCAGAAATATTTGCTTCCACATGAGTTTGGTAAGTCAATGTTGCCGAAATATTTTTTTGAAAGCCGATGTGTCGCAGACAGAATGACATCAGCTCGCTATTAAACTCAAACAAAAGCTCTTGGCCCCGGTATAAAATTTTCTTCAACTCCTCAGCGTAGTGGTCAAAGTACGGTGCTTTGCGGTAGGCCGACTCAATTGTTCGCCAGTGATTGTTGCGCCACTTGTTGCCCGTCTCCACTAATACGTCTTTTATTAAGACTCTTCCATGCCTATTGAGCAAAGGAACGGTCAACATTTTCACTCCTTGGGCGGTGTTCACGAAACATCGGTTGCGGTAGCTCTGTTTTACAAAATATTCATTTGCTTCAAGGGCAACCTCATTAAAAGGTTGCATCGCACAAAAATATTCGAGTGACGGAAGGTAATGTGAATCTATAAGAATCGTCCTTTGCATCTGGGCTCAATTATAACTGAATCCTCAAATCAATCAGAAATCTGCAGCAAGAATTTTTATTTCAAAACTTTTTCGTCTATGACTTCTGATCATTTTTGGGATTCTATAGTTGAATGATCTATCCTTCTATCCGTTTTCGCTTAGTCGTATGCCTATTCGTTTTCAGCCTTTATGCTTGTCAGCAAAATGATTTGGACGTTCCTGCAAAACAACCACTGCCGTCTTGCGGTAAAAGTGTTGTACAAGGTTATACCGACAAAACTTCATACCTGCCAGGAGATGAGGCCACCGTATTTCTTCAATCAAACGCTGATTTGCAATGTGGCGAGAGAGATGGGAATTCATCAGGACAATTGAAAACAATCACAAAAAATACGATCAGAAGATTATTAACCGATCGACTGTATTTTCAAATTAACCGGCTTAATAATATTCTGAAAAATTTCCCAGTCCTTGGCGTGTAAGTATCGGTTCGCCCGAAGTAAAGTCAACAACAGTGGAGGGAATGTTTCCACCTGCTCCTCCATCAATAACCAAATCAACTTGGTGCTTAAAATCTTCAAAAATTTCTTCCGGATCGGTAGTGTATTCCTTTATCTCATCATCATCTTTAATCGATGAGGTGATTAATGGATTCCCGAGAAGTCTCACAATTTCCAAGGGGATTGGATGATTGGGGATTCTAATGCCGACTGTATTTTTAATCACCCCCAGAATTTTAGGCACTTTACTGCTCGACTCAAAAATAAAAGTGAAGGGGCCGGGTAATTCTTTTTTCAAAATTTTAAAAACTGGAGTGTCAATTCGTTTCACATATTCCGAAATATGGCTGAGGTCATGACAAATGAAAGACAGATTCAATTTTTGTGGCTTCACCTCCATGATCTGACACAACCGCTCTACAGCTCTGCGGTTTGTTAAGTCACAACCTATTCCATAAATGGTGTCCGTAGGATATACAATGATGCCACCTTTTTGCAGCAATTCAACTACGCGATTGATTTTTCGTAACTCGGGATTTTGTGAGTGAATGGATAAGAATTCGGCAGGCATATTTTATGCAAGATAAATAACAGCGTGGGGTGAAAGTGGTCATTTGGGGCAAAATACTTTTTGTAATTTTGAATTTTGATCTCATTTGAAAAATATGAAGGAAGTTCACAAAGGCAAGCTCGCGTTCTACATTATAGCTTCTACGCTGCTGATCACATTTGTTTTTTACGGGTATCAGATTTGCTACACAGCAAATGTTTTAGTTGACAAAGAAGACCGAATGTTTATCATTAAATCAGGCGCAACGTTTACACGTGTTCGGGATGATCTGTACAACAATAACTTCATCAACGATGCAGTGTCGTTCAGTTTTATAGCCAAGCTTTCCGGTTATGATGACGAAATAATACCAGGTCGTTATGTCCTTCGTAAAAATATGACCAATCTCCAGGCCCTGAAAGTGTTAAGATCAGGTAAACAAGATTTGGTGAATGTTACTTTTTCTGTGGTTCGCCTGCGAAAAGACCTTACGGAAAAAATTACAAAAAACATTAGTGTCTCGCCAGCAGAATTCAATGAGGCATTAGATGATTTCATTGCAAATAACAATGAAGGGTTCAGTACGGAAAATATTCTTTGCATGTTCCTCCCCAACACATATGAAGTCTATTTTAATATTTCCCCGGAAGATTTGGTAAAACGAATGAATACAGAGTACGAAAAATTCTGGAATGAGAATCGAATTGGAAAAGCTAAGGAAATCGGATTAACGCCAATCGAAGTTTCCATTCTCGCGTCCATAGTTCAAGCCGAATCTGTCAAGCAAGATGAAGCTCCCGTGATTGCCGGATTGTACATCAATCGTCTGAAAAAAAATATAGCCCTTCAAGCAGACCCAACGTTAGTCTATGCAGTGGGTGATTTTAGTTTGAAGCGTGTGCTCAACGGGCACAAAGAAATTGATTCTCCTTATAATACGTACAAATATCGAGGCCTCCCACCGGGACCAATCAATGTTCCGCAAATTTCAAGCGTTGATGCAGTGCTGAATTACCTGCACCACAATTATTATTATATGTGTGCCAAGGAGGATTTTTCAGGCTATCATAATTTTGCCAACAGTCTTGACGAACACAACCGAAACGCCCGCAAATATCAGCGAGCGTTAGATGCAGAAATAGCCAAAGCAAGGCAAAACAAAAAATAATGTACAGCTCTGAAACCAAAGTGCGAGTTCGGTATGGCGAGACAGATCAAATGGGTTACGTTTATTATGGTAACTATGCCATGTACTATGAGGTTGCCCGCGTAGAAAGTTTGCGTCAACTTGGCTTAACTTACAAGGAACTGGAAGACAGTGGGGTGATGATGCCTGTATTAGAGAATAGATCTAAATTTTTGTCTCCTGCTTTGTATGATGATGAACTGCGCATCGTTATAACTATTCGTGAGCGGCCATCAGTACGAATCACTTTTGCTTATGAAATTTTTAACCAAACGAATCAATTGATTCACCAGGGAGAAACATTGCTGGCCTTTGTAAATAAAACAACGGGAAAGCCTTGTCGTCCGCCCGAACATTTTCAAAACGTGCTGAAGCCATTCTTCGAATGAAATATTCCATCGTCAAACGAATCCTTCAAGTGCCTTCTGCACGAACGAGCAGAAACTGGCTTAAGCGCATTAAGTTCAAGTCTCACGATAATTTATCACTCTATAAATTTTTGAAAATCTTTATTTACAATATCAATGAAGATGAAATTGCAGACCGCTCTTATGGAGTGGCGTTCAATTTCATTCTCGCCATTTTTCCTGCTATCATTTTTTTGTTCACCTTGATTCCATATGTATCAGTTTATTTTCCTGAAATCACCACGGATACCATCATGCGCTTCTTGCAGGATGTAATTCCTGATACGATGTATTCAGCGGTCTCATCCACAGTACTCGATATTGTAAGTAATCAGCGAGGAGGTTTGCTTACGTTTGGTTTTTTGCTTGCATTATATTTGTCGACCAACGGGATGGCTGCATTGATGCGTGCCTTCAATGCTTGCTATCGCACGGTAGAAAAAAGAAACTGGTTTCGAATGAGGCTTACTTCATTAGCATTAACCGTTATGCTGGTGGTTGTTTTGTTCCTCGCTATAGTGTTGCTCATTGTTGGTCAGTTTAGTTTGAGCTACGCCACCTCACATTTGGAAAAATTCAGCCACCTGAATTTGGATCAGTATGCCATTTATTTTCTTATGGCTCTGCGTTTCATTATTATTTTCGCAGTCTTCTTCATTGCCATCTCTTGCATTTATTATTTCGGCCCGGCTGTACATTACAATTGGAGTTTTTTCTCGATTGGATCAACCATAGCTACACTCTCTGTGCTTGGTATTTCTTATGGTTTTTCTTTTTACATCACTCATTTCAGCAGTTACAATAAAGTGTATGGGTCAATCGGAGCCCTTATCGCTTTAATGGCTTGGGTGCAACTCGTAACTTTAGTGCTGTTGTTCGGCTATGAAATCAACGCAAGCTTGCATTATGGTCGCAAAATGGAGGCCGTTAATAGCTATCAGCGAACGCTGAAGAGTGCCAAATCTTTTAGATAGATTTTTGTAGCCCCTTTTGCCAGAAAAGATTTTCCGATTACTTTTGCAGTCCCAAAAAGCAAAATCCCCTTCGGGATGAGCTTCTGAGGACTTATAGAGGAGTGGTAGAGTGGTTTATTGCACCGGTCTTGAAAACCGGAGACCGTTCACGCGGTCCGGGGGTTCGAATCCCTCCTCCTCTGCTAACTGATTTCAGTCAGTTTTAAAACCTTTCAAAAGACGATTTTGAAAGGTTTTTTGCTTTATAAGCCTTCGTAAGACCCCGTCATTTTTCTATTTTTGCTTCACTCCCGTTTCAACTGAGGAGTTAAAATGTTTCACCAATGAAGGAGTCCTTTTCATTAAGATTTTATCTGCACTCTTCCAAAGCGAAGGGTGGCAAGTTCCAACTCTATGCCCGCATTATTGTTGATCGAGAGAAAGTAGAACTTGCCTCACATCTTTTCATCGACCCCAAGCAGTGGGATGAACAATCTGGTCGAACGAAAAAAAGCTCATCCGTCAATGATGAAATTGCCGAGATCGAGAATGAGATCAGAAAAGTGAGAAGAAAAATCCTTGACGATAACCGAAAATTATCTGCGCGTCTTATTAAACAATACTACAAAGGCGAAAAGAACTTCAAGGTTAAGTTGCTAGAGTATTTCAAAAACCACATCGATGAATTGACACGGTATGCACAAGTAGAAACCATCAGTCCTGCTACTGTCATTGCCTACAATACCACGTACAAGACTCTTTGCTCCTTTCTGAACGAGCATAAAAAAATTGGAGATGTCGGCCTCAGTGAAGTCGATTATAGTCTCATTCACGGTCTGGATATTTACCTCAAAACCGTTTATAAAGACAAGCAGGGAAATAATATCAGTACCAACTACGCCAACAAGCAGCACAGCCGAGTAAGAACTATCCTTCACAAAGCCGTGCGCGAAGGTATAATCGCAATGAACCCGTATATCAAACTAAAATTGAAAAAGGAGAAAACCAGCCGAGAAAGATTGACCGAATTGGAACTTGAGCTTTTGAAAAGCCATTCTCTAAGCGATAATGTTAGTCTTGACCGTGTGCGCGACTTCTTTCTTTTCAGTTGTTACACAGGGCTACGATATGAAGATGCCTACAATCTCAAAATGGATGACATCACAAAAGAACCCGATGGGACTTGCGCAATAAATATCGTCATGGGCAAGACCGATGACCGCGTATATGTCCCCATCCTTGAACCGGCAAGGCAGATCATCGCCAAGTACGAGCAAGACGATGCCCGAAAAGTTTTCAATTATGTATTGCCCCGCTACAGCAACCAAAAGATAAATGTGTACCTGAAAACCATATCAGAGCTGACAGGGATAAACAAAGACCTCACTCACCATGTGGCTCGACATACCTGTGCAACATACTTGCTCAACAGCGGTGTGCCGATTGAAGTAGTCCAGAATATCTTAGGCCACTCAGATTTGAAAACGACAAAAATCTATGCCAAGATGCTCAACAGTACCGTTAAAGAGCAAATGAAAAAAGTCAACGAGAAACTCAAGGTCGCCTGATTTTATTATTAAAAACTTTGCATAAGATCGGACAAGTGCCCGTTAAAGCACAGTACACACATGCTGTTTTCGAAAAAATTTAAAGCACAAAGAAGTATGTATAGTCAAAATGCTGATGTAGCAAATGCAATGTGGACAAAGGTTGTTCTAATTTTCATAGAGTTGTTACAATGACAAACAAGTCACAACATTGGCAAACCTTGCTTCGTTTGCTTCACAAACGGGATCTGATCTAAAGAATAATGCCTGACAAAATAAGAGGTGACCATTCCAACAGCGAAACACCAGCAAGAAAAACAAAGAAAATCCAGCTTGAAATCTATGAAGACCACGAGGCGAGCTTTTACCTTGCCTTATCTTTTCTAAAAACGTCCTCAGAAACAGACCTCGATCAGGTCAAACTGCTGCTCGATTCTATTCACTGCAATGACCCCGACACGCACGAGCTAATCAATGTTCAGAAAGAACTTGAAACTGTATGGGACTATATCCAACGGGCAGGCAAGCACAGCGAGGATTATAGGAAAGTGGCTGGTGAAAGTTTCGATGAATTTTTACATTCCGAATTCAGCCAATCAATTGCTACAGTTTTGCAACATTTCACAATCCTTAAGGGCATAGCTCGCGAAGGTGAAAGCGTTCTTGTGAAAACACAACTATCAGCGCTTAGCCGTTTGCTCCAGTCCATTAAAGAGCCATTCACCAAAGCAGTTCCTGCACAAGCCAAAAGGGTCGAACAAATTTCTGAGGGCACTTTCAAAGTGATTCAAGCTAACGTCCCTGAAGGTGTGGACGTGGAATTCTATATTCAATATGAAAGCCTTGCAAGAAAAGTTCTTTCATTTGACAACTTCGATCCTGATTTTGAAGCTCTGTATTTAAAGACCAAAGACTTTGTGATAAAGGTCACTCAAGACGAACGTACCGTTTATTATTCAAAGCTGTCAGGCGCTGTTGTTGTCGGGGATACAATCGATGTTTCCAATGCAACTGAGAGGAGAATCCAGCAACTTCCCAAACCTTCCACGTCAGAGCTGGATGAATTATACACAGTTGAGATGTCCCCGCACCGTGAGGAAAGAAGTGTAAGCATTGAGAAGGAAATCTCGTTGACCAATGACAAGCCACTCGGGATTATGAAAGAGCTGGAAAACATTTATATCGTTCCTGAAAATGGGAGAAAGGATTTGTACTTGCGTCAAAAAGCGATGACGGCTTTTTATGACATAGTGAATCAATTCTTTCCAAATCTCACCTCTTATACCAAAAGCATCGTCACTGGATATTTGTGTATCCCGTTGGGCATCGTTGACACTGAAGATGTCCACAATGAATCCGAACGTACTCAAACGTACCACGAGTATCTTGGAAAAACGGTTCGGAACACTCTTAAGAGTAAACCTTTCAATTCCTGATAGATTAATTATAAGTCAAGGAAGTCAGTTCGCGTAGCTCGTATCAAGTACGAGACGCTTGAAAAAGTTTAAGGTTCAATTCCTTCGTATTCTTTTAAAAGGCATTATTTCATTTCGAAACAGTCACACCCGTACTGCTCGTACCATTCGTACCGAGTACGAGAAGTACGATTGGTACGAGTTTTCAATTTGCTTCAACCTCTTTCAAAATACTCCACTTAGGATGTGAGACGGTGTGATCAGGGTCATGCAGCTCGAACCAAGTACGAGAGGTTTGCATGATTTCCAAATGTACTCAGTGGCTTTAGCCTTCATTTCTATTTCAAAATACATCATTTCGTTTCGGGAGGTCGTACTGCTCGTACTGCTCGTACCATTCGTACCAAGTACGAGAGTACGATTAGTACGAGCCTTTCTGCCGTAAAGAATAGGTAAGCTAAAACGCTGACGGATTTAGCTTATGCTAAGTGTCGTGTTCCGCGTAGCCTAAGCCAAACAAACTTTTAGTGTGGCCGAATTGAAGTTTATCATACGCTACAATTTTACATCATGAAACAATTCGACACGATGCGCAACGAAACGACAGGTAGCCTGCTCGTTGTGCCACAAGCATTTTTGGAATCGCTTGCAGAAGGACAAAACAAAATCCTTGCTTTACTGGAAAACACTCCCGACAAGAACCGCATCGGGGACTACGTTACTGAGGCCGAAGCTCAAAAGATGTTGGGCAGAAAAGCCACTTGGTTCTGGGGTATGCGTACCAAAGGCCTGCTCGCTTTTGCGAAAGTCGGCAACAAGGTCTTTTACTCCCGCAAAGACATTGAGAAATTTCTTGAAGACCATAAGAACAAATTATGAACCGCGAAGAAATCTGAAGTCCAGCTTCACAAATTCAATACAACCTTGTCCAACTGTTTCACCGAATTAGTTCGGGCAGATTCAAAATGGTTCACGGCCTCTTTCAAAAAGAAATATCCAGATGAAACGGAACGAACATACTACATACACATTTGATTATCTCGCAGCAAAAGCCCAAGAAGGATTTCAGCACAATATCACTGGGCTGCTGGAGGTGCAACAACACTTTACCGAGCGGATCAAAAAGGCAAAAGACTTCGGCTGGAAAAGCGTACCCTTTTCAGTCGCAGAATCAGAACTCACTTGCGGTTATCTTTTGCGGACGATCGGTGAATTGATGGGACACAATGACTCGCTCAATAAATGCCTCCTTCACCTCAATAAACAGCAGCGTATTACCGAGGCGATTATAGAAGCGCAGACCAAAGCATTCTTAAGAAAATCTATGGACAATCAACCCGAGAAAAAAGCATGAACTCTTTTGCTGAAGTTTTAGACACACTGAAGGTGGACAGAAGACAAGGCGAGACCAAAGAACCATTGTTCATCGTCATGTCCGCCAACCGATGGGTGGAGCAGGCCAAACTTAGGCCAACCCCACGTAAGCTGTTCAGCGAATTCTGGTACGAAGGCGAGTTGTGCATCCTTTTTGCCGATACCAACCAAGGCAAGAGTATCCTTGCCGTCCAGATCGGTGACAGCATAAGCAAAGGTGTGGCTGTTTGTGGTTTTAATTTGGAATCCGTAAGACAAAAAGTATTGTACTGTGATTTTGAATTGAGCGACAAACAATTCGAAGCCCGTTACAGTGTAGATTTCAAAGACCATTATCGATTTGATGAATTTTTTATCCGTGCTGAGATCAATAGCGAAGGCAATGCAGAGAATGTTGAGGAAAGGATTTGCAACGAGTTGGAGACTGTTGTTGTGAGTTGCGGGGCAAAAATACTTATCATCGACAACCTGACTTACTTGCGGGCTGACACCGAGAAAGCAAAGGACGCCCTTCCGCTGATGAAACAACTGAAGGCATTGAAAAAGAAGCATGGGCTTTCTATTCTTTGTTTAGCTCATACGCCCAAGCGCGACTTGAGCAAACCAATTACACGAAATGACCTGCAAGGCTCTAAGATGCTGATTAACTTCTGTGATTCTTCCTTTGCCATTGGTGAGAGCAACAAGGATAAATCGGTGCGATACCTCAAGCAGATCAAGGCACGTAACACCGAAGTACGTTACGATAGTGAGAACGTTGTTCTCTGCCAGATCAACAAACGACAAAGTTTTTTAGGATTTGAGTTTATCAATTTCAGTCAGGAGCGGGAACATTTGAAAATGCTCTCTGAGCACGATTGGGAAGGTCACGTTAGAGAAGCTCTTACACTCAAACAACAGGGCAGGAACAATGTGGAGATTGCTACTCAACTTGGTGTGTCAGAAGGTGCAGTAAGGAAGTGGCTGAAGAAAACCAGATTGCAGACAGTAAACAGCATCCCCGCTGATGAGAAATGTCCTTTCTAATTTACAAAATCGGTTAGGCTGAATTAGCTATGTTGGTATTTAATCTGCAAGAAAAATGTTTACTCGTTGATGCCAGCTGAAAGGCTAACTCAGTTAAGTGATTGTTACGAATAATAAACAACGCACGCTTAAAAAGTATTTCGGATTTCTCCGGGCATCTACGATTTCCAAAACGTTGATGGGTTTCCTTCTGCGTTCGGCCTTTTTCAATTCCGTTTTGTAAGCTTATGCTAAGTCCTGCTCGGTTGCTTGTTGATGAGCACGCTTTTTGCATACGTTACACTACTCATACCGTAAAGACTCCGAAGGATTTACCGATGCAGCCCGGATAGCTTGATAGAAAATAGAAGCGATTGATACAATGAAGGCTAGCAATATGGTTAGGATAAAGACCCACCAAGAAAAATCGGTATGATAGGCATAGTTTCTCAGCCACTCAGTCACTATGTAAATGGAAATAGGGACAGACATCACAAAAGCAATCAGCACAACAGTTATCAATTCTCTGGATAGTAAGATCAAAATGCTGTTAACATTTGCGCCTAAGGTCTTCCTAATGCCGATCTCCTTAGTTCGCTGGATCGTGGTAAAGGAAGCGAGGCCAAAAAGTCCTAAACAAGAAATCAGAACTGACACTAGCGTTGCGAGCTGAATTAATGAGTTAGTTCTTTCCTCCTTTTCGTAGAATTTGTGAATTGCCTGATCCATAAATTGATAGTTGAACTGTTGGTCAGGATACACACGCTTCCAAGCTTGATTGATTTTTTCAATTACGGAACTGAATTCTTGCTTTCCATTTTGCTCAGTTAATTTAATCCCGAAACACCTGAAATTCCCCTCGGTATCTGCTATGACTGCGGGTTTTACGGGAGTATGTAGCGATTGAAAATGAAAGTCCTTCACAACACCAACGATTGGAATTTTAGAACCACCAAAGGACAGTTCTTTATTGATGGCATCGTTAGGGGTTTTGAAGCCGAGTAGCTTTGAGTAAGTTTCGTTCACAATAAATTCACTTACGTTGTCACTTTTGTGAATATTCCGCCCAGCCAGAAGCTTCAATCCGTATACCCTTACAAACGATGTGTCTCCAAATCGGAGAAAAACATTACTTTCAACTTCACTTTTCCCGTCAATGAATTTCATTGTCGCTGTTGCATAACCGGTCGACGCGGGTGGATTTGAATTCAAACTGATTTCTTCAAGTCCGGATATTTGTTCTAACTCACCTTTTAATAGTCGGACTTTGTCACGTTTCTCCCACCAGGGAGAATCGAAGTATATTATCGCGTTCTTTCTGAATCCGAGATCCTTGTTGATCAAAAAGTTTATTTGCTTGATTGCCATTATTGTCGCTAGAAGAAGAACTTGTGTTAGAGTAAACTGAAAGACGATAAGTGTCTTTCTTACCGCCCCTGTTCCTTTATAGTTTGATCTCGCTCCAATTTGATTTCTTAAAGCACGGATCGGTTGCAATGAAGACAGTGCTAGAGCTGGAAAGAATCCTGCAAAAAGAGTTGTCACCATGACTAAGACCACCAGAAAAAAAATTGTCAAAGAATTTCCTAAATCTAGTTGGACATTTGGTGAAATTAGATCGGTGAAAAGACTTGGGGCAAGAGCAGATAACAAAAGCGAGATGGCCGTGGCAAAAGAAGTCAATACAAAACTTCTAGTGATAAAATGTAGCACCAGAGCCATCCTACTGCTACCAAATATTTTTCTGACTCCTACTTCTTTTGCTCTTTGCGAGGCAAGCGCAGTTTCTAAATTCACAAAATTTATTGACGCTATGGCAAGAATCAAAAACGCCACAGCGATGAGTATCCTCAATGTTGGAATGCTGGCCGCAGATCGACTATGATCAAAAATTCCGATATCTGCGTTAAAGTGAAGATCAGATAATCTTTGCAGCCCGAATTCAACGTTCATAGCATTATTTTGTTCCGTGTGGGCTTTGTAAAGTTTCCGCAACTGTTGCTCGACTTGATTTGGAGCTACGTCTGGAAGTAATTTGATAAATAGTTGAGAGCTGCTATTGATTGAACCCCAATCATCAAATCTAATGTTAGCCTTTAGCCAGCTATTTGAAACTGTGCCGACTGAAATAAAATCGGTAAAGTCTATATCTGTGTTTCCCGTCTGATCCGAAACAATTCCAGCGACCGTTACTAAAAGAGAATCGCGGTAGTGAATTTCCTTTCCAATTGCCTCGTGAGGGTTCGGCGTTCCAAAATACGTTCTTGCTTGACTTTCGCTTAGCACGACTTGAAAGGGCTTTGACAGCGACGTTGACGGGCTTCCTTCTATCCACTTGTAATCTTTAAAAAGATCAAAAAAATCAGGTCCAGCAAAAATGATTCGTTCCTGTTTGTAAAAATCTTTTCGCTCTGAACCGTTTAGCACGTAGACGTTGCAAGACCACGAGTGAAATCCTGCGAGGGTTTGAAGGCCTGCTATTTCATCTTTTGTCGCTCCAGCAAGTGCAGCCGGAACACCGCCGGATAACCCTGAGAATGCTCCCTTGAACTCCGAGTAGATCCTATAGATTCTGGATTGATCTTCCTGAAACTTGTCAAAGCTGAATTCATACTTTACAATCGAGAAAATCGTCAAACAAACCGCAAGCCCGATTGAGAGACCAATGATATTAATCAACGAAAAAAGCTTATGCTTAATTATTGATCTGAATGCTAAAATGAAGTAGAGCTTGGTCATGCTAATGATTTCTTTCTTACCCCAATTAATCTAATTAAATCGATACTTGAAACAGAACAGCGGATAAAAATAGGAGTCCTCTGAAAATTTAGCGACCGTGAAAAAAAATGAACTTTAGTTTGATTTTGTTTTGACAGAAATTATATTTAGCCAAGTTTTTTAACACTAACCCAAATCTCTATGAAAACAAAAATTCTTTCCTTGGTACTGGCGCTTTTTCTCTTGGAGACAATTGATAGCATAGCCTGCTCAGTGATGTGTACTTGCGGTAGTGGGAGCGGACTTATACAATGCAGTGGAAATAATTGCAGTTCAGATAGCAGCTCTGTTACCTGTGACGGTTGCACGTCCAACTGCCCTAAACCTCAACGGTGATAACAACAAATTAACCCAATACCTATGAAAAAGCTATTCTTAATTTTCCTTTTGTTAATGGTCAGTACTGTCAGCGTATTCCCATGGTGTACTGTGGCCCAAAAATGTGCGGGCGCAGGTTATTCGGTATCCTGTCAGGGAAATAATTGCTCCGGTGACAGTTCAGGTGTGACCTGTGATGGATGCTCATATTGTTGTCCAGCACCGAAGCAATAAAAGTTCACAACAAGGTGTCCTCTGTATTCAAAAATTAATTCAATATGAAAAAAATACATATTCTCTTATTGGTTGTTTCCGTTGTTTGCTTGGCCACAATAAAAGTGACCAGTCAATGCATGGCAATCGCATCATGTGGCAGTGGCAGTACGGTAAAGTGTAGTGGTACTTGCGAATGCAACGTCCTTAATGGGGGCGTTTCTTGCGACGGGGCGCAGACGTGCTGTCCCTCCCCAAAGCAATGACACGCTGACTTAAACTGCACGCATGCCTGAGATTTTTTTCTCAGGCATTTGCGCCGCTCTACTTTATTTCACGATTAAGCCTAAGACTTAAAAAGGATTGGATGAAATTCCCAATTCGATATTTCTTTTTTATGAAGATCATAATTTACTTCTTAACTCTACTTTTCCTTGTTCAATGTAACTCAAAGGAGAATTCAACTTTATCCGTCAAAAGAAAACTATCGCACCTCAGCGACTCTAGTTTTGTAACTGATGTAAGGAGCATAGATTTCTATAAGGGTCATTATTTTATCTCTGATAACAAAAGAGGTCAAATACTCGAACTTGATTCAGCTTTGGAAATAAAAAGCACATTCGGTTCGTTGGGTTCTAAAGACGGAGAATTTAAAGGTCTAACGCGTTTCTCTTTTTGCAATGACACAATTTTCGCAATCAATCATGGCAAAAAGAAGATTGAGTGTTTTACGTTCGACTATCCCAAGTCTGTGAAAACGATTGCCATTCCTGAGGACATGGCGGGCACCCGGTTGGATTTTCGCTTCTTCGTTACGGACAAGAGAATTTTTTTATCCACCCCTGAAACCGGTAAGACCATTTCTTCTTTTGACAGATCGGGAATTTTGAGGGAGCAAGTTGGAGACGTCACTGAATATGCCAGTCATGATCCGTTCGACACAGCAATAAGAAATATCAAATGGCTTTTTAGCACAGGAAATCGAATGATTTCAGTTTCAGATGTCTCGCCGGAGATTCAAGCGTTAGACTTTTCTGGTCAGGTTATCTACAAACACAAAATCAATGAAAACCAATCCATAGATGAACGCACGAAGTTCATTTCTAAGCAGCCGGTACAAGAGCACGTTACATATTCCTATTTTAGAGATGTTTATTTGTCAAACGACAAATTATATCTATTGTGTATTACAGGAAAAGAGAAAGGGGCGTTAAATGCAAATACTGTATTAATCTTTGATCTCATTGATGATAAGCCTCCTGTGTTCAGAAACGAAATTCAGCTTCCGGGCCGATGGTATGCGTCTATCTGCGTCAACGACAAACATATCCTCGCTTTTGAATCAACTAAAAACGAACTTCAACTAATAAAACTATGAGGCTATTCACATTTGTCATTTTGTTGGTTTTGGTTAGTTGCCAAAACAGAGACCAAAAGAAAGAGGAAGGCGCTGCGGCTTTGGTGGACGAGAATTTACAGTTCCAGGAAAAGACTTTAAGAGGGAAAAAAATAAACGTTGCTTCTGTTGTTGGAGACTCAA
This sequence comes from Bacteroidota bacterium, assembly GCA_016178785.1. GTDB lineage: Bacteria > Bacteroidota > Bacteroidia > Cytophagales > Cyclobacteriaceae > ELB16-189. The sequence goes on along the minus strand of JACOSO010000043.1, from coordinate 291,127 downwards.
TAGATCTTAGCAAAAGGCTGCTTTTGGTTTACAGCGGGTACGATTGCGGAAGTTGCGTAAACGCGGCTTTTTACCTGGTTAAGAAAGTTGATTCGCTGGCGAAATCGAATCATTCAGTCATAGTAGAAATTCAATCGGACAAAGGGCGCGATCAATTGAGGTACAAATACCAACAATACATCTATTCTGATAATGACGACTTAATACGAAAGCAACTGAAATTCATCAAGACCCCTGCTATTCTCTCCTTTGATGAGTCGGGTAAAATTGACGAGGTCTATTTCCCACAAGATGTTCAATCAATTAATGAGTCCTTGATTCAAAAATTTGCCCCACCAAACTGAGCTTAAGCTATTTTTTCGCTTTTGCACAATCAGAACGTAGTTCCTCCATTTGTACCATCATTTGCTTGGCAAATTCCTTAAACGCATCGTTCTCCCTTTGCAGCTTGTCAAGCTGCGCCAACGCAATCTCTTTTTCAGCTATTTGTTTCGAGATTGTTTCGGTCAATTCTTCAACCTCATCTGATTTATTGGAGGAATCTATTGCCTGAACTATGCATATGGATACTAATACAAGGCCGACACCGATCCAGATTAGATTTCGTTTCATAGGTTTCTTCAATTTGGGTGAATTTGGGTTCATTAAAGATACGTAATGCCATCTCGATAAGAATGAGTCACCGGCCTTTTATTTGGCATCGTTCCGAATTTAAAAAGGAGTGTTCTGTTTAACTACAAAAACAAAATTCTTTTTTTTTAAAAATGAGCTGGAGGTTGTTTGAATAGGAAATAAAGTCTTTTCGAATGGTTCAGACCTATTTTGATTTGAGAATGCTTCGGGTTAGAAGTTTCACCTCTGTTTCACCTGTCGTGACATGCGGTTCGTAAATAATTGATTTTAAATAACATAGTGTAGTTTTTGTAAATCCCTCCTCCTCTGCTCCAATCAGGCATCCGACTTATCGGATGCCTTTTTTATTTTTGAGTTAAAAAAATGAAACTCAAGCCCAACTATATCGAAGGTATTTTTAATTATTGCGACCGCTGGTGCGAAAGATGCACATTTACCAGTCGCTGTAATGTTTATGAAAACACTAGCGATCTTACCCCTGAGCAGCTTGACATCCATAACAAGGCATTTTGGGAAAACATCGCCAACAATTTTAAGGAAGCAATGCAGATGCTTAGACAAAAGGCAGAAGAATTCGGAATCGATCCTAACGATCCTGAGCTTTCCAAAGGGTTTGACAATCGCGAAAAAACAAAAAAGGAAATCAAAAAACATCCGCTCGCAAAGTTGAGTTGGAATTACGGGTCGGAAGTTTTTGAGTGGATGAAAAAGACTGAGGCAATAAAAGAAAAAGGCAATGAAGTGATCCGCGATGTCGAACTTGGAATCGTGAACGAACGGCAGGCTGAAAAAGAGGTTGCGTCCCTCCAGGATTGTTTTGAGATCATTCAATGGTATGAACACTTCATCCATGTGAAAGTAATGCGGGCTTTGATGGGAAAAGCTGAAGATGATGGCTGGGAACGTGAAAATGGTTTTCAACGCGACTTCGATGGATCGGCAAAAATTGCAGCGATCGCTATTGATCGTTCGCTTCAAGCTTGGGCTGTACTCCACAACCTCTTTCCTCAAAACGAGGATGAGATTTTAAATTGGATGGCAACTTTGCAAAAAATGAAATCGATTGTGCGGGCAGAGTTTCCAGAGGCAGAGAAGTTCATTCGTCCTGGCTTTGATGAGCCCGAGAAATATCCTTAATATCAAAAAATTTCAACATTTGTCGGCTGCCTTCCGTTGGAGCATTAAATATAAAATCCTATAAGTTCAATAGACTATATTTCCGACCTTTTTAATTAGACCATGATTAGAAAATCTATTGAGGCCTTGCAACGCGAGGCAGCGGACACAGGAACGGGTTCATTAAAACGAAGTCTTAATTCCATTAACATGATTGCCCTCGGCATTGGGGTGATCATTGGCGCTGGATTATTTTCCTTAACCGGAATCGCAGCCGCGAATCACGCTGGTCCTGCAGTAACTTTATCTTTTATCATTGCCGCTGTTGGTTGCGCATTCAGCGCGTTGTGTTATGCAGAGTTTGCCTCGATGGTGCCGGTGGCGGGGAGCGCATATACGTATGCTTACGCTACTGTGGGAGAATTTTTTGCATGGGTTATTGGTTGGGACTTGGTTTTGGAATATTCCGTTGGTGCAGCCACTGTGTCAATCAGTTGGTCACAGTATCTTATTCGGTTTCTGAATAAATACAATATTCAATTGCCCCCACAGCTTATTTCTTCTCCCTTCGAAAGTGTAACCCTCGCAGATGGATCAACGGTGCAAGGGTGGATCAATCTACCTGCCGTACTCATTATCATTTTTATTACGGCCATCATCATTCGCGGAACAAAAGGCTCAGCATTGTACACAGGAATTGTGGTCGCTTTGAAAATCGGAGTCGTAATTGTGTTCATTGCGCTCGGATGGAATTATATCAACCCAGATAATTATGTGCCTTACATTCCTGCCAACACCGGGGTGTTTGGTGAATTTGGAGTGAGTGGAATTTTTAGGGGAGCTGGTGTAGTGTTTTTTGTCTTTATTGGATTTGACATCATTGCCACGATGGCGCAGGAAGCTAAGAACCCACAGCGTACAATGCCAGTCGGCATCATAGGCTCATTAATCATTTGCACATTGCTGTTTGGTCTGTTCAGTTTTGTTATGACTGGACTTGCTCATTACACCGAATTTAAAAACAGTGCAGCTCCTGTTGCCATAGCTATTGAGAAGACACCTTTTTATTGGATGAGTCAAATTATCATTATGGCGATCATCATCGGATATACTTCTGTGATCCTGGTAGATTTACTTGGACAATCGCGTGTATTTTTTTCAATGAGCAAGGATGGTTTGTTGCCAAAACTTTTCTCACAAGTTCATCCGAAATTCCGAACGCCTTACAAAGGGAATATTCTGCTTTGCATTTTCATTAGTTTGTTTGCCGGCCTGGTGCCGATCACCGTAGTTGGTGAAATGACGAGTATTGGCACACTGCTCGCGTTTGTTTTGGTTTGCATCGGAATAATTGTCTTGCGCAAACGAGAACCCAATCTGCCCCGCCCATTCAAAACTCCTTGGGTGCCTGTAGTACCCATTCTTGGAATCATTACTTGCCTGGTGATGATGTTCTCTCTTCCGATCGGCACTTGGATCAGATTATTTGTATGGCTCGTAATCGGACTTGCCGTTTACTTTTTCTATGGGAAGAAGAATAGTAAGATTAGGGCTGAGAAAAGCTAAACCTCCAAATACCCCTCAGGCAATTTCAGTTTGATTGTCTTCTGCGTTTTGTTCACACTTTTGATGAAAGGCGAATCAATTGGTACTAAAATTTCCCGTTGATTATGAATGATCACGAGCAGTCGGTTTGGTCCTGAGCTTTGAACTTCGGATATACTTCCCAACTCACCAATCGTTTCATCCTCTACCGTATATCCAATCACTTCGTCATCATAAAATTGTCCGCGTTTTAACTTCGGCCGGATTGACTTGGGAAGGAAGATGCTGCGTCCTTTTAAGGCTGATGCTTGAGCCTGTATGTCGATACTTTCAAATTTAAGAAAAGGCTTGTCACTTTTACCAGTAATTTTTTCAACAAAGTAAGGAACGAGGCTTCCATTGAACTCAAGAAACAATAAAGACAGCTCCTCTAATTCAAATTCATTTTGAAATACGGCCGTCACCTCGCCTTTCAGTCCATGCGTCTTCGAAATATATCCGATCTTAAAACACTCTTCGATGCTCACACAGGATTCAAAATTTAAGATTTAAAATTCCAGATTCTAAAAATGGGCTCATAAAAAAATGCCAGCACTAAGTACTGGCATTCCTGATTTCAATTTCAAAAAATTAAGCCTGCGGCTCAGCAGCAGGTGCTTCTTCGACAGCAGGCGTAGCAGCCGCAACTTCGGCTTTCTTACGGATCGCTTCAGCGCGTGCTTCACGAACTTTGCTTTCAGCGTCTTTACGTGCCTTAGCTTTGTCAGTCTTAGATTTTGTAACACTGTCAATCTTAGCCTGGATTTTAGCTTGTTTCGCTTTTACCCATTCAGCCAATTTTACATCGGCTTGCTCCTGTGTCAACGCACCTTTGTTCACGCCAATCTGCAAATGCTTCTTAAACATGATTCCACGATAAGAAAGCACAGCACGAATGGTGTCTGAGGGCTGTGCCCCATTCATCAACCAATGAAATGCGCGCTCGTCCTGCAATTCAATAGAAGCAGGAACGGTCTGTGGATTGTAAGTGCCAATTTTCTCGATGAACTTGCCATCACGTGGCGATCTCGCATCTGCCACCACTACATCAAACATTGCGAGTTTCTTTCTGCCTCTACGGGCTAATCTGATTTTTACCATTGTTTTTTAATTTTTGGATCTCGTCCAGTTTTAAAAGGACTGCAAAAGTAAGTCTTTTTTTAAATTCGACAACCCTCGCCTATTCCTTTGTAAGAAAAACAGGCCATTTTCTGTTTAATTCCCTCCCCTAGGACAAAAGTAAGTCTCAAAACATTATATTTGTTTACACGATTATTAGGTTTTAATAATTTCGGACTTCTATTTAGCTTTGATTTCTATCCACAAAAATCATGGACAAATATTCCTACATCTCCAATGCTGACGTAGGCTATATCGATCAGCTTTACAAAAATTACAAAGAAAACCCCACCGAAGTTGACCCCACGTGGCAAAAGTTTTTCGAGGGCTACGATTTCTCGACCCAACGCTTTGGTGAAAATGGCCACGCGGAAGTAGGTGGTAACATCAAAGAAACGCAGGTGCGCACGCTCATTTTTGCGTATCGCTCTTTTGGCCACCTGAAAGCAAGCACCAACCCCATTCGTGAGCGTAGGGATCACGGTGTGAAACTGGACCACACCAACTTTGGCTTAACTGATGCTGATCTTGACACGGAGTTTGATGTGGCTTCTCAAATAGGAATGCCAAAATCCTCCCTTCGAAAAATAATTGAAAGACTAAAGGTTCTTTATTTAGGTACGATCGGCTTTGAGTACAACTTTATCCGCAACGATGAAGTGCGCGAATGGTTCAGCCAAAAGGTGGAAAAAGAATATTTCAATCATAACCCAAGTCGTGAACAGAAGAAAAAGATCCTCAGTAAGTTGAATGAAGCGGTTGTTTTTGAAAATTTTCTTCACACCAAATTCCTCGGGCAAAAAAGATTCTCTTTAGAAGGTGGCGAAAACACAATTCCAGCGCTACAAACTATTATAGATAAATCGGCCGAACTCGGTGTGAAAGAGGCTGTTATAGGCATGGCTCACCGTGGCCGCCTGAATGTGCTCACCAACATTCTTGGAAAAGTTTACGAACAAATTTTTAGTGAATTTGAAGGAAACGTAAATCCCGATCTCACGATGGGTGATGGTGATGTAAAATATCACCTGGGCTACTCCAGTCACATCGAAACTCCATCGGGAAATAAAGTTTATGTGAAGCTTACGCCTAATCCTTCACACCTTGAGGCGGTTGATCCGTTGGTTGTGGGTTATACTCGTGGCCAGATCGATGACGAATATAAAGGCGTGAACAGCGCATTGGCCATTCTCATTCACGGTGATGCAGCAGTTGCGGGTCAGGGAATTGTTTACGAAGTGATTCAAATGTCAGGTTTACCCGGCTACACCACGGGCGGCACAATTCACTTTGTAATTAATAATCAAGTTGGCTTCACAACAGATTATGATGATGCCCGCACCAGCATTTATTGTACAGACATTTCTAAAATTGTTGACGCACCCATCCTTCACGTGAACGGTGATGATGCAGAAGCGGTGACCTTTTGTTCAAACCTGGCTGTTGAGTATAGACAGAAATTTGGTAAGGATATTTTCATCGACATGCTGTGCTATCGCAGGCACGGGCACAACGAAAGCGATGAGCCCAAATTCACTCAACCAAAACTTTACAACCTCATCGCAAAGCATCCCAATCCGCGTGAAGTCTATGTAAAAAAATTGATTGAGCGTGGAGATGTTGACGCAACGCTTGCAGATGAAATGGATAAAAGCTTCCGCAATCAATTACAAGATCGATTGAATGAAGTGAAGCAAAAACCACTCCCATACAAACCTCAGACAATTGAAAACGAGTGGGAGAAGTTGCGCAAGTCCAAGCCCGAAGATTTTGATCAATCGCCAGACACGAGCGTTAAACAAGCCGTGATCGATAAAGTGGCAAAAGCATTGATCACAATTCCAGAGGGTTTCAAGCCATTAAAGCAGATCGAAAAATTATTGAAAGACCGTAAGGCAGCATTCTTTGATGATAAGGTTTTGGGATGGGCCGAAGCAGAATTGCTTGCGTATGGCTCTTTGCTTGCGCAGGGCGTGCCTGTACGCATGTCGGGTCAAGACGTGAAGCGTGGTACGTTCAGTCATCGTCACGCCTATTTTTTCGATGCCAACACCAACGAACAGTATTGCTGCATCGATAATATTGAAGCGGGTCAGCAAAAATTCAACATCTTCAATTCGTTACTTTCCGAATTTGGCGTGTTGGGTTTTGAATATGGTTACGCCATGTCATCACCTCATGCGCTTGTGATTTGGGAAGCACAGTTTGGTGATTTTGCCAATGGGGCACAAGTGATGATCGATCAATTCATTTCGAGTGCTGAGTCGAAGTGGCAGCGAATGAATGGCATTGTGTTGTTGCTTCCACACGGTTACGAAGGTCAGGGGCCAGAGCATTCGAACGCTCGACCAGAACGCTTCCTTCAATTGTGCGCTGAATACAATATGGTGGTTTGCAATCCAACCACTGCAGCAAATATTTTCCATTTGATGCGCAGGCAAGTCACTTGGGATTTTAGAAAACCTTGTATCGTTTTCTCTCCAAAATCATTATTACGTCATCCTGGAGTCGTTTCTCCTTTGAAGGATTTCACCAAGGGATCGTTTCAGGAAGTAATTGATGATGCGAATGTTGATGCTAAAAATGTAAAACGAGTAGTTCTTTGCACGGGGAAAGTCTATTATGACTTGCTCGAGGGCCAGCAGAAAAAGAAAACCAAAGATGTTGCCATTGTGCGGATGGAACAATTGCATCCATTCCCGGAAAAGCAATTGAACGGGGTATTGAAAAAATACAAAGGAGCTAAACTTACCTGGGTGCAAGAGGAACCTGCCAACATGGGTTACTGGTCATTCATCTTGCGCTACATGCAAGGGCTTGACGTAATATCGCGTAAAGCGAGCGCGTCACCTGCAACCGGTTATTCGAAAGTGCACAAGGCAGAGCAGGAAAAAATTGTTAACCAAGCTCTCGATTAGATGCCCAAAATATTTGAATACCTCGGAATCATTATATTTTTTTACGCCAATGATCACGAACCTGTTCATGTACATGCTAAAAGAGGTGAGTGTGAAAGCAAGGCCGAAATTTGTAATTCTGAACGGAAAAATTATCGAAGTAAAGATCAAACCTGTTGGAAATGCGAAACCGCTAAAATCTGCCGACATGAGAAATCTTCATAAGTTTCTAATTAATTATTCCGAGCAAATTGTTACTGATTTTTTTGTTCTCAAAAAGAGTGTTTCATTTGACAGAATCTCAAAACGATTGAAATGAAGATAACTATCGAAAAGAGTAGGCAACAAAAGATTGTTAAAGTTGTAGACGTAAAATACCTCAATGATTTTGTAATGAGAGTTTTGTTTGATGACATGTCTGAGCAAGTTGTCGACTTCAAGCCTTTTTTGAGTAAAGCATCACACCCTGACATCAAAAAGTATTTCAAAGAATCAAACTTCAAAAAATTTAAAATAATTGACGGTAATATCAATTGGAACGATTATGAATTGATTTTTCCAATCGAACATCTTTATAAAGGTCAAATCAAGTAATCAAAGATTTAAAAATTCTATGGCACAACAAGTAAAAGTTCCCACTGTCGGTGAGTCTATTACCGAAGTAACTATTGCCAACTGGCTCAAAAAAGATGGTGAAGCCGTGAAGATGGATGAAGTGATTGCAGAGCTTGAATCTGAAAAAGCCACCTTCGAACTAACCGCACCACAGGCGGGTGTTTTAAAAATTACAAAACAAAAAGGCGAAGTCGTCCCTATCGGAACGATCATTTGCGAAATCAGTGATAATGGAGTGGCAACAGCTTCTTCACCTCAACTAAAATCTCCAGCCACAACCCCACCACAACCTCAAGTTTCAAAACCTATGCAAACGGGAGCCATTAAAGAAATGAAAGTGCCAGCTGTTGGCGAATCGATCACCGAAGTGACCATCTCTACCTGGCTTAAAAAAGATGGCGACTTTGTCAAACTTGATGAAGTCATCGCTGAGGTAGAGTCAGATAAAGCCACGTTTGAATTGCCTGCTGAAGCGAATGGTATTTTAAGAATCGTTGCCAAGGAAAAAACAACTTTGCCAATCGGAGGATTGATTTGTAAAATTGAAGTTACCGAAGGAGCTCCGGCAGCGACACCAACTCCTACCTCACAACCCGCTGCTAGTCCAACACCAGCTTCGACAACATCTTATGCAGCAGGAACGCCCTCACCTGCGGCCGCTAAAATTTTGGATGAAAAAGGAATCACCACTTCGCAAGTTTCAGGCTCTGGTGTTGGAGGTCGAATCACCAAAGAAGATGCAGTGAAAGCGCAAGTATCTTCTCCTGCTAAAGAGTCGAAGCCTGCACCTGCTTTGGCTCCTCCGGTGATTGCATCTGGCGGACTGCGTACCGAGCGCAGAGAGAAAATGACATCACTGCGTAAAACAATTGCGCGGAGGCTGGTTGCCGTGAAAAATGAAACGGCCATGCTCACTACCTTCAATGAGGTTGATATGAAACCAGTGATGGATCTGCGGAGTAGGTACAAAGATCAATTCAAGGAAAAATATGGAGTTGGGCTTGGATTCATGTCGTTCTTCACCAAGGCAATTTGTGTTGCATTGAAAGATTTTCCAGCGGTGAATGCCTCCATCGACAAGGATGAAATTATCTATCATGACTACTGCGATATTTCAATTGCCGTTTCAACTCCGCGCGGTTTAGTAGTTCCTGTGATTCGCAATGCAGAGTCTCTTTCTATGCCTCAAATTGAAAGCGAAGTTGTGCGCCTTGCAACAAAGGGCCGAGATGGAAAACTTTCCATCGAAGAAATGACTGGTGGCACGTTCTCAATCACAAATGGCGGGGTTTTTGGCTCGATGCTCTCAACACCGATTATTAATCCTCCGCAGTCTGCAATTTTGGGAATGCACAATATTGTTGAGCGCCCCGTGGTTAAAAATGGTGAGGTGGTAATAAGGCCGATTATGTACCTCGCCTTATCATATGATCACCGCATTGTTGATGGCCGCGAGTCAGTGAGTTTTCTTGTGCGCGTGAAAGAACTGCTCGAAGATCCGGGAAGATTGATTCTTGGAATTTAAAATTTTCAAAGTCAGGCCATGAAATTCATTCTTTCTTTTCTGCTCCTGACTTTTTCTTTTTCCCAAAAATCTGTTGATAAAAATTATCTGCTGGGCCGGTTCGATCCATCTATTGAGTCAGGATTCATTCAATTAAACGCGGTGTACGCCAAAGGGAATGCTTTAAATCGTTTCCTGCGAAAAGAAACCTTTGAAGCTTTCAAGAGAATGTCTGAGGCTGCGAAGAAAGACGGGGTAAAGCTCATCATCGTTTCTGCTACCCGGAATTTTGATTACCAAAAAAAAATCTGGGAAGACAAATGGAATGGTAAAGTTAAAGTTGGGAACAAAGATCTAACCACCATTGCAGACTTCAACGAGCGCGCCCGTTTGATTTTACTTTACAGCGCTATGCCAGGGACTTCGCGCCATCACTGGGGAACGGATATTGACATCAATGAAACTGAAACCGAATATTTTGAAACTGACGAAGGAAAAAAAGTTTACCAATGGCTTACTGCTCACGCAAATGAATATGGTTTCTGTCAACCTTATACCTCCAAAGCCAATGGGCGTACGGGCTATGAAGAAGAAAAGTGGCACTGGTCTTACATGCCACTTTCAAAAATTCTTTTAGCGGAATATAAAAATCAAATTCGGTTCGAAGAGATCAATGGGTTCGCTGGAAGCGAAACAGCAAACGCCCTTCGAATCATTGAGAATTACGTTGACGGGATAGCCTGCCGATAAAATTTATACAACTTTTTTCCTGATCTGCTTGGCATAGGTTCTGCTCACCGGAAAGCTTTTTCCGCTCTGCATCTTCACGACCATACCTCCATTGAAATGGCGTTCGATTTCCTTCAGGTAATTGATGTTTACAATCGTTGATCGATGCACGCGAATGAATTTGTCGGGGTTCATGATCTCTTCAAGCTTACCAATACCTGAAGAACTCACAAACTGATCATTCTTAGTCGTGATAATTGTATAATCACCTGAGGCTTCGAGGTGAAGAATTTCATCCACTGGCAAACTGAATAGCTTTTCTGATTTCTGCACAAAAATATGCGACTCATAAGTTGCTCGTGCATAGTTCGGACGCATGCTCCCTAACAGGTCTTCGATATTTCCTGCCTCTGTTTTCTTGCGCTTCAATGCGCGGTCTACGGCTTGACGGAAGCGCTCTTGATCAAGAGGTTTAAGTAAATAGTCTACGGCATTTTTTTCGAAAGCCTGAATAGCGTATTGATCATAAGCTGTAACGAAAATCACATACGGCTCATGGTTGATATCATCGAGCACATCGAAACCTGTCATGCCTGGCATTTGCACATCCAGAAAAAGCAGGTCGGGTTTGAGCTTATCGATTTGTGTCACGGCATCACTTCCATTCGAGGCCTCACCCACCACTTCAATTTCCGGAAAGGTTTCGAGGTACTCCGTTAAAAGTTCGCGCGCTAGTTTCTCATCATCGACAATCAGGCAGGTTGTTTTGTGGTTATTCATGGGTTTAACACATTTATTTTTTCAGTTTCGTGTTCTAATTTATAGGGTTGGTTTTTGGCCAGATAATCCTTGTCTTCAATATAAAAATTTACCGCATACCCTTGCTGGCTTGCGCGTACCCGTAGTCGTGAATCTGGCCCGAAATAGCTTTTTAACCGCATATCGGTGTTCGACATGCCTATTCCGCTTGAACTTCCATCCATTACTTTTTTTGCTTTCGAGCCGAGTCCATTGTCTTTCACTTCAAAAAAAATAATACTTCCCGATCTTCGGACAGTAAGAAAAATGGTTCCTCCTTCCTGCTTCGGGCCAATGCCATACTTCACTGAATTTTCAACCAATGGCTGCAAAATCATGGCAGGAACTTTTGCGTTAAGGCACGTTGAATCTATATCTCTCTCAAATTTCAAGCGATCTCCAAACCTGACTTGCTGAATACGAATATAGTTTTCAATAAATTCAATTTCCTTCGAGAGCTTAACCATGTTTTCGCTATGCGAATCGAGCGCATAACGAAATACATCCGAAAGTTGTGTGATAAGCTTGCGTGCCTCTTCTTTGCTGCTGTGCACCAGTGTACTGATAGAATTAAGGGTATTGAAAAGAAAATGGGGATTGATCTGAGATTTGAGCAGCGAAATCTGCATCTCGCGGTTTTTAATGGCAAGTATACTTTTTTCTTGCTCTTGCCTTTGCAGGCCCTGAAAATACCTGATCACATAGTAAACACCCACGGTAATAATATATTGATCATAAAACCGGAGGGCTTCCCAACTCATCAGTTCCAACATGTATTCTTTCCAATGATCAAAATACACTAGGCCGTCCATGTAGTCAGTGAAGAAATAGGAAAGCGTACCCATCGTCATGAAGAATATAAATAGGCCTATCACATGGCCTACAACTTGTATTACGAGTCTGAAGTTAGATAACCAATGAGACCATAAAAAGATCAGAACGATAAAAACACAAAGTGCCTCAAAAAGGAAGAGGGCATTCCAGAGCACGTAGTAGGCCGGATTCACGAATTTCCATTCAACAATGGCACTAATTGTGAAATTCAAAAAATACCATAGGCAAATAAGCCCGTAAGCCATTTTCCATATTCGCGGTATTTTGTCAAGCAGTTTCAAGAAACAAAAATTCTTCTATAAAGTTAATCAATCGCATTCACTGACGACTAACCTATACAATGTGGCGTTGAGCGGTAGTTTATGCAGTCAAAGAACAAATGCGATCTACACAAAATCGTAACTTTGTGTACTGATGAGAATAAGTCTTTTCTGTCTGTTATTGGCTTTTTCTGGATTGACTTATGCACAACAAATTACTATCACGGGCAAGGTTATAGATGCGGAGACAAAAGAGGCTCTGCCTTTTGCTTCAGTATTTATCAGTGGTAAAACAGTTGGTGTAGTCTCAAATGCTCAGGGAGAATTTGATTTTCATATCCCTGCTGATATGCGCAACGATATTTTGGCCGTGAGCATGATCGGTTACAAAACTTTTGAGTCACCGGTCTGGTCGTTGTTAACTTCCAGCACAGAACCTGCGGTTATCGAATTGCAAACCATGGCAGTTCTGCTCAATGAAGTGGTGGTTAGAGATACGCTTCGCGCAGGAGAAATTCTTAAACTGGCTATTTCGCGCATCGAGCAAAACTTCCCCATGGAGCCGTTCTTAATGGAAGGTTTCTATCGAGACCTGAAAAACCTTGGCGGCACTTATATTTCGTTACTTGAAGCTGCGGTAAAAATTTCTGATGACAATTATCAAGAGCCCCGCAATAAATACAAACTTCGTGAGCGAGTGGCTTTGCGGGAAGTGCGCAGAAGTTTAGGCTATAGCAGCAGGTTCACCGCATTTTTTGATAAAGACAATTTACTGGAAGATTTGCTGCTCAACAATAGTGTACGTTACCGGCAATTTCCAGAAGAGGATGAATTTTTTAAAACTCTAAAGTTCGAGGAAGATACGTACTATAACAACCGAGAAGTTTTTGTAGTGACACACACGCAGAATTTTTTGCTTCGTGTGTACATTGACAAGGCAACTTATGGGATCATTCATTTAGAATATCTTAACGAGCATCAGCAAGATTTGGAGAAAGTTCGCGGACTGGAAAGTAAGTTCGCAAAAGTAAAGCGTACCATTGATTTTAAATTTATTGATGAAAAACTTTATCTGAACTACCTTACGGTAACCTCGCAGGTAAATTGGTACGATGCAAACACAGGCGATTTAAAATTTGAAGCAGAACTGCAACGACAATTGCTCATCAACAAGATCTACCCGAAGTCAAAGGAACGAATAAGTCTAGCTCAAAAAATGAAGGGCTATGGCCTTCAATACCAGGATCAACCCTATAACAAAACTTTCTGGGACAATTACAACGTGATCAAATCAACTCCTTTGGATAAAAAAATCATTGAAGACCTGGAGCGGGAGGAACCCCTTGAAAAACAATTTAAGGAATGAATCGGGATTACAGATTGCACATGACAAATTTCAGATTACAAATCACGCCAATATGTAATGTGTAATCTGGAATTTGTCATCTAAAATGAATTTAATTGGGCAATTCTTTCAATGCTTCCTCATATAGTTCACCCTTATCAATCGGCACTACACCCACATGTTGGCACACAAGCCCGCCAGCGAGGTTACTAAGAAACGCAATCATTCTTGCATCTAGATTCAATGCAGTGCAAAGAGCAGCAACACTCACCACTGTATCACCAGCGCCTGAAACGTCAGCAATCTCACGTTCATGTGCCGGAAGTTTTACTTTCTGATTTTGATAGTCGATGTACACGCCATGCTCGGAAAGTGTGACCATTATTCCTTTAGCCTGCAATTTTTCCTTAAGCATCGAGGTTGCCTGTTGTACTTGATCCTGATTTCCTGTACTGACTTCCAGTTTCAATCCTTCGCGAAGTTCTTTCAGGTTAGGTTTGAAGAGAGTTACATTTTTATAAGAAAGAAAATTTCTTTTTTTCGGATCGACTACCGTGGGGATATTTTGCTTATTCGCCAGCTCTACTGTTTTAGCAATTATCTTTTCGCACAATACTCCTTTATCGTAATCTTCAAAAACAACCACATCACTTTGCGGTAAAAGTCTTTCGATTTTTTCTAAAATTAATTTTCCCTCACGCTCGCTTGGTTCACGATCAGACTCCTCATCCACCCTCACCACATGTTGATGACTGGCAATTACGCGGGTTTTGACCGTAGTAGGTCTTTCATTGCTCACCACGATTCCGTCCTTGCTCATGCCTTGTTCATCCAGTCGCTGTGTGAGTTTCTTTCCATCATCATCATTACCAATCAATGCACACAGAATAGGTTTAGCGCCAAGCGCCAAAACATTCAAGGCAACATTGGCAGCACCGCCAAGTCGAAAGTCTTTTTTCTTCACATTGATTACTGGCACCGGTGCCTCTGGTGAAATACGTTCTACTGCGCCCCAGATATAACTGTCCAGCATCACATCGCCAATGATTAACACGCGGAGTTTGCCGAATGAATCAAATATTTGTTCGATAGTCATGAATGAATTCAAAGTTTAAAATTCAAGGTTTCAAAAATTCAGTTTTCAATTTTGAATTTTAAATCTTGAATATTTATTTGAGGGTTGCTAACACAATTTTCATCCGCTTCATTGCTTCCCTTAAGTCTTGCTCTGAAGCGGCATAAGAAAGGCGCACGCAATTCTCATCACCAAAAGCTCCTCCCGGCACGAGTGAGACACGACCCTTTTCAAGCATCCACATACAAAAGTCATCGCTGTTAGAGATTTTCTTTTCGCCATCCGATTTTCCAAAGTAAGAACTCACGTCAGGGAAAAAATAAAATGCCCCTTGCGGATGGTTGGCTTTCACACCCGGTATATCCTTTAAAAGTTGATAAACAATTTCTCTGCGCTTGTGGTACTCCTCCACCATTTTCTTAGTAGGTGCGAGATCGCCTGTAATTGCTGCTAATGCGCCACGCTGAGAGATAGAACAATTCGCTGAAGTAATTTGTCCTTGCACTTTGTTGCTTCCATCGGCAATCCATTTGGGCGCAGCAATGTAGCCTACACGCCATCCCGTCATAGCAAAGCCTTTGGCAAAACCATTGACAGTGATTGTCCTCTCGAACATTCCTGGAAGCGAGGCCATGCTCGTCTGGTCGCCAGTGAAATTGATGTGCTCATAAATCTCATCGGCTATAACCAAGAGATTCGGATGTTTCAAAACTACCTTTGAAATGTCCTCCAATTCCTTTCGTGAAAATACCGAGCCCGTAGGGTTACAAGGCGAAGAGAAAATAATGGCTTTAGTTTTGGGTGTGATCGCTTTCTCCACTTGCTGAGCGGTAACTTTAAAATCATTTTCGAGTGTTCCTTTCACCAAAACAGGTCTTGCCTCAGCCAAACGCACGAGCGCATCGTAGCTCACCCAAAAAGGAGAGAATACAATTACTTCATCGCCAGGGTTGAGAAGTGCCAGCATCACATTGGCGATTGATTGCTTAGCACCATTGCTAACCACAATATTTTCTGCTTTGTAAGGAACATTATTTTCCTTTTGATACTTTGCTGCGATGGCCTCGCGCAGATCCTGATAGCCGGCCACAGGAGGGTATGAAAAATATTTCCCTTCATCGATAGCCTTCTTAGCTGCTTCGCAAATATGTACAGGTGTTTTAAAATCGGGTTCGCCCAAACTGAGGCTGATCACATCGATGCCTCTGTTTTTAAATTCGCGTGCTTTAGCTGCCATTGCAAGCGTGGCCGATTCTTCGATGGCGTTGATCCGGTTGGAGAGTTGGTTCATATTAGTTTGTAGCGTAGATGATAATTTCCGGGGATTCTGTTATTTTAAATGAAGTATCTGAAGTAATGATGGGAAGGCCCAGGTAACGAGCGGTAGCAAGAATGATGCTGTCAGAATCACAACACAATCGCGAATAAATCTGCTTATCTCAGAATGCTGTTTATCTGTTATTCCTTTAAACCCCAGCAATTCCAATTGAGAAATAAAAGAGAGGTAGAGTTTTTTCTGATAAAATAGGTCTGACAAAACTTCATCACCACTCAGCAGATATAAAACAATGTTTGTATCAAGCACAACACTATTCCCACTCATCACGAAGTTCCTTTTGGATGGTTAGTGGATCTTTTGATAGCTTAATTACTCCGCAATATTTGCGCGTATCTACACCTTTTGATGAGATGGCTTTATTGAATTTTCTGGCGATGTCGCGCTTTGAGGATTTTTTTTTGATAATAGTAGCCATTTTTACAGTTGCTCTTTGACCATAAAATTAATGGAATTTATCAGGCGTAACAAAAAAATACGATCAAGAAGCCAGATTTCATTTCTTTTAACTTCAATCATGGCAAATCTTAAAAGATGGTAACTTAGACCGCCATGTTCCCATTCATTAATCGAATCAGTCATCGATTGCACAAATTGCCTGTGCTGGTGCTGATGCCACACAGCCGATGCAACTGCCGGTGTGTGATGTGTGATATCTGGAAAGCCAACAGCGAAAAACGGGAAATCTCAGCAGGAGAACTCGCTAAACACATTTCCTCATTTCAGAAACTGGGAGTTAAGCAAGTGGCTCTCTCGGGCGGGGAAGCGCTCATGCACTCCAATCTTTGGGCATTGTGCACTCAGCTAAAATCAATTGGGATAAAAATAAGTTTGCTTTCAACCGGGTTGACTTTAAAAGCCCATGCCCGGGATGTAATCGCGCATTGCGATGACGCAATCGTTTCCATCGATGGCAGCCTTGAAATACATAATTCGATAAGAAATATTCCTTCTGCTTTTGAGAAATTGGCGGAAGGCGTTGGAGAAATCAAAAGGCTAAATCCATCGTTTTCCGTAACCGGAAGGTGTGTTCTGCAAAAGCAGAATTTCCGTGATTTTATTAAAATCATTCAATCAGCTAAAGAAATCGGGCTTAATCAAATCTCTTTCTTGGCTGCCGATGTATCGTCATCTGCCTTTAATCACGTTGACTTAAGTGGGGTACAAAAGGAAGAAATAGCCTTAAGCCTGGTTGAGGCTGACGAACTGGAGTCTACTTTGAAAAAATCGTTTATCGATTTAAAGAAAGAATATAGCCGAAAATTTATTGCAGAATCTCCGGCAAAGATGTTGTCGCTGGTTCAACATTATCGCGCGCTAAGGGGCCAGGAGAAATTCCCTTCAAAGAAATGCAATGCCCCGTGGGTATCGGCTGTGATCGAACCAACCGGAGATGTACTGCCATGCTTCTTTCACAAATCGTATGGAAATATTTATAAAGAAAACTTTTTGAATATCATTAATTCAGAAAAGGCGATTACTTTTCGGAAAGGGCTTGATATCAAGCGCAATCCTACTTGCCAACGCTGTGTTTGCTCTTTGTACGTTTGATTTACTCACCAAAAAACATTTTCCAGAGGGGGTTTTGGTTGCAAGCATCCTTCGTTTTTGACTCGATGCGCTTTTTGAGAGAAAAAATATCATAGGCGATCCATTTGGAGGCCCATGATAATTGGTAGCCATCTGCACCGATATCAGTTGCTAAGTCAGCATCACCAAATCTAAATTTTCCGTTTACAAATACGGCCCTGATCTTTGAAGAATCAATTTTAAAAATATTTTCTAAATAGTCTTCATGAATAATTGGAGAAATCCAAAAGTCGGCCCGATTTCCAATTTTTATTTCTGGTCTTTCCAATCCAAAAATCTTTGCCGGAATCGATGTCACCATTTCGTAGATTTCTTTTGGCGTAGCCAGATTAGTATTTCTGGCCACACGCATTTCATCAAGCAAAGTTGGACTGCCAGTCATTGTTGAATCTGTTCCGAGAGCAACTTTTGTTTTGATTTTTATTTCATCTACTGGCGCGGTTTTGCCGAACATGAATAAATTCGATGATGGGCACCAGATCACGGAAGCCTCAGTTTGTTCAATCAATTTCTTGTTCTCTTCATTCAATGCAACAGCATGAATCAAAACCGTATTTGCCCTCAATAATCCAAGGCCATTCAGCTTTAAAATTTCATGTTGAGCAAAATCATCGAGCCCTTCTGCTGCATGAATGACAAAGGGTAAGCTTTTCTTTGGGATTTTTTTTTGGATATTCTTTTCAAAAACCAGAGAATGCGCCCAGGCAGTTTCTTTAACTTTTACCGGAAATTTTTTCTTTGATAAATGGCGATTCCATGGGTTGTGGTGCACAACAGTGGTAACTCCCGAAATCAAATTTTTAATCCCTCCCCAAATCAATCGGTCTTTAATTCCAGTACCTTCAATTTCTTTAACAGGAGATTCAGTGGGCTTATAAATATCTTGAGCCCACTCGGTATAATTATTGTAAAATGGATTTCCCATGAGTGGGTACAAATTCATCTCCAAGTGATCATGTGAATTGATGAGACCTGGGTAAAGAAAATGATTTTTAAAGTCGATGGTCTTTTCTCTTTTTAATGAGGAGAGCGTTCCGATTTCTGAAATAACTCCCCGACTGATTCGAATGTCGGTTGTGATATTTTTTCCATCACTTGCCCAATAAATATTTTTGAGGAGCAGGTTCAATTTTTACGTTTTCGTAATTTCATTCCGAAGACAACCGGTTGTTCATTCCATGTTGGCTCGACCAATTCCTCAATGTAGAAATTCGACTTTGCAAAAAGAGAAAAATATTCTTCGAACAAATGCAGGTGATGTTCTATTTCAAAGGTCTTCCTTGAATTCTTTTCAGTAAATGTTCTGCGTTTACCTTGCAAAGTTAAATAAGGATGAAAATCAGTGATTACAACAAATCCATTATCCGAAACGTTATTTAACAAATTAGTCAAGACAAAATTTAGATCATCGAGATGACCAAGCACTAAAGCACAGATGACACAATCAAAACGCCCAACAATCTTATTTGTAGAAAGATCATGACACTTGAACTCAATATCCGGATAATTCTTCTTTGCCTCCTCAATCATTACAGGTGAAAAATCTATTCCTAGAATTTTAACTGCTCCCTCTTCTTGAGCAAGTTTGCAAATTTTCCCTGAGCCACATCCGGCATCTAAAAAAGATTTGCCAGAAAGATCGCCCATCCATTTTTTGATTAGTTCATCCGAAAAGTTTTTGATTGGATTAGATTCAATAGAATATGTTTTAGCCCAGCGATTGTAGCCGTCTAAAGGGCTGAGTTTTTTTTTAAACCATCCCATCACATTCCCTGAATCTCGGGTTGACGGTAACGCAGCCAATATTTCATCAGTGCTTTCAGTTCATACGGGTAACTGAAAAAATTGGATTTGTATCGTATTGATGAAATCCACTTCATAGCATTACGCTGAAGTATTGAAAGTTTGTAGTCGCTCACCGAAGGATATTGGGCATGAATGACTGTTTCAAAATCATGGATATAGCGGATCATCTCAGGTTTGAGCCACGGAGTAAGAAATTCCCGATGCAAATCAAAGTTGAGCCATTTCTCTTCACTCCATTCATCAAGAGTCTGAGGAAAGGAGAATCCATGCTGTGAAGATTCGTTGAGAAGGTCAGATCCATCTGTTGGCACAGGCGTGTAGATGTAGATTACAATTTCAGTTTTGGGGTTGATCGATTTAATCTCTTTGATAAACGTAACCTCATCGTGAATCTGCTGCCATACTTGTTCTTCTGTGGGTGCTGGCAAACCAAGTACAAACGAGTACTCTGGAATGATTCCAAATTTTTTTATTCGGGCTGCGAATGACTTAATTTTTTCTCCTGTTTGCTTACCTCCCTTGTCCATTTGAGTAAGCAGTTTGTTATTGCCGCTTTCTGCACCAAAGAAAATCATTGTGCATCCAGAGTCGGCAATAGCTTGCATTGACTCATTCGAAAACTGGTCCATCGTGTCAATTCTACCCTCAGCCCACCATTTCATTTTTTCAGGAGAAATAAGATTAGCAAACTCTACGGCTCTCTTTTCAGAGACAAAAAAATTATTGTCATGAAACTGGAAAGCATTGCCTCCGAATTTCTCCTTCAAATATTTGATGTCGTTAAATATCCGTGCAGGCGATTTGGCCTTCCAACGTGCTTCAAAAATGGGAACCACTCCACAAAAAGAGCAAGTAAATGGGCAACCAATACTTGAATGATAAGCAATGGTTTTTGACCCCAGAAAAGTTTTCCCGAGAAAACTCTCCATCGGATAGAAGGTGTTCAGTTTGTCATAAGGCAAAGCAGGCAGTTCATCCTGTTCATAAAGCGCAGCCTTTTTCGTTTTTATTATTTTTCCTTCTCGAACAAATACCAGGTTTTCAATTGTCTCTAACGAGTCGTCATTATTCAAAGCTTTGATTAGTGCCGGGAAGGATTTATCGCCTGGCCCGTTAACAACCACATCAACGTAGCCTGATTTGATAACCGTATTGTGGTGATTCGATGCGAAGTAGCCACCCCAAATAATTTTGAGGGAAGGAAATTTTTTCCGTATAAGTTTAGTGATTGGAATTGCCTGCCTGAGTTGTGGGCCAGGCATTACAGTCGATGCAAAAAAACCAAACTCGCCTGAGTTTAGATAATTCAGAATTTTTGAAAGTGGATCACGTTCCCGATTCCCATCCACAATGACATAATCAACAGCTCCTTCAATGGAGGCAGCTATTGCTAATACTGCATTAGGAATCACGTGTACAGGGTTGCCAGCGCGTGGGTTGAAAAGCAATACTTTTTTCATCATTGCAAAAGCCAATTTAACCAGGATTATGCATTTGCCATTCGATTAGCTTAAAAAATAATGACACTTCTTATCGAAGCTAGTGATACAATCTGATTCCTTTGATTTTCTACCTTAGTGCATTCAAGTAAATTGTCTTTTCTACTAACAAATCATGGTTACTTCAAAAAAATTATGATCAATCATTGAAATCAATCCAGTCATTTTAATTATTACGCGATGAAATTTGTCATTCAAAGCAAAAATCTTTTTCAATGAGTAATCCAGGTTAAATTTCGAGCAACTATTTCATGCGTATCATCTCCGTCCAATATGTTAGCAGCAGTCACACCGATCCATTTCAGTGGTTAAAGCGCATTGATTTTTACACCGGCATATTCGATGAACTGGCAAAAAATCATGAAGTGCACAGCTTCTATCATATCGATTATAAAGGAAGCCATGAAATAAATAATGTTAAGTATCATTTTACCGGGTTGAGTGGTTTGGATTTGGTTTTTCCCGTTAAGTTTCATCAACAAATTAAAAAATTGAATCCTGACGTAATTCTTGTACAAGGATTTCATCATCCGTTCCAGGTTTGGCTCCTTCAAAAGTCACTTAAAGAAAATGCGCGGTTTTATATTCATCACCATGCGGAAAGACCTCTGCGGTTATACAAGAAATTTTTCCAGCGACTGATTGATCGATTCGTGTCCGGCTATTTCTTCGTTTCGCTCCAGCAAGCTGAAGAATGGATCACTTCAAGGCAAATACATGATCGAAAAAAAATCCGCGAAGTGATGGAATGCTCTTCTGTTTATCAAATCACCGATCGGTCCCTTGCTCGACAAGTAACCAAAGTTCAGGGAAAGGTTTATCTATGGGTAGGTCGTTTTGATAGGAATAAAGATCCGCTCACCTTGGCAAAAGCATTTGCCCAATTTTCTAGTGAACACCCTGAAGTGTCGCTTTATGTTATTTATCAGCAGAATGATTTGTTGGGCGAGGTTGTAGAGATAGTGAAGGGTTTCAATCGAATTTTTATGATTGGTTGTCAAAATAAAGATCAATTACTTCAATGGTATAACAGTGCCGATTTTATTATTTCAACATCGCATTACGAAGGAAGCGGGATTGCTGTGTGCGAAGCAATGTCCTGTGGTTGCATTCCAATTTTAAGTGCAATCTCTTCCTTCAAATGGATGACCAATGAAAATATTGGTTTGTCATTTAAGGCAGGAGACACAGAAGGTTTGCACAAGGCTCTAGTGAAAAGCTTATCAATCGATACTGAGATTGAGCGAAGAAAAACGATTGAGAATTTTCAAAGACAACTATCATTTAAAGCTATTGCATCGCGTATGTCTCAAGCTTTCGCTAAATGAATCAATCAAAAAACATAGCCCTGATCGTTCCTGGCGGCTTTGGAACAGGCAAAAATAATTTGGGAATCCCTGTACTTGAGCAAATCGTAATTCTTTTGTCGCAAAATTTTAAGGTAACTGTTTTCCAACTGTATGAGGTTAATAAAAATTATAAAGCTCATGGGTTCGAACTTTTTGGGTTTAGGAATAATAGTAAGGTTGGCCAATATTTCAAATTCTTTTTGTGCTTCATACGGGGGCACCGAAAAAAGAATTTCGATGTAGTACACGGATTTTGGGTGTGGCCATGCGGGTTTTTAGCAGTTGTTCTTGGCAAAATATTGAAAATAAAAAGTGTGGTGAGTGTGTTAGGAGGAGATGGTTCATCCGTTCCAGAAATCAATTACGGCTATTTGCATCGACCGATTTATCGAAAGCTTATTCTTTGGACTTTGCATCATGCAAATGAAGCCAATGCTTTAACAAATTACCTTGTTGACAATCTGAAACGAGCCGGATTGAAACGCGAATTGGAAATAATCCCGTGGGGTATTGACTCAGAAATGTTTTCGTTTAAGGAAAAACCGCTGAATAGGCCCGTTCGCTTTCTGCATATCGGCAATTTTCACGCAGTAAAAGATCAGCCGACTTTATTAAGGGTGTTTGCCCGAATCACAAAATCAGTTGACTGTACCCTTACTATGATTGGCGAGGGCAACGAAGAGCAGAGAATTAGAAACCTGATAGAAGAATTGGGAATACAAAAGAAGGTAAGGATTCTTTACCACATGCCTTACCCCAAGTTGGTCGAGTTTTATCATGAGTCCGATATTCTTTTACATACATCCCTCTCAGAAGGCCAAAGTGAAGTTGTTACAGAAGCAATGAGTTGCGGTTTGCTGGTTTGCGGAACGAAGGTTGGACTGCTTTACGATTTACCGGTTTGTTGTATAACAGTAGGGCTAAAAGATTTTCAGGGTTTGGCCGATAAAATTCTTCCCCTGATCAACGATGGCGTTCAAATTAATTCAATTCGGCAGCGTGGAAAAGAATGGGTAAGCAAGCACAATATTAATTGGACTGTAAAGGAAATATCTAAGAAACAGTACAAGTTGTTCGAATGACCACTCAATATTTTAAGGACTCATCATTTCTTCGAAAGAATAAAATCCTTTATCAAAAGGATCTGGAAAGATTAAACTCCTTT
This sequence comes from Bacteroidota bacterium, assembly GCA_016178785.1. GTDB lineage: Bacteria > Bacteroidota > Bacteroidia > Cytophagales > Cyclobacteriaceae > ELB16-189. The sequence goes on along the minus strand of JACOSO010000043.1, from coordinate 267,873 downwards.
GAATATATCTACACTCAATTGCGAAGGAAAGAAAACCGAGTTTACACAGATGAGATAGTTGAAAGTTTACCCGTGATAAAGGGCAATCACTTATCAAACGATCCATTTCTAAAAAAAGAATGGCAGATTCGGACACGCTCGCTAAAAAAGCTTGTTAACTACTTCAAAAAGAAAAAGCCTATGTCTCTTCTGGAACTAGGATGTGGTAATGGTTGGCTTTCTCATCACCTTGCCGTCTCTTTCCCTCACGGCAACATCTTGGCAATGGATATCAACGAAACAGAACTACTGCAAGGCCAGAGAGTTTTTGGGAGGCTTTATCCCAATCTTACGTTTATACGGGCCGACATATTCAGTTGCGATTTGGGAAATCAAAAGTTTGATTTCATAATATTGGCTGGAACAATTCAATACTTTCCTGACTTGAATGAACTTATTGACAAACTTTTACAATTACTTTCGCCCTATGGCGAAGTTCACATATTGGATAGCCCCTTTTATAGTCCAAATGAACTTGATGGTGCAAGGAGGAGATCCGAAGATTATTTTCGTGAACTCGGATATCCCGAAATGAACTCTCGTTACCATCATCACTCATGGAAAGAATTGGAAGGTTATAATTATAAGATTCTTTACAATCCCTTCTCATTCTTAAATAAACTGTATCAAAAAATTAATAATGACTCTCCCTTCCCCTGGGTAACAATTAAATCAAAGGCCCTTCTTCATGACCTCAAGAGCCTGTAGAATAAGAAGTACAATTTTTAAACGGATTTTCTATCCTTAATCACCGCCTTCAATTTGATTGTCATCTGCTTGTGAACAGCAATTTTACTGCTCCGAAAACTCCCGAAACAAGAAAATTGTACATCGCTAAAAAACGATAAATCTTTCAGTAGTTTTTTGAATAAAATTCTAAAGTAACGATCACATGATCTCCCCATCGGTTAAACGGATACATTTTCGATGCCACTCGATCAATCCGATTTAGGAAATTAGATATACCTCTGAATCGTTTTGCGAAATTCACTGCAGAGGGCGGAGGAGAAAATATTCCGAGACCTTCTGTTTTTAGCAATTGAAATTGCGAATCAAAACAATCCTTGATTTGATCTGATGAATAATAATATGTAGTAAAAGTTTCGCCTTCCAGATGTGCACTTGTTCCGTTTCTATCAAATCTCCGAAAAGCTTCTTTGAATTTTCCTTTAAATGCCCACGTCCACTCCCATGGAGAAACGCGCGGCATGATCACCCACGTTATAAATCCACCTTCATTTAAAAGTTTTGGCAGATGCCTTGTGACTTTCTTCAAATCATCAATACAATTTAATCCACCGAAGTTTGAAAAGACATAATCAAATTTTCCTTCCACGTTGTCGATGTTCTCAAACGAAATTTGTTGTATCGAAATTGTATTTGTCAGTGAGTGAATTGAAATTTTGTCCTTCAATTTCTTAATCATCCCCCCTGAAATGTCGGTAGCATGAACTGAATGTCCCTCTCTAGCAAAACGAATAGCATCAATGCCTGTGCCTGCATTAAGCTCAAGTATTTTTGAATTTGGCTTGATGAATTGATCAACGTGCTTGTAAATACGTTTCCGCCATTCTTGCAAAATCGCATTTGAAAAATCGTCTTCATCAAAATGAATAGACTGTTTACTGAAAGCCTGATCAACGTTTTTCCACTGATCGATCAATTCAGTCGGCATATTGCAAGCGGTCTAACCTCCAGGATTGGATAACAGACAGCGGAGCATGGTAAACCATAGATGCCAGCGGTCGAAGTTTGAAATTTAATTTTTTTACTTGCTCCCATCCTCGTTTGATGCGATATCGGCTGTGCACATAGCGATGCAGCAGTTTGTAAAACGCAGGGGAGTATGTAGCGTGATACATCATGGCAAGATCATCTGAATCCGTCCAGTTTTGTTTTTCCTTTAACTCAGCTTTTACTTTTTCAAAAAATTTTGTCCCGGGAAGAGGATACGAAACAGAGATTCCGATTTCATCTGGCATGTTCTTGAGCACCATCTTCACCGTGCTTTCAATGTCTGATTTTGTTTCTCCCAAATATCCGAATTGCAAAAAATAGCCGACTTTGATTCCCTTAGATCTAAGTTGTTCCGTTGCCGTTTGAATCTGCTCAATCGTTGTCCCTTTGTCCATCGCGTTCAAAATTTTTTGCGAGCCTGACTCCGCACCAACCCAAACTGTTTCTGCTCCAGATTCTGCCAGTGCATCGATTGTGTTTTCTTCAAGTAGCAGATCCACGCGCGATTGGATTTTGTAGGTGAATTTCAATTTCTCTTCCCTTACCAAATCACGAAAGCGATTGATCCAATTCGGCTTCAGTCCGAAAATATCATCGCTCATCCAGAAATGATCGGGCTGAAATTTTTCTAAAAGGTACTTGATCTCCTTTATCACATTTTCGGGCGAGCGTGAATTGTAGCGATTGCCGTAAATTGGTTTTGCACACCAATTGCATTTGTAAGGGCGACCTCGTGTGTAGGCCAGGTTCAACGAGAAATAACCGTGATGCCTTTTCCAGATTTTGCGGTATGATTCGATATCTATCAAATCCCATGCTGGCAAAGGCAATGCATCCAGATTTTTAAGCACCGGCCTCGAAGAATTGACTATTGCCTTTCCATTTTTATTGTAAGCGACTCCTAAAATCTCATTTGTTTCATTTTCCCTTTCCAGCGCGACTAAAAGTTCCCTCAACGTTTCCTCTCCCTCGCCTCGTATCACATAGTCAACTCCCATCGCCAGGTATTTGTCATAATGATCTGAGGAATCTGAATTACAAATAATGACAACCGCATTCCTTTGCTTCGCTAAACCGATCATTGTGAATGCAGCCTCGCGCATCACCGAGAGGCACATTTTAGTCAGATAATTGAATCCATCATCGTAGATGACCAGGACGTCCGGCTTTTCTTCTGCAAGGACTTGCTCAATTTCATCCGGACCTTTACGCAACGCAACATCAAAAAAAGTGGTTTCAAATCCCGATTCACGAACTACTGCAGCAGCCTGCAGCGACCCCAAGGGAGGATACGGCTGCTTGAATTTCCATTGTTTAGGATCAAGTCTGTAGAAATACGAATGTGTAACCAAAACTCGTTTCACGAGAATTCAAGATTTAAAAATTCAAAATTTCAGATCAATATTATTTAATATTTCAAAGGAGCTAATCCTTTGCTGAAATTGATCAAGGGTTCTCTTTTGAAAAAACCGCGGATGACTCTTCGACACGCCTTCTCTTGTTCGAAACGCAATTTCAAAGTCATGATCGCTGATCACATCAGTATATTTTCTTTTCCAAAATGATCGGGATTTTTTCATCAGCCATTGATTGAGGTCATCCATAGCCTTAAAAGAAAAAAAGTTTTCGATCAGCCGTTTAACATAGAATGTTTCGTCATTGCGTAAATTCCGATCAAATTTGCCTTGTGGCAAAATAGTGAATGCCCATCGGTTGGCGTCTAAAAATTTTTGAGTAGCACTGTGCCCGTACATTGGTTTAAGCGTGCACAATTCAGTTGCAGTGAAAATATTTTGATCTGGAATGGTAAGATTTTCTGTATCGATAAAGTAATTAGTACAAAGATTTTTATGTGAATTAAAAAGAAAAACTCTGCGGAAAACTGCCAGCGCCAAACGCACAATCCATAGTCGTTTCTTCGCGGTTATGATGAAATAATCGATGTCGCTTGTTTCATCCATGAACCCTTTGGATATGGAACCGGAAAGGAGTACTGCCCGTACAAAAGGAAACAAAGAAATCAACCGTGAATATCTTTCGGCAGTTTTCATTTTCTTTTCCGCCAGCAAATTTCCTCTTAACCTTCTCTCCACTAATTCTTGATTATTCTGAATGGAATAAAACTTTCCGAATTGGAATATTGTCTTTTCGGCCACAAGATTTTCAAGGGCTGCTATCTAAGTACTTTTCTCAACCGGCATCGGTGCGAAGGCAAGTGCTTCTTCTGCAGTGATCGGGTAATTGAAAACGTCAAAATACATGATCGCGCGAAGCACGGCTTTATCCACTTCCTTAAAATATTCGGTCTGCCTGGCTGCAATCATTTCGATTTATTTTCAAAGGCCAAAAACAAGGTTTGGAACAGTGTGAAGAATACAATTCCCTTTTGTCGCTCACCTATAGACTCGGTCAGGCACATTAAACTAAAGATAAGAATAAACGCCACATAACTTGGCTCCACATTCGGTCGAAAAACGGAGCCGAAAATGCAAACCAGAAAGGCAATCAATGCAAGGATTCCATTCTCCATCCAGGTTTGCAGAAACTGGTTGTGCGAATTGTGCACAAGCCCAACTGTGCTACTGTTATAGCGCGAATAAAAATTGTCCATCGCAATTTTCCATCCGCTTGTGCCGATGCCAAAAAACAGATGGTGTTGAATAATGCCCCATGTCCCCTGCCACTCGAGCAACCGATAGCTTACTGAATTCCAATCGGTCACCGAAGTATCTGCAACATATTTCGTCTTCAAAGGCTCTTCAATTAGCCGAAAACGAGTTACTGGATTGAATGACAGCAAAAAGCCTAATGTGACCATAGCCACAAAAATTGTAAATGACCCAGCAAGCTGCTTCGCCTGGATTTTCTTTACGATTAAATAGAAAGCTGAAAAAATAAATACTATGATTGCCATGCGGGCAGATAGCATTGCAATAAAGCAACATATAATTAAGCTAAGGAGCAGATGAAAGGTTTGCTCTTTTCGCGATGAATATTTTTCGGTGAAAAGAATTGTCAAACAAAAAACGAGATACATTGAGAAATACGCTGGATGCAGACCCGCCCACTGTGCCAATTGAATATATGAGAAGTGCATCCAAAAGGAGGATGCATTCGGATGTAAATCATTGTACTCAGAACTTGACCTAAAATCGAAATTCTCCGGACTGCCGCCAGAGATAAAACTCACAGTAGCCAGGGTCAGGCATAAAAAAATTACTCCCGTGCATGAATAAACAAAATTGCGCTTGAGAAGACTCACAAACTCTTCGTTTAATTGCTTTCCTACAATAGCAATCAATGGCAAGACTACAAACGTAATTTTTTTGTCAAGTGTGAAAAATCCGTTGTCAATGTCTGCTGTGTAGGTCATCCCGACTAGCAGCATGGCGTAGTAAATAAAAAATGGCCATGCCCATTTAGCTGATTTTATTCGAAGCAATCTTTCTTTGAGGTTGCCTCCGGTTAGTGAAAGCATGAACAACAAAATCAAACTAATGTTGTTTGCCATGTCAATCCATGGCAATGTGATGACACAAAGCCACCATGCTAAATGGCGCCACCGATCAGGATTTTCTTTGGAAAGAAAATTCATGCCGTTTTTACTTCGCTGAGGGTCATTCGTGGCGCGCCAACTACATTGACTTGCATTTGAGCCCGTTGGTTGATGGCCATCCGATCTGCATCAAAAAACCATCCCCATTTATTAAAATACTGGATCGCGCTTTTAAGGTTTTGTATTGTCAGCCAAAAATCTTTATAAGAGCCTCGGGCATGAACGTGGCGGATTTCAGCCCCTGGAAAAAACAAAGTATGGAATTGCTCGTGCAGTCTGCGAGAGAGGTCGGTATCTTCGGCATACAAAAAAAAACGCTCGTCAAAAACCCCAACCTGCTTGATCGCTGTGGTACGAAGAAACATGAAACAGCCTGACAGAAAAGGAACATTCATCACATGGCCATAGCCGGTATTTCTCATTTCATAGCGTCCGTTCAGTTTTTTAAACCACCCATCGAATGGAAAGAATCTGCGCGAGGCTAGATCAAGTGGTGTGGGCAGCAGTTTGCAAAGCATTTGTAATTGACCCTCGGCACTGAAGACTTTTGGCATTGCAAGACCTGCCTGCGGATGCTCTTCCATAAAATGAAAAATTTTCTCGAGCGCATCTTGCTCGAAGTAAACATCAGGATTCAACACCAAATGATAGAGGGACTTGTTCAGACTTTTCACCAGAGCGATATTGTGCCCTCTGCCATAACCCAAATTTTTCCCGTTAAAAACGTAGTCTGCTCCCGATGCCTCACACAACTGGCGAAGCTGATCAGTTGGGGAGTTGTCAATAACAGTGAGGTGGCCGGTAACTGAACTACTCAAGAAACAATCCATTACCTGCCGCAGTTGCACAGAGTCGGTTTTGTAAACCACGATGGATGCCCTGAGTTTTTCCATTATCGCTGCAAAAGCATTTTGGCCAATTTAACCCTTGAAATTACTTTTTTTCCAAGTGAGTTTTTACTTCTACTGCCGGTGGTAGAAAAATTCTTTGAATGCCTGCGGTGGTCTACCAAAATCTGGGGGATGAATTTAACTTTGAAATATTTCTGGGCAATCAACCCGATCCATTGATCATGCATTGAGATTTCATTGGGGAAAGGAATCGCCTTTTCCAGGATTTTGCGGTGAAATGCCATGCAGCAACCTATAAATGAGCTTTTATAAAAATTGTTTAACAATCCTTTCCTGGAATTGTTCAATTCAAAAAAGGAAGGGGCTATTGTTTTCAAATTCTCGTCTACCAAGCGACAATCACAAACTGTCAGATCACATTCCTTCAGCGCTCCAGTCATAACTTTTATTTTTTCCGAATGCCAGATATCATCCTGATCAGCCAGAAAAATGATTTCATTCGCGCAATGCCCCAGCGCATATTCAAAGTTTCTTGAAGGACCGTTGAATTTTTCATTTGAAAGAAGTTTGATCTGTGATCGATTATAAGATTGAAGTACCTCCACAGTATTATCAGAAGAACTGTCATCCGAAATTACTAATTCATCATCCGCGTTTAGTTGATTTACAATAGAATCAATCTGCTTCTTAATAAACGAAGCGCCATTGTGTGTGGCCATGCAAACGGAAATGCTCACAAATGATTTTTCAGTTTATACAGACTCACCAAAGAAAGTAACAAAACCGACATACCAATTGGGTTATTAAAATATTGATTTGTTGCTGATTCCACAAAAACAAATAATGAGCTGAAGAAAAAAGCGTTGGCGAAATTTGATCGATTGCTATCTCGGTAGGCCGTGAAGAGCATCCATGCGAGGCTTCCCCAAAAGGCCAGGCCAATCAAACCCTGCTTATGAAAGATTTCAAGATACGCTATCTCCATGTGTATTGGCCTTGCAGGAATACCTTGTCCGAATCCGTGGCCAACAAAAATGGAGGTTAGAGAAACTCTCTCACCAACTTCCTTTATTTGCGCAAACCTCCCCTCATCTGAATATTTTCGATCACCAAACAAATGCGGACTTGCTTCTTCATAAGCCTTATCGCCCTTGTTAGCATCTATCCATCTGCTGAAATTAATTGTGCTCGTATTCCCCCATACGACAATAATTAATGAAAATATGGCCGCACTAGTAGCATGATAATATTTTTTCTTCCCAATAAAGTAAGCGGCCAAAGTGCATGACAAAGAAAATAACAGCCCCCGTGTTACACTGAAAATAATTGCTAGTACCAGCACGGTTACGAAAAGGAATTTCTTATTTGATTCACTGAAAAAGAAAAAAATAGATCCTATTCCCAAGAACAGAAAACCTTTATAGAAAAAAGTAATTTCACCTCGATAAAAAAACTCAACCGTCTTTTCTGTGGCTTTGTAAAAAGAGAGAAAAGTGAATACACCTGAGTGAACTAAAATCAACAACAGAAAAAACAAAGAAGCCGTTAGCAATGCGCATACCTTGATAATTTTAGAAATATTCAAGGGGCTACTTTCGTCAATTGCCAGAGCAAAAAAGGGAAGAATCAAAAAGTACAGCAGAGGCTTAACGTCTTCCCAAATCAAAATTTTGGCGCTTCCGTTTAACCAGCCCAATCCAACACCAACCAAATTCATCAAAAAGAAAGCTGCGAGAATTTTCCAATAGCGTGTGCTGATTGACTTGCCGCTTAACAATAATAGAGTCGTCAAAACAATGGCAATACAAAAGAGTACCATCCGCAATGAAACAGGGCCAATAGTTGTAAGGCGTCCGCCACCACCGAGGCATAATTCGATAATGATAACGAGTAGAATGGTTTTTGAAATTCGATTTAGCATTAAGAGGAGGTTCGTTCCCTTTCAATTCGAATAAATAATAACACAAACTCCCAAGACCGAAATTTATAACTCAGCTTCATAGCTCTAAAAAAACGGTTCAAAAAAAGAAAAAAGGATGAACTGTATAATTTACCATACAACCTTGAGCTCCTTAGAAAAAACTGAAAGCGACTCAGCATCATTGAGGAAGATTTCTCGCTCGATGATAAACTATGTGAGCAAACTCTGTCCACAACTACAAATTCATTCTGAAATTTCTTTACCCGCCAGGCAAAACTAAGGTCACTGAAATCAAGAGGAAATCCTTCATCATAGCCACTGCATTTTTCAAAAAGACGTACGGAAATCAAAAGGCCGCTGTTGATAAATCTCAAATCATTAATTGAATAAGTCCCCCCATGAATATTCGACAGGGAAGCTCCTCTCCCCAAAGAAAACCTGAATGGCGAGATTATCTTCATCTCATTTTTCACAATCGGTGCAAAGATTTCATGAAGGGAGTTTTTTTTGCACGCCTCCTCATAGCTGTCTAAAATGTCAGAAGTGAAAGTTGTATCCTGATCCAAGAGCAGCATCCAGCTTTTGTTCTCTGATTTTGCTTTCTTGAAACCCTCATTATATGCTTTGCTCACACCGTTATTAGAGGGATCATGCTGATAATGTGTACGCCAAAGTGAATTCGTTAAAACTTCCTGTGCCCGAGGGGAATTGTCGTAAATGAATAGCGATATCGATTTGTTGCAATGCTGCAATGCCGAAGTTAACGACTGATAGGTAGGCGACTCACTGATTTTCATTTTATAGATCACCAATACAACCCAAAGGCTACTGAAGAAATCTTTCTCGGGTTGACCTTCCATTCCACAAGATAATTTTTATCTCAAACATTCTTCTTGGTTTTTGGATGAATAGGTTTTTACTTTGACACCTTCATTTTTTATCTATGAAAATTCCGAGCAATCAATCCGAGTACTTAGAGTCGTACACCAATAGCATCACCAACCCTGAAAAATTCTGGGCCGATACGGCCGAAGATTTTACCTGGCGTAAAAAGTGGAATAAAGTGTTGGAATGGGATTTTCACAAACCCGAAGTGAAATGGTTCATCGGTGGAAAAATGAACATCACAGAAAATTGCATTGATCGTCATTTACCGGCACGGGCAAATCAAACTGCCATTTTATGGGAATCAAATGATCCTAAAGAGCCTTCAAGAAAAATTTCCTATCAAGAGCTGCATGATCAAGTTTGCCGGGTGGCCAACATGCTCAAAGCCCATGGCATAAAAAAAGGAGACAGGGTTTGCATTTACATGCCAATGGTGCCTGAAACAGTTTACGCCATGCTAGGCTGTGCACGTATTGGTGCCGTTCATTCGTTGGTATTTGCTGGTTTTTCTTCAGGTTCATTGGTCGATCGTATCAACGATTCGAGATGCAAGATTGTGCTCACCTCGGATGGCGCTTTCCGTGGCGATAAGCAAATCGACTTGAAAGCGATTGTAAACAACGCAATCGAAAAATGCCATTCAGTAGAGAAAGTAATTGTGCTTGAACGCACTCAGTCACATCCGGAGATGAAACACGATCGCGATTTTTGGTGGCACACCGAAATGAAAAAAGTGGTGCCTGTTTGCCCTCCCGAAGAAATGGATGCTGAAGATTTACTTTTCATCCTTTATACATCTGGCAGCACGGGTAAGCCCAAAGGCATGGTGCACACCTGTGGTGGCTACATGGTTTATACCAATTACACTTTTCGCGCAGCTTTTCAGTACGATTCCCTCTCCCCCGGAGAAGGCAAGGGTGAGGCGATCTACTGGTGCACTGCCGATGTGGGTTGGATTACAGGTCACTCGTATATTGTTTATGGTCCACTGAGTGCCGGTGCGACTTCATTGATGTTCGAAGGAATTCCTTCATGGCCAGACATGGGTCGGTTCTGGCATGTAGTTGAGAAGCATAAAGTGAATATTTTTTATACCGCACCCACTGCCATTCGATCCTTACAAGCAGCATCGCTCGACTTTGTAGAAAAATATGATCTCTCTTCGCTTGAAGTCATCGGCACTGTAGGCGAGCCGATCAACGAAGAGGCTTGGCATTGGTACGATAAAAACATCGGCAAAAGTAAATGCCCCATCATTGACACCTGGTGGCAAACCGAAACGGGTGGCTTTATGATTTCACCCATTGCGAATGTGACAAAACTAAAACCTGCGTTTGCCTCCTTCCCCTTACCTGGGGTGCAGCCCGCAGTTATGGATGAGAAAGGTGAGGAGCTTTTGGGGAATAATATTGAAGGGCGACTCGCTATTAAGTTCCCATGGCCTGCAATGGCTCGCACAATTTATGGAGATCATCAGCGGTTTAAAGACACCTACTTCTCTACATTTCCCGGAAAATATTTTACAGGAGATGGCTGCAAGCGCGATGAAGAAGGCTACTATCGAATAACAGGCCGAGTGGATGACATTATAATTGTCTCGGGTCATAATATGGGCACAGCCGAAATTGAAAGTGCAATTGATGAGCATTCATCTGTTGCCGAATCGGCTGTAGTGGGTTTCCCTCATGATATTAAGGGCCAGGGCATTTATGCCTTTGTGATTTGTTATCAAAAACCTCGCGAAGAAGAAAAAGTACGTGCTGAAATTCGTGAGACTGTTTCCAAAATCATTGGGCCAATCGCCAAGCCTGATAAAATTCAGTTTGTGAGTGGCCTTCCAAAAACACGTTCCGGAAAAATCATGCGCAGAATTTTGCGCAAGGTGGCGGAAGGCGATACTTCTAATCTTGGGGATATCACAACTTTGCTAGATCCGGGTGTGGTTGAAGAAATTAAAAATGGGGCATTATAGTAGAGATGCGTCTAAAGGAGAATTTTCTTAAATTGTATAAAAATTTTATGAAAAGAGATAAGGTCTTAGAAACGGTCAAGGAGCTTCCTCAAGAATTTGATTTAGACATTCTTTTGGAGAAATTGATTTTTGTAGAAAAAGTGGAACAGGGGCTCAAGCAGCTTGATGAAGGAAAAACTGTGCCTAATGAAAAAGTAAAAGAAATGATCAAGAAATGGTAAAACTTATTTGGACTGATTTCGCTATCGATGATCTGAAATCAATCCACGAATACATTTCAAAAGACTCCAAAGTTTATGCAGATCGGTATATCGAAAAGCTTATTTCAAGGATAGATCAACTCGAGGGCTTTCCACTATCAGGAAGGATCGTGCCTGAATTTGGACAGGAAAACATTAGGGAATTGATCGAAGGGAATTACAGAATAGTTTACAAAATTAACCAAGATTACATTGGTATCGTCCGAGTACAACACGCAGCAAGGTTGCTAAAAGAAATTTAGTTACATGATTTCGAAGGCAACGCTCGAAGACATTCCTGCATTAAACAAATTGGTAAATTCCGCTTATCGGGGTGATACTTCTCGCAAGGGGTGGACCACCGAAGCTGATTTGCTTGATGGCACTCGCACCGATGAAAATGCTATTAATGATTTTTTTTCGGAGCAGGGCTCAACTATTCTCAAATTTGTAGATGAGGGAAAAATTATCGGCTGTGTTCGTCTTTTAAAACATGGAAGTCAACTTTACCTGGGAATGTTTGCCGTTGATCCAACCGTGCAGAACGCGGGTATCGGAAAAAAAATATTGTTGGCTGCCGAAGAAGAAGCCCGAAGGCAAAATTGCAAATCGATTGACATGACCGTCATTTCCGAGCGAAAAGAATTGATCGACTGGTACAAGCGCAATGGCTATGTTGAGGTGGGCGAAAAGAAACCAATGGTTTTCGATAATCCCTGCGGTGGAATCCCTAAAAAGGATTTATATTTTATTACTTTGGAAAAATTTATAGACTAAACATACAATTGGAATGGAAATCAGCGGAACAGTAGTAAATCTTCTCCCGATGCAGACGGGTCAGGGGAAAAACGGAACATGGAAGAAACAAGAATTTATTTTGGAAACACCCGGTCAATTCCCAAAAAAAGTTTGCATCTCATTGTGGGGCGAAAAAGTTGACGAAAACAAATTATCTTCTGGAGATAAAATCACGGCATCAATCAATATCGAAAGTCGCGAATACAACGGCCGCTGGTATACCGATGTACGCGCCTGGAAAATTCAGAAAGACTCAGGTGGATCAAGCAACCGCGAGATGACTCCTCCACCTGATGAAAACTTTGTTCCTGACTCGACAGGGAGTGATGACCTTCCATTCTAATTTGAATAATTTGAAGATGAGATAATTTGAAAATGGAAAGAAATAGCATCTATTTTCAAATTATCAAATTAAGCAATCTTCAAATTATTCGAGAGGAATATCCCCGGGCTTCTCACCAACCACTTCTACTTTTGGAGGAAGCAACTTGTACATCACTGGCGTCACCAATCGCGAAAGCAACGTTGAGCTGATCAATCCGCCAATGATCACCCAGGCCAGGGGTGAATAAAGTGGGTTGCCCTCTATTGCTAATGGAATCAATCCACCGATAGCAGTAAGCGATGTAAGTACAATCGGCACAAAGCGAATTTCACCTGCATGTTCAATCGCTTGATCCAACGGAACTCCTCGTTCACGTAATTGATGCGTGAAGTCGACAAGCAAGATTGAATTCTTCACCTCAATGCCTACGAGTGCAATTAATCCGATAACTGCTACAAACGATAGCGGATTGCCCGTGATAAACAGCATAGTTACTGCCCCGATAACTCCAAGCGGAATGACCGACAACACAATCAAAGTACTCTTGAAATTTCCAAACTCAAGTACCAACACGGCAATGAAACCAAATGCAGTGATCAAAATAATGGTACCAAGTCCGCCAAAAGACTCCTGTTTATTTTCTACTTCTCCTGCCGCCACATAACGATACCCTTTCGGGAACGGAAATTTGTCAAGTTTCTTCAGCACCTCTTTGGTAACATCTTCATACAAATAGCCGCTCTTCACAAACGAAGTGACTGTTGAAAATCTCGCCTTGTCATAATGACGCACCAAATTGGTAGAAGTTTCAAATTCAATCGAAGCAAGTTGCTTTAACGGTATTGCCTGACCACTCAGCGAATTGATATACAGTTTATCAAACACGTCAAAAGTTGAATATTTTCCGTGAGGTAATGTCACATTAATATTGATCTCGTCTTCTCCTTCGCCTGGCGTAAACTCGCCTACATTAAATCCTGCCACACCAAGCCTCACTACTTTATCGATATCACTGATGGCTACTCCGAGTTGACCTGCTTTTTCCTTATTTATTTTCACACGGAGATCAGTGAGCTGGTTGGCCAGTGGATTGTTGACGTAAATCGTGCCCTCCGTACTTTTCAGAATTTGTTCAACATTGGTTGAAATTTTTCTGAGCGTATCCAAATTCTCTCCAAACAAACGCAAGGCAATGGGAGCTTCCAAGGGGGGGCCCTGTTCAAAATCCTTCACTTCAATTTTTGCATTTGGATAGTAAAAGAATTTTTCACGCAGCTTGTCGATTAACTTTGTTTTCTTTTCGGGGGTAAGTCCATTGAGCTGCACGTAGAATTGCGCAAAATTGGGCGACTCACTTCGTGCAATCACATTGTAATAGATGCGTGGGTTTCCTTTGCCAACATTAGTGGTGAAATAAGAAATATCTTTTTCTTTTTTCAATTCACTCTCTACATAGCGCGCTACCCGATCGGTTTCGTAAATGCTCGTACTGTTGGGCGTTTCGATATTGATCAGAAATTGCGGCTTCTCCGATTTCGGGAACAAGCTAAAACCAACTACCGGAAAAAGCGCAAGGCTTCCCACAAACAAAACCAAAGCAAGACCAAGCGTTGCCCAAGGATGACGCAGTGCCCAGTGCAATACTTTAGTGTAAGTGCCGCTGATCACTTTCTTCAAGGCGCGCAAGAAAATGTTTCCTTCTTTAGAGGTGTGTGTCTTCAATAATCGACTTGACAAAAATGGAACGATAGTAAGCGACACAAACAAAGATGCAAGTATAGTCATGATCACCGCCATGGGGAGGCTGCGAATAAAGTCTCCTGCTTGCTCAGGCAAAAACACAAGTGGCAAGAAAGCAAGGATCAATGTGGCAGTACAACCAAGTACAGCAAGACCGATTTGCTTAGTCGCTTCAATTGAAGCCTCACGTTTGGTTTTTCCTGCCCGTAAATAGCGTTCAATGTTTTCGATAACTACGATAGAGTCATCAACCAAAATCCCGAGAGCTACGATCAACCCAACAATACTTAATTGATTTATGGAGTAGCCCAAAAAATCAAGCAAGAACAATCCGGTGAAAATCGAAAGAGGAATAGAAATCATTACCACAATGGCCGCACGTGACCCCAGCGGTAACAAGGTGATGGACACTAACAAAATCGCGATACCAAAATCTTTTGCAAAGCGACTGAGTCTTTTTTGTACACTCTTCGCTTGCTCAAAGTTCTTCACCATTTTTATATTGGCAGGCAGTTCTTTTTCAAACTGGTCGAGTACAGGTGCAATTTGGTCGCCTACCTGATAAATATTTTGTTCTTCTTTTTGCGCGGCCGTGAGTAAGACGCTTCTAAAGCCATTGAGGCGCACCAGGTGCGATTCATCCTGATACGTGTTTTCAACATCAGCCACATCTTTGAGGTAAACGATTTTTCCATTTGCCGAATAAACAATTGTGTTTTTGATTTCATCAATGCTTTTGTACTCACCACTGGTTTTGATGTTGAACCTGCGCGTGTTCATCTGAATGCTTCCGCCCGGGATGTTTGCGTTTTCACTTTGCAGCGACCCGATGACAGCATTGAGCGGAATGTGTTGGTGTGCTAGTTTTTCAATATTCAATGACACACGCACTTGCTGCTCAGGATAACCATGCGTCTCTATTCTTTTTAGACTCTTGATTTTCTCCAATCGGCTTTCCAACTCCTCCACTTGTTTTTTCAAATCGCGATAGGGAGCCGTTTCAGAAACCAGTGCCAATTGCAGAATACTCACATCGGTCGAAGAAAACTTTAAAATCTTAATATCAAAAATATCCTGTGGCAATTCATTGCGAAGTGCATTCACTTCGCGCACAATCTCCTGGTATTTTTCATCGGGGTCCATTTCATGTTTATAGTCAACGCGAACGGTAGCCAAACCATCGTACACATCAGAGATGAGTCGTTTGATGTTGTCTAATTCATTGAAGCGTTTTTCCATCGGGTCCACTACCAGTTTCTCCATGTCGATAGGGCTCGTGCCTGGGTAAACAACAATGATGACAAAGGATGGCGCTGTGGTCTCAGGATCTTCGCCTCGAGGCATATTCATCAACGAGTTGACCCCCAAGGCCAAGAGTAAAATGAAAATGATGAGTGTAAACTGCCAGTTTTTAACCGAGAATTCTGTGATCTTCATAACTGAAAAGAATTATTGTTGCTCAATTTTTATGACACTGTTTTCTGTGAGGAATGCAGAGCCAGCCGCAATCACTTCTTGCACAGAATCAAGTCCACTCGTTATAAAAGCAGTTTGGTTTTCCAGGTAGGCAACAACTATGGGAAGTTTGCGTACTGATTTTTTGTTTTCGTTTACTACGAATACAAATGCGTTTTTTCCTTGGCCTTCAACAATCGATTCGATAGGAACCGTCTGCAATTTTTTTCTTGAAGATGGAGCGATTTCAACTTTCGCAAATAATCCCGAAGCTAACTTTCTGTTTCCTGGCCTTATTTTTACTTCCGCCTGATAAAGTCCGCTACCGTCTGCGCCTTCATTGATTGCATTGATTTCGCCATTCAGCGTTTCGTTTGGATATGCATCAGTTGTAATTTTTGCATGATCGCCCTTTTTCACGCGCACCCAATCCACATCAGGTAAGCCGATTTTTACAATCCACTCGTTTTGCGCAGATGCGTTTACAATAAGTACAGGTGAACCTCCACCAACCAATTCTCCTTCATTCACAAATTTTCTGATCACCTTACCGGAAGAATTTGCATGAATGGTTGCGAATTGTCTATTGAACGAGGCAATCCGATAACCTTCTTCAGCAACATTAAATGCTGTTGTCAGGTTTTGAATTTGCTCTACCGTTGCGGCAGAATCTTTGAGTAATCTTTTTCCGCGTTCTAAATCACGTTGAGTCTTGTCTAAATTATTTTTTGCCTGAGCAACCTGTGCATCAATTTCAGTTAGGTCAAGTGATGCGAGTAGTTGCCCCCGCGAAACAGACTCTCCCTCCTTTACATAAATCTTTGAAATTATTCCACTAAGCTTAAATGAAAGTTTTGATTCCGTTTCGGTGCTGATCAAACCGGAGCTTATTACGGGCAGGCTGTAATCAACGGTTTGAACGACTGCTAATTTTATAGCAACTGCAGATTCATCAATCACAGGTTTTTCAATTTGCTTTTCCTGTTTACCGCAGGTCCACAGCACTGCACCAAGAATAACAGGTACTAAAAGAGTGATAAGGATTTTTTTCATAAGAATTTATTAAAGGTTGTTGATGGTCTTTAGCAATGCCGCTGACTTGCGAAGCAACTCATATTGGTTGATCGAATTCGTCAACTGAGCAGTTGTGTATTTATTTTGGGCATCGAGGTATTCCAGCAAAATAGCCTGGCCTTCATTGTATTTTGCGCGAATGATTTGAAACGATTTTTCCGCGCTCTTCACTCCGCTTTGCGAAGCTTTGAATGCCTGTTTTGCTGATTCTAATTCATAATGTGATTGAATGACTTGAAGTTCGATCTGTTTTTTTAGCTGCTCCATTTTATTTTCAGTTACGTGGTAATCGATGCGAGCCTGTTGAGTGCGCGCCCTTTTTTCTCCACCCTTGAAAAGGTCCCAAGTGAGGCCAAACTGTACAAGCCAATATCTCTGATCACTGTTGAATTTGTAATAAAATCCCTGGTAGCCGAGATCGCCCACCACATTGACCTTGGGGAGAAATGCATTTGCATTATTAAGTCCAATTAGCTGCTGATTGGCGCGAAGTCCGTTTTGCAATTGTTGAAGTTCTTGACGTTGCTGTAGTGCTGTATTTGTTAGGGTAGAAATTTCTTGTTGCTCATTAATTGAAGCCGATAGAATTGAATCTCGCTCAATTGATGCGCTCATTTCACGATTAAGAAGAAAATTGAAGTAGGCTCGGGCTACTTGGTTGTTCTTTTCGTTATCAGCGATTTGTTGTTCTGTTTTGTTGAGTTCGTATTCCGTGTTAAGCACAACATCTTTAGTGGCTTTAGCATTGGCAACCAACGACTGATTTATTTTTAGCAACTCACGCAATAGTGAATGTGTGCTCTTTAAAATGTGCAATGCTTCATCGCTTTGTAGGTATTGATAATAAGCGGAGGTGATCTCAAATTTTAGTTGGTTCTCGTAGGCTTTCTTTTGTGCCTGTTGTACCGTGATGAGCTCTTTCTGCGCTTTGTAGTTGAAATAAATTTCAGGATTGAACAAAGGCTGGATCACCCGCACTTTGGTATCGTGGAAATTAGTAGCAAGGAAATTTGTAGTCTGATTGCTAATCGAGGGATATTGAGGGGCGCCAGGGTTGAGTACGCTATTAATTTGATTGAGGTTGGTGTAGACAGGGTTTACGAGATCTCCTACCGGAATTGAAATCTTCCTACCACCATCAGCCAATTGGTATGTAGCATTTGCACCGACATAAGGCAAGAACAAAGCTTTCGCTTGGGCGAGATTCTCCACGCTTCGTTCATAATTCAGTTGTTCTTGTTTAAGCTGGAGATTATTCTTCAAGCCCTCTTGAATGTAAGCGTCAAGAATCGAGCTTTGTGACTTAGCCGCTAAGGAGGCTATTACAAATACAAATAGAATTTTAGTTTTCATTGTTAATAGTATAAACAGTGTTTACCAAATGATTAAATTTTTTTATAGATCTGAAAGAATCTGCTTAAACATCTTAAACGACTTGTCGATCATCTTCGAGCGCTCTGCTTCTTCATAAATTTTCAACCGATCACGTAGAGCCAAAGAACACATCCCATGCATCGTGCTCCAAATCAAAAATGAGAGCGTCTTGTAATCTTTATTTTTAAAATAATTATGTCCCTGACATTCCTTCACAACATTCTCTAATTGGCAGTGAGCACTTTCACCTTCTTTCCATTCTTCTGAGTTCTTGTCGCAATCCATTGGTGCCTGCATGATAAACATGATGTCATAGTATTGCGGAAATTTAAAAGTGAACTCCATGTAAAGCTCGCCCATTTTGATCAGTCGCTTGAAAGGATCTTTTATTGTGGCCAGCACCCCCATGAATTCGTTAAACCTTTTGAAGGCTTCACCGTGCAACGCATAAAAAATTTCGTTCTTGTCTTTGAAGTACAAATAAATCGTTGCCGGACTATATTCAATTGCTTCGGCAATGTTGCGGATGCTCACATCATCAAAGCCTTTATCTACAAAAAGCTGGTGAGCCGATTGCAAAATCGTTTCGCGCATTTCCTGACGATCTCGTTCTTTTCTTTCTTTTACGCCCATTTTTCAGCTTGTACGGACAAATTTACTAAACAGTGTTCATTTTAATAACGATGTTAAAAGAAACTTTGTAACTTATTGATAATCAGTCAGAAAAAAACTGACATATCACAAGCATATAGAGCAACTCAAAACGATGACGTAGGTATTTATTAGTTTTGCTTTCAGTAACTATCAAAACCTAAAGTGGAACTCCGCGATCTAATAGTGACCCCTTTGATCCTGGCAGGAGTGCTCCTGTTCGCATTTCTTATTAGGCCGAGTGTTACTGATCAAATTACCAGGAAGTATTTTTTTCCCGCTCTGGTTTTGAGAATTGCAGGCGCTTTGGCGGTAGGACTCATTTATCAGTTTTATTATACGGGAGGGGACACATTTAATTACCATACAAATGGAAGCAGGATCTTATGGGAAGCATTTGTTCAATCACCATACATTGGATTTAAACTTTTTTTTGGCGATCAGAATGTTGCTGGCGGTTACGCATTTGTTTCTAAAATGCCTTTTTTCACCGATCCGTCATCATTTGCTGTAATTCAATTAGCCGCCTTCTTTGATTTATTTACTTTCTCCTCGTACTCGGGAACAGCAATTCTATTTGCGGTACTTGGGTTCATTGGCTCATGGATGATGTTTCAGACATTTTATGATTTGTATCCGCATTTGCACAAGTGGTTGGCATGGTCGATATTTTTTATTCCTTCAGTTTTGTTTTGGGGCTCGGGCATACTTAAAGATACTATCACTTTTGCTTGCGTGGGAATTACGTTGTATTGCACATATGCGCTTTTTATAAAGAAAAGATTTAAAGTCGTCACTATCGTGCTGATTTTGGCCTCAACTCTGCTTTTGTATAAGATAAAGATTTACATTCTTTTAACGTTCGTGCCAGCGATGATCCTATGGGTATTCTTTGAAAATCTTTCGAAGATCAGAAATCGAATAACGCGCGTATTTGCAGCCCCATTGGTTATTTTGGTTGCAGGAAGTCTCGCAGTTTTTGCCGCATTAAAAGCAGGGGAAGATAACCCCAAATATGCTCTCAACAAGTTAGCCGAGACAGCACAAGTTACTGCCTACGACATCCGGTATTGGACTGGCAGAGCTGGTGGATCTGGCTATTCATTAGGGGAATTGGATGGAACATTTAACTCGATGGTGAAACTTGCCCCACAAGCTATCGTGGTGTCGTTGTTCAGACCATTTATCTGGGAAGTTAACAATCCACTTATGTTTATTTCGGCCATAGAAGCTTTTCTTTTTTTGTTTTTTTTGATCATTGTCATGATGAGAAGTAACTTCTTTTTCTTAAAGGCATTATCAAATCC
Source organism: Bacteroidota bacterium (assembly GCA_016178785.1). Classification (GTDB taxonomy): domain Bacteria; phylum Bacteroidota; class Bacteroidia; order Cytophagales; family Cyclobacteriaceae; genus ELB16-189. The sequence goes on along the minus strand of JACOSO010000043.1, from coordinate 247,946 downwards.
TACCGTGGTATTTTGCCTGGGCTTCTCATTAATTTTCGCATTTGCAGTTGGTGTTTCAACGTATAACTTTGGAACACTGGTACGGTATAAAATCCCAATGTTACCTTTTTTCATTATTGCCTTAGTTTTAATCGATGATTTATCACGTCAGGAAAGAATTAAGAGATTAGGTTGATGTCATTTGCTCTTCTTAGGTTTTCAATTTTTTTTTAGTGCAATACTTTTTGGCGGGTACTACATCTCTCCTCGATTTCATTTCTGCTTCTCATTGGATGAGACATTTCTAATATTGCCCTGGCTAACTAAAAAGCAGTGTAAACCTTTCCCTATTGGAAAGAACTGAGTAATTCAAATCTAAGGTCTTTCTTCCCTCTTTCCCAAGGCTCTTGCGTAAGGACTTGTCTTCAATAAGTCTGGATAAAAATGTTTCCCATTCATTGTTATCCTTCACTAAAAAACCATTTACTCCATGACTAATTATTGTAGTATTAACCCCAACTGCCGAAGCTACTGTAGGAATTTCCATGGCCATGTACTGCAATGCCTTAAACCCGCATTTACCTTTCGTCCATTCATCATCTGGCAAAGGCATAATTCCGATGTCAAATTGAGCTAAGTCTGAGACTTCTGTCTCTGAAGACCATGGCCTAAAATACAATCGTGGCAATCGCATGTTTGGGGGTTTGTCCGCAATTACCCAAAAATCAACGTGTGCGAATTTTGCTTCAAGGCGAAGAAGCGCGGGTTCTAATTCCTTTAAATATTTCAAAGTTGAATGTGAGCCCGTCCATCCAATTACAATTCGCTCTCCCGAAGAATCCTTAAAACCTTCCACATGAACATTTTCCGTATCTACCGTAGTGGGATTTATCACCACATTGCCGTTAACACGCTTAGCAAAAGCTGCCAGGTAAGCATTACCGGCACTTACCTTGTAGCTCCACTTACAAATGCTCTCCACTTTACTTCGCCATCGCACCGTCTTTACTATCCACGATTCATTTTTCTTATCAGTCAACCAGATTGCATCGTCAAAATCATAGATGATTCTTTTTCTGAACACTTTTGCAATGATCCATTCAAAAAAAGGTGGGCCAATGGGAGTTGCTTCGCGGTGAATAAAAATGAAGTCGTAGGGAGGAATTTCAAAAAGAGAGATGAGGCGTTCGGTAAATCCTTTGATTATCAGTGCAGCTTTAAGAAAAGAATTTCCTTCACTATAAAAGACCCTCCAATTGTCAGGTTTTAAAAAAGTCTTTACTTTGAACTCGATCCCCTTCTGAGAGAGGAAGCCAAAGTACTGTTCGAAACGAAACCGCTGGGAGGGCGACTGTCGGAGCGGATAGGGTACAAGGAAAAGAATTTTCATAGTAACTTGGCACGAAGTTGCAGAATCCGAAATTAATTTCCGCTATTCCAAGATTCATGTCAGAGTTAGTTGAGTATAAAATAGAATCTAGTAGAAAGTTTTTCCATTGGGGCGAGCTGTGGCGTTACCGAGAGCTATTTTATTTTTTTACCTGGCGTGATATTAAAATAAAATACAAGCAAACGGTATTGGGGTTTTTGTGGGCCATACTCCAACCTCTGATGATGATGTTCATTTTCACTTTCTTTTTTGGAAGAGCCTTGAACATTCCCTCACAAAACCTTCCATACCCGGTTTATGTTTTTTCTGGTTTACTTATCTGGAATATGTTTTCCACAGGTCTTACCAACGCCTCCAATAGCATGGTAAACAATGCATCTATCATCAAGAAAATATACTTCCCCAGACTTATTATTCCTGTCTCCTCCATTCTGGTTGCATTGTTTGACTTTCTGATGGCTTTTATCCTTTACATAGCTTTACTCGTTTTTTATCAGCAGCATGTATCGTGGCAAGCGATTTTTGCCTGGCCGTTAGCTGTACTGATGACGATCGTTGCAACGCTCGGACTCGGATCGTGGCTCGCTGCACTCAATGTAAAGTATCGCGATTTTCGCTACGTAATTCCTTTTTTAGTACAGGTCTTATTTTTTTTGACACCTGTGATTTACCCAATCTCACTGCTTAAATATCCGGTGCTGCAATATATTTTGGTTTGCTCACCTATGTATGCAGCTATCGAACTCTTTAGACTCCCTCTTACAAATGCCTGGGCTGATATGTATTACTTGGGTGTAAGTCTAACATCCGGTCTGGTCTTCCTCATTGCTGGAATATTTTACTTTAAAAAAACCGAAGATTTATTTGCTGATTTTGCCTGACAATGAGACCGATTCTTGAAATAAGAAATATTGGTAAGAAATATAAAATTCAGCATCTCGCTGGTGGATACCTGAGCTTGCGCGAGCGGGTAGTAAACTCTTTCAAGTTTGATCGTAACCAAATAGAAGATTTTTGGGCGCTGAAAGAAATCTCTTTTGACGTGAAGCCAGGTGAGTCTATTGGAATTATTGGACGTAACGGAGCTGGCAAATCGACCCTTCTTAAAATTCTTTCAAAAATAACACCACCCACCACTGGCCATATAATTTCACGCGGACGCATTGCCAGTTTACTTGAGGTTGGTACCGGGTTTCATCCTGAACTTACCGGTCGAGAAAACATCTTCTTTAACGGTTCTTTGTTGGGGATGAAAAGAAAAGAGATCGAGCAAAAGTTTGATGAGATAGTAGATTTCAGCGGGGTAGAGAAGTTTTTGGACACACCTCTTAAACATTTTTCCAGCGGCATGCAGTTGCGATTAGCTTTTGCCGTGGCCGCTTTTTTAGAACCTGAAATTCTAATCATCGATGAGGTATTGGCTGTGGGCGATGCGGAGTTTCAGAAGAAGTGCCTTTCCAAGATGAGAGGCATTAGAAATGAAGGAAAAACTTTATTATTTGTAAGCCACAATCTAGAAGCGGTAGAGGGACTTTGTAATATTGGGGTATTACTCGAATCAGGGAGAATCACTCACATTGACAACAGCATCAGCAAGATAATTGGCAAATACTTGAGTGCTTTTGGCAGCACATCCGCTAGCGAGAATGCTGAATGGAGTAGTGGTAATGGCTCACCTTATAATAATGATGTGCATGATTTTCAAAATATTTCTCTTACCACGGAAAACAATGATGTACACGGCAGGCTTATTTCGTTCGGGTCAAAAATCAAAGTAAGTATGGAGGTGAACATTCATGTAGCCGATCCTACATTGAATTTTGGCTATGCTGTTTATAATGAAAGTAATCAAATAATCTATTGGTCCTGGGCTAAGGACTGGGATGGAAAAATTGTTGTAAAACAACCTGGGGCTTATAAAGTAGATACACTGATCCCTGAAAAATTTATCAATGAGGGTAAATACCGGCTCGAAGTTTTTTCAGTGTTGCACGGGTTGAGGCAACTTGTTGCGATTGGAGAAGGCCCCAGCATTAGTTTTGAGATAGAGGGGGGTTACCGCTCCGTTGGTCTGAGCCCCGTTTTCAAGTGGAACTTTAACCAACTCGAATGAGAATCTTGATTACCGGAGGTGCGGGGTTTGTCGGGTCTAATTTGGCATTTAAGCTAAAGACAAAATACCCTAATTATTTTGTAGCTGTTGCAGATAATTTAACACGAAGAGGTAGTGAATTAAATTTACCAAAGTTACAGGATAAGGAAATTCGATTCTTCCATTGTGATATTCGCCTCGAAAGTGATCTTTCTAACCTTCCCGAGGTTGATATTATCATCGATGCTTCAGCTGATCCTTCTGTTCTGTCAGGGATAGAATCTCCGTCAGTCAAGCTAATCCAATCAAATTTATTTGGCACAGTGAATTTGATTGAAATGGCAATAAGAAATAAATCAAAGTTTATTTTTTTATCTACCAGCAGGGTTTATCCTTATGGTCTGATTAATTCTCTCTCTTTGGAAGAAACCGAAACACGCTTTCAATTGAAGGCCGATCAAAAAATCTCAGGTGTCACGACCGAGGGCATCTCTGAACAGTTTCCATTAAATGGGAGTAAGTCGTTTTATGGAGCTGCCAAATTTTGTTCTGAAGTTCTCATTCAGGAATACATTGAGCTTAAAGGTTTAGAAGCAAGTGTATTGAGGTGCGGGGTTATTGCCGGGCCTGGGCAATTTGGCAAGGTTGACCAAGGAGTGATCGTTTTCTGGTTAGCAGCCCATTACTGGAAAAACGATTTGACTTATTTTGGTTACGGAGGCAAAGGGAAACAAATTAGAGATATTCTTCATATCGATGATCTGACGGACCTGATTGATATTCAAATTCATGGCTTTGAAGTTTTTTCTGGTCTCACATTCAATGTGGGAGGAGGCCATGCTAACAGTGTATCTCTTTGCGAGCTTACATCGATGTGCCAAACGATCACTGGCAATCAAATAGAGGTACGCTCTCGACCTGAGAATAGAGCAGTAGACATTCCGTATTACGTGACAGACAATAAGTTGATTGAGAAGACCACTGGATGGAGACCCGCCAAAAGTGTGGAGGTTACCTTGCGGGATATCTATGAATGGTTAAAATTGCATGAAAGTACTTTGATCAAAGTACTTTATCAAAGAAGCAAATAAAGTACAGCAGGATGAAAATTGCATTGATTACCGGCTCTGGGGGCCTCATTGGTAGTGAGGCTGCAAGGTTCTTTTCCTCACACTTTGATACTATTGTGGGGATCGACAACAATCAACGAGAATACTTTTTTGGAAAAGACGGAAGTGTAAACTGGAACATTAACCGATTGAAGGAAACAGTAAATAATTATATTCATCTCAATGCTGATATTCGGAAATATGATCCGTTAGAGAAAATTTTCAGAGAATATTCGAGCGATATTCAATTAGTAATACATGCAGCAGCCCAACCAAGTCATGATTGGGCCGCAAAGGAACCACTAACCGATTTTTCGATCAATGCCTTAGCTACTCATTACCTACTGGAGCTTACTCGCCATTATTGCCCGAAAGCGGTTTTTATTTTTACATCAACAAATAAAGTATACGGAGACAGACCCAACTCTTTGCCTTTAGTTGAACTTGAATCGCGATGGGAGATAGATTCAAACCACGAATATTATAAAAATGGCATTGATGAAAATCTTAGCATAGATCAAAGTACTCATTCAATTTTTGGGGCCTCAAAAGTTGCCGCAGACATTATGGTTCAAGAGTATGGTAAATACTTTGGTATGAACACCGGTGCGTTTCGAGGCGGATGTCTAACAGGCCCCAACCATAGCGGAGCTCAATTGCACGGATTTCTATCATACCTTATGAAATGTGCAATGACGAGGCAAGAATATACAATTTACGGGTATAAGGGGAAACAAGTACGCGACAATATTCATAGCGCTGACTTAATCAGCATGTTTTGGCAGTTTTATCAAAATCCTAGACCCGGTGAAGTATATAACGTGGGCGGAGGTCGCTTCGCAAATTGTTCAATTTTGGAAGCTATTCAATTAGCTGAAAAAATAACTAACAAAGAATTTAAGTACACGTATAGCGAGAACAATCGGATAGGGGATCATATCTGGTATATCAGCAATGTAAATAAGTTCAAAAGTCACTTCCCCGAATGGCACTGGAAGTATGATTTGGAGCGAACGATGTTAGAGATTTTCAACAGCATGGTAATTGAATGAAGACCGTAGCTCTTATAGACCATTATCATATCGGCCATCACTATGCATTTATTAAACTCTTTGCTAAATGCATTCTCGAACTGGGTTACAAAGTTTATGTATTGTACCCTGAAAAAGAAAATGAGATAAAGGAATATTTGATTACAGAAGGAGCAGACCCTTCAAAAGTTGCAACGCAAAAAATTCAGTTAAAGAAAATACAGGTGGAGTCGTTTTATACCAACGCGGTTTCAACTTTATTTTTATGGAGAGACACAAAAAAAATAATCAAAAAGTGTGAAGAGGATTCCGGTGAAAAAATCGATTTCGTTTTTCTTTGCTGGCTGGATGATTATTTATCCAACGATCTGCCTCATCAATTAATTGATTTAATAATAAGAAGACCCTGGTCTGGATTGTATTTTCATCCTTGGTATCTCCTTCATGAAACAACGAAAAATAGGGTAACGTTTAGAAGCATCGATTCCGTTCTTCGTTCTAGATATTGCAATTCTGTTGCATTACATGATGAGTTTCTGGTTAGCAAATTGGCAAACCGTATTAATAAACCGGTATTGTTATTCCCGGAAATTGCCGACACCACAGCCCCTCTGATGAAATTCGCTTTAGCTGACGAAATAAAAAATAGAGCAAAAGAAAGAATTGTAGTTGGGCTTATAGGTTTAGAAAAAAGAAAGGGTACGCTTTTTTTTATTGAAATAGCCAAAAGAGCCAATGATCAGAATTTCTTTTTCTTTCTGGCCGGTAAACCCATAAAAGAGGAGTACAATACGGTTGATTTTGAAAAACTATCAAATTTCCTCAATCAAAACCGTGAGAACATTCTATATTTTCCGGATTACGTAGAGGAAGGACCAAAGCTAAATGCAGTAATTTGTTCATTGGATATACTGTTTGTGCTTTATGACAATTTTAAAAGCTCCAGTAATTTTATTACGAAGGCAGTATTCTTTGATAAGCTCGTTATAGCAACAAAAAACTATTGGATTGGAAGTGTGACCAATAAGTACAGGATAGGAATAACAGTAGAAGAAGGTAACGGGATAGAGTCGCTCAATGCATTAAACATTCTTCGCACACATTTAATAAACGACACCTGGGATTATTCCTTGTTCGCAGAATATAAAAAATTACATAACGTTAATGCGTTGAAAAAATCGTTCGAGGAATGTCTGAATTACGTGAAAAATTGAATGAGGCTAACAATCATTACTCCTTCATTCAATCAAGCCCAATATATTGAGCAGACCATTGAATCGGTTCTTTCTCAAAATTATTCTGATCTTGAATATATAGTGATAGACGGAGGAAGTACAGATGGCTCCCTAGACATTATCAAGAAGCATGAAAAACATTTAACGTATTGGGTCAGCGAGCCAGACCGAGGGCAAAGTCATGCAATCAACAAAGGGTTACAATTGGCTACAGGCGAAGTTGTAAATTGGCTTAACTCCGATGATTATTATGAGTCAAATGCACTAAATACTATTGCCGAAGCTTTTGCCAATCCAAATATTAATGCCGTTTGTGCGAGGAGCAACATTGTAAGAAATGAAAGCATCGTCCAGCAAAGCAACGGAACAGATATATACATTAATAATTTAGCTAAGACCATTGGTTGGGCAAGGATTGATCAACCCGAAACGTTTTTTAGAAAAAGCTCCTATGAAAAAATTGGCGGGCTAAATGAAGGTTTGCACTATATTATGGATAAAGAATGGTGGATTAGATATTTGTTTGCGTTCGGCCTGGAGGGTATAAAACAGATTGATGACCGAATCGTCAATTTTCGACTTCACGATCAATCTAAAACTGAAAGTAAAAAAAAGCAGTTTGAATATGAAAACGATCAGCTTTACTGGAGCTTGGCAAAACAAGCCGGCTTGATAAACATCAATTCCTTTTTAGAAGAAACAATCCTTCATCAAAAACCGATAAGCCCGACTCAACTTTGGTTCCCCAGCGTTGAACTTGTAGAGCAAATTATCCATTATTATCTTTTACTAAAGGCCGATCAACAATACTATCAATTGAATTTGAATACTGCCCGTAAAATTTTGGGTCAAATAAAGCCCGAGTATTTAGGTGTTGAAGATCAGCGACTGATGAAAAAACTTTCTTTTAGAGCAAAGTATTTGCCTGCTCCATTCGTTAAAATTATCCGCCAATGGAAGTAAGTGTAATTGTACCCACATATAATGGTGAAAAAAAAATTCCTGTTTTACTGAATGCGCTTCTTGAGCAGACCTTCCAGGATTTCGAATTGATTATTGCTGTGGATGGGTCAACCGACAATACATTAGCTGTAGTGAGCAGTTTTAGTAGTCGCTTCAGCAAGATGAGACTTGTCGTTCAGGAAAATCGGGGCAGGGCGGCCATAAGAAACCGGGGCGTGTTAGAATCATCAGGGACATTATTAGTTTTTTTTGACGATGATATGAAACCTGAATCTGACTCCTTGAGTAAACATATCCGATTTCACGAAGCCCATCCAGAATGTGTATTGTCGGGAAATCAGATGGAATACACTAGCTCGAAAAAAACAGATATTCAAAACTATAAGGCAAGGTTGGCTCAAAAATGGGTTTCGAAATATTCGCCAGGTGAAAATCTTCTGAGTCGGCAAGATATCTTTCTTACAGCCGCTAATATGTCTGTTCCCCGTAAGGTGTTTGATAAATTAAACGGGTTTGACGAAAGGCTGACTGATGCGGAAGATTATGCCCTCGCTTGCCACGCAATCGAAAATGGCATTCAGGTTTTTTTTGATAGGGAAAATATAGCACTACATAAGGAAGATTTGACATGTGCTCATTATATCAACCGGATCAGGCAGTATAAAACAGCGCAAATGAAATTAAAATTAATTCAGTCACATTACCCTAGTCAACAAGAACGCAGCAACTTTTTCAAAAGGTTGATTTACAGATTCTTTGCATTTTCGGTATGGCCTAAAATAATTGATCAAAATAAGCTTATTTTTTTGCCCCGTGTGGTCCGCTATAAATTGTACGATATTGTCATTCAATCTCTGGGTGTTGAGTTTCCTTACATTAAAATCGGTTGAAGGAAAAGCTAGTTTATATTGTATCCGATATTGATAAGTCACTGGCTTTCGAGTGGACTATTCCTCATCTCAAAACTCAATTTGACCTCTCATTTATTCTCATTGGCAAGGAAAACACAGCTCTATCAGAATTTCTCTCAGAAAACTCCGTTAGTTATATTCAGATATCAGATCGGTCTTACCCATCCAGATTTTCAGCATGGATTAAGGTGTTTTTAATACTTCGCAAGGCCAAGCCAAGAGTAGTACATACTCACCTATGGCGTGCTAACCTCCTGGGATTAACGGCTTCATGGTTGTTACGAATTCCAAAACGAATATTTACACGGCATCACGCAACCATTCATTACGACACATATAAGTCTGGGCTGAAATGGGATAGACTGTGCAACTTCCTCGCCACGCATATTATAGCAGTTTCTGAAAACGTAAAAAAAATCCTCGTTGAATATGATAAGGCAAACTCATTGAAGGTGAAGATTATCCATCATGGTTTTGACCTGCAATATTTTGAAAGCGTAGAAGATGCCAGGATTGCCACAGTTCGAAAGAAATATGGGATTGATAGTTCGAGTAGTCCGGTAATAGGTGTTATCGCCAGGTATGTTGAATGGAAGGGGATACAATATATTATACCGGCATTTGCTAAACTTCAAAAGGATTTCCCTCAGGCGCATCTGATTTTGGCAAATGCACAAGGTGATTATGATCATAATATAAAGGGATTGCTCAATACCCTGCCGACTGGTTCATTCACTGAGATACTTTTTGAAACGGATCTGGCTGCATTGTATAAAATATTTGACACATATGTACACGTGCCGATTAATGCAACAGCAGAGGCTTTCGGGCAGACGTATGTGGAGGCGCTGGCTTCTGGGGTTCCATCCGTCTTTACATTGTCAGGGATAGCCAGGGACTTCATCACCGATGGATATAATGCCAAGGTTGTAGATTTTCAGAACACCGACCAGATTTATTTAGCCTTGAGTAAAATTTTAACTCACTTATCCGAGAAAAATAAACTAATAGCTAACGGAAGAAAATCTGTAAACGAGAGATTTCCTATTAAATTAATGCTTGAAAAGCTATGTAACTTGTATGAAAGCTAATTCTAGCGCATAGCCAACAAAAAACTCGTTGTGAAACTCGTTTCCAAAATAATACATCAGTTAGTGAAGCAACTACGGGCTGAAGAATTGTTTGTACAGCTCGGAAAATATTCTCCGTTCTTCACTAAATTCTTACCATTACCATCAGAATTTTCTATGCAGGATGTTAGAGTGGTGAAGCGTGACGGAGTCATTTTCAAATTAATGCTGAGCGACTATATGCAATGGCATTTATTCGCTGACTTGCCCGATCTTTCCTGGCGAGAGGCAGTAAAATGCCTCAGAAATGATACCATGGTTTTAGACATAGGAGCAAATTGCGGGCACTTTTCGATTAAATTGGCTGGATATATGAATAAGGCTGGTTTTAAGAACATAAAAATTCATGCATTTGAACCCAACCCTGAAGTCTTTAATAACTTAGTGAACAACCTTGATCTGAATCCTGGAATTAAGGAGATTGTGCAATGCCATTCCTTTGGCTTAGGTAATAAAAATGAAATTCGGAAACTCACCTACACTTGGAATAATTCAGGTGCAGGAAGTGTATCGAAAAAAGGTGAGGAGGGATTGGAAGTAAAAATAAAAAGATTAGATGAAGTAATCGGGGAGATAGAGCCTTCAAGTGTAACATTTATCAAACTGGATGTTGAAGGATTTGAACCTGAAGTATTTAATGGGGCATGGATAGTGATTGAAAAATATAAACCGTCAATCTTTTTTGAGATGACTCCCGAGTGGTATAAGAAAAACGGAGCAGATCCTGAGGAGATAATTCAAAGGCTCGAATCTCTTGGATATCATTTATTTGGAGAGAAAGAAAACCGATTGCTCCCATTCACATGGTCAGGTTTTGCAACGCATCATCAGTATAACATTTTTGCGACTACTCATGAGTGATCCGGCAGTTAAATTCTCAGTGATCATCCCCACCTATAATCGTTGTGATTTTATCACAAAGACCATTGAGTCTGTTTTAAATCAGCAATACCCCAACTTTGAAATAATTGTTGTAAACGATGGAAGTAATGACGACACAGAAACAGCCGTTCGAGCTATAGTCGATCCAAGAATAAAGTATCTATACAAATTAAATGAAGAACGTGCGGCAGCAAGAAATTTCGGTGTATTGAATAGCAACGGAGATTACATAACCTTTTTAGATTCTGACGACATCCTCCTGAGTAATCATTTATCGACAGCGGCTGAATTTATCTGTCAGGATAGCAGCCCTCCCATTTTTCATCAGGGTTATGATATCGCCAATCAAAGTGGAAAAATTATTAAACGATGGAAAAAACTGCCCGATCCGGTAAATGAAAAACTTGCGGAGGGAAATTTTCTGAGCTGTCTTGGCGTATTTGTTCGAAGGGATATCATCGTAAATAATTTATTCAATGAGGATCGCGATCTTTCAGGTTCAGAAGATTATGAGCTGTGGCTAAGGCTTGCGGCCCGGCATCCAATCCGAACACTGGCAACAGTTACTGCAACCTTGGTCGATCATAAAACACGCAGTGTCATTACTATTGATGTGGGGAAACTAATCAAGCGAATATTCCTTCTCCAGAAATATTTAAATCAAGACGCGACATTTCTTACTTACTATAAAGGAACATCTCTGAAAAAATTTCATGCCTACAGATGTCTTTATGTTGCCTTACACCTCACCATGAGAGAGAACAAAACGTCTGGCTGGTACTTTTTATATCGTGCTATGAAACACAGGCCGATGATTGTAAGAAATTTCAGGTTCTGGGTTGTTCTCAAAAAGTTAATAATCAATTGATCAGTGTGAACACTATTCAATACCAAGACCCGTATAGTAAAAAAATGCTGAGCTTTCAAAGGGATGGCTTGTACGAAGGGGAGCTATTAAGATTTGCCTTACTTAAAGGTGTAATCCGGATAACGGAAAAAGAAAATTATACAGACAGTTTTGGATTTCAATGGACCAAATTTGCCAAGACTCAAATTGATCGGTATCAACGGAGCAGTAAGCAGAGTCACGACCGTTTTTTTGCTGTTACCGGATGGGATAGAGAAGATCTAACCGGCAAGAATATTCTTGAAGTGGGCTCCGGAGCCGGGCGATTTTCACATGTAGTTTTACAAAATACAAATGCAAATTTATTTTCAGTCGATTATTCAAATGCCGTTGAAGCGAACTTTGGCAACAACGGACCTCATGAAAGATTGAAACTGTTTCAGTCGAGTATTTATGAACTTCCTTTTGCCCCTCGCCAATTTGATAAGGTTTTTTGTTTCGGAGTACTACAGCATACTCCTGATGTAAAAGAATCTGTTAAATGCTTAACTGAAATGGTAAAAGAAGGGGGAGAATTGATTGTTGATTTTTATCCTTTGAAAGGATGGCACACAAAAATTCATGCCAAATATATCCTCAGACCAATGACCAGAAAAATGAGCCATGATAAATTATTATCTCTGATTGAGCGAAATGCAGGGTGGCTGATTAGAACCTATAAATTCTTTGATATAGCAGGAGTAGGAAAATTACTAAACAGGTTTTTGCCAATTTGCGACATTCGAAACACGCTACCGCCTGATCTTAGCAAAGAAGAACTTCGGGAATGGGTGATACTGGACACATTTGATATGTACTCACCCCGTTATGATCAGCCTCAAAAACTTGAAACAGTAGAAGGGTGGTTTAAAGAATTTGGATTCAAGGAATTTTTAGGGTCGGTTGTCAACTATGACAAAAGCAATTCAGTAACAGTAGTAAGAGGAATTCGATAATATGTGCGGCATAGCTGGAATTATATCTAAAAATGAGATTAGCCAAGACGTTATCAGTGCAATGACGCAACGTTTAAAGCATCGAGGCCCTGACGCACAAGGAATTTTTATTGACCCTAATAAAAGAGTTGCCCTTGGACACACCCGGCTGAGTATCATTGATCTCAGCGATGCTGCGAATCAGCCATTCCTCTCGCAAAATGGAAGATATGTTGTCATTTTCAACGGAGAGATATACAATTTCAAAGCACTAAGAGGGGAGTTGAAAAATCGACATGGGGTTACGATGCGAACAAATAGCGACACTGAAGTAATTGCTGAAGGTTTTTCAATATGGGGAGAAGCAATAGCAAGCAAGCTTGAAGGCATGTTTGCGATTGCAATAGTGGACCACAGGGAGCAATCTTTGTTTCTGTTGAGGGACCGCATAGGGAAAAAACCACTGTTTTATTATAAGTCGGAATCAGAATTTGTTTTTGCCTCTGAGATTAAGGCTTTACTGTGCCATCCTTCTGTTAGGAGCAATAAAAAATTTAACAAGAAAGTGTTTGGCACTTTTCTCCATCTGGGGTACATCCCTGAACCGGAAACCGCCTTTACTAATATTTTTAAATTCCCTGCCGGACACTATGGTCACTTAAATTCCAACTTAGGCCTTACCGTAAAACCCTATTGGAGAATTGAGGAGCAATTGGGACTGCCGCGCATGAATGACCCGATAAAACAATTGGACGCTCTCCTTAATTATTCTGTAGAATCGCGACTTATTAGTGATGTGCCTTTAGGTGCGTTCTTAAGTGGTGGAACAGACTCTTCATTAATCACAGCCTATGCTTCAAAATTCGTAAGCCAACCACTGAAGACCTTTAGCATCGGTTTTAAAGAAAGTAAATTTGACGAAAGTGTTTACTCGGAGGCCGTTGCCAAGCACCTGAACACAGATCATACACAATACCAGCTCTCCGAAAACGAAGCCATTCGTCTGCTCGAAACATATTTAGATCATTTTGATGAACCATTTGCTGACGCATCAGCCATCCCTACAATGCTAGTATCAGGATTGGCCAGGAAGCACGTTAAGGTAGCCCTGACCGGAGACGGTGGCGATGAACTGTTTCTTGGCTACGGATCGTACCGCTGGGCAGACCGACTCAATAGCGTGGGATGGAGACTCATTCGTCATCCTCTATTATTCTCATTCAAACACTTTGGAAACAGTCGGTTAAAACGTGTGAGCCAGTTATTAGAACCTGCTAGAAAGGGATCAATCCGGAGTCATATTTTTTCGCAGGAGCAATATTTCTTTTCTGACCACGAAATAGAAAACAAATTATTAAGAGACACATTGGACTACGAATCGTTCAGGTATGCAGATCCAGCAGGCCTTGCTTCATCGCTCAGCGAAGAAGAAAAACAGGCAATTTTTGATCTAAAGTTTTATTTGAAAGACGATCTTCTTGTAAAGACCGATCGTGCTTCAATGTTTCATGGGCTGGAGTGCCGCTGTCCTTTGCTTGATCACAGTATCATCGATTTTGCTCTCAATACCCCCTTTGAAATGAAAAGAAGAGGAGGTGTAAACAAATGGATTTTAAAAGAACTCCTCAAAACTTATTTGCCTGCCGATTTGGTCAACCGACCCAAATGGGGTTTTAGCATTCCGCTCTCACAATGGATGAAAAATGAATTGAGTTATCTAATGGACTTCCTCTCTGAAGAGAATCTGGAAAAAACAGCAATATTCAAGACTCCTTACGTCCGCGATTTAGTTGATCGGTTTCATAAAGGGGAAGAGTACCTTTACAATCGTCTGTGGGTCGTGATTATCATGCAACGATTTTTGATAAATCATGTCTGAGTCCAATCACATTGCCTATCTTTCTTACGATGGCCTGACCGACCCCCTTGGCCAATCTCAGATTCTTCCGTACATACTCGGTCTCGAAGTTAAGGGGTACTCCTTTACAATTATTAGTTTTGAAAAGCCAGACACATTTTTGGCAGGAAGGATTATTATTGAACGTATAATTGAAAAGAAAAAAATATCGTGGATTCCATTAAAGTATCACAAAAGACCTCCAGTCCTCTCAACACTGCTTGATATTTATTTTTTATGGCGCACAATGCGAAAAACGCATAACCAAAATCCATTCGCCATTATTCATTGCAGAAGCTACATTACTTCACTCGTTGGATTGCGAATGAAACACAAAACAGGAGTGAAATTTATTTTTGACATGCGTGGCTTTTGGGCAGACGAAAGAGTGGAAGGTGGCATTTGGAATTTGAAAAATCCAGTATTCAAAATCATTTATAATTACTTTAAAAAGAAGGAAAAAGAATTTTTGACAAACGCCAATCAAGTAATTTCCCTTACCGAAAATGCGAAGCAAGAGATTCTATCTTGGAATATAAAATCGGCTCCTATCGTTGTAATCCCAACTTGCGTTGATCTTAATTTATTTGACCCAGATAAAATAACAAAAAAAGACCAAGAGGCTCTTCGCGCACAATTGCGTATTCACCCAAATGATTTTGTTTTAATATACCTCGGCTCCTGGGGCACTTGGTATTTGACGAGAGAGATACTAGCCTTTTTTTCAGAATTAAAAAAACAGAGGAACGATGCTAAATTTCTGATTGTGTCTAATGATGAAATTAACCTGGAAGGTTATCAGAATAAAAGTGATACAATCATTGTTCATGCCCCGCGACACTTGGTACCACTGTATATTTCCGTGGCGAATGCCTCGGTTTTTTTTATCAAACCGTCTTTTTCAAAAAAAGCATCTTCTGCCACCAAGATGGGGGAAATTATGGCAATGAATAAGCCCGTAATTACTAACAAAGGTTGGGGAGACGTGGAGTTATCGATCAGTGATAGCTCCACGGGTTATCGTGTCAACGATTTTTCAGAACAGTCAGTTAGAGATTCTTTATATTGGGTTGAAAAGGGTTTTGCGAAAAGTCGGCAAATGGCTATCAATCTTTTTGATTTGGACATGGGAATCGATAGGTACGATAAGATTTATGCATCCATTAACTAAAGCCGATTTTTAGAATCTAAACTTTTGAGCGTTATGTGTGGCATTTTAGGTTCTATTCCTTCTATTGACGAAAATGTTTTTCAAGAAAGCTTAGATACAATTGCCCATCGTGGGCCGGACGGCATGGGTATTTGGAAAGACGATAGCAATGTCCAATTAGGGCACAGAAGATTGTCGATCCTTGATTTATCGGATGCTGCAAGTCAACCCATGCATTTTTTGGAACTGGCACTGATATTTAATGGAGAAATTTACAACTACTTAGAAATTCGTGACGAACTTCAAAAGCGA
Source organism: Bacteroidota bacterium (assembly GCA_016178785.1). Classification (GTDB taxonomy): domain Bacteria; phylum Bacteroidota; class Bacteroidia; order Cytophagales; family Cyclobacteriaceae; genus ELB16-189. The sequence goes on along the minus strand of JACOSO010000043.1, from coordinate 232,044 downwards.
GGGTACGACTTTAAAACGCAGTCCGATTCAGAAGTTCTTGTAAAAGCTTTTCATTGCTGGGGCGAGGCTTGCCTTCATAAGCTAAACGGAATGTGGGCGTTCGCGATTTATAATAAATCAACAAAAGAAATCTTTATTGCGCGCGATCGTTATGGAGTTAAACCTTTGTACTATTATAAAAAAGGGCAGCAATTTTTTTTTGCATCAGAGTTACGAGCAGTGCATCACATATTAGGCGCATCTCATCCCTTGGATTCAAATGTGCTGGCTAACTTAGTACGAGGAGGGTTTGATTGGCATGGTGGACGCGCGACTTGGCTCAAGGATGTTTATGTTCTCCAAGCGGGTACTTTTTTAACAGTGAGGGAAGGTTCGTTGCATGAATCACGGTGGTATCAGCTCAAAGAAAAAGAGGTTCCAAAAAGATTTGAAGATCAAGCTGTCATGCTTAAGGAACTTCTCACTGATGCTTGCAATCTTAGGCTGAGAAGTGACGTGCCTATAGGCACTTGTTTAAGTGGTGGTTTGGACAGTAGCTCCATCACCTCTCTGATCAAATCTCAACAAGGGAATTATACACACCGCAGTTTTTGCGCATCATTTCCAGATACACCAATCGATGAGTCTGGCAAGGCATTGAAATTAGCTTCAAAATTAAATTCAACGTTAGATATAATTGCTGTTACCCCTCCAGGTATTTCTGATTTAGAGGTGGCCATGAACCAATGTGATGGCCCCATGCATGCATTAGCCTTCTTTCCGATTTGGAAATTGTATCAACACATCAGGAACGCAGGAATTAAGGTAACTTTAGATGGGCAAGGTCCTGATGAAATGTTGGGCGGCTACAGACCCGTTGCGTCTGCTGTGCAGTACGGCATTAGAAGAATTGACCCGTTTTATGTTTGGGATGCCTATGCTACTTATCGTGAGCAGGGCGAAACTGATCAGGTAAGTTCCAAAAGAATTGCGAGAAACGCGCTAGTGGAAACGTTAAAAAGCGAACTAAAGCGACCGATCTCTCTTCGTTTAGGCAAGCAAACAAAACAAAAGCATCAGCACCCTTTTCGTACCAATGCGTTTGATGAAGAATTGTACAATGAATTTTTTGTAAGTCCATTGCCGGGTATTCTGCAGCAATACGATCGGTGCTCAATGGCGCATGGTGTTGAGTGTCGGATGCCGTTTATGGATTATCGGGTGGTTGAGTACATCTTTTCATTACCAATAAAATCGAAAGTAGGAAAGGGATATACAAAACGAGTATTGCGAGAAGCGATGAAAGATATTGTTCCTGATGAAATCAGATTAGATAAAAAAAAGATCGGATTCAATGCGCCTATTGTTGATTGGTATATCGGCCCATTGAAAGACTGGATGTTGGATATAATGGGATCGAAGGAATACCAAATGGCAGATTTTTTTGACGGAAGGAAATTGAAAAATGAATTCGAGAATTTTGTTACTACAGCCAAGCCACAATGGAATGATGCCTGGAAATTTTGGGGCAGCGTACACTTTGCTTGGTGGAAAAAAAATCTGAAAACCCAATGGAACTCGCCCCAATAGTTTTATTTGTTTATAATAGACCGTGGCACACTAGGCAGACACTGGAAGCCCTGACTAAAAATGATCTGGCCGATAAGTCGGTTTTATATATTTATGCCGATGGTCCAAAAATCGGCTCAACTAATGAGGATCAAAAAAAAATTGAAGACGTACGCAAAATAATTAGAGAAAAGAAGTGGTGTAATGAAGTTGTTATCATAGAAGAAGAGCAAAACAAAGGATTAGTCCATTCTGTTATTGAGGGTGTCTCTCAGGTTGTCAATCGCTCAGAAAAAATAATTGTACTTGAAGATGATTTAGTAACTAGTCAAGGATTTTTAAAGTACATGAATGAGGTTCTGAACATGTACAGCGATTCCCAAAATATTTGGTCTGTCACAGGTTATATGTTTCCTCTTGCTTACAAAACAGAACCGCGAACAGTTGTCTTGCCATACATTTCTACTTGGGGGTGGGGAACATGGAAAGAGAAGTGGATTTCTTTTGTGGAGGCTAAACATCACTACAATCTTGGTAAAAATCCATCGTTAATTAAAAGGTTTAATCTTTCCGATTACGATTATTCATCCATGCTAAAGAACAATCGTCAAACCTCATGGGGCATCCGTTGGTATTTTCACGTCTTTTGTTTTAACGGATTGTCTGTCTTTCCCACTCAAAGTTTATTGGCAAATATTGGGAAGGATGGATCTGGCACCAATTATACGACTATTGATAATTCTCTTGAGCCAATCATTTGTCCGACTATATCTGTAAAGAAGGTAGAGTCAATCGATTTGCTTTTTTTGGATAAATACTTGGAATACTTTACAAAAAAAGAGCCAATAAAAAGTGGCATTTTTTCAAAACTAAAATCTCTCATTAAAGGAAAATTTATTTTGTAAGCAATGGTGTCAATGCTTAAAAAAATTAGAGCACAGATTTTAGCTAGAAGGCAAAAAACCTTGCGTGGCAAAAAAATTAAACGCTTTATTAAAGAGGGTAGTATACCGTGGTCTGAAGGCTATGCGGAATATCGGGCGGATAAGATTAAAGAAGCAATTCAAACTTTGCCAATTAAATTTATCAATTGGGGTTTGGGAATAGATGAGCGAATAGTAGAGATCCCGTGGATTTTTAAAAATTTGTCTTTCATCAACGAAAAAATCCTGGATGCAGGGTCGTCATTGAATCACGATTATATTCTTGATCTTAAATTAATAAAAACGAAGGAGCTAACTATTTGTACTTATCATCCTGAGTCATACGCCAGACCCTCACAGCGAATTAACTACGTTTATGCGGATTTAAGAGAACTACCGTTTAAAGATTCCTGGTTTGATACCATCGTTTGTATTTCAACTTTGGAACACATCGATATGGATAATTCAATGTACGGATATACCACTGGCCATGCTTTAGACTCTCGAGAAAAATCTTACTCATATTTGAAAGCGGTGCACGAAATGATCAGGGTTTTAAGATTAGGAGGACAATTACTTATAACAGTACCCTTTGGAGAATTTGAGAACCACGGCTTTTTCCAGCAATTTGACAAAGAAATGCTGAGCAGGATGATTGGTACTCTTTCTAAGAACGGAGAAATGAAAACAGATTTCTTTAGATATTCGAAAAGTGGGTGGAACTCTTCAACAATTGAGGATTGCTCAAATGAACAATCATTTAATCCTCATACAGGTATCGGCAAAAAGGATGATGGTGCCGCTCATTGCAGAAGTGTAGCCTGCTTGAATTTTACTAAGTTAAAATGACTTGGGAGGAAACCATCAATTACATCAGGTCAAAGGAAGAATATGCAGCTTTGGTTGATCAGGCATATCTTCATAGCAACCTGAAACTAAATGTTGAGAATTTCTTGCTAAGCGATGAGTTCAACCATACCCTTAAACTTATTGAGCAAACCAAACCAGGAGCTTTAAGAATATTAGATGTGGGATGCGGCAATGGTATCGCTTCAATCTCTTTTGCTCTGAAGGGGCACGAGGTTGTGGCCATTGATCCCGATCCGAGCCCGACCATCGGCACAGGCGCTGTTGATCGTTTGAGGCAAATGCTAGGCCTCAATAATGTGATGACGATAACTAGCACGGCAGAAGATTTAAATTACGATCCTCAATCATTTGATTTGATTTATTCAAGACAAGCTATGCATCACGCTCATGATTTGAATAAGTTTATTGCAAACTGCACAAGGTTTTTAAAAAAGCGCGGCCTTTTCGTTACTGTTCGAGATCACGTAATCTATGACAGTAGGGATAAACAAAAATTCTTTGATGAACATCCCTTGCATAAATTCTATCACGGAGAAAACGCCTACCTGAGTTCCGAATATCGAAATGCATTTAATCTGGCAGGACTTGAGATTTTGAATGAGATAAAATTCTTTGATTCGGTGATCAATTATTTTCCTTTAACAATGTCGGACATAGAAAATCGCATACGGCAAGAAGAACTGCTTATTCGAAAAAACCTTGAAAAGCGATTGGGTGTTTTAGGCAATACCAACTTGATAAATTTTCTTTACAAGCATCTCTTTTTTAATCCTGATAAATTAAGAGACGAAAGATTTTATTCCGGGCGAATGTATTCTTATGTTTCTATAAAAAAATGAAAATATTAATAGTAGGTTCTAAAGGATTCATTGGTTCTCGTATGCTTCAAGTACTTGAAAAGGAGTATGAGGTTTGGGGTTGCGATGTTTTTACAGATTATAATGAAAGGAATTTTCTTTTGGTTCAGGTCTCAAATTTAGATTTCAATTCCATTTTCATAAAGCATCAGTTTGACATTTGTATTAATTGCTCAGGTGCAGCCAGTGTACCTGAGTCATTAAAAAACCCGGCTAGAGATTTTGAATTGAATGTTCATAATGTGTTTCTTTTATTGGAAGCAATTCGGTCGTGCTCTCCTCAGTGCAAATTCATAAATTTTTCAAGTGCTGCTGTTTATGGGGACACTCAAAAAATACCTACTAATGAACTCCAAGACTTGGCTCCTATATCACCTTATGGTTTTCATAAGATGTACGCTGAAAAATTATGTCAAGAGTATTTTAAATTTTTCCAAGTTCAGACCTGTAGTCTGCGGGTCTTTTCTGCATATGGCCCAGGCCTCAAGAAGCAGATCTTCTGGGATCTATTTTCACGCATAAAAAGAACTTCCAAAATTGAATTATTTGGAACAGGGATGGAAGCCCGTGATTTTATTTTTATTGACGACATTGTAAAAGCCACTGATTTTGTAATTCAAAAAGGCTCGTTCAATGCTTCAATCTACAATCTTGCTGGCGGCAAAGCTTGGAGCATAAAACAAGTGAGTGAAATCTTTTTAGAGGCTGTCAAATGGAAGGGAAGGCTTACATTTACCGGTGCTCAAAGGCCCGGAGATCCTGCTTTTTGGGAAGCAGATATTTCAAAAATTATAGAATTGGGATTTACTCCTACCATATCATTAAGCGAGGGAATTAAAAGATACGCGGAATGGCTGTCGTTATTGGAATAATTTATGACAGAGATGAGAACTGGATTGCAGGTTCTTATTATATAGAAAATTTGATTTTCGCCTTCACCACATTGACTCAAGAGAAGCCAATTTTAAAAATCTATTCATCCTCCAAAAGCCATTTCGATGGACTGAAAGATAAGACCAATTACCCAAGTCTTATATGGGCAGAATTAAAAGACAGAAATACATTTTTGGATAGACTTCTTAACAAAATCAGTTATATCCTATTTAAAAAACATTGGATAGTTAGAGGAATGGATAGCAATGTGGACATCCTCTTTCCAGGATCAAATTCCTTTTTCTTTGAAAAAATCCCTGCAAAGCTCTTTTGGATTCCCGATTTCCAAGAGCGACATTATCCTGAGTTCTTTGGTAAAGGCGAACTTCTTAAGAGGCGTGCCTTTCAAAAAAAATTGGTCAAAAATAAGTGGCCCGTTGTATTCAGCAGCCTTAATGCCTATTCCGACTTTAAAGAGCTCTACCCTGCGGCCCGCAATAAAACATTTGTCATACCTTTTGCGGTTACGCTCCCATATTCTCAAGGCATCAATATCGGATCGCTAAAAGAAAAATTTGGAATAGAAGGAAACTATTTTATTTGCTCAAATCAGTTCTGGAGACATAAAAATCATATTGTCGTTTTGAAAGCAATTCTGGAGTTAAAGAAAAAAGGAAGCGAAGTAAACGTGGTTTTTACTGGGGCACCTAGTGATCCCCGCAATCCTGGCCATTACGAAATGCTTAGGGAATTTGTAAAAGAAAATGACTTAGAAATGAATACCAAATTTTTAGGTTTTATTGACAGACAGGAACAATTGGTGTTAATGCAAAACTGTAGTGCCGTAATACAACCTTCTTTGTTTGAGGGATGGAGCACAGTCGTGGAGGATGCTAAAGCATTGGGGCAGCCTATTTTGGTTTCTGACATACCAGTTCATCGTGAGCAACTGGGCACGGACTTTACCTACTATTTTCGTCCCGATGATTATTTGAAACTTTCGGAACTCATGTCAAAGACCTCTCAATATGCAAAGCAGAATTATGGCGTGTATGAACGCAACATAAAGAGCTTCGCAAATAGAATGCTTGAATCCATGAAAGAAGTTTTGGCCGAAACAGGTTCAAGATGAAAAAATATCATTTCATAATTTTTTTTGAACTCATTTTTTGGGAGCTTAAAGCGCAGTCGTCCTCTTTTGTTGCCCCTTCGTCAATATGTCTTAATCAAACGATTGAGCTAAATAATACTTCGACAGGTGCAGTAAGCTATCTATGGGACTTTTGCCATGATGGTCTTACCCATCCTTCTGGTGTGCAGTTAGCTTATACTGCTAATTCTGCCGAAGTTCCAGAAGGAATTGAGGTGGCTAATGATAACGGAATGTGGTATGGATTCTATTTTGGAAGAAACAATAACAATCTCCACCGACTTGATTTTGGATCGGATTTACAAAACGTCACACCCACTGTAACCAACCTTGGAAACCTAGGCTCTCAGTTTAATTTGCCTACTCACATTAGGGTTGTGAAAGAAAATTCAAATTGGTTTGGCCTAGTTGTAAATTTTAACTCCTCGCATATTATCAGATTAGATTTTGGAAGTTCATTGTCCACATCTTCGGGTAATATCGCAGCTACAGACATAGGGTCACTCGGTCTGTCTAGCCCAAGAGGACTTGATATTGTTGAATCTACAAATGGATATGTGGTATTTGCTTCATCATGGACTGACAATAGCAATTTGCTAATAGCTCAATTTTCTAACGGGCTAAATAATAGTCCAACCTCAACAAGGTTAATCTCGTCCGCAATTTCAAAAAGTTTAGGCCTCGGTTTAATCAACAATAATGGAACTTGGTACGGCCTTGTGGCGGGATATGGAGATGGGAACATATATCATATAGATTTCGGCCCCGATCTATTCGATAACAGTTTCACTCCTGTCTTCACTTTAATTACCAACATTAATTTGCCTCGTGATTTAAAGATTATTAAGGATGGTTTAGATTTTTATGCCATGATTGAAAGTAGCACCGGGTTAACGAGGGTTGAATTTGGCAATAGCATGGAAATTACCGGGACACAGTTGATTACCGACATCGGTAATTTTAATAATTCAATTACAGATCCATTCGGAATCAGCGTAATTCGTTCAGGTGCGAATTGGAGTGCCTTTACCGTTGGGCAAACCTCCGGTCAAATTTTCCGGGTGGATTTTCAGGACATTTGCATGGGGGCGGGTTTAGTTTTCAATACCTTGACAGTACAAAATCCAATCTCAATTCTATTTAATAGCCAAGGAAGCTATCAAATTGATTTGATAGCTTATAACGCATCAGGCGGAAATACAATTAGTGGATCACCCGTAACAGTCAGTAGCTCGATAGTGCCTGATTTCAAATTCACTAATGACAATAATTGCTTGGGCCAAACAAATCATTTTAGTGTATCTTCCTCAGATGGTTCAGTTTTATCCAACGGCTTTTGGGATTTTGGTGGAGGAAACAGCGGAGCGAGCAATTCATCTTCCTTTCAATTTTCTTCTCTCGGAAAATTTTCTGTAAAATTTACTGCAATGGTCAGCAACGGTTGCAGTAATCTCGCCAACGATACAATTTCAATATTTACCCCTCCCCAAGCCAATTTTACATTACCTGCAGCGTCTCCCTTCTGCACCAACGAAAACTATTTATACACAAACGCCTCTACGTACGACATTGGCTCTAACCCTACGTGGCAATGGAGCGTAAATGGATCGAATGTGGCTACCACGCAGGATTTGAATTACCTGTTTACTTCATCATCAGCGCAAACAGTTTTGCTTACTGCATCAATACCAGGCTGCTCTTCTCAATCATCGCAAAGTATTACCACATTAGTGGATGGGCCTTTAATTAGTTTTAATTCACCTGCCACAGGTTGCCAAGGATTTCCTGTTTCTTTTACAAACACAACAACTGATCCCGTCACAAGTTTCTCGTGGACTTTTGGCGATGGCAATTCCTCCTCACAAAACAGCCCTCCAAACAATTATTCATCGACCGGCACATACCCTGTCAAATTAAGCGCAACAAATGCTGCAGGCTGTGAAAATTCTTCTTCAAAAAATATTTCAATCTACTCTGTACCCCAGCCTGATTTTGCCATTGAAACACCGCCATTATCTTGTGAAAGAACTCCTTCCCAGTTTGATAACCTTACACCCACTCTTGTTGACAGTAACATCGCTTCATGGACGTGGAATTTCGGAGATTCAGCTAATGGAACATCTGCTTTGAAAAACCCAATTTACACCTATGCCCTTGCGGGCAACTATAACGTATCACTACAGGCTACTTCCAATTTCGGCTGCACTCAATCTATTCAAAAATCTGTCTCAATTTCTGGATCTCCGCAGGCTGCGTTTACAAATTCAACTTCCTGCGTAAACCAAAACACAAAATTCGCAGATGCCTCAACCGGTAGCATAACATCTTATCAATGGAACATTCAAAGTAATATTTTATCAGGGCCAGCAGCAAATCACATCTTCAAGTCATCGGGAAATTTTCCAGTCACTCTTACGGTTACCGGTAGCAACGGCTGCTTAAATCAAATCACCAAAAATATAACCGTACCCATCATGCCCGTTGTGGATTTTAACGTTTTCGCTCCTTGCACGAGGCATCCCTCTGTGTTTCAGGAAATCAATTCGGGTGGAGCAGATCAGGCAGTAGCATGGAATTGGGATTTTGGCCAGGGTAGCGGAGTTGGCTCACCTACGAATTATCAGTTCACATCTGAAGGTAGCTATATGGTTACCATGAACACAATGAGGCAGTCAGGTTGCGTTTATTCCGTTTCAAAGAATATTTCAATCAGCACGGGCCCTTTAGCAAATTTCACCCCTTCAATATTTGGGGGGGGCGCTCCTCTTGATGTTAAGTTCAATAACACGTCAACTGCTGAAACTTATTTGTGGCAATTTGATGATACCAATCAGACTATGAGCACAAATACATCTCCCGAATTTGTTTACACCGAACTGGGAAAATATAAAGTGCTGCTCACCGCAAAAAACAGTTTAGGTTGTAGTGATACGCTGAGTACTGAGATCGATGTGGTGATTCCTCGTATTGATATCGTGATGAATAATTTTTCCCTGACGAATGACCCAAGTACCAATTCATCAAAGGCAGTGGTTACCGTTTTGAATTCCGGAAATATTCCTTTGGTTGATCCGGAAGTACTGATCGATTTTGGTGGCGATGCATCCGTTAAAGAAAAGATTTCCGGGTTGGTGCGGCCGGGCAAGTCTATCGTTAAAACTTTAGGGTTGCAGATCGTTCCTCGTTCCTTACAATACATTTGTGCAGAGATAGATGTTGCTGATGACGTCAACGCAACAAACAATAAGCAATGTGTTTCTCTGTCAACCGATGATGTTGTAATGACGCCTTATCCAAATCCATCCACATCGGGGCAAGTCACCATGGAGTGGGTGGGATCGACCCAAGAGAATGTGCACATAACAATTTTTCACTCAAATGGAGAAATTGTTTTTGAGCAAGACCTTGACACCGTGCAAGCAGGCCTGGGCCAATTAGTAATCAATACATCTTCATTTGCTCACGGCCTCTATCTTATCCGGTTTGCCGGAAGTAAAACAACAAAGACATTTCGGATCGTGATCGCCAATTGACGTGATACTTGAAGAGCTTACACAACAGTTTTGGCAAGCCTCAGAAAAGAACCGGGCGTGTAGAATTACCATGGAAGGTGAGCCTCTTCCTCGAACTATTTACCCTTATGGAATAGCTCGCACTTCAAAAAATCAAATCGTACTGGTCTGCTGGCAAGCACTTGGGTTTACTAAAGCAGGTGCAAAGGAAGGATATCGCAACTTGTTACTGGATAAAATCATTGACGTTGAAATTCTTTCAACCCATTTTCAAAAACGCAGTGACTTCAACGCCCTTGATGGGCAATACAAAGAATGGGTTTACCATATCTGAATTAAATCTTCGAAGCTTTCGCCATCAATAAAAAATCCGCCATCACCAAAGCAGCCATGGCCTCGACAATGGGCACAGCGCGAGGAACTACACACGGATCATGTCTGCCTTTACCTGAAACGGTCACTTCCTTTCCTTCTTTGTCCACGCTTTGTTGGTCTTGCATGATTGTAGCCACAGGCTTAAACGCCACATTGAAATAAATATCTTCGCCATTGCTGATGCCCCCTTGGATTCCCCCAGAATGATTGGTGCGCGTTCGAATTCTTTCTCCATCATTGTAAAATTCATCATTGTGCTGCGAGCCTCGAAGTCTAGTTCCTTCAAATCCGCTTCCGTATTCAAATCCTTTCACCGCGTTAATGCCGAGCATCGCATGGCCCAAGGCAGCATGCAATTTATCAAACACTGGTTCACCCAGACCAACAAGCGAATTTTTGATCACGCCCGTAACTATTCCCCCTATTGTGTCACGCTGCAAACGGACTTCGTCAATCAAAGCAATCATCTTTTCCGCAGTGGCCACATCGGGGCATCGAACAATATTGTCTTCAGTTTTATTTAAATCAAGCGAAGTGTAATGAGGTGCTTTGATCTCTCCTACTTGAGATACAAAAGCATTGATTGTTATCCCCGATCTTATCAAAAACAATTTAGCAATCGCACCTGCAGCAACACGAGCAGCGGTTTCTCGTGCGGAACTCCTCCCCCCACCGCGATAGTCACGCACACCATATTTCACTTCATAAGTATAATCAGCATGTGATGGGCGAAAACTTTCTGCAATATGACTGTAGTCTTTGCTTCGCTGATCGGTATTCTCAATCTCAATTGCAATTGGCGCTCCGGTCGATTTACCTTCAAAGACTCCAGACAGAATCTTGAATTTATCATCTTCTTTTCGTTGCGTAGTAATTTTTGATTGACCGGGTTTTCTTCGGTCGAGCTCGGATTGAATAAATGTTTCATCAATCTCCAATCCGGCAGGGCACCCATCAATGATTACCCCGATGGCCGCTCCATGCGACTCACCAAATGTTGTTATACTAAAAAGTTTCCCGAAACTGTTGCCCATGGGGTGTGAAGATAACGGCTGAATCAATCATGCCCAAACCATTTATTTTTTCAGGATAACATAGACTGTTGCGCCAAGCAAAACAACAATAAAAATGTTGATGACCCACTTCATCCAACTATTATTCGAAAATGATTTAAGTGAATTGTCGGCCGAGTCTATCCGGTCATAAAATGAACCCAAATCGTTACTACCAATCGATTGATTCTTAAAACTTTCACCTGTTACGCTCACCACTTGTTGTGATTTTAGCGTATCGTATTTTTTGGTGTGAGGATTAAAAAATATCCATTGAAAATAGTCCCCCAACTTATAGGTTCCTGGTTCTTTGGGAATCATAAAATAACTGAAGGCTTTTGTACCGGTAACGTGGCCACCTTCGCGGGTGATGCTTTGCTTCACATTAGGTTCATAAAAATCAAAAGCGCCCGTGTTGGTTAGTGCCGGTTTTGCAATTGAAGAAATATTTCCTTCGCCATACACGTTGAAATCGTACGAAACGCTTTGCCCTGTTTGCAATTGCGCACGCTGGAGGCGCTCATCCAGCTTATAATTTCCAACTGCCACAGCGTCTCGGAGGGGGTGGGGTGGCAACTCTTTTACCCTAACCGTTTTTGGTTTTGAATAAAAAGTTTTGAAATCTTCTTTTCTATTTTGCCCGAAGAAAGACGGGTTTTTTGCCACTTTGAATTTGATCATTTCCAACCCCGCACTGGGGAAATTCACCACCTGATTGTTGAGCGGGAAATACGTGGCCTGATAAATTCTATATTGGGTGTAATTCTTATTTCCTATTCGGATCGGCTCCCCCTCAATATTTTCGATGTTGAAATTTTCTTCCCAGCAGTTACCCGGTCGCAATTTCTTTAGAATTTCAGAGAGCTGTCGTCCAAGATCATGGAATTGCATGGGAGCACGATTATTATCAGCAATCAAAAATGATAGGGTTGCGGTGAATCCTTCACCAACATAGACTTCATCTTTGTTGGTAGTGAAGGCGAGCAATGCGTCTTCCTTGATGTCTAGAAACTCTGTTGCTTCATTGCGCCCGAAGAAATCGCTCATGGGGTCACGATCAAAAAAGCTGCGCAAAGGATCATTTTGCTGAATTTGAACAGGCGCACCCACTTTTACTTTTTTTCCATTCACCGACAAAACCTGATCATTCACTTTCATTTTAAACGATGGAACATTTACCGTTCCCTGTCTTATGGGCACATATGTTTGAATAATACTTTGCGATGAACTGATTTGTCCGTTGATGATATTAGTTTGTGAAGAAGAAGATGTTCCGCGTTTTTGAAAGCCTTCGATGTCGGGAAAATTCTCATAGCTTTTTAATCGGTCGTTATTTACAGTGACCGTAATTGTCCACGCCTGATTTTGACCGATTTCATCGGGTCCAAGCGCGATTTGAATATTCTGGGCTTTCCCAAAATGAAAAATTGAAAACGCTGCTAACCAAAAATATATCCTTTTTACCATAATTTTCAATGCAACTCGTTGCGCGATTAGTTTCGGGTACAAAAATAAGATTCTTCTTTTTTGTTGTTAAACTGTTTTGCTATCTTCATCGTTCAATTGCGACAGGCGGTTGCAATCCTAAAAAAATATTTAAAAATGAAGATGCTTAGTTATGTCAAAAAAATTCTCTCTAGAGTGAGTTTTGACGCGCGACTCTTCGAAAAAGAGTTGCGAAAGGCGATCAAAGTGTTGATTGCCGAAGAACTGGAGGAGCTCAAAAATTGGTGCTACACCAACTACGGGCTTCAATACGGAGCGATTTTGAATCGCTGTTTTGTAGTAGCTTAAAATTTGAAAACAATTAGAACTAAATCCCGTCAATTGGTGGGATTTTTTATTTGGTAACAAACTGAATATTTCTTTTCAACCCAGAAAACTTGGTTCGTTTCACGGCCGATTTTCTAAACAGTTTTTGAAAGACTTCTTCTGTAATTTCTTTCCAATCTTCTGTTTTAATCTTTTCTAAATCAGGATGAGGATTAAACCTCGGCTCGTTGTGAGGTTTCGAAAAGCGATTCCACGGGCACACATCCTGGCAGATATCACAGCCAAAAATCCAGTTTTCAAATTTTCCTTTTTGTTCGGCTGGCATTTCTTCCTTCAATTCAATAGTGAAATAAGAAATGCATTTGCTTCCATCTACCAAATAAGGTTCTGGGATTGCATCGGTGGGGCAGGCATCCATGCAAGCCGTGCATGTACCACAATAATCTTTGATCGGGCCATCATAGTCCAACTCCAGATCGATGATCAGCTCTGCGAGAAAGAAAAAACTTCCGGCACTTCTATTGAGCAGGAGCGAATTTTTCCCAATCCACCCGATACCTGATTTTTGTGCCCAGGCTCTTTCGTGTACAGGAGCGGAGTCAACAAAAGCTCGGCCATTTACTTCACCAATTTTTTCCTGAATTCGTTGCAAAAAGATTTTCAGTTTGTCCTTCACTACGAAATGATAGTCCTCGCCATAAGCGTATTTGGCAATTTTGAATTGCTCCGTCTTAGCTAAATCTTTTCTCGGGAAATAATTATACATCAGGCTAACCACAGATTTCGCTTCAGGAACGAGGAGCCTTGGATCTAGTCGTTTATCAAAATTTTCTTCGAGATAATGCATCGTTCCTGCATATCCTCGCTGTAGCCACTGCTCAAATCGGGGAGCTTCTTCTTCTAAAAATTCAGCTTTTGAAATTCCACAAAAACTGAATCCCAGTTCAGTCGCAACAGATTTAATGACTCGGGTGGTTTCAGTTTTGTTCAATTCGTTAATCGTTATAAGTTAATAGTAACCGATGTTAGATGGGCTTGATTCAGCTTCAATTGAGTTTAACTAATAACACCGCCCAATTTAGCACGATTAACTTATAACGATTAACGTTTAACTTCGCACCCAAATGACTCCTGATAAAATAAAATCACTTGCCGAAGCGTCTTCACAAGTAAAATCGTGGAAGAAAGCAGGTCAAAAAGTGGTATTCACCAATGGCTGCTTTGACTTATTGCATTTAGGCCACGTAGATTACCTCGAGAAGGCACGAAGCCTTGGCGACCGATTGGTAGTAGGTTTGAATACCGACAGCTCTGTGAGCCGTTTTAAAGGGCCTGAGCGGCCTCTGCAAGACCAAAATTCGAGGGCACGCGTCATGGCTTCACTGCAGTTTGTGGATTTGGTGGTTTTCTTTGATGAAGACACTCCTCTAAATTTGATTTCAGAACTTGAGCCCAATATTCTTGTAAAGGGCAGTGACTATTTGGCAGAAAATATCGTTGGCGCAGATGTTGTTAAAAAGAATAGCGGTGAAGTAAAAACCATTGATTTAGTACCTGGTTACTCCACCACTCGAATTGTAGAAAAAATCAAAAGAACATAAACAAACAAAAAGTATGGCAGCAATAGCAATCGGTTTAGTTTTCATGCTCATCGGGTGGATGGTGAGTTCAAGATTGAAGAGCAAATTCAAACAGTATTCTGAAACTCATTTAACAAAAGATTTGACAGGCGCTGAAGTCGCTCGACTCATGCTTGCCGACAATAACATTCGAGATGTGCAAGTGACTTGCGTTGAAGGCCAGCTCAACGATCATTACGATCCAACTTCAAAGACAGTAAATCTTAGTCAGGAAGTTTTTTACGGTCGTAACGCAGCCGCTACCGCTGTTGCATCACACGAATGTGGTCACGCAGTGCAACACGCACAAGCATACAGTATGTTGCAGTTCCGCTCCGCAATGGTGCCTGTGCAAAACATTACTTCTCAAGTGATGAATTTTATTTTTATGGCATCGCTTTTTGGCGGTTTCATCTTCCATAGCTTCTTGCCTTGGAATATGGTAATCTTAATAATGATCGCTTGCTACGGAGTTTTCTCTCTTTTTGCATTGGTGACTCTTCCAGTAGAATTTGACGCCAGCAATAGAGCCTTGGCATGGGTAAAATCGAGAAACATTGTAACCCCTGGCGAGTATGATATGGCCAAGGATGCTTTGAAATGGGCTGCAATGACCTATGTAGTTGCCGCCATCGGTGCGATTACTATGTTGGCTTATTACGTGATGAGATACATGGGCGGTCGCGATTAATTAAAAGACTTCAATAACTGACTGGCCGTCCCGAAATCCGGGGCGGCTTTTATTTTTCCACCCAATACCCTCAAAAAAATGCTCTGTATGCATAACAAACTAACTTTCGTTATTTCAACATCAATAAAACCACGGCTGTCGTAAAATGAAAAATCTTTTCTGCGTATAATTGCTGCCAATTAGAAACCTATCTCAGCCCTATGAATTTTGAATTGACGGAAGAGCATTTAACAGTACAAAAAGCCGCACGCGATTTTGCACAAACTGAATTACTTCCTGGCGTAATTGATCGCGATACCGAACAGAAATTTCCTGCTGAACAAATCAAAAAGATGGGCGAGCTCGGCTTCATGGGTATGATGACAGATCCGAAATACAACGGAGGAGGAATGGACACGATCTCTTACGTGCTCGCGATGGAAGAAATTTCGAAGATTGATGCATCAGCTTCCGTTTGTATGTCCGTAAACAATTCCCTGGTATGCTGGGGATTGGAAAGATTTGGAACAGAAGAACAGAAGGAAAAGTATTTAAAGAAACTCACTACGGCAGAATACATCGGTGCTTTTTGTTTATCAGAACCAGAAGCAGGAAGTGATGCCACATCGCAACGCACCATTGCTGAGGACAAGGGCGATCATTATTTACTGAACGGCACAAAGAACTGGATCACCAACGGCAAGAGCGCCAGTGTTTATGTAGTGATTGCCCAAACTCACCCCGAGAAAAGACATAAAGGAATTAATGCATTGATCGTTGAACGGGGAATGCCCGGCTTTATAGTTGGAAAGAAAGAAGACAAGATGGGCATTCGTGGAAGCGATACGCATTCATTGATGTTCACGGATGTGAAAGTACCAAAGGCAAACCGTATTGGCGATGATGGATTTGGTTTTACTTTCGCGATGACTACACTCAATGGCGGACGCATCGGTATTGCTTCTCAGGCTTTAGGGATCGCTGCCGGTGCGTATGAACTTGCAGTGAAGTATGCTAAAGAGAGAAAAGCATTCGGCAAGCATTTGAGCGAACACCAGGCCATTCAATTTAAGCTAGCTGACATGGCCACAAAGATTAATGCTGCGCGCTTACTCATATGGCAAGCTGCTTTTCTCAAAGACCAGAAAAGAGATTTCGTTAAAGCAGCGGCTATGGCAAAGCTTTATGCTTCACAAATTGCGCAAGATGTGACCACCGAAGCTGTCCAGATTCACGGAGGCTATGGATATGTAAAAGAATTTCATGTAGAGCGACTCATGCGCGATGCCAAGATCACCCAGATATACGAAGGCACCACTGAGATACAAAAGATGGTAATCTCGAGGGAGCTTTTGAAGTGATTTTAGATTTGCGATTTAGGAGTTGAGATTTAAGGGCAGAAACACAATTCATAAATTTAAATCCCAATTCTAAAATATACTTACCTTTGCGAAACTTTTATTCACGTTGATTCGCAAGTTCTTTCCACTGGATAAAAACTACCTTCTCGAAGAAGCGCAACTTTCGCTTCAGGATACTCTACTCTCACAATTAATCGAACAAGTAAAATCGGAGTTTGAACAACGATCCAATCCACTTGGGTTGCAGGATGGGTTCAGTTCAAAAATCAAAAATTACCACGGCCAAAACCTCAAGCCACTATATAATTTTTATCAAAATATGGCCGGTGTTTATCGGTTTAAGCACAGCGACAACCAATTAGAGTTTGTATGGGATGGCCGCGAGCATTTGGTAAAATACAGGGAAGAATGGATCAGAACTTTTAACCAGTGGATCAATGAGTTTTGCAGACAAGAATTATTTGTTCAGGCCGTTTTAGATCTCACTGTTTTCCTTCCTGAGAACCGTCATGCAGATTTGGCTGAGAACCGGATGAACAATTTTATGCTCCGTCAATTCGAAGTGAAATTTCATAAATCAAAAGGGCTTGTGGCAATGAAGGTAGCTTAAGCTTGTGCCTCCTTTTTGAGCAACTCACAGATTTTATATCGCTCGTCCTTCGTGTTGTTATAAACGGCATTCAGTAGCTCGTAAACAATTTTGACTCCGATTTTCTCACACCATTCAAATGGTCCAAAAGGATAATTCGTTCCTAGTTTCATCGCCAGGTCTATGTCTGCTCTTGATGCAACATTCGCTTCAATAGAAAAGTAAGCCTCATTGATGATCATGCAAATGATCCTGGGCGTGACCATCCCCACACGGTCTTCAACGATTTTATATTTTGTGTTTAGTTGAGCGCAAATATTTTCAAGTTGTGTCTGAGATTCTTTCTTAAGAAAGGTTAATTCCAGGATCTCCCGATTCAAAAAAGAAGGCATTCCGCAGAAACCGAACAATGAAGTTTGAATTTGTCTACCAGCCGTTAGCCCGGCAAGAGTCGTTTTCGTTGAGCTCAAAAAAACAATGAGGTCCTTTTTATTGTAGATGGAAATATCATTCGGTTCAAAATCAAAAGCGACCGTTTCTGCTTTAAAATATTTCTCGGCTTGTGAATGACTTGTGGCAAAATGATAATTGTGGCCTTCCCCAAATTTCTCCCGACATTCTTTCAAATTCGATTCACTTCCGATCACCAATATTTCCATATTCAAACAAAAAAGATTTCTGATATTTGGCCAAAAGTAAAAAAGATTATGGCAAAAGAAGTTGTTTATTCAGCAAATGCACCCGAACCCATCGGACCTTATAGCCAGGCCATCAAGGCCGGCAACATACTTTTCATTTCAGGTCAAGTAGCAATTCAAAAGCCTTCAGGTGATTTGATTACTGGAAATATCACGGAGGAATCACATCAAGTGATGAAGAATTTATCTGAGATTCTAAAAGCTGGAGGTATGGATTTTTCTAATGTTGTCAAGAGCACTATTTTTCTTAAGGACATGAATAACTTCCCCAAAGTCAACGAAGTTTATGGCTCATATTTTAAAGACCAGCCGCCCGCCCGCGAGACGGTTGAGGTAAGCCGTTTGCCCAAAGATGTAAACGTAGAAATTTCTTGCATTGCCGTGAAGTGAAGCAGCTGAAAAGCAGCCCATTTAGGTTAAACGAAACTGGTGATCTCAATGAGTGTTAATCTATCACAAAAATCAGGTTATCTTTCATTTGGCCAGAGATAAAAATTCAGTTATCAGCAGAAAATCTTTTCTAATTGAGTAATCGTGGTTTAACTTTGACCTCATTCAAAATGATGAAAGAGGTTAGAGTACGTTTTGCTCCAAGTCCTACAGGTGCCCTGCATATCGGTGGCGTTCGCACTGCCCTTTATAATTTTTTATTGGCCAGAAAGTACAACGGAAAAATGCTTTTGCGCATTGAGGATACCGATCAAAATCGATTCGTGCCTGGCGCTGAAGAATACATCATCGAGTCATTGGCATGGGCAGGAATTGAAATTGACGAGGGTGTGAGTAAGGGCGGGCCGTATGCACCTTACCGTCAAAGTGACCGCAAAGGGATCTATCAAAAATACGCCCAGCAACTATTGGATGAGGGGAAGGCATATTATGCCTTTGACACGGAACAAGAACTGGAATCTATGCGAGAACGCTTGAAAGCGCAAGGCTCATCTGATCAGCAGTACAGCAGCGTCACTCGAATGCAAATGAAAAATTCGCTCACCCTTCAAGAAAGTGAAGTGAAGCAAAAGCTTGAATCGGGAGAACATTTTGTTATTCGGTTGAATGTTCCTGCCAATCTGGAAATAAAACTTAATGATTTGATTCGTGGTGAAGTGCGTGTAAACTCGTCTCAAGTCGATGACAAAGTTTTGATGAAATCGGATGGGATGCCAACGTATCATCTGGCGAATGTAGTTGATGACTACCTGATGAAAATCTCGCACGTCATCCGTGGTGAAGAATGGTTGCCAAGTGCTCCTCTACATGTGCTGCTTTATCGATTTTTTGGATGGGAAAAAGAGATGCCACAGTTCGCCCATTTGCCGTTGCTTCTCAAAGCGGATGGAAACGGTAAACTTAGCAAACGAGATGCTGACAAAGCAGGATTCCCGATTTTCCCTCTGAATTGGACTGACCCCAAAACAAAAGAATTTTCAAAAGGCTTTCGCGAAAACGGATATTTGCCTGAAGCATTACTAAACTTTCTTGCTTTCCTCGGGTGGAACCCGGGCACTGAACAAGAAATTTTTTCGATGAAAGAAATGATTGATGCTTTCACCCTCGAGCGTATCGGAAAAGCAGGAGCCAAATTTGATATTCACAAAGCACAATGGTTCAACCAGCAATACCTTCGTGCTAAAACTGATGAACAACTTGCGCAGTATCTTTTTGATTCATTGAAGAAAGAAAAAATCGAATGCCCGGATGAAAAGGCAATAAAGATTTGTATAGCAATGAAAGAGCGTGTAACATTTCCTAGGGATTTCTGGGAATATGGAAAATTTTTCTTCGTTGCCCCAACTCAGTTTGACGAGCAGCTAATTGCAAAGAAATGGAATGATGATACTGTTAAATTTTTGACAGCCTATAAAGAAGAATTAAAGGGTAAATCGATCATTGATGCTGAAAATGCAAAATCATTATTGGAAAAAACTTCGATACTGACAGAAATCGCCTCAGGAAAGATTATGCAGATGCTGCGGGTCGCGCTGACGGGGGGAGCATCAGGTCCGGATTTAATGATGACGATGGAGATCATTGGAAAAGATGAATCCGTAAGTCGTATTTCATATGCCCTGGAAAACTTCAAGGTCAAAGTTTCGTAAAAACTAAAGTTATGGCGAAAGGCAAAGAGAGCAAATCCAAAAAACAAGGCAAGCCGCGGGTTCATCAAGAGCTTAGGGGTTTTGAAGTGTCGATTGACTCGTTTGGCGAATTGAAATCGAATTTGCCAATCGAAAAACTCAACAAATTCCTTGACGAAAATGTAGACGACAAAAAATTAGCCGAACGGGACGACTATCCGGAATTGAAAAAACCAAAAAAGAAAAAATAAACTATGGCAACATCTCATGTAATCGACTATCAGATCAAGGGAGAAAGCATTCAAATTGTAGAGGTAGAACTCGACCCAATGGAAACGGTCATTGCTGAAGCTGGTGCGATGCTTTTCATGGAAGACGGAATTTTATTCGAAACTAAAATGGGTGATGGGTCAAATCCCAGTCAAGGATTGTTCGATAAATTACTTTCAGCAGGCAGCCGCTTGCTTACAGGTGAGTCATTGTTCATGACCCATTTCACTAATCGTGGAAACAAAAAAGCAAAGGTGGGATTCTCCGCTCCATATCCCGGCACGGTCATCCCGGTAGATCTTTCTCAAAGCCCCGGGAATGAACTGATCGTTCAGAAAGATGGATTTCTGTGCGCTGCATACGGCACTAAGCTTTCTATTTTCTTCAATCGGAAAATCGGTGCGGGTCTGGTCGGAGGCGAAGGATTTATTTTAGAAAAACTTCAAGGCGATGGTAAAGCATTTATTCACGCAGGAGGTACCGTGATCGAACGCACACTCAATAATGAAACTTTACGAGTTGATACCGGTTGTGTAGTTGCTTTTGAATCTCAAGTCGACTTTGATGTTGAAACCACAGGAAGTTTGAAGTCAATGATCTTTGGTGGAGAAGGAATTTTTCTTGCCACCCTTCGCGGCACAGGGAGAGTGTGGTTACAATCAATGCCAATCAGAAAGCTTGTGCAGGCCTTGTCACCTTACGGAAGCAACAGTCGAAAAGAATCAAGTTCGCTTCTTGGAAGTTTGTTCGAAGGCTAAATTATTTTCAGTACCCAAATGCAGTCTATTAAAATTGGTTTGATTCGAGAAGGCAAAACCCCTCCTGATAAGCGCGTGGCCTTTACTCCCTTGCAAACTGAAGAAATTGAACAACGCTTCCCACAAGTTAAAATCACTTGCGAACCAAGTGAAGTGCGCGCCTACAAAGAATCAGAGTACAAAGAATTAGGAATTACAATTGGTGATGCTCGCGATTGTGATATTCTTATGGGAATCAAAGAAGTCCCCATTAAAAATCTGATCGCTGGGAAAACATATCTTTTCTTCTCTCATACAATGAAAAAACAACCATACAACCGTGGGTTGCTTCAAGAAGCATTGAAGAAAAAAATCCGTTTGATCGATTACGAAGCGTTGAAAGATACTCAAGGAAACCGGCTTGTAGCTTTTGGCCGTTTTGCCGGAATTGTAGGTGCTTATAACGGACTTTGGGTCTACGGGAATCGATACAAAATATTTTCTTTGCGAAGAGCATTTGAATGTTTCGATATCAATGACTTGAAATTAGAGCTGAGAAAAGTAAAACTGCCGGCAATCAAAATTGTATTAACCGGTGCAGGTCGTGTAGCCAAGGGCGCAATGGAAACGCTCGATACAGCCGGAATCAAAAAAGTAAACTCGACTGAATTTTTAAATCAAAAGTTTGAAGTTCCTGTGTATGTACAGTTAAGCAGCGCGGACTATCACACTCGAAAAGAGGGAGGCCACTTCAATCGGGAAGAGTTTCACCAACATCCAGAGTTGTACAACTCCGATTTTGTTAAATTCACAAAAGTAGCCGACATACTAATGGCGGGTGCTTACTGGAATCCTAAAGCCCCCAAACTTTTCAGTCGCGAGGACATACTTCAACCTGATTTCAAAATCAAAATAGTTGCCGACATCACCTGCGACATTGATGGCTCAGTACCTACTACAAAAAAACCTAGTTCAATTACCGATCCCTTATACGATTACGATCCCATCTCTGATTCAACGCAAGCCCCATTAAGTGATGAAAAATTAATTACCGTAATGGCAGTTGACAATCTTCCATGCGAACTTCCCAGAAGTGCATCAGAAGAGTTTGGACGTGATTTAATTGATCGCATTTTGAAACCATTACTTATCGATGATAGTGAGGGTGTTGTTGACAGAGCGACTATTGCCCGCGATGGACAACTGACAAAGCATTTCTCTTATTTACAAGAATATGTAAATCAACAGTCATGATATTTCTATACAATGTGACAATAGGTGTGGATAAAGAAATAGAAATGGAGTGGCTCCAGTGGATGAAAGATTACTATCTGCCCAAGGCTATGGAGTCAGGTGCATTTTTAGAGCATCGTATCTACAAAGTGCTGACTCATGAAGACGAAAATTCTGTCTCTTACAGCTTTCAATATTTTTCAGATGCCATTGAAAAAATCGTTCAATACCTGAATAACGATGGAAAAGTCTTACTTGAAGAGCTACGCAGTCGTTATAAAGAGAAGCACGTAGTATTTAATACCCTGCTACAGGAATCCTGATTCCAAAATCAGAATAAAAAGGATGACGAGCAATGTCGTTAGTTAAGGGCTTGCAAGTTCAGGATACCAGTTAGCGACATTGATTCAAGATTTAAAATTCGAGATTCAACATTGCTGAACTAAGCTAATTTTGAATTTTGAATCTTGAATCTTGAATATGGAACTTAGAATTGCCTCGCTTAACATAGAAACGACATTGGGATGACGAGTAAATTATTTTTTTGTCAGAATATCGCTGATTTGATCTCTTTCAAGGTGGCAATTGAGCCACTCCCCGTCCATTTTAGCTAGGTATTTTTTATAAAAGTTAATTGCGGGCTCATTCCAATTCAGGACCTGCCACATCATACCTGTACAATTCTCATCAATTGAGAATTGCATTGTCCTTTCAAAAAGCATTCTCCCCCAACCTGCTCCACGTTCCTTTTCTGTAACGATAATATCCTCCAGATAAAGGCGCTTGCCCTTCCATGTCGAATACCTGAAATAATACAAGGAAAGTCCAACAATTGCTTTTTCTCTTTCAGCCACAAAAAAACCGTACACTGGATGTTGCCCAAAGCCATCTACTGTCATTTGTTCGACTGTATTTGTGACCTGATCCAGTGCCTTCTCGTATTGGGCGAGTTCTTTGATCAGCTCAAGAACGCGAGGCAAGTCTTCTTTAACTCCTGTTCGAATAATCATAGTTAGCAGTCAAATAAAAAAGGCTCCACTGGAGCCTTTCGATAGTCTTCTTATACGTAATCAATATTCCCAAAGGTTGTGCTCCTTCTCCATAAGTATCATCTCTTCCTCCCACCTTGCAAAGACGGATTCGGAATATGAGCGGCCATTGGCTTCATACATTTTTTGGATTGTATAGTCATCCGGGTTTTCAACTTTTCTAATAACCCCATGAAACAAGCGCAGCTTAAATGCATCCGCGAATGTCTTTCCTTCAGAAGGATTGTACCGGTTCTGCCACATTACCCGTTGTCTCTCATTTAGATCTTTGCTATGAGCCAATCGACTGATCTCTTTCATCAATTCTTTGTAAGAAATGTAAAATCGATAACTCAATTTTTCAAGATTCTGAGGATCCTCTAAAACAATACCAAAAGCAAGTATATCATAATAAAGCCTCGACCTTCTCCTATCAAAAATGACATCCTCAATTAACTCCAAGCCAACAATATTTTGAGGGCTTAGTTCATTATTCAATTGGCCAATCTCCTCCCAATTTGTTGTGTTCTGCAATGGATTTTGATTTGGAGTCGGTTTTTCACCTTTTTTACCAGTTACAGGTGCAAGAACCTCATTTCTTGTTCTGTAAACAGTCATTTTTCCCTTCTCATTTGCGAAAATCACTTGCTCCCCCGCTTGGTAACTCCTATTTCCGTCCCAGTTACCTTGCGTCTGAGAACGGTCAATATTCGCTCCAAGGTTCAAGGCGATGGTATCAGCCAGGTTATCTTTGAAATCTGCAGGGTCCCCCTTCGTATCTCCGTAGGTGTGAAGTTTGCCTTCGCCCAAAAGATCAATGATTAAATTTGCAATCGAAGATTTTCTTGAGTTAAATCCAGCATTCTGCTTTTCGTTCAAATCAATAACCCTGTTTACCCTAAATCGCCATAGCTGTTCATAGTATGGTATCTTCTCGATTGAGTTAGGGTTAGAGATTGTATCTTGGGCAAACAAGCTTCCAAGACCAATTATCCACAGACAAAAAAATAGGGTTATTTTCATCGCTCTTTCCTTTAGTTAATCCTGCAACTAACACTCATTTTCGAACCATTCACTGTTTTTGTAGCTCCATCATAAGAAGGACGCATAACTTGAACCTGAGATACTGCAATGTTGTCACCCTTCCTCAGGTTATATTGAGCTAACGGAATGGTACCAGATTTTATTGCTATTGGAGAACCACCATTAATCTGGAACACCAAGCCTGCGATATAATACTTGTTGTCTTTATTATTGTTCTTCGCAAAAATCTGGTCAAGAATTTCAGGCTCGACTCGAATACTGGCAGTACCAGCAGGTACACCTTTGGCAATATCGATAGCGCTAGTACCAACCAAAACTTTGGCAATTGGCATGGGCGAATCCTGCGTTTCAAATCTCTGCACACTTATACCTTGACCATTTAGCAATACATTAACATTGCACTGTGCACGAGTTGGAAGAATGGCAAACTTACCAGGAGCAAGTCTAAAAGCTTTTCCTTGATCAGCTGGGACGCTTAAATCCAATCCAGATAAATCCGTCAGTCCAGGGATTGAGACATTAATTTCGGTACCGCAATCACGATACAGGGTAGCAGCTGCTGCCGAACCAAAAATTGGAACGGGTCTCAACACTTTGTATTCAATTGTTTTTTCTATAGGCGCCTTATTGGGCAAATTGATTTTGACTTTATAAGACATTTTGGCCACACCCTTTTCATCATAGTTTGATGCTCCGACAGGAAATTTTACTTTACCCATCTTTATTTTGTTGGCTGGGCCAAGACCTACATCGACTTCTTCAATTTGTACGGGCTTTCCATCTTTGAACATTTGTGGAGTAAGTCCTGAAGATGCTCCAGCTAGAAATAAATTTCCTTCATAAGTTTGCCCAGCTACAAGGGTGTTTGATTCTGCCTGAACCATTGGAACCAACTGATCGAATTTAGTAACAACACCCTCAGCAATGGCATTCAGAGAATCAAGCGCTGCCGATTCATATTCCAAAACTTCGGTTTGCATCTGGCTTAACAATGCCACGGCAGCCATAGTAGGAGTTCCTTCAAAAGAAAACTCCAGAAAATTCTTAGAGATTTGATGTGTATCATTCTTGAACTCCGGAAAGTCTTCAGCCTTTTTGTTTAGTTTAGGAAAGGGGGTTCTCAATTGCATGATGTCGTTCAAATCCTTGACATAACCCTTTATTTTCTTCTCATAGTCCAATCCTGTCTCCGGTTTTCTGCTGTCCAACATTACCTCTTCAGGGTTAACCGTATTTTGCACCAGTTCCTCTCCCTCCAAAGCTTTGTTACCAGAGCCGGTAGCAATCTTCTTCTTTACCTCTGAAAGGTAATCCACCATTGTCTTAGTCAAGGTCCTGACTTTTTCGGCCTTTTCTTTTGCCACCAAAACCTTGTCTTCCTTACTGGTAGAACCTTTGATGCCCTCCAGTTTTTTTGAGTTTTTTTCACCGTCCTCTGTGACCAAGTCTTCGAGGGTAGTGTTCACAATGGCAAATTTTTCGAGGATGGCACTACTCACATTCAACGCCAAAAGCGCTGTGAGCACGAGATACATCATGCCTATCATCTTTTGCCTCGGGGTTTCCTTACCGCCTGCCATGATTTATAAGTTTATCGTGTGAAAATATCTACACTAAATTTTATTCGCTTATCAGCCTTTCATTGCTGTCAACATGCTACCGTAAACTTTGTTCAGGGCAGTCAAGTTGCTAGTGAGTGAGCTCAATTCAGAGGTGAATTTTGCAGTATTGTCACCGACTTTAGACAATCCCTGCATAGCACCGGTCAAGCTCTCGTAGAACTTGTTCATATTCTTAGCATGTGAATCGGCATCTTTCAATTCCATTTCGTATACTGTATTCAGAGCTGCCAGATTTTTGGTTACAGTTTGCACTTGCTTGTGGTATTCGCTCGTGTCTTTTGATGCATCCGACATTGCTTTAACCGCTGACATAGCAATACCATAAGATTTATTCATTTCGTTCAGCGAAACCGAAGCTGCCTGAACATTTTTTGCATATTCATTAGTAGCAACAGCAGCGTTAGAAAGGTTATTCATTTGTGATGCTGAAGAAGCTAAGTTGGTAAGTCCTTTACCCAGATTGTCGAGAAGGTTCTGATCAACTTTGGCCGTTTTCAACATCTCGTCAATTTTCAAGAGAGGAGATTCGCCAGCGCCAGGTCTATTGCTAATGCGTGTAGCTGTATGTGTGGCAGGTGCTTCATAGTCTTCGGCAAGTTCAGGATAAACTTTACTCCAATCCGTCTCAGGATGCTTCGGTTCAAATGCACTCAAGAAGAAAATAACTGCCTCAGTAGAAAGACCAATGATCAACATTTCATTTGCTCCGTTCCAGTGTTGAATCTTAAAGAGGGCACCAATGATAACAACAGATGCACCAATGCCATAAATCTTTGGCATGATTGTTTCGTAGAGAAGGGCTCCAAAACCGCCTTTTTTCTTTGCCATGGTTTGTTGGGATTTAAGTTTAGTCGGATTTTTTTCTAAATATAATTTAAGTTTTCAATTATTGAAATTCAGCCCCAGAAGATCGGCCAAGGTTAGTCATTGCGCAACGGAAGCCGATGTAAGCGCGGGTTGAATCTTTGTATTCATAAGTACGAGTTCCTGTTTCCAGAAAAAAGGCAACGTCTTTCCAAGAACCTCCACGGATAACCTTACGTGCATTATATTTCTCGATTGAGTTTCCCTGCTTATCATAAGCAGCTTTGTCAATGAACTGAGGGTTTAGATCCCATACGGTGGGCACAGAAGCAGGATAAAAATCATCAAGGCACCATTCGGAAACATTGCCCGCCATGTCTACTAAACCGTAATCATTCGGGAAATAAATTCCTACCGGAGAAGTATATGCAAAACCATCATCAAAATAATTGCCTCTGCCAGGTTTGAAGTTTGCAAGCATACAACCTTTCGAGTTACGGATGTAAGGATTGCCCCATGGGTACTTTGCCATGTCACGTCCACCGCGGGCTGCATACTCCCACTCTGCTTCAGACGGCAGGCGGAACGCGGGCATTGGAGGTTGCCCTCCATTGACTTGGCGCCATTCATTCAATAATGCAGTTCTCCATTTACCAAAGAAATTAGCTCCTTCCCAGCTGACGCCTACTACAGGATATTCCTGATAGCCGGGGTGTTGCCAATAGTAATCAACCAGCGGATCACCCATGTGGTGGTTAAAGTCTTTCATCCATACAGTTGTGTCAGGATAATATTTTTTCATAAAATCCTGCTGACCCACCTGAGGAAAGTTGGTAAGTTGAGCTCCACCTTCAGCACCGAGAAAGAAAGTAGTGAACTGCAAATACTCATCATTAGTGATTTCGGTCTCATCCATGAACATAGGACCGATAGTAATCTGCTTGTTAAAGTTGATCTGCGTTGACGCTGGATCTTCGTCAGCTTGTCCCATGTGAAATGTTCCTGCCGGAATTGGCACCATACCGTAAGGAATTATTTGGGCCCAGCCTTGACGTCTTTCTATCGTTGACTGACCAACCACTTCGCCTTGGGCATCACCTCCTCCGCCTTTTTTCTTACCAATTCCCAGAAGGCCACAGGAACTAGTGCTTGCGCCAACAGCAGCGATCAACGTGCCAATTAGAATTTGATGAAAATTAGTTTTCTTCATACTCGTCATTATTATTTCAGATCAACGAACAGACTCGAAAGTTATTCTTTTTTAAGTCTTTTTAAAAAAACGTGGTTACCAAATTGTCTAAAATCTCAAAATAAACCAAAAAAACTTTGTTTGCTTCCTAGTTCGATTTCTGACTAGGATTTTCTGTATCTTGGAGTTCGCACGACTTTCTTCCCCGCACCTGCAACCACCGGAAGTTCATAAATGAGCATGAACTCATGCGAAGTTACTTGCTTAGCGGCCTGATCTTTGACAATATAGTCGAGTGAGTATCCTAACCTCATTGATTTGTCTTTGAGGAATGTATAGCCCATTAGCAAACTCATTGACTCACCTTGACGGAAAGATAAGCCGCCCCACATAGTGTCTTTAAGATAAGCAAGGGAAGTCAGGTTGAATGAAGTTTTAATTAAGTCAGACTGAATCAGTGTGCTGAACTGAAACTTAAGATCAAAGTTTACCTGATACATATAACCGCCCGTAATGTATGTGTGCGTTTGCAATGCATTTCGTTGAGTAAGACCAAAATCAAAAGTTGAACGTAGCAAATGGTCAAAGCCGGCACCCACGTAAAATTTTTCCTTTCTCCAAAAAACACCTGCAGCCATGTCAGGACGTACTTGTGTGAGAGAACCAGTCTTGTCACCTAACAAAGGATCATTTGCATCAACCGTGCGATACATATTGAAATCAACGGTCTGTGAGTAGACACCTGTTCGAAGACCAAAACTTAATTTGCTATTCTTGATTCCAAGATGATATGCGTAAGAAGCCTGTGCCTCCAGATTATTGAAAGGCCCTAAATTATCGTGTGAGATAAGGGCGCCAAAACCGCTATTTAATTTGAAGATAGGCGTAGAAAATGTTATCAACTGAGTAGTTGGAGCCCCGCCCCCGCCATAGGTTGGAGAATAACCAAGCCACTGGCTTCGGTGTAAAGCAGAAATTTTTGTCACACCTTCCACTCCTGAGAACCCAGGGTTGTAATAGAGGGTGTTGAACATGTATTGGGTAAACTGTGGATCTTGCTGTGCGGAAAGTCGCGCTGCAAACACGATCAACAAACACATTAAAAAAATCCGCTTTGTCATCAGTTTAAAAAATAATGAGGGATAAAGATAGGAGAATTCTTATTACACTTCAAACCCGATGTAATTAAAGTGTAATAAAATCAGCTCTGTGCTAAAAACGTAACCCTGAATCAGTTATTATTTGATATTGTTGGCTTTCTTGATGTAAAGCTCCAAAGCGCCAGCCATAGAAGGTGCATTGGGGAGCGGTGCTTCAATATCTAAGATAAAACCATTTTCCTTCACGGCTTTGGCTGTAGAGGTTCCGAATGCCGCAAGACGAGTGCTATTCTGTTTGAAATCAGGAAAGTTGACCATTAGCGAATTAACTCCTGACGGGCTGAAGAACGCAAGGATATCGAAATAAACATTTTTTAAATCACTCAAGTCCGCAGCTACTGTATGGTTGATGATCGCTTCGTTAAAAGTGAACCCATTTTCTTTCAAGAAATCAGGAATGTCATTTTTACGAATGTCTGAGCAGGGATAAAGGAATTTTTCGTTTTTGTGCTTCTTCAAAATCTCGAGTAAGTCCTTCGTATCTTTCAGTCCGGTGAAAATTTTTCGCTTACGAATGACGATGTATTTCTGAAGATAATTGGATGTTTGATCTGAGATGCAGAAATATTTCATCTCGGGGGGCATCTCGAGTTTCAATTCACGGCAGAGAATAAAAAAATGATCAACCGCGTTGCGGCTGGTGAAAATAATTGCCGTATGATTTAGGATTTCTATTTTTTGCTTACGGAACTCCTTCGCACCAACAGGCTCCACTTGAATGAACGGGCGAAAATCAATTTTGACATTGAATTTTTCGGCAAGTTTCAAATAAGGTGAGTTAAGATCAGAAGGGGCTTCTTGGGTGACTAAGACGCTTTTTACTTTGCGCATCCTGTCAGTAGCTGTTTCAATCATATCAACACGTAGCGGTTCGAGCCTAAAACAAAAATACCTTTATCAGAATCACTAATGGAAAAATTTCCGTTGCGCAAAGGTACGAAAATAAATGGAACACGGTGGCTGATTCTCTATTCAATAATTTGAAAAACATCAAAATTGCGCCCATTGAAAGCATGGCGCAAAAACATTTCGCTAAAAAATAATAATTCACATTGATATCGGTAGAAAAGCAGAAAATGCAAATCCCGCCAATCACTAATAATGAAACGACAAGCACCCTTGTAAAATTGAAAAATTGAAATCCGGCCGTATCCCTCCATCCAAAAAGCAGCGACACCAATAAAGCCAAGGCGAGTTTGAGCATTAGTAATCCTGCAATAATTCCGGATATCAAAAACCATTGACCAGCGTAACCGCTCACATTGTGAAAATTTGACTGGAAAGTAACTGACAAGTCTTCAGAAAAATGTACCGCTACAATGAGTGCAAGGGACGCCAGCAAACTGCAAAAAAAATAAAACAATAAATTAACACTGGAGGTGATGCGCAACACAAACTGGCTATCATCTCTACGCTTAAACGAAAACAGTTTTATAACATTAAGATAATCCCAGGTGAGCTGCGGATTGTTGTAAAGTAATGCAGTGAATAAAATGATCAACAAAAGAGTGGCCAATAAAATAAAATTTTTGAAAGATCTATCGGGTCTAAGCGGGTTGTAATACTCGCTGATCAATTCGTACCGAACCAATTGTGTAGTAAGTTGATGGATGCCATGGCTTTGATATAAACCAACGACAAGAAAATTATCATATTTTTTTTTCAGGCTATCAATATTGAGCATGAGATGCCTGCTTTTAACGATCAGATTCGAATTGATGAAAAGATAAAAATCCTCTTGACTATGAATACGAAAAAAGTCTGAATTATCTCCTTTTAATCCAAGAGATAAATACACCGTTTTTGACGGGTGCTCTTTGTACTCAATGAATTTTCCTTCATGAAGGGTTTTCCAGCGTGGCTGGAGGTCTTCTACCACATGAAGTTCCTTTTTATTTTCATTGAACAGGGAAAGAAACGCAAAGATCAGTACGAGCATCGTTGAATAAGTAGCAGCCAAAATTATCATTTCTAATCAGACTTTGTGTTTTGCTTTGCCACCTTTCTATTTTTGCGAATGGCCGGTCTTTATTTGCATATCCCCTTCTGTAAGCAAGCATGTCATTATTGCGATTTCCATTTTTCAACAAGGCAAGACAGCAAGTTGCAATTGGTTGAAGCAATGTGCATGGAGCTTGGCTTGCAGAAAGATTATTTGGGCAAGGAGGCTGTCGAAACAATCTACCTGGGTGGGGGAACGCCTTCTCTTCTCAATGAAAGGGAGCTGGAGGAGATATTCACTTCGATTCGTAAAAACTTTGACGTCAGTGAAACTGCAGAAATAACGCTGGAGGCGAATCCCGATGATCTGAGTTTTAACAATCTACAAGTAATGAAAAAAGTTGGCGTGAATAGGTTGAGCATCGGCATTCAATCTTTTGATGACCGGATTTTAAAATTTCTTAATCGGGCACACTCGGCAAGGGAAGCTACTGATTGCGTACATCAATCGCGTATAGCAGGGTTTAATAACATTAGTATCGATCTGATCTATGCAATACCAAGCCAAAATGATGATCTCTGGAAAAAAAATATTGAGCAGGCAATTGCGATTTCTCCTGAGCACATTTCGGCTTATTCCCTGACCATCGAAGAAAAAACAGTGTTCGGTAATTGGCTAAAAAAGGGAAAACTTAAAAGTGAAAGCGATGAAGCAGCTGCCATTCAAATGGAAATACTGATGGATTTGCTTAGCCATGCAGGTTATGAACAATATGAAATTTCAAATTTTTGCAAACCCAATTTTCATTCTCGTCACAATAGCAGTTACTGGAAGCAGCAAAAATACCTGGGTATCGGGCCAAGCGCGCATTCCTATAATGGCAGCAGCAGGCAATACAATATCAGAAACAATGCTCTATACATTCAATCGATGGAGCGAAGTAAAATTCCTTCTGAATTGGAGAATTTAAGCCACGCAAACCATATTAACGAATACCTGCTCACGACACTTCGAACAATTTGGGGTTGCAACCTTGATTATCTGACTGAACGCTTCAATTTTGATTTATTAGTTGAGCGAAAAAAAGAGATCGGTCAATTCCAAT
The DNA here is from genome assembly GCA_016178785.1 of Bacteroidota bacterium. Taxonomy (GTDB): domain Bacteria; phylum Bacteroidota; class Bacteroidia; order Cytophagales; family Cyclobacteriaceae; genus ELB16-189. The sequence goes on along the minus strand of JACOSO010000043.1, from coordinate 199,962 downwards.
TGTTGGGGTTAATAGAAAAGAAAGAAAATGTACTTGTTCTCACAAGGAGAGGAAAGTTGCTGGCCGATAAGATTGCATCTGATCTTTTTGTAGAATAAATCAAAATGAATTATTATTTTTCTGGCATGAGCGAAGCGGAAAAGAAAGTCTACATGCTGTTGAAGGCCGTGATCTTTCACTATCACGGGTTGGATGAAACAGAAAAACAAGACCTTGAAGATACTTCGCAAAAATTGGATGCCCAGGGTGCGCTTGATTGGGCGCTTGAGTTCATCTCGCAAGATTATATTACTGCATTTGACCGAGCGCGTACCTACCTAAACGAAATCATTGGCGATTATCCTAAAGACAAACGCATCGAACTCATCAATATGGTGTGGGAGGCAAACAACCTGAAAGGCTTCGTAACAGAAATGGAAGCTACGGCTATGCTAAAATTAGCCAAAGATTGGGGCGTGGAGAACGAATTGATATCGCTCGTTTTGCATTAGTCTAAAGGGGCTACTTTCCACTCTGATTTCTTTTCTGCAAGGAAAATATTTTTGGAAGGATCAAAAATCAATTGATCGTAAATCATGGGAATCATATTCATGCCGTGGTCACTGATCACTCCATACTTACTATCACGGCAAACAATAAATAAATTGGAGTTAACGGGCACCAATGAATCGAAGCGAGGCTCAATGGTTACGTTGCCATCATGATCGGCTCTGCCTTTCAAGCCGGCAAGAGTCAGAAGAAACGAATCCGATTGTCGCTCGATGTTGTCATAACGTATTGGCAAAATCACGTTACCTTCTTTTCCTATGATTCCGAATTTTTTATTTCTTGAAACAATTGCCTTCCCCGATTGAAAGCTAGAAGCAATGTCGTAATTCGGATTAATAGCAACATGATCACTCGCGTTCACAAAACCCCACCTGCCAATTAACTTAATTGCAGCCAGACTCTCATGAAATTCTCCAATGCTGTCATATCTGTTGGCGATTCTCAATCTCCCCGTAGTGTCCACAAAGCCGAATCGTCCGTCTTTTTTTATTCCTATAAAGCCCTCACTTTCGCGAAAAACTTCTTCTGTGTTTTGAGGCGATTGCGTTCGATCAATGATCAATCCATCATAAGTGATTGTTTTCTCAACACCATTCGGAAGAGTTTCGATAAAATTTTCATTGTTAAATTTTAATGGATAAGGAGTAAAGTATTTCACTTCTCCGGTAAATGTTTTCACAAACTGGTTATCGGGCTGTTTTTGTAAATAATTTTTTTCATTGATTACGCTCAACGGAAAATCTTGTGGTGCAACTAGCCAGTCTTCTTTGGAATTAACAATTCCGTATTTGCCCTTAAACTTTACGGCAATCAAATTATTTACCGGTGCAGAAATGGAATCAAAAACGCAATGAACAAACTCTTTGCCTTGCCTATTTATCAAACCATAGAAATTTTTGCTCTCCACTAAAAAATTTTGTTCATCGAGGGGCTTCATCAGATGATAAAAATGGTGGGTCAAGATTTTCCCTTCAGCATCAAGTAATTGCCAGCCTTGCCCTCTTTTAAATGCTCTAAAAAAGTTTCGACAATCGATCAGTGAATCAAACAAAAAAGGAATCAGGATTTTATTTTGCGCATCAATCACTCCTATTTTAGAATAAAGGCCAACCAAATGTTTTCCTCCATCGATTTCATAAATACTTTCATATCGAACCGGTACGATTGATTTCAACTCATCACTTATCACGCCCCAGAGATTGCCCCTTTTGATATAGTATGACTTTGCATCCACGTATTTAAGTTCATCTGCAAAAATCTTTTGCCCAGCTTCATTTTTCTCGCTAACGAAACTCCACTCGTTTGGAAGTTGCGTCAACACCTTACCGTCTTCTGCAATTTTTATTGATCGGAACATGGGTTCGAGTTTTGTACTCCCATCTCGATCGATCAGCCCCTGCAAATGATCTCGATAAACAATGGCGTAACCTTTGTAAAACATCGAAACGCTGTCGATTATAAAGTCGGTGACGGGCTTCCCTTCCTCACTAAACAATGCAATCTTACCTTCATCATTTTCAATAGCATAGCGCAACGAGCCCAAAGGCCTGATGTAATTGTAAATGACCGGCAATATTGATCTATTGGTATTGTCAACAATGCCATATCGAAATCCGGACTTTGTCAAATTAAAAACGATGGAGCGCAATCCTTGCACTTGAATCCCATCGTATTCAAAAGGAATTTTTGTTTCACCTCGCAAATTCAAGGATCCCGTTTTATAGAAGACAGCGTTGATTTTTTTTCGCGCTACTACATTTTCTCCACCCGAATAAATCAGATTTTCAAATTCCGCTTTAGTGATGAATTCTTTTTTCAGATTGATGATTCCCCATAAACCTTGCAGCCGATAGCCTGTCACTTCGCCAATCACCGAAAAACTTCCGTCCGACCATCCAAGTGCCTCAAAAGACGGAGGCAGAATAACATGCTCTTTGTCATCCTTCATCCCCACTTTCCCGTTTTCTTCAAATGTTTTGTACTGCGTTGCAAATAATGGAATGCAAACCAACCAACCAACCATCAAAATCATTCCGCTCTTCATGACACAAATGTAAACGAGAATGTTTTGAGAAGGGAATTTTTCAGACCTTTGTGTGGTTACAAGATACCTTATGTACATCCAACAACTTTACACCAACTGCCTTGCCGAGGCTGCTTACTACATCGAATCAGATGGTGAGGCCGCTATCATTGATCCCATTCGAGAGACAGAACCTTATCTTGAACTTGCTTCTGAACGAAGATCGAAGATCAAATACATTTTTGAAACGCACTTTCATGCCGACTTCGTGAGCGGCCATATCGACTTAAGCAAAAAAACTGGGGCACCAATCGTTTATGGCCCAATGGCCGAAACAAAATACAAAGTTCTTAATGCGAAAGACGGAGAGATTTTTCCACTCGGAAAACTAAAAATAAAAACACTGCACACTCCTGGCCACACCCCCGAATCAACTTGCTACTTGTTGCTGGACGAAAACGGAAAAGAGCATGCCGTTTTTACAGGCGATACTTTATTTGTAGGCGATGTGGGGCGACCCGATTTGCTCGATGGCAAAATGAGCAGCGAAGAACTTGCAAGCATGCTGTATGACTCGTTAAACAATAAATTAAAAAAGCTTCCCGACCACGTACTTGTTTATCCTGCTCATGGTCCAGGTTCAGCTTGCGGAAAAAACATTGGCAAGGAAACGTTCTCCACAATTGGCGAGCAAAAGAAATTCAATTATGCCATGAAAAGCAACAGCCGTGAGCAATTCATCAAAGATGTAACTGAAGGCATTTTGCCCCCTCCAAATTATTTCTTTGAAGACGCACGGATCAATAAAGACGGATATTCTTCTATTGATGAGGTGGTGAAGAGGAACAATCGCGCATTGAGCGCGGATGAATTTTCCATGATTGTAAATAATGGAGCTCTGATTTTGGACACGCGCAATGCAAATGACTTTGAGAAAGGATTTATCCCTGGCTCAATCAATATCGGGCTAAATGGTCAATACGCCATTTGGACCGGAACTTTAATCGACATTAATCAACCGCTGGTATTGATTACCGAAGTTGGAAAAGAGCATGAGTCTATCTTACGTTTAGCAAGAGTGGGTTATGAAAAAATACTCGGATTTTTAAATGGAGGAATAATTTCCTGGAATAAAAAATTGGAAGAAGTAAAATCCATCGCTGCCGATGAAATGAAGAATGAAATGGCAAACGGGGTTGAAGTAGTTGATGTTCGCAAGCCAGGTGAATGGAATATAAGTCACGTGAAAGAAGCCATGTTTTTGCCATTGAATGACATGCCTGCGAATCTATCCCATCTTGATAAATCCAAATCCTATCTCGTGCACTGCGGTGGGGGCTACCGTTCTATGACGGCCATCTCATTGATGAAAAGAAATGGTTTTACAAATCTCACCAATATTTATGGTGGCTTCGGAGCAATTCAAAATGCGGGTGTGGAAATTGTAACTGAAGAAACAATTCTAAACTAATCCTTCAAAAAATCTAAAATCTAAAATCCTAATTCTTAAATCTCATGAGTCACGCACAAACCAAACTCGGATCTAATCCGGCTGATCTTATTGGTAATTTACCGGCCATCGGAAGCACTGCTCCTGCTTTTGTTCTTTCTGCAAACGATATGTCTGATAAACAGTTGAGAGACTTTGCTGGCAAGACCGTTATACTTAATATTTTACCGAGTATTGACACTGGGGTCTGTGCTACTTCCACACGCAAGTTCAACCAATATTTATCTACTCTTCAGAACACTGTTGTGCTTTGCATCTCTAAAGATTTACCATTTGCATTCAAGCGGTTTTGCGGTGCCGAAGGGATTGATCGCGTAGTCACTCTTTCCGATTTTCGCAGCCGGGGATTTGGAAAAGATTATGGTGTGCAATTGACCAGTAGTAATTTCGCAGGATTGTTTGCGCGTGCAATAGTTGTCATCGACCCATCGGGAAAAGTAAAATATACTGAGCTCGTTCCCGTAATTGGTGAAGAACCAAATTATGATGCTGCGTTGAAAGCGATTTAGCAGATTTCCGAGTGTTGGATTCTCGAAATTCGATTATCTTGAATCCAGTATCATCGGCTATGGCAAAATATTTTTTCGCTTGTTTATCATTTCTTTCAGTCCAAGCTGTTGCCCAGCAATATTATATCACTGCCGATCGCGTGTTTGATGGAGAATCCATTCACGAAAATTGGGCCGTAGTGGTTCAAGGTGATAAAATAATTGCCGTTGGCCCGAAAGAAAAAATTACGGCTCCCATCAATTCAGTAAAAATAAATTATCCAAATTCTACCCTTCTGCCCGGATTAATCGAAGGGCACTCACATTTGCTGCTTCATCCGTATAATGAAACACCTTGGGATGATCAGGTGATGAAAGAAAGCGATGCTTACCGAATGGCCCGTGCCACCGTGCACGCAAAAAATACTTTGCTGGCTGGATTCACAACAGTACGTGATCTTGGTTCTGAAGGAGCCGGCTACGCTGATGTGGAATTGAAAAAAGCCATCAACGATGGAATTATCATTGGCCCGCGAATGATGGTGGCGGGAAAAGCAATTGTGGCAACCGGTTCCTATGGACCTAAAGGTTATGACACCGATGTGATCGTGATGAAAGGTGCTGAAGAAGCTGATGGAGATAATCTCATAAAAGTGACACGCGATCAAATCGGACATGGTGCAGATGTGGTGAAAGTCTACGCGGATTATCGTTGGGGAAAATATAATGAAGCGATGCCCACATTTTCTATTGACGAATTGAAGTTGATTGTAGCTACAGCCAAAAGCAGCGGTCGATGGGTTATCGCTCATGCCACAACAGAGGAGGGAATGCGAAGAGCCACCTTAGCAGGAGTGGAGACAATAGAGCATGGGGATGAAGGCACGCCTGAAATTTTTAAGTTGATGAAAGAGAAAAATGTAGCGCTCTGCCCAACACTTGCTGCCGGTGATGCAACATCGCAATACAAAGGATGGAAAAAAGGAATTGATCCAGAGCCCGAAAAGATCAAAAAGAAAAAAGAAAGTTTTAAGGCTGCCTTACAATCCGGTGTCACCATTCTTGCAGGCGGTGATGTTGGTGTTTTTGCTCATGGTGACAATGTGCGTGAGCTTGAACTGATGAGTGAATATGGAATGCAAACCCTGGAAGTTTTAAGATCTACAACAAGTATCAATGCAAAAGCCTTTCATTTAGACAATCAAATTGGTTTTGTGAAAGAAGGATTGAAAGCTGATCTCATTATTGTCTCAGGTGATCCATCAAAAAACATTTCTGATCTCAGAAAAATAAAGTTGGTGATGAAGGACGGAGTCATAATTCGTCAATGAAACAAAAATAAAAAAATGAACTGAGCAAGCATGAAAGACACTTGCGCCCGCTGTGATGCGTATCATTGTTAAAACAGCGCTCAACGGATCCTATGCAAGAGTCTATTCCTCCCAAACTGACAAACTCACCTCTCTAAAAAATCGAATGGTGATATGCTTAACCATGTTTGCTTGAGGAATTTAAACGTGCACCTCTGGCCATCAATTTCCTAAGATAGATTTCAACCGGAAGCACGAGCAAGGCAAGACCTACTTGAATAAAGAAGTCGATCACAGGAGAGGTTTTAAAAGATACCTGAGTATTGATAGCGGCCTGCACCAATTGAATGATCATAATAATGGTAAGCATAGATAGAATCTGACTAACCACCCTGTACTTGGGATTGCCTCCACCCAAACGGATGGATAAATATACCATCGCGCCAAAGAAAATTACTTCGAGAAGGTAAAACCACGAGCGTTTCCAATAAGGCGGCTCTACTTCAAGCGTGATTTCTTCAACAGCTGAAATTTTTCCCATGAGGTCGCGAGTCTGCACGTCAAGTTTATATGTACCCGAGGGCAAGTAGGAAAAGTTAACAATGTTGTTGCTGGTAGCCCATGGGGTCCAATCACTGTTCCGCGCTTTTACCTGATATCGGTATTCCACCGCTTTCATTCCCAAATAATCAGGTTGGATAAAATCAAATGAAACAGTGCTCTCCAGCTGGCTCACAATAATTGACCTTGAGGGAGCATACTTGCTTTGTTGCCCCCGCACTTCGCGCAAAAAAAGAGGATAGTCCTTTATGGATTGGTCTGCTTTTCCACTTGAGTACTTGAAAAGTTCGTTATTCGAAGTAATCACCCACAAGCTATGGTTGTTGGCATGAGCAATGTATCGGATGTTTGAAAATAAACCGAGCCACTCCAGTTTGAGGGTGGCTTGCATACGAGGATCAACTGTGCGCCAACGGTGACCGTCATGAAACCAAAAGTATCCTGCGGAAGCAAAATATTTTTTGGAGCTCGGCAATGAATCGTATTTTTTAAAAATATTGTCTTTGATGTCATATCGGTGAAAGCCTCCACCGGTCGCTATATATACTTCACTTCCGGATGCGAGGCCCACACTCTCGTCAATCGTTGGGTTTAAAAAAGGAACTTGCTCAACTGCTGTTATCGCACCATCCACAGTCTCCACTTTGATTGCATTCGTGCGTCCACAAAGCCACAGGTTCTGAAGTTTGTCTTCAAAAATGTAACTCACATATTCATCCAACGTGTCAAGCAAATGAGTCTCTTGCCAACCTTTTGCGTTAGATACGAGCGTCTTAATGTTATCATCAAGGGTACTAACCAATAGCTGGTTCAAAGTAATGGATTTGTAAACCGAGCGTGCTGCCTGAGAAACAATCGATGACGACTTAAGTCCGTTGATAACAGCAACACCAAAATTTCCGGCAGCGAGCAGTTGATTATCAGTTTCGATCAACTGGGTCACTTTCCCATCAATACCATCTACTTTTTTGAAAACGAATCCTGATTTTTTTATAACCTGTTTGGCACTCAAAATCTTGTCTCCTGGATCAGAAACTTTATTTCTTCCCAAAAAAGAAAACAACCCTTTTTTCCTTGAACTCTTATTGTCATTGGGTGCTGTGCCATTAAAGTAAAGGTCCTCTGAGGTTTCCTCCTTTGTTAAACAGAACAAACCTAGCGTTGTTCCTACATAGGTTTGGTCTCTAAAAGTTTTTGCGCACAATAAATTTCCCTGGATGCCCGAATAATGATTGAATGACCTGAACGGAATAAAGGGTGCTATTCGTGTAAAACCGTAGGCATGCGCAACCCATAAACCAGCGTTACGGTCGGTCAGCATTGTATAAACTTCATTGTCTGGCAGACCGGTATAATAATTTGTGACCTCTTCCGTGACTCCCGATCTGGGATCTATAAAAATCACTCCTCCTCGCAATGTGCCAATTGCAATCAAGGCATCACTCAGCCATGCAGCTGCAACAGGTGTGTTGCGGATAAGGAAATCTTTGTTCGCAAAGTTTATCTCCTTTAATCCCGATCTGCTCGCAAGAAACAGGCGCCCGCCTGTAACGCTTAAAAGTGTAAGCGGTTCTGAGGTGAAAGTTGAAGTTGCAGTAAATTCAATGGAAAGGTTGTCTTGCCATGGAAAAGCTGGCGGCACAAGTTTGTTGTCAGTTATTTGAAAAATGCCAGTTGAAGACTTTACGTATGGCTTGCCTGTAATTTCTATGATCCCGCTAAATTCTTCATTCGGTTTAGCTTTGATGACTGACTCTACTGCCCCTGATGTTGGTGAGAGAGCAAAAATGGAGTGTGCATTGGCAAAATAAATTTTTCCATTGGCGGACAAGCTGGAAAATATCTGAGAAGCATCTGCTTGCCCCTCTGATAGGGATTGATAGGCTTTCACGTGGTCAGCGCCAATGGCCAGTTTCCCAAATCCCCCATACCCGCCCGCGAAAATTTCGTGGCCCGAAAACACTACTGTAAAAATGGGGCCATTGGTGGGAATCAACCCCCAATTTCTTCCGTCAAACTCCACCACCCCCCGCTTGTTGGCAAAGTTGAATACACCTTTGTCATCTTGGGCCATAGCAAAGGTGAAATAATCAAACCGTTCGTCTTCCGGTGCATAGTGAGACAGAAAATAATTGCCTGATTGGGCGAACAAGAGATTAGCCCCTAACAAAAAGGCTATAAGAAATTTAATTTTCATACGGAGCTTTTGATCCAACTCAAAGTTAATTTACTTTTTTACTTATGCTTTAATAAAAAAATGGCAAGCCCGAATTCTTTCAAGCTTGCCATTACCCTATCGGAAGAATATTCTATTTGATCACGAAAATAAAATCACTGCCCGGAGCATTGTCACCAAATTCTCCGGCCCTGGGTTGTGGCTTCAAGGCCTCAACGAATGTGTTGATTTCTCCTAAGGTAAGAAGTGCATCCTTTCCTCCTCTGCTTCTCAGTGCTTCGAGTAGCTTTCTGGCAAAAGGTGAATTCATTCCCGGACGTCCGTCTGGCACATATTCTTTCCCTCCTGAGGTCAGGTATCTTCTTGTTTTGTAGGTAAGCTTTCTTGTGACCATCTCTGCCTGCGATGCTTCCTTGTAAACTTCTTCATCAACCCCACGATGTGCAATGGCCTGATCAAACGTGCCGCCAAAACAAACATCCATCGCAAGGAAAATGTGCTCACACGGAATATTGTTAATAATCGATCTCAGGCGATTGTGGGATAGGTAGGTAGTCTTGGCGTCATCATTAGCCTGCGACTCTTTGGTCACAACAAATCCTTCACCAAAGGTTTGATCAAACTGACCATGACCTGCAAAAAAGATAAACACTTGATCTAATGGTTTGTATTTCCTCTCCGCGTATTCACGAAGTTTTTTCAAAATATCTGATTGTGTGCCGCCCTCCACAACCTCGACTTTGTATCCGTAATTCTTTTTCAGCTCTTCTGCTATCATCCGACCGTCATTCACTGGGTTCGTTAGGTCTGGCCAATGATCATAATCGTTGGTGGTGAATAGAACGGCATAATCGGTGCGGTCAAGTTTGCTGGCATCGGCCAGGCCTGTGGTACCCACCCGTATCGTTCGCTGACTCACTGTTTTTACACCATCCATGTTCTCCGCTATTATCTCAACAACGTTGTTGCCATCCATTAGTGTGATGCTTTTTTCAATCACACTTTTATGCTTTTCTTCTTCTGTTGCAGGCTGAATATTGATCATTCCTCTCGAAGCAGATTCGGGTGCTTCTTTGATAGTGATCTGGATATTTTTTAACGGTGTCGAAGACTCGATCTCAAATTTGATCTTATACTTCTGCTCCCCTGTATAATTGCTTTCTGCAGTAGGGGTAATCCAGTTGATTACGGGGATCACCGCGTTCGCTAATTTTTTGGGGTCACTAAAGTCAACCTGAAATTCATTGGTGCGTGTGCTCACGTTTTGAGCACTTAGATTAAAGCCAGCTGCGATACCAACTAAAAGGGCAAGCAACTTTTTCATATGATTTTGATTTAATGGGTTACAATAATTTTCTTGCTCAACACAGACGAATTCTCTTTACCGGCAACTTTTATCCGGTAGACATACAGTCCACTAATTAATTCTTCATTCGGCTCCCACTGAGATGAATAAAATCCAGAGTTGAAAGATCCGCTTATCAAAGTTGATACTTTCTGACCCATTGAATTATAGACTTCCAGCAATACCTGATATGATGACTGACTGTCGGGAAGCGTAAAAGGAATGGTGACCTTGCTATTGTTGTTTGGGTTTGGATAGGCATCACCCAGAGAAACAGTCTGTGGTTTTATTTTTGTTTTCAAATCATCACCGAAATAGATTTTGAATGAAGAAGATTTCTTTGGATCGAACGCATATGAATTTTGCTCGCGCATGTTTACCAATGCTTCTCGATTCAGGTCAACGAGGAAAAGTTCTTTGGTACTAGACCCAAATGTGGTGTTATCCCACTTTAATTCAGCAGGTTCATTGACATTAGTAGAAACGGTGAAGTACCATTCGTACTCAGTTTGAGTAGGCACTATATCACGTGTCGATTGTTTGAGGAAGTGTTCTGGATGCGGGAATTCCAACTCGGCATATTCAAGCCAATGAGGGGGATTAAAGTCATCAAGATCATCTACGCCAAGAGACGCCTTAGGATTCATTCCTACGCCCCCAAAAGTATTTTCTACAGATCCTATTTTCAAAGTGATCGGTGCAATCCAGTCATCGCTTGCCAGGTTATGATTGATCTTACTCGGTTGTAAGGCCGCTACCCTGCCTCCTGCATATTTCCCGGTGATCGGCACAGTGATTGTAATTGCGGTCGTATTGCTGTTTAAAACAAAAGCCCCTTCAAACACATCGAGTTTGCCACTATTTGGCACATCAATATAATTTCCTGTAAAAGTTTTAAGGATTGTGGCTATTCCTGCAGGGTTACTGTTTGCAGCAAGCGTTTCTATCCATTCCATCGGAAAAGAGTACGGGTTTCCGATCTGGTTCCACCCCGGAGCCAGTGTGAAGACAAAAGGAGTTGCTTTATTATTTGAAGGAGTAGTGGCCCCCTCAATGGTTAACCCTGCTGCGGAGTTTGAAGGAAGGCTTTTGACATTAATAAAATAGCCTTTGCCTTGGGTGAACGCAGTAAAATCGCTTGGATATTGAGCCCAGCTTGTCTGGGTCTTAAGAGTGATCAATCTCCATTGTGAGAAATCACCCGCACCCAGTACATTGAATACCGTGGACACTTTGGAATCTGCCAGAGCATGAGGGATAGTAATTATGCGCCAATTGTCTATCTGACCACCCTGACCAATCAAGCTCTGAGGAATTTGCGCTTTTGCCTGTGTAGAATTTGTGATGTATGAATAATTATTTCCCGTAGCAGGGCTTCTTGCTGAATTTCCGGCAGCATCTGACGCAGTTAAATAATATTCCAACCCCATTGAACCGTAAGTTGATTCGGGTATCGAAATTGAATAGAGTCCACTATTCAATGTGAGATCGGCCGAAGCAAATGCATTTGTAGTAGTAATAGACCGATAGAAAATTTTTGCCTGCGTCACTCCTATGTTGTCAGTAATGGTGGCGCTGATATTTCCATTCCCTGAGCCTTTTGAAAATGAAACAGGGGCGTGCGTGATTGAGGGAGGTGCTGCATCAGGAGGCGCTACCGTGGAGAATTGCCATCCTGTAGATGTCAATAAACTGAACGTGCCACCATCACTTGCCGCCACAAATGCATTGGCATCGAATGTAACTGAATAAGTGAGCGAGTAGGACAGATCAGAAGGCATGGTAATAGTAGCCTTTGCACCTGAGAATACAGCCGTACTTAGATTAATACTAAATACCGGAGTAGAAGGTGCGGCTGTGTTGGTCACATATACTTTCTTGCTCGCTGCAAATGTAAAGTTTTCACTCAGTGTGATTTCCAGCTTCGTGTTTGCAGCAACAATGTCAACATTGGTAGCAGAATTCGTTGGCAACAATAATGCTAAAGTTGGTGCAGCGCGTGTTGTGAATGTCCAGTCCGTATTCAACGTAAGCGCGCTGAAAACCCCACCATCTGCTGTCGTGAATGCACCTGCATCGAACTTGATAAAATACTGGGTGCCATATTGCAAAGTTCCGGCAGAAAGAGCGTAGGTAATATTGTTTCCACTAGAAACACCCGCTGAAGCACCAACTGTGGTCACTGGTGTACTCGGGGCAGATGATGCATAAATCGTAAGGTTCTTGCCTCCAACCCCTGAAACTGGTTCACTAAATGAAATCACAAAATTCGTATTAAGGCTTTGGTTTGTAGCCGCTGTTGCTGGTGAAAGCGCTGACACTGAAGGGGAGTTCTTGGTTGTAAATCGCCAAGTAGAGGAGGAACTTATTCCGTTGTAAGTATTTCCGAAAATGTCGGCCACGGCTCCGGCATCTACCACGACAAAGTAAGTTTTGTCAAAAGAAAGCGTTGCAGTTGTGGGTATTAACCAGGACTTGTTGCTCTGAACTGCCGTGGACATATCAAGGGTCTCAATGGGAACGGCCTGGTTCGCCAAATCAAAAACACGGACCAGTTTTCCGGCAACTGCATTTGTTATTTCGTCAAACGTAAGTGTCAGGGTCGGTTTCAGCCCAATACTTGTAGCAAGGTTCACGGGATCATATGTAACAACCACCGGTTTAGTATTATCATTCGGCATAACCATGTTGCCACTTTTCCTGGCAGTGCTATTCGACAAGGTCGCATAGGCATAGCCATCATATTCATTGATAACTACATTCCTGAAAATCGGAATAAGCCCTGAAGTAGGGGGAGTATCTCCCACGCTTTGCCAGGTGCTGCCGTCATTTCTTGAAAGCCATAATACTGAACCCGAAGAAGGTATGAAGAGATAGCCGTTTGTTGTCACCAAAGAGTTGCCCGCAGGAGCAGACCCCTGGGTCCAGATTTCTCCATCCGTTGACTTATAAATAGCTCCCTGAGTGTCGTACAAGTATATTTTGTTATTTATATACTTGATGTTACCAGGACTTGTGGTGCCTATGACCGAAGAAATCTTTGTTGCTGATCCAAAAACGATTTTATATACATCATTAAGACTTGAGTTGCCATCAAAGACGACAGCATAGATCACTCCGCCTGAATCAATCACCATGCTATTTATGCTATAGCTTGAGGGCAATCCCGATAAGACAATATTTGTCCAATTGATTAGATCAGTTGAATATTTGAGGCTGGTACCATCAGAGCCGTAAAATCCATTGCCTGTCGCATCTTTCGTCAAAAATGAATAGTATAGGAGATCTGCCCCAAATTCAGCCCAGGTCTTTCCTCCATCTTTCGATTTTAGCATTCTACGATTGCCCCCGTACCCAATAAGTGAATCGCCAACCTGTAAGTATTTCGAGGCTGGCTCCCGGTTTGCAAGAGTAAAAGTTTGGCCAAAATCTGAGGAGTAGTACGGGCGCGTGGCACCTACAACCATATCCTTATTGTTCAACAGTGTAATCTCATTGGCACTAGGGTGAGGGATTCCATTGCTGAATGCGCTAAAGTTTTGCCCACCATCTGTTGTCTTTAAAATACCCGCATCGCTACTACCCAAAATGTAAGACGTTGTCCCGATGGTATACGACCAAATAAATACATCACCAACATTGCCAATGTTTATCCAGGTAGCTCCTTTGTCGGTAGACCGGTAGCAATCAAATTGGGATTGAATGCACATTAAGTACTCGCCCGTTCCCAAAGCTATTACCCGCTTGCTATAATTGCCTGTTCCTCCAGGGGTGGAAACCGTGGGTGTATTGAGGGCAACCCATGTTGCTCCGTTGTTGGCTGACTTCCAAACATCCGTAGACCAAAGCGGAATTGTTGTATCTACGATGGTGTGCATAATCAAATTGCCATCTTTATCATACATGTATGAGCCTACAAATCCATTGGTAGGATCAAGCATTGAGGCCGGGAGTGTGATTACACTCCACGTATCGCCATTGTTCGTGGATACCAATAATCCTTCAGAAGGCAGACCAAAAATGGCTATAGCCCCGGAAGGACTTACAGCAGGCTTCCTGGAGCTGGTGTTGGCGTCTGCTCCATAAAAAATATTAGTAGAAGAAGCACTCGTAAATTTTACAGTAAAAGATGCCCCGTCATCACTTGATTTATAAATTGCGCCTTTAGTACCATTGCTTCCGAAAGCCAAAATTGAGCCATCAGATAAAACTTCAATTCTGCGAATACTGGAACCGGTTCCAGGCAGACTAGTGGATGTAAGTGGGTTCCAGGTTGCCCCTAAGTCTACTGATTTATAAACTTTCTGTGGATTAGAATTTGTCAGCGCATAAACATTCCCACTCGCATCAACCTCAACATCCCAGATCACACCACTTGCTGATATTGGATTGACTTGGGTCCATGTTGTTCCCGAATATTTCCACAGTCTACTAGTAGAACCCAGCTGACCGACTACAGCAAAGAGCGTATTTCCATCGGAAGTACTTTGAATCTTTGTTACTCTACCACCGTATGGCCCGCTCAACGGTTGCCAGTTAAAATTAATATAAGCTGGCAAGGTTGTGGGGTCGACAAGTAATGCTGAAGTAAATTTTAAAACAGAAGCACCATTGGCAGCGGCAAAATAATTGCCTGATGCATCTGTGCCAATACTGGTAATATAGGCATTGGGTGTAGCCGCTGGCAAAGTGGAATTGTTCCAGGAACCTCCATCATCTTGAGAAATATATAGGCTACCATTTTTGCTTACGGCTACTCCTGAATAAGACACATTCTTTACGGGAAAGACAGCATTGCCAGAAAAACCTACGGTCGTCCAATTTGCACCTAAGTCGGTAGTGTAATAGTAAGAGGAGTATTGTGCTACATAAAACTTACTATTCTGAAAGAAAACATTAGAAAAATTAGAGGTATATGGAGAAGTCAATAATGTGGCCGTAGTACCAACCATTTTGAAGAGTTTGTACTGACTTACATTTTGATCGTACAATTGGAAAATAAAATTGGTAGTTGCATCAATAGCAGCGCCTTGAAAATAAAATGAAGCCGGACTTGGGAGACCTGTTATGGTCAAATCGCTCCAGGTGGCTCCACTATTTACCGACTTAGAGATTTTGCCATATCTAAAACCATACAAGTCCCCATTGCTGGCCTCTACAATCTTCACATCTCCATAAGAGACTCCGTCATCTGTGAATGTCGCGCCATTATCAGTAGATCTATAAACCCGAGAGCCATATAAAATGATATTCCCATTCGCGAGTTTCATTGCGTGATTGGTATACGATGATAAGGAGTTAATCGTCCAGTTAACTCCACCATCTGTCGAAGACCAATAGCCAGACCCACCCTTTACCACGATCAACTTGTTCGTGGTACTAGCTACAACAATATCATTGTAATTTCCCCCCGTAAGTCCAGTACTCTTAAAGAGCCATGTGGCTCCAGTATCGGTGGTGCGGAAGACTCCATCTCCAGAAGTTCCAATGAAAAAAGTGCTCGAAGAAGTAAATAGAGAAATTATTACATTGGACCCATAGCTAACAGTCGGAGATGCAGTGGAAGTCCATGATGCTCCCTGATCAATTGACTTATAAATTTTAGCTTGGGCATTGCTAAACAAATAAACAGCAGAGCCATCGGTTCCTAAATTCCCATTGAAGTAAGTCGCAGGAGCCAAACTGGCCTTGATTGACGTGAACGAACCGCCCGCATCAGTTGATTTGAAAAGATCATAATAAGATACAACATATAATCTCCCTGCCCCATCAATTGTTATGTTATTGATGTAATCACCGGCAGGTATTGAATAAGGGGTCTGCGTCATGTTAGACGGACTCCAGTTGGTTGTAAGTGCCTTATAAGGATGTTTCCATATCTGATTTGAAGACGTGGCGTAAAAAATATCTCCAGCCGCATTCGATACTACACTCGGGCCACCATTTTGAGCAAAATTCAAGGAAGATATTTGCGTCCAGCTAACTCCCTTGTCAATCGAAACATAGACGCCAGAATAACCCCATACCACAAAAACTCCATCCGGGCCAACTTTATCAATATGAATGCAGCTCTGAAAAAGATTTGATGACACACTCGTCCAAGTAGTTCCATTATCGCTTGAAGAATAAAGTACTGAATAATTAACAGCATACATTTTCCCATCCGTATCTATCATTAGATCATTCAGGTAAAGTGATGCGTTGTTTGCCGTCCAGTTGTCTCCATTATTTGTGGACTGGTAAAGCTTTTGGTTGATTACCGCATACAAGTTTCCTGAAGTGCCTCCAGAAGAAGATCGCTTTAAGCTCTGGATATTTCCTCCGTAAGGGCCACTGGTAGCTGTCCATTGCGCGTTGGCCGAGACAAGGAATATGAGGAACAGCGCAATCAGGTATATTTTTTTTCTCATAACAAATTCAGTCTAAATCATAATTAATTTCCAGGAAAAGGGGGTAACACTATATCCGGTGACGTAGATGATCCCGTATCCTTTTTTCCGCCACCGCCCAAAGCAGCCGCAGCTCCGCCTATTACAAGCACAGGTAGAACTTTCACTAATAATGGCAGTTTTGGTTTTACCTTAAAAAGAGGAGAATAGACTACATCCTCATTGCTTTTAGAATCGGTGATTTTCAAACGGTAATCGCTGCCCGGTTTCGCATTTGACGGAATGCTTAATGTGTATGATCCGTTGTTGGGGTGATTCATCTCACCACTGATCCTCTGACTTCCTTTATAAAGTTCAACGTGGATAGGGTTGGTACTCCCAGCTTTTAAATTCAGGTCATAGGATTTACCTCTTTTGTACGATTGCTCGGTGCTAAAATTTTGGAGCTTAACGAACGGAACGTAAACCTTACCCCTGATCTCAAGCGCAAGTTTGCCTTTATAGCCTCCGTATTCTTCTATTATTTTCCATTCAATTTTTTTGTTAGAACCTGGTTTAATCTCCTGGCCGACATCACCTTTTACCCTGGCAAGGGGAACGGTAAAGTTATCCCTAGATGCAAATACGTTCAGCGAAAATTCATGGCTGGAATTGGAATCATCCAAATCGAAATAGATGAACACTTTGTCTCCGGCAAGTTCTACTTTTTTTATGGTAACTGTCTGCGCAGAAACCCCGAAAGAAAAAGCAATAGCAATGAGAGTAAAATATCTTCTCATGGGTAGGTTGGTTTTTGAACCACTAATGTACATTTTTTTGAGGTGATTTAGCGAGGTAAATCACTCCTTGATATGGCCTCCAATCAAAATGTAAGCAGTACGGAAATAGCTTCTGTTTTGATTGAAGATTGTTTTCCTCAATCGAGCCAATCTACTTTTTTAGCTAAGCTTTAATAAAAAATGGCAAGCTCGATTTTTCGAACTCGCCATTTAATACAGAAGGTATCTGCTCTTACTTGATTACGAAAACAAAATCACTGCCCGGAGCATTGTCACCAAATTCTCCAGCTCTTGGTTGAGGTTTCAAAGCCTCAACATATGTATTGATTTCACCCAGCGTAAGAAGTGCATCCTTGCCTCCTCTGCTTCTCAAAGCCTCGAGAAGCTTTCTGGCAAAAGGTGAATTCATTCCCGGGCGTCCGTCTGGCACATATTCTTTCCCTCCCGAAGTAAGATACCTCCTTGTTTTGTAGGTAAGCTTTCTGGTCACCATCTCAGCCTGCGATGCTTCTTTGTAAACTTCTTCATCAAGCCCGCGATGCGCAATGGCCTGATCAAAAGTGCCGCCAAAACAAACATCCATGGCAAGGAAAATATGCTCGCATGGAATATTGTTTATAATGGATCTCAGGCGATTGTGCGAAAGGTAAGTGGTCTTCGCATCGTCATTGGTCTGCGATTCTTTGGTCACAACAAATCCTTCTCCAAAAGTCTGGTCAAACTGCCCGTGCCCTGCAAAGAAGATAAACACTTGATCCAATGGTTTGTATTTTCTCTCCGCGTACTCGCGAAGTTTTTTCAAAATTTCAGATTGTGTGCCGCCTTCTACTACCTCCACTTTATATCCATAATTCTTTTTCAGCTCTTCGGCTATCTCGCGGCCATCTTTCACCGGGTTCACCAAATCAGGCCAGTTGTCGTAATCATTGGTGGTGAATAGAATGGCATAGTCGGTGCGGTCAAGTTTGCTGGCATCGGCCAAGCCTGTGGTGCCAACCCGAATGGTGCGGTGACTCACCGTTTTTACGCCATCCATATTCTCAGCTACTATCTCGACAATGTTATTGCCATCCATCAATGTGACGCTTTTTTCAACCACATTTTTATGCTTTTCTTCTTCAGTCGTGGGTTGGATATTGATCATTCCTCGGGAAGCAGATTCAGGCGCTTCCTTAATGGTGATCTGAATATTTTTTATCGGTGCTGAAGACTCAATCTCAAATTTGATCTTGTACTTCTGTTCCCCCGCGTAATTACTTTCAGCGGTAGGAGTAATCCAGTTGATCACGGGGATAACTGAGTAGACCAATTTTTTGGGGTCACTAAAGTCAACCTCAAATTCATTGGTACGTGTGCTCACGTTTTGAGCACTTAGATTAAAGCCAGCTGCGATGCCAACTAATAGGACAAGCAACTTTTTCATATGATTATTTTTTTAACGGTTTACAATAATTTTTTTGCTTAATATGGATGAATTGTCTTTGCCAACAACTTTCATCCGATAAATATATAGTCCGCTAATTAACTCTTCATTTGGTTCCCACTGATATGAATAGAATCCTGAGTTGAATAATCCGTTTGTCAAAGTTAATACTTTCTGACCCATGGAATTACATACTTCAAGCAATACTTGATACGAAGATTGACTGTCTGGGAGAGTGAACGGAATAGTCACCTTGCTGTTATTGCTCGGGTTTGGATAGGCATCACCAAGCGTGATGGCCTGTGGTTTAATTTTAGATTCGATGTTGTCACCATAATAAATTCTGAATACTGAAGAACTTTTTGAATCAAAGGTATACGAATTCCTTTCCTTCATGTTTACAATCGTTTCGTTCTTGAAGTCATACAGATAGATGTCCTTGATAACATTTGAAATATTTTCCCACCTCAAATCTGTCAAACCTTTTACGTTAGAATCTACCGTAAACTCCCAAGTATATTCATTAGACTGAGGTACTACGTCTCTCGCAAAGTCTTTGGCGAAATGGTTAGGGTGCGCAAAGTTCATCTCCAGATAATTCATAAAACGTGGAGCATTCACATCATCAAATTGATCAAATGATGCAGAGGCATTAGAATGCATGCCAATACCGCCAAAGGTATTTTCGGTCTCGCCACTTTTCAAGACCATTGGCAAAATCCAATCTTCTTTTCCAAATGTGGCGTTCTCTTGTCTTCCTCCAGGTGTTGTTTGTCCGGCAAATGGAATGGATATCGTTACATCATTCTCTGCCAAAACAAATCCGCCCTCAAATGGCTGAAGCGTTGTTGCATTTACATAATTGCCGCTTGCCAATGTCTTTAAAACTGCACCGGTGCCTGTAAGGCCTGTATTACCACTGAAATTCTTTACGTCATCCCATGAGATGGCAGTTAAGTATGGATTGCCAATCTGATTCCATCCTTTTTTCAGTGACATCTGGAAAAGATTTTTTCTGTTATTAGTGGATACAGGAGCATCAGGCATTTTCAGTGTAACGGGGTTTTTGATATTAATGAAATAGCCTTGACCTCTGCTAAAAGAAGAGAAATCTACCGGGTACTCGGCCCAGGCGGTATTGTTTTTATAGGTGAGCATTCGCCAATCCACTTTAATAGTCAAAGAAGAAAGCTCGTCAAATACAGTACTTACTGCACTACTCGTACCAAGGTCAAAAGGGATAGTGAAAATTTTCCAACCACTTACTGTTCCCCCAAAACCAAGTTGGCTTGAAGGTATCACATTGTCGGTAGTCTTATAATTCAGATAAGAGTAGAAATTCGTATTAGGGTCAAGTGGAAGCCTTCCAACGTTGTTTGCCGGATCTTTTGCTGTCAAATAAAATTCAAGGCCATTGGCATCAAAGAATGACTCTTGCACGGTAAAATTCCATTTGCTATTTACGGCATCAAACGTTCCTGCCAAATCTGTAAATACACCGCCAGCAATCTTGCGATAAGAGAGAGTGGCTGAAGAAACTGTGCCACTGTTGTCGGCAGCCGTTACTGCAAATTGTGTTGAACTGAAATTACGATCTAATTGAGGGGGCGTAAACGTGATTGTGGGAGCAACGTTATCAAGGGTGACAAATGACCAAGTAATAGCTGTTGTGGCGTTCCCGTTTACATCAATAAATGCACCTGCGTCTACCTGAACATCATATATATTTAAAAACCCCAATGAGGCTGGGGGCGTAAATGAAACTTTGTTGCCGACAATTGTGCCTGCAGTAACATTTAAAGAGAACTCAGGAGAACCGCTGCCTTGAATCGTTACGGTTATTTTTTTTCCCACCACGGCTGTAATTGCCTTATCAAAAGTGATTTCAATCTTAGTACTAACAGCAACGTTTGATGCGCTATTAAGCGGATTCAAAAGACTTACTGCAGGACCTACAGCAGAAGTGAATTGCCAGGAAGCGGGGTCAATAGCCAACGAGGGGTTGCCATAAACATCTTTAAAAGCACCAGCATCCACCGTAACCGAATAGCTTGTAGAAGGTAACAACGTTTGTGGGAGCGTATAAGTAAAGGTCTTTCCGCTTGGCGTAACTGACGACACGTCAATGGATGCGACTGCATTAACCAAATCTGAAGTCTCATAAAGCTTAATGAACTTCGATGCGGTAGAGGTTGAGGTTTCATCTAATGTTATGGCTATGGTTGTGTTGGCATTCACATTGCTCGCCCCGTTAGTAGGGGAAAGAGCAGTCACAACTGGACCAGTGTTGTCTTCTGTGATATTGAGTATTTGATTTGAATTTACATTCGACAAATTTTGTATAATTCCCGAAGGCCACTTCACCGCAAGAGATGTAACCGTTGTGTTTACTCCAAGTCCGAAATGAACCATAGCACTCGGCTGGCTTCCAAATGACGTGGTGGACTGCACTTCACGGATCTGAGTTTTTCCACCGGCTGTTAAGGTAACCCTGGTCCCTATTCCAATTCTATTTGAAGTTGTACCGGTAAGCCTTAATTCAAGCCAGTTGTTACCATTACCAGCATTATTGTTTTTGAATACAATGTCCTTTACAGTAGGGCCAATATTTTTTCTAGAGCTGCCACTAAAATCTGCCACGTCAAGGGCACTTACGGCTAGGTCAAGAAATCCATCGTGGTTGTAGTCAGCTAATGCCAACCCAAGACTAGCCGCCTTGGTATCATTAAATTTTTCATTGAGATACTTGGTGAATGAGGTGCCATTGTTATTTATATAAATACGGCTTCCGCTTCCACCAACAACATTGATCATCAAATCAAGATAGCCATCGTTATTTATGTCACCCCAACTAGTTGAGAACGTCTGATCATTAGAAAGCAGAGGTTCCGTTACAGAAGTATTCATGCTTTGTTTACTAAATGTGCCGTTGCCGTTGTTCTTATACAGAAGATTACCAGTAGTCGTCTTACTAACACCAATAAAAAGATCAAGGAATCCATCATTATTATAATCGGCCCACGAGGCAGAAAATGTACTTTGGTCCGTATCGGTAGTAAATGGGGCAGCATTCACGTTGGTGAAAGTTCCATCACCATTGTTTGTCAAAAGCAAGTTCACTGTTCCTGGTGTATTGTCATTATTATTTATAAATACGTCCTGATCCCCGTCATTATCGTAGTCTGCCCAAATGGCTGTCGATCCACTGACTGCCACTGAGGGCAATGTGCCTGTAGTTTGTTTGGTAAAAGTATTAACAGGGCCCTGAGTAAAGAATCTCACATTTTTTAAAGGTGAATCGGTATTGGGAACCACCAAAAGATCAACTAGGCCGTCTTTATTGTAGTCGCTCCAACTGATGCCCAAATCAAAATCACCAAAGCCAGTCTCGCTAACCGGTGACGGATCAATCAGAGTAAATGTAAAATCACCATTGCCTTTGTACAGATAGTTTTGCGTGTAGCCAGTAAGAAACAAATCGAGTTTGCCGTCATTGTCGTAATCAGCTACTGCTGCATTTGTATACGAAGCACTGCTGATGCCGCCTGGTACTGTTGCTATAAAATCTCCAGCTCCATTGTTTTTGTAAATAGTTGGTACATACGGAATGTACCCTTTAAAAATAGTAAGCTGAGGAATGATCAGGTCATCAAAACCATCGCCATTGAAGTCTCCCCAAACGGTTCCTGACGATGAGTACACCGGATTAGTTTCAACTACTGTCCCTGCCGGGGTGAAAAAAGGTTTGGTGAACACAACCGTGGCGGTGTTAGAGGGAGCAGATGTACCTGTTCCATTAACCGCCTTCACTCGGTAATAGTAAGTTGTGCCTAGCACCAGGCCCACATTGTCAACTACGGAGGTGGAAGGATAGAGCACAGGGGGTAACGATCTGTCGATTGATGCAAACGTGTTGCTCGTTGATCTTTCGACAGTGTAGGATGTTTCAAAAGAGCTGCCAACCCACGAAACTTCTATGCCTGTTGTGCTATAAACATAGGCGCCATTACTCGATGGTGAACCTGGCGCAGGATCAGTCCCGTTTTTGGTGAGTGTTACAGTTCCAGTTGTTTCAGGAGAAAGATTAGGTGCTGAAATCCACCTCAGCACAAGCGTAGTTCCATTCCAAGTGCCATTTAGATTTGGTTCAAAAGCATTTGCTGGTGAAAGGTAGGTACTGCCATTGCTCTCCTGAAAAATGCCGGGCACAACTGTATTACTCGGGATGGCGCCATTGGCTATGTCTGTTATGGAAAAAAATCCGTTGGCAAGTAACTTAATACCAACATTAGTCAGCGCTATAGGAGTCTGCACTGTAGGGTTAGAATAAGCTACCGTTCCGCTCCAGCTATGATTGTCGGGAAGAGTAGTCGCAATACTTGCAACTGTACTTATCGTTGCGGTAACTGCTGCCGAGTTGCCCCCAGCGTTGGTGGCATATACTCTAAACTGGTAAGATGTGTTGGGTTGCAAGTTCTGAACTTCGTAGTAAACCTTCTTCCCTGTGCCACTGCTTGAACTTGTATAGCCGATACTATCAAATGAAACACCATTGTACTTTTCGATTATGAAATTTGTTTCGGTTGAGGCATTATCTGTCCATCGCAATGTGATGCGATCGGTCCCAGCGCCAGAACTTTGAAAAGATGAAGGCGCTAAGGGAGTTATTACAGTACCTGTCGTAGCCCAAATACTCGTTCCGGTAATGCCAGCATAGGCAATTCCATTCTGGTCAATGGCTATTCCATAAATAAATGTTGTATTTGGGTTTAAGCCACTAATAGTGGATTGAACTGAGGTAACACCTTCGTCACGTGTAAGGTTTATGGTGAACGGGCCGCCACTACCGTTTCTTTCTGTTACAAAAAGATAATCGTTGGGAATATCATTATCGATGTGAAAGCCACTAATCGAAGTATTGGAAGTCCAGGTAACTCCATCAGAAGAAATATTGAGCGAACTGTTACCACTGTTTGGGCGACCTGACAAAAAAACTTTACCGTTGAGGTAGCCAATTGCGTTAACGTCAGTAATGCCCGGAGGAAGACTCAGCAAAGTAGCTGCACCCGTGGTAGGTGACGTAGAGCTGTTAAGCACAATCTTGAAAAATTTATAGGTACTTGATGTATAGTCGTACACATAAGCATAAATAATATTTTGATCCACCACAATGTTGCCATTGTAGATATTAAAGTTTGTTGGCCATCCCGTGCCGCTAATTGTTATTGCTGCAGACCAGGTGTTTCCCTGATTTGAAGAAAAGAAAAATTGATTGCTGCCATAACCCAAAATTTTCGTTCCATCATAGGATACGAACTGATAAGCATTAAGTGGTGAAGCTGCTAACCCTGCTGAAGACCAGGTCACACCATTATCGGTAGAGCGGTAACAAGTACCGCCACCAGTTCCAAGCAGCACAATCGGTTTTGGTGAACCTGTAGTTGCTTTAAACGCTATAGTATTCGGGCTGCTTATACCGCTGATAGCGCTCCACGAGCTGCCGCTATTAGTCGAGATGTTTGGCTTGCCTCCTGCCAAAATAATATTGCCATTGTCGGCAATTACCATGTTATTAAATTGAATGCCTTCAATGCCGCTTGAGGCCTCGTTCCAGTTTGTACCCGCATTGGTAGAATTAAACATGCTTACGTCACTACCGTAGTATAAAGTGTTGGCATCTTTTGCTGCAAAGGCAGCAACATACTCATAGTTTACAGTGAAGGCCGAGCTCACGAGTGTCCATACTCCTAACAGAGTGCCTTTATAGAATTTGTGATTCTGCACGTCCATTAAATAAAGTGAGGCATTGTCCGTGCTATACGCTAGCACTGCTGACGAACCGTAGGTTGTGCCATTAGTTATGTTGGTTTCCGCAATCGGCCCGCTCCACGTAGTGAATGGCGTTGATAAAGTGTAGATAGTAGAGTTACCGGTGACCAAAGCTAACTGACTATTGTCCGATTTAGAAGCAATTGATTGCACCAGCGAAAAATCTGCGTTCGGGTTAACGATGTTAAAATTCACTCCATCATTGGTTGATTGATAGAGTTGTCCTCCAAGTACACAAAAAACAATTCCGTTTGTGGTGGAGTTATTGACCATCGACATTTTAGAAAACCAATTGTTCGTGTCGGAAGCACCTTTTGTGAACGTTGATCCTCCATTTATACTGCGAAAGAGTACCCTTTTGCTCTGCGAGTAGTCGTAGCCGGAAACGTAGATGGTTCCATTGATCGGGTTAACAGCAACTTCATATCCTTGATCAAATCCATTGTTTGAAGATGATGTGCCCGTATTCATCTTTGTCCAAGTCACGCCATCATCAGTTGTTTTAAAGAGGTTGTTATTACTAACGGCTAGTAACGTACCGTTGCTCGACATCTGAAAATCATTAATCCTACCTATATCATTACCAAATAAATTTGGAGTTACCTCAACCCACGAGACCCCGTTGTCAGTAGACTTGTAAATAATGCCCCTATTGTTATCTCCAGACAAGGCAAATGCAACAGAGGTATTTGGATTAACAACTACATCTTTGACAGCGCCTCCATAAGGGCCAGTCTTTTTGGTCCATGTGATTTGACCAAAACCAGAGAAATTAAAGCTTATGCTTAGAATCAAAAAAGTAAGAATCCTCCTCATGTTGTTTTCAATAAACTTTAATAAATTTCTTTTAGCAGCAATGATGTAATTATCAACCCCCTGGTGGTAATGGAGGCAGCACTATATCCTGTGTTGTCGATGAACCGGTATCTTTTTTGCCGCCACCACCCAAAGCAGCAGCAGCTCCGCCTATTACAAGCACGGGAAGAACTTTCACTAATAATGGCAATTTTGGCTTCACTTTAAATAGCGGAGAATAAACCACATCCTCATTGCTTTTTGAATCAGTGATTTTCAATCGGTAATCTCCGCCCGGTTTCGCATTTGACGGAATGCTTAATGTGTACGATCCGTTGTTGGGGTGATTCATTTCGCCACTGATCCGCTGGCTTCCTTTGTAAAGTTCAACGTGGATGGGGTTGGTATTCCCAGCCTTTAAATTCAAATCGTAAGATTTACCTCTTTTGTACGATTGCTCGGTGTTAAAATTTTGGAACTTAACGAACGGAACGTAAACCTTACCCCTGATCTCAAGCGCAAGTTTGCCTTTATAGCCTCCGTATTCTTCTATTATTTTCCATTCAATTTTTTTGTTAGGTCCTGGTTTAATCTCCTGGCCGACATCACCTTTTACCCTGGCAAGGGGAACGGTAAAGTTATCCCTAGATGCAAATACGTTCAGCGAAAATTCATGGCTGGAATTGGAATCATCCAAATCGAAATAGATGAACACTTTGTCCCCGGCCAGCTCCACTTTCTTAATGGTTACAGTCTGCGCAGAAACCCCGAAAGAAAAAGCAATAGCAATGAGAGTAAGGTGTTTTCTCATGGGTTGGATTGGTTTGATCAGCTAAGGTACATCTTTCGAACGACTTTTTATCGTCTAAAATGCCACATGAATAGGGTATATGGTCAAAAAGTAAACCTCTGGTATCAACTAATTCTGCTCCAGTTTACCGCGGTTTTCCTCATCGATTCAATTTGCCTTTTAATAACCACATTTTCGGGTTTGGCTAAGTCAGGATCGGTGTTCAGAATGTCATTCGCGGCATCGCGCGCTTGTTGCAGGATTTTTCCGTCTTTGGCGAGATCAGCAATGAGAAGATCAAGTGTGCCACTTTGCTGTGTGCCCATCAGATCACCGGGGCCGCGCAGTTTCAAATCCGTTTCTGCAATTTCAAATCCATTGTTGGTGCGCACCATTGTTTCGATACGGGTCTTTGTATCAACGCTAAGTTTATAACTCGTCATCAAAATGCAATATGACTGCTCAGCCCCCCGACCCACACGCCCGCGAAGCTGATGCAACTGCGACAACCCAAAGCGCTCGGCACTTTCTATGATCATCACAGAAGCATTTGGTACGTCTACTCCAACTTCTATGACTGTAGTGGCCACCATTATTTTTGTTTCCCCTTTTACAAATCTTGCCATCTCATAGTCTTTGGCTTCGGATTTCATCTGACCGTGAATAATGCTGATCGGCACATCCGGAAAAGCCCGTGTCATGCTTTCATGTCCGTCCATCAAATGTTTGAGATCAAGTTTTTCCGATTCTTCAATTAGCGGGTAAACCACATACACTTGCCTGCCTGCTTCAATTTGTGAACGGATAAACCCGTTCACTTTTAACCGTTGCGAATCGAATTGATGTATTGTCTGAATTGGCTTGCGGCCTTTTGGCAATTCATCTATTGCCGAAATTTCAAGGTCGCCATACAAGGTCATGGCGAGTGTGCGGGGAATAGGTGTGGCCGTCATCACAAGTACGTGAGGGTAAACGTCTGCGTTCTTTTGCCAAAGCTTACTGCGCTGGGCAACACCAAAACGATGTTGCTCATCGATGATAGCCAAGCCAAGTTTTTTAAATTTTACTTCCTCTTCAAGCAGGGCATGTGTGCCAATCAAAATTTTCAGATCTCCATTTTGAAGCTGCTCATGAATTGGTTTGCGTTGTGATTTTTTTACTGAGCCTGTAAGCAAAGCGATGGAAATGCCCATTCGGTCAGCATATTTTTTCAAATTAGAGTAATGCTGTTGAGCTAAAATTTCTGTAGGCGCCATCAATGTAGCTTGTGCATCGGCTCCGATGACGAGCAAAATGCAAATGAATGCAACAATAGTCTTGCCGCTACCCACATCACCCTGGAGCAATCGGCTCATCTGCTTCCCCGATTTCATGTCGGCATAGATTTCGCGAATCACTCGTTTCTGCGCCTCCGTCAATTCAAACGGGAGATGTTCTTTGTAAAATTTGGTAAGGATAGCAGTATCATTGAAAACTTGTCCTCTGAATTTTCCCTGTCGTACCAACTTCATTTTGATCAAGCGCAACTGAATGTAAAAAAGCTCCTCAAACTTCAGTCGTTGTTGTGCTGCCGACAAGAGCTCCTGGGTTTTAGGGAAATGAATATTTTTTAAAGCTTCTTTTTTGTTTAACAAGTTTTGCTGCCTCAATAAAAAATCAGGAAGTGTCTCTCGAATGTGTTGCTCCGCCAAACGGAAAAGTTCAAATTGAAGTTTGCCGATTTGCTTGCTGTCAAGGTAACGTGCACGAAGCTTTTCTGTGATCGGATAAACCGGCTGAAAAGAATTTCCTTTTAAATTATTTTCAGTGATTGGCTCGACCTCCGGATGTGCGATGTTGATTTTATTTCCGAAGCGGGTTGGTTTTCCAAAGGCAACGTATTCGATATTTGGTTTTATTTTTTGCATTACCCAGTCAATGCGTTGAAACCACACCATTTCCATTTCGCTTTTCCCGTCTGAGAAATAGCCGATCAACCTTTTTTTGCTTCGAGTACCAACGATTTCAAAGTCGGTGAACTTGCCTTTAATCTGCACGTAAGGCATTGCTTCATCAATTTCCCTGATCGAATAAAATTTGGTGCGATCTTCATAGCGAAACGGATAGTGCTGAATGAGATCGCCAAAAGAAAAAATTTTCAGTTCTTTTTGAAGAAGTGCTGCGCGCTGCGGTCCAACGCCTTTTAGAAATTCAATTGATGTTTCGAAGAAATTACTCAATGCTCGATTGAAATTAATGAACCTAAAATAATTGAATCACTCTTCAAAAAGAGGATTGTTTGAAATCAATCTCTTGCTGTGATGGATTGTTAGAACGTCAATCCTACTTTTAGAAACGACCAAATAAATAATTCTGTAATTTCCTTCAATTAACTGCCTAACATTTTCTGATTTCAGTTCAGGCACGATCTGGCCCGCAAGAGGGTGGGTTTCTAAAATCTTTATCTTTTCAAAGAAGCGCTCGGTCTGTATAATGGCATAATGTTCTGAATCTTTAGCGATGAATTGAGCAATGTTTTCAATGTCACCGAGTGCCTCGGTTGTCCATCTTATTTCAACAACCATTTTTTAAGTCTTTCCCTTGCTTCAGATGTTGTAAAGACTTGTCCACTCTTTGACTGCTCCAGGCCAATTTCCACTTTTTGTAAAAAAATGATTCTTTCGAAAAGATCTTCTACTGAAAAAGAATCCGGCAATTCTTTTATAGTTTCAATTAATTTTTCTTTGGTAAGCATAACCAAAATTAAGGATTAATTATCAATGATCAATTGATCAAAGTCGATTCGCCCCTGTTATCATTGGCTAATCGGCACATCGTCAAATTGGCTAATTAGTTTTCCACTGAAGCGTGTTGATCAAATGCATTGTCTCCTTTTTCATGAACTCAATGGCCGGGGCAAGAGAATCATTTTGGACACGTGTATTGAAGTAAAGGGCCCCGCGAAGGAAATTTTTAGAAGAGTCGGTCATCGTAAATTGAAACTGGCTCGGAACTTCACCCGAGATCTCTGCAATCACTGCTGTTTTTCCGCTTGGTGTTACGGTTATAACTTCATCGATGGCGTTGGCTTTGATCTGCTGCTTAGAGGTAAGATTGTATGCGTCATTCAACAATTCTTTTAAAATCGCTTCTTTACCCAACAATTTTTTGTACGTGATATGAATGTTGGCTTTGAGTTCAGGATAATAAATTTCAACCCAATGCCGCTCGCTGATCCAGGAAGTATCTTTCAAGAGTTTAGCGTGCTTCGAATATTCGAAGCGGTAAGGCAGAGTGTCCGGAAGAAGTTGGTATTCCTCTTTTGGAAGGAGTAAGCGGTTATATCCTTTCGGTTTCGGTTGGTAGTCTGCATCGCAGGAAAAAAGCAGACAGTAGACAGTAAGGAGTAGGCAGTAAAAAAAAGGACTGCCAACTGTCGGCTGCTGAGTGCTGACTTTTTTAATCGTCATGTTTCACGGCCTCCTCTTGCACCCCCACACGCACACGTGTAATTCTTTTCTTATCAACATTCAGAACGGTAAACGTAAATCGATCGAATACTATTTGGTCGCCTGCTTTTGGCAAGGCACTGTGCAATTCTAAAATTAATCCGCCCAGGGATTCGCTCTCGCCCTTCACGTCATCGAACTTCGATGAGTCAACGTCCAGTGCTTTGCACAAATCATGAATGGAAATTTTGCCTTCAAAAATAAAAGTGTGGTCATCTACTTTTTGGTAGCCCAGATTCACCTCATCAAATTCGTCATTGATATCGCCTATGATCTCTTCAATCAAATCTTCGAGTGTAACAATTCCCGCTGTGCCTCCATATTCATCGACAACGATGGCCATGTGCACCCGCTTGCTTTGAAAATCCTTCAGCAATGAATCCAGTTTTTTTGTTTCAGGTACAAAAAATCCTGCGCGCAAAAGTTTTTGCCACTTGAAGTTTTCATTCTCATCCAAATACGGAAGCAAATCTTTTGTATATAAAATTCCTTCAATTGTATCGATCGTCTCGCGGTAAACCGGAATGCGCGAAAACCCGGATTTATTCACCTGCTCCATCAACTCGGTGAAATTCAGTTCAACGTCAACAGATGAAATATCCACACGCGATTTCATTACTTGCTTCACCGTGAGGGTTCCGAAGTTTACAATCCCTTTTAAAATATCTTTTTCCTCTTCTGTTGTCTCGTTATTCTCGGTGGTGAGTTCAAGAGCTTGATTTAATTCTTCAACGGTAGTGCTGTATCCCTTTTTCTGCACTCTCCGCTCTACCACCAGGCTCATGCTTAGGAGCAACCAGGAAACCGGCCGCCAAAAATTTTGGAGTATCTTCCATGTCCCTCCCACTTTTCTGGCAAGACTCAGATTATGTTGTGTTGCATAAACTTTGGGAATGATCTCGCTGAAAAATGTAAGGGCAAATGTGACAGCAAAAGTCACAATACCTACAATCATTTCAGCCGGCTTTCGGGTACTGGTCATCTCCCACATCAAGAATGTGGAAATAGTAACAACAGCCACATTCACAAAATCATGGCATATTAAAATCGTTGCCAGAAGCAAACGAGGTTTCTTCAACAGGTCAACAATATTCTTGTCTGTTGCGTCATCAGATGTGCGACATTTATCAAGAAAGTCGCCCTTCAACGAAAAAAAAGCAACTTCAGAGGCCGAGATAAATGCAGAAACAAGCAGCAAAACTACTATTCCTGAAAAACCAAAAACGTAAAACCAGTTCGGCCCTGCAGCAAGCAGGTCTGATAAAAACTGACTAGGAGGTTCTTCCAATAGTATTATTGTTTCCAAGCATCAATCTGTTGGTTCAACATTTTTTAAAACGGCAGGTCGTCCGTAGCGTTGTCCTGCGGTTTGAAATCATCGGCAGGCGCAGCACTTTGCACGGTGGCTGGTCGCTCGTAATTGCTACCACCGCCTTGTTTAGAACCAACCAAGGTCATATTGTCTCCAATCACTTCGGTGGTGTAGCGTGTCACTCCGTCTTTCTCCCAACTACGCGTGCGCATCTTCCCCTCGATGTATACCTGATCGCCTTTGTGCAGGTATTTTGATGCTGTTTCTGCAAGTCCCCGCCACAGCACCACATTATGCCAATCTGTAATTTCCTTGCGCTCGCCTGTAGTTCTGTCTTTGTAGACCTCGGAAGTAGCTAATGTAAAGTTTACAACCATTGTTCCGCTCTCCAGTGTGCGCGATTCGGGGTCTTTGCCTAGCCGTCCTAATAAAATCACCTTATTTACTCCTGACATATTCGTTTTTTGTTTATATCTATCCTGACAGCAAAGAAAAAAGTTTGCTGGATTGCAAAGTTACCAAAAATCTGGGTTATGGATTCCTAGTAAGGAAGCGATCGATTAGAATCGGTTTTGGAAGTTCAGCTATTTGTTTTGCAGTAAATTTTTTCAAGCCAAGTTTTCTTGCAATTGATTCCTCTTTTTTTGAAAAGGCCTTCTCAATGTCAACGAACTTAACTTTCAATTTTTGATGAGAAAGGATGTGTGTGAAGATCTTGCTTTCGCGAATGGTCACCGATTTCGTCAAAAATTTGTCGTCTTTCATCAAAGATTCCGGTTTTTGCTTTCCGGAGGTTTCGACTAAGTAAAAATCATAAAGCCCACGCCAAATGTCTTTTCCGTTTCGCTGATGCATGAGTATTCCATTCTTTGAATGAATGACGAAATAATAAAAATAGCGTGTCTTGACTTTCAGTTTTTTTGATTTGACCGGCAATAGATTTTGCAGATTTCGCTGATTTGCCTCGCAGTTCTTTGAGAAAATACATTCTTCACATTTGGGATTCTTAGGAAGACAGTGAAGCGCGCCAAATTCCATTATTGCCTGATTGAAAAGATCGGGTTGATTTTTGTCAATCAGTTCGTTAGCGAGCGAAAAGAAATATTTTTTCCCTTCATCCGAAACTATGTCCTTGTCAATTCCAAACACTCGAGCCAGTACGCGAAAAACATTCCCATCTACTACAGCTACACTTTCATGAAATGCAATTGAAGCTATGGCGGCAGCTGTGTATGGCCCGATGCCATGAAGTTTTTTTAATTCTTCAAATGAATCGGGGAATTTCCCATTAAAATTTTTGACGATTTCTTTTGCACAACGGTGAAGGTTCCTGGCCCGAGAGTAATAGCCCAGCCCTTGCCAAAGGCGCAGCACTTGTTGTTCTGAAGCTTTCGCCAAATCGAAAACTGCAGGAAATGTTTTTGCAAACTCTTTAAAATAAGGTAAGCCCTGTGCAACGCGTGTTTGCTGAAGGATGATTTCGCTAAGCCAAATTTTGTAAGGATCGCGTGTTTTGCGCCAAGGCAAACTCCGTTGGTTGATCTGATACCAATCGATTATTCGCTTTGAAAAAAAAATCTTGTTCATGCGTTAGGGCGTGAATCTCTTAAAATCCGATCATTCCACCGAATTCACATTCCATTTACAGCCATCTATGTGATTATCAGTAAATTCATTTTGCGTTTGAACGTTCTGCGTTTAACTTTGCGCCCTTTCTAAAATTCTATGACCAAGGCAGACGTAATCAACCAGATCTCCGAAAAAACAGGCATCGACAAAGCTGATGTATCGGCAAGCGTTGAAGCTTTTTTCAATATTGTAAAAACCAACATGGCCAACGGCCACAACATCTATGTGCGCGGCTTCGGCAGCTTTATCAATAAGAAGCGCAAGAAAAAAATCGCGCGCAACATTTCTCGCAACACAGCCATTGTGATTGATGAACATTTTGTTCCCAGTTTCAAACCTGCCAAGATTTTTGTGAACAAAATCAAGAACAGCGAAAAGGTAAAGCAGCACGCAGAAAAATAGGCATTGAGGGATTCAGGCATTAGGTGTTCTCTTCGCCAATGCCTAATGCCTAATGACCAATCCCTTCCAAATGTTAAAGACCCGAATCATATTAATTGCAGCAAGCGTTATTGTAGTCTGGCTCATTTTTCTTTTGCCAAAAGCGGTGGTGGAAAACGAAAGTCAATTAAAACCGGTTGACTCAACCACGGCAAAAAAAGACTCTCACCTTCCTTCAGGCCATACATCCGCATCTTCTGCAGTTGTTTCGCGGATCAAAGCGATGAAAGCTGCTTTTCAAAATTCGTCAGATAAAAAAAATGCTATCTTTGCCGACTCTTTACAGAGCCTTTACACGCAAGCGGGTCAATTTGATAGCGCAGCCTGGTTCGGAGAAAAAGCAGCAACGTTCTTTAACACGACTGAGAGTTTTTTGAAAGCAGGCAACAGCTTTTATAAAGCCTACACTTTTGCTATGGATGCTCAAAAGCAAAAAATGTTGGCTGAAAAAACACGTGAGTACTTGGGCAAAGTAATTGAGACTGACTCAAAAAATTACGAGGCTCGCATCAACGTAGCCATGACTTATCTTAGTACTGGTGGCCCGATGCAGGGTATTCGCCTATTGAAAGACGTGCTTTCAGAAGACCCGAAAAATGAACTTGCTCTGTTCAATATGGGGATTCTTTCAGTTCAGTCAGGTCAAAATAAAAAAGCAATTGACTGGCTCAGACAATTAATAGAGGTGAACCCTAAGCATGTGCAAGGACAGATGGTACTCGGTGTTGCATACATGAACGATGGACAGAAAAAAGAAGCTCGAGTACAATTTGAAAAAGTAAAAAAATTGGATAATGATCCTGCTGTGCAAGCCACAGTAGACTCTTATCTGAAGGATTTGAAATAAATTATTGTTTAACCATCCCGACAAGTCGGGACAAAATCAGAACACATTATGCCAAGTGGAAAAAAAAGAAAGAAGCATAAAATGGCTACTCACAAGCGCAAAAAGCGTTTGAGAAAAAACAGACATAAGAAAAAATAAAAACCAGCCATGGCCGTGGTCGTGTCGACACGAACCGCGGCACAAGAAGAATTTAAAAAACTAAAACATTTCAGTTTTGAGTAATGAGCTAATTATAAGCGCTACTCAGAACGGATGTCGCATCGCCCTTCTTAAGGACAAACAACTGGCCGAGTTTCATGAAGAACAAGACGGCAGCCAGTTTGTAGTTGGTGATATTTACATGGGCACTGTTAAAAAAGTGGTGCCCGGCCTGAACGCAGCCTTCATCGATATTGGGTATGAGAAAGACGCCTTTCTGCATTACCTCGATCTCGGGCCCAAGTTCAGCTCATTGCAAAAGTTCACCAAACTTGTCCGCGCTAAGAAGATCACCGGAGGCAAACTGGATAAATTCCAGACTGAGAAAGACATTGACAAGCATGGGAAGATTGCCCAGCAGCTTACAAAAGGTCAGCTCGTTCCGGTGCAGGTAGTAAAAGAACCGATTTCTACCAAAGGTCCGCGACTTTCGTGCGAGTTGTCCATAGCCGGAAGATATCTGGTGTTGGTACCCTTTTCATCCGGGGTAAGCATTTCAAAAAGGATTTCAAGCAGCGATGAGCGCAAAAGATTGCAGCGCCTTATCCAATCGATCAAACCCGAAAACTTTGGTGTGATCATTCGCACTGTAGCTGAAGGCAAAGAGGTGGCTGAGCTTGATAAAGATTTACGCAATCTTGTTAAAATGTGGGAGGAAGGCATGACTCGCCTTGTCACCGCTAACTCTCGCGACAAAATAATCGGAGAGTTGAACAAAGCATCCTCCCTTTTGCGAGATGTGCTTAACGAGTCATTCGATAATGTTCTTTGTGACGACAAAAAGATCTTTGACGAAGTCAAGAATTACATTCGCAACATTGCTCCTGACAAAGAGAAAATTGTTAAACTCTACACGGGCAAGCTCAAACTATTCGAGCATTACGGAGTAGAACGACAGATCAAAGCCGCTTTCGGCCAAACAGTAAGTTTACGTGGCGGTGGTTATCTGATCATCGAGCATACCGAAGCCCTTCATGTGGTCGATGTAAACAGCGGCAACAAAAGTAACCGCGAAGAAAATCAGGAGACTACTGCTCTATCAGTAAACCTTGAAGCCGTGCGCGAGGTTGCGCGTCAGTTACGCCTGCGCGATATGGGCGGAATTGTTGTAATAGATTTCATTGACATGAGAAGTCTTGATAACAAAAAGCTGATCTCTCAGAAAATGAAAGAGGAGATGGAAAGCGACCGCGCCAAGCACACGGTACTTCCACTTTCCAAATTCGGGTTGATGCAAATCACCCGTGAGCGCGTGCGCCCGCAGATGAATATTGCCACCAAGGAAGTTTGCCCTACCTGCAATGGAACTGGAAAGATCAATGCGTCAATATTAGTGACTGACCAAATCGAGAGCAACATCCAGCATTTGTTTGAGAAACAAAACGAGAAAAAATTGGTGCTTGCCCTTCATCCCTTCTTGTATGCTTATTATAACAAAGGGTTTATTTCGAAACGCGTGAAGATGTACTTCAAATACAAGCGTTGGGTCGAAATGGTAAAAGACAGTTCGCTTGGTATTACCGAATTTCACTTCCTCAACAAAGATGGTGAAGAGATTGATCTTGGGCAGAAGAGCGAACAGAATGTAGTTGAACTTGCAGTCTAGGCATAATAATGAACTGACAACCATCTTGGAAATTTCTATTCCAAGATGGTTGTTCGCTTTTATTCAAGTTCAGAGACTTAAATTGAGGGAATTCTGATTGTAAAAGTTGTTTCCTTGCCTGGTTTGCTTTGCACAGAAATCTCACCCCCCACATGTTTTAAGTAGTCATAACACAGGGCCAAACCAAGTCCGGTTCCTTTTTCCTGGCTTGTGCCCTCTGTACTTAAGGTGGAGTTGGGATGAAAGAGTGATTCAACGGATTCTGACGGAATTCCTTTTCCATTGTCTGACACTTTAATGGTAAAATCAGACTTATTTCGCTCAGCACTAACCTCGATTCGTCCTTTCTCAAAGGAAAATTTGATGGCATTTGCGATCAGGTTTCTTAATACCAAACTTAGAATTTGTTTGTCCGAACGAACTTCAATTTGAGGAACTGAATTGATCAGTGAAATATTTTTGGTTTCCAAAATCGTTTTGAAAATTTTGAAATGCTCGTCCACAAATTCTTTCAGGTCAATTTTTGAGTTACTAACCTTCACTCCCTTCAACTGGTTGGTAGTCCAATGCAAGATGTTGTCCATGAGCATCGAAGTGGTGCTCATGTTTTCCTCGATTTTTCCTGTGATCGATTTCATCTCTGACTCAGAAAATCCACCTTGTCGATAAATGTCAAGCACTCCGCGCAATGAATTCAAAGGTCCCTTAATATCATGCGAAACGACTGAAAGCAATTTTTCGCGCACCTGATTGGCCTTAGTTAATTCGGCTGTTCGCGCCTGTACTTTTGTTTCCAAATCAACATTGATCAATTCCAGGTTTTTATAAGCAAGCGCATAATGATTGGCCAGGAGATAAACTTGAAAAAGCAAAAACACCAACACTCCAATTTCAACCAGATAAGGAAATGAAACATTGAAATAAATGATACGACTGTTTTGAGCAATCTCCAATAAAATAAAGGGGAATGATGCCAAGACTCCAAACAGAATGATAGATGCATCTTTATTTCCTGCTCTCCAAGCTTTAACAATTACTAACACTGAATACACAAAACCTGCGATGAGCAGGAGATGGCACACATCCAACACTTGATAGTACACCTCATGCGGAGTAAAAACCACCACAAGACAAAGTAATGTACTGAGGGCAATGAAGGCGGGAATCGGTTTTTTATAGGCTTGGGCAGGAAACAAATAAAAAGAATATAGCGGAAAAATTGCTACCACTGCATACACTGAAAAAAATTCAAGTTTCTTCCAGAACTCCATTGAAACTTCAGGGAAAAGATCCAAGAGCAGAAATGATCCCCCATGCGTGACCATGGCACGCAAGGCCACTATTAAACAGATCAACCCAAGATATAAATACGGCTTGCCTTGTTTGTAAAGAAAGAATAGAATGATCTGGTAAACAAACATGGCCATGAGACTTCCAACAAAAAAATTCTCCACGCCTTTGCGGGTATTGATTTCGTGAATCAAAACAGATGTTGGCCCTAACACCGGTGCACGTGTAATTCCTCCAAACGTATACGTGAAGTTAGCCACCTGAACCACGAGGTCTAAAGTTGTGGTATCGGCAGGAACCGCAATTAAGAGGCTGCCAAATTTTGCCTTGTATTTTACTTTATCGATATCACAAACACCAAGCTCATCAATTAGCTTTCCGTTCACCCAAACTTTTGCTGATGAATTAACATTTGGGAATAAAATCGAATAATTGGCAATTTCCTTTTCGAGATGAATTTTTACCCGATAGGTACCAACCCCTAGATGAGGATGCCCTTGGGCTGTCCACGAACCTGGCACAAGAACTTGTTTGATTTCAATCGGCTTTTTTTGAAAATCAGCAGGAGTTAATAATTCGTTCCATACAAAATCCCAATTGCCTTTCAGCGGTTGCGTTGAACTTAAGTCCTTGTTGAGTCGGAGGTCTTGAGCAAAAACCGTTTGAACTGCTATTAAAAATAAGCAGGGCAGTATCCTTCGATTATTCACAATTCGTGTTTGATGTAACAAACTTAATGAATCAACATTACCGTAAAGTAACTATTCAACTGCCATCCTGTCACAAACGTTGAGTGGAACAACTTTTGAGTTAGTACTTGAACTTAATATTTTACCAAAACTTTTGAACGTTATGGCACAAACCGCAGAAAAAGGCACCATCTCCATTCATACCGAGAATATTTTTCCGATCATCAAAAAATTTCTCTACTCCGACCACGAAATCTTTTTGCGCGAGTTGGTGAGTAATGCTGTAGACGCAACTCAAAAATTGAAAAAGCTTGCTGCGTTGGGAGAAGCTATGGGCGAACTTGGGGATTTAAAAATTGAAGTGAGCTTTGACAAAAAAGCCAAAACCATCACGGTGAGCGACAAAGGCCTCGGCATGACTGGCGAGGAGATCAAAAAATATATCAATCAAATTGCGTTCTCAGGCGCAAGTGAGTTTGTAGAGAAATTCAAAGACAAAGCTGATGCAAAAGACATCATTGGGAAATTTGGCTTGGGCTTTTACTCGGCCTTTATGGTTTCAGATAAAGTTGAACTCATTTCAAAATCGTACAAGGAAGGAACTGATGCTGCAAGATGGGAGTGCGATGGCTCAACAGAATTTGAATTAACACCAGCTGAAAAAGAAACCAGAGGTACAGATGTCATTCTTCACATTAATGCAGACTCGGAAGAGTTTTTAGATGAATGGAGACTGAAAGGTATTTTGGAAAAATACTGCAAGTTTCTTCCGGTTGAAATCAAATTCGGAACTAAAGATGAGAGCGTTGAAGACGGGGTCGATAAAGACAACCTGCCTACCGGACAGGCAGGCAAACCGAAATACAAAACTGTTACTACCGACAGAATCATCAATAATACTTCACCTGTTTGGACGAAAGCACCAAGCGAGTTGAAGGATGAAGACTATTTAAAATTTTACAAAGAGCTTTATCCGTTTTCAGAAGATCCACTCTTTTGGATTCACCTTAATGTGGATTATCCTTTTAACCTTACGGGAGTTTTGTATTTCCCTAAAATCAAAAACGATTTTGAAATTCAGAAGAACAAAATTCAGCTCTATTCACGCCAGGTGTTTATTACGGATGAGGTGAAAGACGTTGTTCCGGATTTCTTAATGTTGCTTCATGGCATCCTCGACTCCCCCGATATCCCTCTTAACGTGTCTCGCAGCTATCTGCAGAGCGATGCCAATGTTAAAAAAATAAGTCAGCACATTACAAAGAAAGTAGCCGACAAGCTGGTTGACTTATTCATCAAAGACCGAAAAGAATTTGAAAAGAAATGGGACGACATCAGTGTATTTGTTCGCTACGGCATGATCAGCGATGAGAAGTTTTATGAAAAAGCAAAGGAATTTTCGTTGCTGAAAAATGTGGACGGGCAGTATTTCACCCTCAAAGAATATGAGGACAAAGTAAAAGTTATTCAGACTGACAAAGACAAAAACGTAATTTATCTCTACACCACCGATGCAGGCAAACAACATTCATTCATCGAATCAGCAAAGGCAAAGTCTTATGACGTACTACTGCTCAATGGCGTAATTGATAGCCATTTCATTGGCAACCTTGAACAAAAATTAGAAAAGACCCAACTCAAACGCGTGGACAGCGAAATCATCGACAAGCTGATTGCAAAAGACGAAAAGATCGACAGTGTGTTGAGCAAGGACGAAGAGGAAAAAGTTAAAACTGTTTTCGAAAACGCCATCAATAACAAAAGCATGGCACTCGCAATTGAGTCCCTCGCACCGGATGATCTGCCCGTAACAATCACCATGAGCGAGTGGATGCGCAGGATGAAAGATATGGCCCGAACTGGCGGAGGTGGGATGAGCTTCATGGGCACAATGCCCGACAGTTACAATGTGGCTATTAATGGCAATCACCAAATCATTCAGAAAATATTAAAAGCTGAAACCGAAGAACAGAAATTGAAACTTGCCAAGCAATCGTACGATCTTGCATTGCTTTCGCAGAGTATGCTTACAGGTGCTGATCTAACCAGCTTTATTAAAAGAAGCGTTGAGTTAGTCTCTTGATTCGGTGGTCTCAATTCTGGTCACTGATCTCTTTTAAACAGGAATCCAGTAACCAGAATCCAGTTTACCTGCTCAAATACAAATTCCTTTCAGAATAAATATTCATGAAGTAATCATCCATCAGGTCATCGATGAAGTAGATGGCTTCGCCCGTTGATTTCATTTCAGGACCAAGTTCTTTATTCACTTCAGGGAATTTGCTGAATGAGAAGACGGGAACTTTGATTGCGTAACCTTTCTTCGTTGGATTGAAAGTAAAGTCTTTCACTTTCTTCTCACCGAGCATCACCTTCGTTGCATAATTCACATACGGTTCATCGTAAGCTTTGCAAATGAACGGCACCGTGCGCGAGGCACGCGGGTTGGCTTCAATAATGTAGACCTTATCATGCTTGATGGCGAATTGAATATTGATCAACCCTACAGTCCTGAGCGCCACGGCAATTCGTTTCGTATGACTTTCAATTTGCTTGATCACGAGATCTCCTAAGTTATAAGGAGGCAGAACTGCATAGGAATCTCCTGAATGGATTCCGGCCGGTTCGATGTGCTGCATGATGCCAATGATATAAACATCTTCACCATCGCAAATTGCGTCAGCCTCTGCTTCGATTGCTCCGTCAAGAAAATGATCAAGCAGAACCTTATTGTCAGGCAGGTGCTTCCAAATATCTATGATGTGCGACTCCAACTCCTTTTCATTGATCACAATCTTCATGCTTTGTCCTCCCAAAACGTATGAAGGTCTCACAAGCAATGGGAAGCCGATCGTTTTCGAAACTTCCAGCGCTTCATCAGCGTCAGTAGCTACACCAAATTCGGGATAAGGAATATTTAATTCTTTAAGAAGGGTTGAGAAACTTCCGCGGTCTTCGGCAAGGTCTAATGCTTCATACGAAGTGCCCAGTATTTTAACGCCATATTTCTGAAGTTTAGCTGCAAGCTTTAACGCAGTTTGTCCGCCAAGCTGAACGATTACACCTTCTGGTTTTTCATGTTGAATAATGTCCCAAAGATGTTCCCAGAAAACAGGTTCAAAATATAATTTATCTGCGATGTCAAAATCAGTAGATACCGTTTCAGGATTGCAGTTGATCATGATCGTTTCGTAGCCACATTCCTTTGCTGCCAAAACTCCGTGTACACAAGAGTAATCAAATTCAATTCCCTGGCCTATGCGGTTTGGCCCCGATCCAAGTACAATTACTTTCTTTTTGTTGGAAACGACAGATTCATTTTCACTATCGAAAGTAGAGTAGTAGTACGGTGTTTTCGCTTCAAACTCAGCGGCACAAGTATCAACCAATTTATAAACGCGATTGATCCCCATCTGTCTTCGCTTCTGATGCACTTCGCTTTCAAGGCAGCTAAGTAAATGTGCGATTTGTCTGTCGGCATAGCCTTTCTCTTTTGCTGCACGCATCACTTCAGAAGGAATCGTATTCAATTCATATTTCTCTATTTCTTTTTCGAATTCGATTAACTCCCATATCTGTTCCAAAAACCATTTGTCGATTTTGGTCAACTTTAGGATGGTCTTCATCGGGATGCCGATTTTCATCGCATCGTAAATATGGAAGAGTCTGTTCCAGCTGGGGTGCTCTAAGCTTTGAAGTAACTCCGCCTGCTTCTTCAATTCTTTTCCATCTGCACCGAGACCATTTCTCCTGATTTCCAAACTTTGACATGCCTTCTGTAGCGCTTCCTGAAAATTCCTGCCGATGCCCATCGCTTCTCCAACCGATTTCATTTGAAGCCCAAGCCTCCTATCAACACCCACGAACTTGTCAAAATTCCAACGAGGGATTTTCACAATCACATAATCTAAAGCAGGCTCGAAGTAAGCCGTGGTCGTTCCTGTGATAGCATTTTTCAGTTCATCCAAACGATACCCTATTGCAAGCTTTGCTGCAATTTTTGCGATTGGGTAGCCAGTAGCTTTTGAAGCAAGAGCAGATGAGCGAGAGACTCGCGGATTGATTTCGATTCCTATAATGGCGTCATCTTCAGGGTTGACCGCGAACTGAACGTTACAACCTCCGGCAAATTTGCCAATACCATTCATCATTTTGATGGCGAGATCGCGCATGCGCTGATAAACCGTGTCCGGCAATGTCATTGCCGGGGCTACGGTGATTGAATCACCAGTATGAATGCCCATTGGATCAAAATTTTCGATCGAGCAAATGATGATCACATTGCCAACACTATCTCGGAGCAGCTCGAGTTCATATTCTTTCCAACCCGTGATGCTTTGCTCAACCAATACTTCATGAATTGGAGATGCATGTAATCCACGATTAAGTGCAGCATCAAAATCTTCGGGTTTTTCAACAAAGCCACCGCCTGTTCCACCAAGCGTAAATGATGGGCGAATCACTAATGGAAATCCGATCTCTTGGGCAATTTCCTTTCCCTCCAAAAACGATGTGGCAGTAGCTCCTCTACAAACGCCAACGCCAAGCTCGTTCATCTTTAGCCGAAATTTTTCTCTGTCTTCCGTAGTTTCAATCGCTTTGATGTCAACGCCAATGATCTTCACCCCAAAATGTTCCCAGATGCCGGCCTTTTCACATTCTATGCAAAGGTTGAGCGCTGTTTGGCCTCCCATCGTTGGCAACACTGCATCAACATGGTGCTTTTCTAAAATCTCGCGGATATATTTTTTCTCCAACGGCTTGAGGTAGATATGATCGGCTGTCACTTTGTCGGTCATGATCGTAGCCGGATTGGAATTGATGAGGATCACTTCAATTCCTTCTTCCCGCAGCGAGCGTGAAGCTTGTGAACCCGCGTAATCGAATTCGCACGCTTGACCAATGATGATCGGACCACTGCCGATGATTAAAATGGAACGAATACTTCTATCGCGGGGCATATTTGGTTGGATAAATCCCGCAAAAGTAAATCAGTATTCTCAAGATTGAGAGATTTGACGGCAAAAAGTTTTATAAACAAATCCAGCCTGAGAAAATCACTGAACCTTTATCACTTTCCGAACGACTGTTTTGTTCCCGGTGCTAAGCTTCACGATGTATAGGCCATCGTTCAATGCCGAAGAAGGAATCGTAATCTCTGCATGGGCTTCCAATGTGGAAATGTCTTGACTGAAAATAGACTGGCCAAGAGAATTGGTCAAACTTAATTGAGCTTGGCTAAGATCATCATTATCAATTACGATCTGTAAACCTTGAGTGCTAAATGGGTTGGGGTAGACTTTAATTCCATTCAATGGCAATTCCTCAAGTGCAGTAATAATTGAAACTGCGCTTGTCTTTGTATCTGCGCAGGCATTGGCTGCGGTAACAGTAAGCTTTATTGAGCTGCTAGGCACGGAGAAAGTATGTACTGGATTTCGGTCTGTGCTGTTTTGCCCGTCACCAAAATCCCAAAACCAAGTTACAGCGCTGGTACTTTGATCAGTGAATGTTATCGGAATTTGAGTCTTCTGATCTCCGGAAACCGAAAAGTTGGCTTTCGGTTTGGGGTTGACCACGATTTTGACTGTATCTGAAAGAGAAGTACACCCCAAAAGATTGTCTTTCACTTTTACAGAATATTTTCCTGTCGAAAAAGTTTTTATTGAATTAGTCTTTTGACCATTGCTCCACAAAGTAGAATCTGCTGGCGTTACCGAGAGCTTGATGGTGTCTCCCTGGCACAAGGTTGTAGAGCCAGATGCGGCAATTTTAGGATTAGCCCTTACTTTAACTTTAATTGGTGTTCGCACGCTTTCATAGAAGAGATCCGCATTTGA
Organism: Bacteroidota bacterium; assembly: GCA_016178785.1. Taxonomy (GTDB): domain Bacteria; phylum Bacteroidota; class Bacteroidia; order Cytophagales; family Cyclobacteriaceae; genus ELB16-189. The sequence continues at coordinate 156,655 of JACOSO010000043.1, read as the reverse complement.
GACGTAAAATGCAGTATCGTTTTTTAGATTGCCCGTAACATATTGTGTGCCTGTAAAAAAAGATTGGCCCCCTGTAAATGAAGAGTACCACTTAATTTTTGTTGCGTTGCTTGCATTCAGCGTTGCCTTCGTATTGTAGCATATAGAATCCGGATTAGCCAATGGTTTTGATGCCTGCATCGTGTAATTGTACAACGAATCAGCATAGCGTGCTGAAGTCTGCAACTCTGAAAAATTAGGTGCGGCATGGAGCGCAAATGCCAGGGTAATTGTTTGACCCGCGGCAATATTGTATGGGCCTGATGAAACTACCTGACTAACATCATTGCCAGAAGAGTTTATCTGTCCAGCCTTTTGTCTTTGCGTTGATATGGTTGTAAATTTTTCCTCATCTGTATAGCCATCGTAAATGCCGAATGGGTTTCCGGAAATTGTTTGGTCATTGTCGATAGCATAATAAACAGGTGTCCCCGTTAAAACCTGAATTCCTCCATAGGGTTTGGCTGCGGTTTGTGCAGGATAAACATAACCCAGCTTGTTGCCATTATCCCAGTCGGCCGCATCTTGTTGTCCGTTCGTGGTGATATCCCAGTCAGAGAAAATTCCGAAGTAAAAGTTGTCCAACGGATTAGCCGTTGGGTTTTTCACTTTGTATTCGAGTATTATGAATTTGTCATAAGGTGCATCTTTCATTACCAGGCTTCGATAGTCAACTACCACGGCTTGTGAAGCGGAAGTTGTCGAATTTGAAAATGCACCAAAAATTTCGGAATAAGACCTCTGCCCCGGAACGATCTGCTTAATTGAAGTCGTAGATAAAAAATCTTTATCGTATTTACTTCCTGTCGATCGCACGTTATTGTAAATATTGGATGTCGAAGTTCCCATGATCAGGCCCATTTCGAAAAGCATCGGGTTTTGATCAAAAATAAAACCTGTGCCCTGAAGGCGACTCCCTTCTGTATCTTGATAACCGATCCTACCTATGCCGGTAACCGTGGTGGTAATTTTGTTAGAGTTGACATCGATGAAAGAGGGATTGACATAAAAGGTTTCATATTGATAGTCAGAATAATTTCCGTCAGAATATTTAACGAGCAAAACGACAGGTGTATTCGGTGCGGCTCCTGCTTTGATTGTCAATTCAAAAGGAGTCAACTTGTTTGAGATGGTAGAGCCCCCGGCAATAATTCCGGGAGATATTGTGCTCTTAGAAATCGAAACAGCTGAAGAGTTGGAGGAAATAGAAATTTGTATTCCGGCCGAAGTGCTTTTCAGAAAATTTTTAAAATCAAAGGTTAAAAAAGCTTTATCGCCAGGCACTGCGGCAAAGCCACTTTGGTTCACCAATTTAGGATTGGATGCCCGCACCGAGGGTAGTGTCAAAGTTAAAGCGCGCTGGATATCAAGTCTTCCTTTGCCTAATTGCCCACTCATGCTAGAGTTAGCAGTATACAAAGCAGTTGCGTCTGCACTTACACGTAGCTGCTCCGCTACCTGTAACGCAGTGTAAGTCGGGTTTTTTGCCCATACCAACGCTGCAGCTCCAGCGGTAATCGGGGCCGAGAAGGAAGTTCCATCAACTGTATTGTAAACATTATTGTAGCCAGTAGTATAAATACCAACGCCTGGCGCAGAAAGATCTACGGTCGTACCGAAATTGCTGAAGGAGGCTTTAACATCATTTTTGCCTGTCGCAGCAACAGACAGAACATTGTCATAGGCAGCTGGATAACTTGGCAATGAATTTCCATCGTTTCCGGCAGCAGCCACAATCAGGCAATTGCGATCCAACACAATATAATTGATGATGTCTTGAATAATCTGGCTTTGTCCTGATCCACCAAAAGAACAATTGATGATTTTCACATTGCCTTGGTTAGCAGCGTAAAGCATTCCGAGGTAAACATTATAAAGGGATCCATTGTCCGTTCTCTGATTATCAGCTGAATGCTTGGTAAATAATAATCTGGTCTTATAGCCAACGCCAGCTATCCCGTTCCCATTGTTGGCACTGGCACTGGCACACCCTGCGGCCCAGGTGCCGTGGCTGATGTCTCCGCCTTTAGTCACAGAAGGGTCAGAATCACCTAGGAATTTGGAGTCAGTAACATTCAAAGTGTCGCCTCCCATAAAATCCCATCCTTGATAGTCATCTATGTATCCGTTTCCATCATCATCTTTTCCGTTGGGCGGGAATTCCTTCCAGTTTTTATAAAGGTTGGGTGAAATATCGGAGTGCGCGAGATTCCCGCCCGTGTCAACAATAGCGATGACAATTGTTGTGTCACCCTGAGTGATATCCCACGCCTCATATGCTTTGATCAAACTCAAATAATATTGTTGACTAATAGCAGGATCGTTGGGCTTGAACGTTGAGCGATATTTGTATTCAGGTTCTACAATTTCAAAATAGCCGGTAGCATATAGCTGATTGATGTAATCTTCTACATTTTGGCTGGCATCAAAAGTGAGGGAAAAATATTTTGAAATGTCGACTGTTGGATTTTGCGCCCGGGCGCCCATTCGGGCAGCACCATGCCGATCGAGTTCAGGCTTTACTAAATGTGCAACCGAATTCACTGCAACATTTCTTACTCGTGCTCCGGAATTTCTGATCGCTAACTGAGAAACTTCGTCTTTGAACTCATTTTTTATTTTCACCAGTACACGGCCGCGCTGGTATTCAACGTTAGCAGCCATTTTAAAAAATTTCTGCCTTTTTATTTGTGCTGATGCTTCCACCAAACCCGCTGCCAACAAAATAAATACAATAACTTTTTTCATATTATTGATTGAACCCTTTCGTTTTGATTTTGTAACCTGCTACTTACTTTCTTTCGCCACTTGCTCTACTTTGTTCCATACGCGCCAGACATTTTTGTAGCAAATTTTTTCAATATCACTTTCCGTATAGCCACGCTTAAGCAATGTGTAGATCAAATTCGGATATGCCGATACGTCTTTCAATCCGGTTGGCAGGCTGTCGCCAACGCCATCAAAATCAGAGCCGATACCAACATGATCTATGCCTGCCAGTTTTACTACGTGATCAATATGGTCCGCCACTGTGGCCACGTCAGCATAAACAAACAGGTTGTCTTTTTTGAATTGTTCAACGATAGGTTTGGCCATTGAATCAGAAGCTTTCAAGTTTTTCTCTTTCAGAATGGATTGAAGTTTTTTTGTATTGATGTCGTTTTTCTGGCGAACAATTGAATCAAGAAAAGTAGAACCAAAATTGATCTGGATAACGCCATCATTTTTGCCGAGCAACTTGATCATGTCATCCGTCATGTTGCGATAAAATTTAGGTGTGAACGCACGACATGAAGAGTGAGATGCGATGCAAGGGGCTTTTGATAGTTTCATTACCTGATAAAATGTGCTGTCGTCCACATGCGAAATATCAATCATGATTCCCACCCGGTTCATCTCTTTCACTAAATCTTTTCCGAGTGAGCTCAGCCCATGCCATGTGTGCAAGGTATCATAAGATGAATCGCAAAACTGATTGTCTTTACCATGCGTGATTGTAACATAGCGAATGCCGCGATCATAAAAATATTTTACGTTGCTTAAATCTTTGCCGATTGGTGCGCCATTTTCCATTCCCATCGGAAAAGAAATTTTGCCTGCTTTGGTATTTGCCTCAACATCCGATGGAGTTTTTGCTAACGCAAATTTTTCAGGCAATTGCTGAGTAATCAACGTAACCATGTCAATAAGGGAATCAGCCAATGCCTTTCCATAGTCGTCATGCTGTTGGTACTTTGATGGAATATAAATCGACATGAATGGGGCATCAAGTCCGCCCTTCATGGCACGCTCAAAATCAAAGTCTCCTTTTTTTGTTGAAATAATGACGTTAATACTGTCTTTTGTGAAGTTGGTTTCTTTCAGCCGATAGGGTAAATCCACGTGTCCATCCGTGATAATGAATTTGTGAGCAAGCGAATCGGCATACGCTCGAAGCTGCTCATCGTTCATCCGGTCAACAGGTCTTTTATCAGAGCAGGAAACAAAAAAGATAGCTGATAGCAAAACAGTACTCAAGGCCTTCATATCGCAAATTTATTTTTCATGAAAGATAATAGTTAAACCTTAATCGATACACTTATTTTGATCCCGAATTTATGGAACTAACTATTTATAGCCTTGCCCAACTAGCATTGCGCAATGGACAAGACAAACCTGAGGTGTGGATCGCCTATAATGGGTTAATTTATGACGTAACTCATTCAAGGCTTTGGAGAAAAGGGACTCACTATGAGCATTGGGCCGGGCAGGACCTAACAGATGAATTGAAAGATGCCCCGCATACGGATTATGTTTTTGAAAAATTAAATGTGATTGGCCGGCTGAAAATGGATTAAGTTGTCAAGGTCCTTACCAGTTTCATCAAATCATTTTCTGTATTGTATAGGTTAGGAGATACGCGAATAGCATCACCGCGAACAGAGACGGAGATTTTATTTTTTTGAAGCTGCTGTTTTATTTTTTCCATGTCTGTATTCTTAGGCAAACGGATTCCGAATAAATGATGGCCACGATAATTTTCATCTTCAACCCAAAAACCAGCTTCGCGAAGGCGTTCGATTGGCTTTCTGGTAATCTTTGCACAGTACTGTTGAATATTTTCTGGTTTCCACTTATTGATTTGCTTCAAGGCCGTCAGCATCATTGGCACTAAAATAAAATTGCTGTGCTCGCCTACTTCATAACGCAAAGCCGTGGACTGGTAATTCTCTTGATAAAGTACAAGAGCAGCAAAGTCTTCGCTGAACTTTCGATTCATCCAGTTTTCTTCAACCGGAGCTCCACCATCAAAATAATCTCCGTAATAAGCTAAACCAATAGAGTAAGGGCCCAGCATCCACTTATACCCCACACAAATGAGTGCATCGGGTTGAATTTGACTTATGTCAAAAGCTAATGCGCCAACGCTTTGCGAGCCATCGATTACAAGTAATGCCCCGACATCGCGTGTGCGCTTTCTAATTTCAATCAAATCGAATTTTGTTCCGTCTGCCCAATGCACATTGCCAAGAGCAACCATTTTCGTATTGCTATCGATCGCATCTAAAATCCTTTCGTTCCAAATTTTTCCCCGATCCTTTAAAATTGAGGGAGCAGCAATTGTTTTCAATTGTATTTTTTTTTCTTGCTGGATTTTCATCCATGGATAAACATTACTTGGAAATTGCTCACCCGCTACAACAATATTATGTGATTGATCTGCCTTCAAGTTCTTTGCAACGTTGGCCAATCCATAAGAAACTGAAGGTATAACAACAATCCTTTTAGATTCTTTTACATTGATGAGTTTGGCATATTCATCGCGCAGTATTTCTGTTTGATCAAAAAAATTGGCAGGTGATATTGTCGCGGGGTTTCTTTTTCTCTTCATTCCTTCCACCCCTGCTTTCTCGACCTCCTTCATCAAGGGCGACATGTAAGAGCAATTCAAATAAATCGAATTTGCAGGAAGAGAGAACTTTTTTCTTTGGTTTGAGAGCATTTTTTTAAATTTAAGTCTGATTTAAAGATAATCGAATCAAAAGTGGTTACTAAAAAAACAACAAGCAGATAAACGCGAAATTGTCTGATATGTTGGCGGCACCTGAAAATTATAGGGGGATAAAATTCGTTAGGATTTCATCCTTACCCGCGGAGCAAAAAAATCAGATCTGGAGTTCCTTCAATATTAATCTGGTCATAAAAATTTTAAAAGAGGAAGCGTTGTTGAACGATTGCCTTCAATACAACCACTACGTGGCCTGGTATAAAAATATTTTCGAGCCTCATAGAAAAGCAACTCTTGAGGTTACAACTCCGTCCACATTTAAGATTGCATCATAAGATGATGGATTAAGGCAATCCGTTCAATTTTCAATTTGAAGGGATTTTTTAGCTGCCAGATATTCATTCCATATCTCTTTCAAAACATCTGCTGCCGGTTTTATTTCTTTCACAAACGAAGCTGCTTGGCCGATCTCCAATTCCCCCTCTTCAAGATCACCTTCAAAAATCCCCCGTTTAGACCGGCCTTTGCCTAAAAGATTTTTCAGTTCATCAACCGATGCGCCCCGTAGCTCAGCCTGAGCCACCAGCTTGTAAAAATTGTTTTTGATCATCCGCACAGGTGTAAGTTGCTTCATAGTAAGTATCGTTTCTCCTTCAGTTAACTGGACCAACTTTTTTTTGAATTTTTCATGGGCGGATGACTCCTGACTTGCAGCGAAACGCGAGCCGATTTGTACTCCATCGGCACCCAATGCTTCGGCCGCAAGCATGGCTCTGCCAGAACCAATTCCACCGGCCGCGATGACAGGGATTGACACGGCATCCCGAACCATCGGAACAAGGCAAAGTGTGGTAGTCTCTTCACGACCGTTGTGGCCACCGGCTTCAAAACCTTCAGCCACTACAACATCCACACCCACTTCTGCGCTCTTGCGGGCAAACTTCACACTTGATACTACATGAGCCACGGTTATCCCTTTTTGTTTTAGAAAACCCGTCCACATGGAAGGATTTCCTGCTGAAGTAAAAACAATTTTAACCCCTTCCTCAACAACTATTTGCATGATTTTCTCGATCTCAGGATAAAGCAAAGGCACATTCACGCCAAAAGGATTTTGCGTTGCTGTCTTACATTTTTGAATGTGCTCCCGCAGTACATCCGGATGCATAGACCCTGAACCAATCAATCCAAGTCCACCGGCATTAGCTACTGCAGAAGCCAATCGCCAGCCGCTACACCAAACCATCCCGGCCTGAACGATCGGATATTTGATGTTGAAAAGTTTTTGAACGCGTTCTCTCATTAGCGAAAAGTAAAAAATTAAACCAGACTTAACTCTACCCCGTTGATTTTCTGAACCTTAGAAACTCTACCCAATTTGGGGACTAATCAGAAGGGCCAATAGTTGTCCACAAAGAGTGGCTTGATCCTATTGGTATTAACTATTTGATTTTCAATTTTTTATATACTAACTTTATCTTAATGTTGATAAATGTTGATTTTTGTGGAAATCTTAAAGGCCGTTTCCTAAGTGGCTGAATTTTACCTATTTAGTTATTCTGTATTATGAGAATTACATTGACATAACATAGCTTGATTTCGGATTGACTTCAATAATTTTTTAAACTAAACTCTTACCAAAATGAAAACTCTTGCTCTATTTTTTGCTTTAGCTGTGTCCGTGGCCTGCTACAGTCAAGCCATAGTTAAGTTGCCTGAACTTCAAGAGATGATGAATGAGGGGCAGAAGGTTAAAGTGGTGAACTTCTGGGCAACGTGGTGTGCTCCCTGCATTAAGGAGATGCCATTTCTTGAGCGTCTCAATCGCGACAACCAAAATGTAAAAGTGCTTTTGGTAAGCCTCGACTTTGATCTTGACCACGACCAAAGTAAAATAACAAGCTTTGTTATGAGGAAAAAGCTGAACTCAGAAGTGGTAATCCTGGACGAGCCTGATCCAAATGCATGGATTCCGAAAATTGACAAGAACTGGTCTGGAGCCCTGCCCGCAACGCTGATTATGAACCCGAGTACAGGTAAAAGAAAATTAATTCAAGGTGAATTAAAAAATGACGACCTTGAAAAATCAATTGCCGAAGTATCAAAGTAAAGTGCTCATATCTCACTCTTTTTTTCGCAGCCGTTTCAATTTCAGGGTGCGGAAATAAGGAAACAATTTTAGTTACCAACGAAAACAAGAGGGAGGTTTTAACCGAATATGGAAAACTAAATCCCGAGAAGGAAATTTTTATAGAAACGGATTTTGGGGAAATCACAGTTCGTCTTTACGAGGAAACACCCCTTCACCGAGCCAATTTTATTAAACTGATCAAAGAAGGATACTACGACAATCCTGAGTTCTATCGGATTGTTGAAAAGTTTGTTGTTCAGGGTGGTGTGCCAATGAAAAAGCTGGATTACACCATACCTGCCGAATTCAATCCCGGATGTGTTCATAAGAAAGGGGCACTTGCCATGGCGCGGTTGGATGAAAACAATCCCGAAAAAGAATCTTCATCCACCGAATTCTATTTTGTACACGGAAGCAAGTATGCCGAATGGGAATTTGACGAAGATCAAAAAAATTTGGGCTTGACTTTCTCGCCAGAACAGCGCAAATTATACACAACACTTGGTGGAGAGATGTCGTTAGACCAGAAGTACACTGTTTTTGGTGAAATAACAGAAGGTCTTGAGGTGATCGACAGAATCGCCTCAGTAAAAGTTTACAACACTGAAAAACCGTACAAAAAAATTCCGTTCAGCATCAAAATCAAAAATTAATTCGCATGAAAAGTTTAGTGATTCTTTGTTTCTCGTTGATGGCAATGGCTTTGCGACCAGAAGGTGGTTATGACGTTGGCGATACAGTCTCTGACTTTAAATTGAAAAATGTAGATGGCCAAATGGTTTCCCTGAGTGATTTCAAAGGGGCGAAAGGCTTTATCGTTATTTTTGATTGTAACACTTGCCCGATGTCGAAGGCTTACAATTCCCGGATCATTGAGTTAAATAAAAAATTTTCCTCTCAAGGGTTTCCTGTGATCGCCATCAACCCCAATTCCGCGAAAGTTTCTGAAGGAGAGTCTTATGATAAAATGGTGGCATATGCCAAGTCACACAACTATGATTTCCCTTATTTATATGACGATTCTCAGGAAACGGTGAGAAAATTTTATCCCACCAACACACCACACGTGTTTGTGCTGAACAAAATTTCAAACCAATTGAAAGTGGCTTACATAGGCGCTATCGATAATAATAGCCGCGATGGCTCAAAGGCCGACAAACATTACGTTGAAGATGCAGTAAATGATTTGCTGGTTGGAAAATCTGTAGCAACTCCTAAGACGAGGGCTATTGGTTGCAGCATTAAATGGAAGAATTCCTGAGAGAATCAGGATTCGCGATTGATCAGATTTTTAGTGAACTCAATTAGCGAGTTTGCTTTTTTATTTTTTGAAAGTCTATTCAGATTGGCAAATCCCCTGTTGAAATAATAATTCATTTTCTTTTCGGTGAGGGCCCGAATGTCCAACTCATTGTAAATTGAAGTGATCGCTTTCACTTTATTTCCCTGATCGAATTTTTTAGAACTTAACCATTTGCCAAGTTCCTTTTTCTGGTTGCCTTTTGCTTTTTCCAAAGCCTTGATCAGCAGAAACGTTTTTTTGTTAGCTATAATATCCCCGCCCACTTGTTTCCCGAATTTTTTTTTGTTGGCGTAGACATCGAGTAAATCATCTTTAAGCTGAAAGCCGATTCCGATGTTTGTTCCAAAATCGCGGAGTGCCTTTTGATCAGTTTCAGATGCACCTGCAAGGGCTGCTCCGAGCTCCAAACTAAATCCAAGTAAAACAGCCGTTTTCTGGCGAATCATTTCCAGGTATTGCTGTTCCGTAACTTTTGGCTTTGTCTCAAACTCCATGTCCCATTGTTGGCCTTCACAAACTTCGGCTGCGCATGGATTAAAAATTTTCAGCACCGCTTTCAATTTGCTTTCCTCAAGACCAAGAAACATTTCGTACACTTTTACCACCATCACATCGCCTGAAAGAATCGCTGTATTTACATTCCATTTTTCATGAACCGTCTTCTTTCCTCTTCGAAGAGGAGCCTGATCCATGATATCATCGTGTAGCAGCGTAAAATTGTGAAACGCCTCTACTGCAACAGCATACTGAATTATTTTTTCAACATCATTTTTATAAAGAGAATAGGAAAGCAATGTGAGCATAGGCCTCAAGCGCTTTCCCCCCAATGCCATAATGTATCGAATGGGTTCGTACAACGATTGGGGTTGAACCCCGAATTTCTCTTTTTTTATCTGAGCTTCTATAAGCGAGCGGAAATGGTCAATGGTCACTCCTCAAAAATTAAATCGATTGTTCTCCTGTCCACATCGGTTTTTTTGATTCGAACTTCTGTTGTGTCGCCAAGCCTGTAAATTTTATTTCTTTTCTTGCCAATGACGCGGTAGTTACGTTCATCATACTCGTAATAATCGTCTTTCATATCAGCCAGCCGCACCATCCCTTCACACTTTGTTTCAACGATCTCAATAAAAATTCCAAAGTCTGTTACACCGGTGATAATGCCCTTGTATAATTTATCCTCAGCCATGCTCATGAATTCCACTTGCTTGTATTTGATAGAAGCACGCTCGGCATCTGCAGCGCGTTTTTCACGTTCACTGCTATGAACACACTTTTCTTCATATTCATTTTTATTAACTGATTTCCCCTCATCAAGGTAATGCTGCAACAGTCGATGCACCATCATATCTGGATATCTCCTAATAGGCGATGTGAAATGAGTGTAGTGCTGAAAGGCTAAACCGAAGTGTCCTTTTGGTTCGGTGGTGTACTTTGCTTTTGCCATCGCCCGCACGGCCAATGATTGCAGTACATTTTGTTCTGGCTTGCCTTCAATCTCATCCATCAATTTATTCAATGATCGGGAAATAGTGTTTTCATCGGGATCGATTTTGTGGCCAAACTGTCGAGCAAACAAAGAGAAGTCGCGAACCTTTTCCGGATCGGGCGAGTCGTGAATACGATAGACAAAAGTATTCTTTCCTTCACTCTTTTTTATTTTGTAAATAAATGTGGCGACCGCTTTGTTGGCAAGCAGCATAAATTCTTCAATGAGCTTATGTGCATCTTTTCTGATCTTCGGAACGACCGCAAGTGGCTTCCCTTTTTCATCTAACTTGAATTTCACTTCAGTCGTTTCAAAATTTACCGCTCCTTTAGAGAATCTTTCCTTTCGCAATTTAATGGCGAGGTCGTTTAGTATTTTTATTTCATCTGCGAGTCTTCCTTTTCCTGTCTCAATCACTTCTTGTGCATTTTCATAGGAAAACCTCTGATCGGAGTGAATAATCGTTCTGCCAAACCATTCCTGATGAACCTTACCCCGATCATCCATTTCGAATACAGCAGCAAAAGTAAGTTTGTCTTCGTGGGGACGGAGCGAACATAGTCCGTTGCTCAGTTTTTCAGGAAGCATGGGCACGGTTCTGTCAACCAAATAAACAGAAGTGGCGCGATCGTAAGCATCTTCATCGAGCACGGTTCCATTTTTCACATAATGTGTAACATCTGCAATATGCACACCGATTTCATAGCGGCCATTGTCTAATTTTCGAAATGAAATAGCATCATCAAAATCTTTGGCGTCTTCCGGATCGATCGTAAAAGTTAATGTTTCACGGAAATCCCTGCGATTCTTGATTTCATCATCCGAAATTTTTTCGCTGATTACTTCCGATTCGTGCAAGACATTTTCCGGAAAACGGAAAGGCAAATCAAATTCAGCCATGATGGAATGAATCTCTGCCTCGTTCTCTCCTGTTTTGCCAAGGATCTCAATGACTTTGGCCTCAGGGCTTTTGTCGCCTTCAGGCCATCGAGTGACCTCAAATAAAACTTTATCGTTGGTGCCGGCTCCAAGAATATTTTCGGGATAAACGAAAAAATCGGTGTAGATCTTTTTGAAATCAGGAACGATGAACGCAAAACTCTTCGACAGCTCAATACGTCCGACAAAACGATTTCGGCCTCGTTTGATAATTTCTGTTACGCGACCTTCGGGGTTTTCTCCTGTTCGTTTGCTTAATAACTCAACCTCAACCGTGTCACCATGAATAGCAGGGCCGAGATCGCGCGACTTGATGTAAATATCCTTTTGTCCTTCAATGCCGGTGACGACATAAGCAAACCGAGGATTGACATGATCGACTTTTCCTGTTATTGACTCTGATTTTTTTGTGGAGGCATAGTTGCCGTTGGATAATTGCCTTATTCTTCCATCTTCGATCAGGGAATCAAGCGTTTCGAAAATCTCATTATTGGCGAGTTTATTTTTTGCACCTACTTTTCGTGCAATCTGTTTGAAGTCGAATGCCTTTCCGGGATTTTCATTCAACAGTTTGACAACAGATTTGTGAATGGAACTTTTCTGCTCCTTTTCTTTTTTCGACTTTTTCTCTTGGAATTTTTTCTTAGACATTTTTAAATAATTACGGCAGCTTCCACTTTGGGGAAGAAACTGTCAATGTTTTTTTGTATTTCGATTGTTTGTGCTAGTGACGTTGCCATTTTGCAATAAAGCCCGGGATCGTCCATCAATCTTCCTTTGCGGTCTTTCAAATATTTTTCCATAACCTGGTAGCCGCCAATGTTATAGTTCCATACTTCAGCGGTGATGCCTTCAAAGTAATTGGTCTTGTTGATGAAGACTACTTGCTTCTCTTCATTGTAGGTTAGTTTCTCCACATGGTCATCACCTTTACCCTTGTATTTTGCCACAGGTTTGCTGAGCGACTTGTGTTTTAACAAATGAAGTTCCGTAAGTTGTTCCCCTTGTTCAGCCAATTGCGAAAACAATTTGAAATCAGATGTAAACGGAATATGTGGAAAATCAATTTTTAAAAACTCTGCATACTTCTCGCGATAAGTGTTACTGTAAAGTACAGCATACACATAATGCAACAACTGTTCAGGTGTGAATTTCTTTTTGTATGCTTTCTCTAATTTCTCTAAAACCTCCTTAGAAATATTGGACACACGGCCTTTGCTATCATATTTCATCTCCGGCTCGAAGAGCATCATGCTTTGCCCTTTACGTTTTGGTTCGGTGGGTTTATAGAGATATAAGGGCGCCAAATAAGAAATGCCTGCGCCAGCTGACTTTCTGCCAACAAGGCATTGGTCTATAATTTTGTCACTGATCCATACAGAAAAATTATAAGTTGGTGAAAGTGGCCTAGTGAAACAAATGCCGATATTCTCGTTAAACATATGTTGCATTAGATCCAATATTGGCCTTTCGATAACCCACTTAGAGTAGAATATATTTAAATCAGTAAATGGGCGATAAGAGATTGTTTTAAAATTCTCCTCCCAGTCCTTTTCTTCGGATAAGCCTTTCCTGAATTTAGTCAATTTGAAAGTGGATGTATCTTTTAATCCATATGCACTTTTAATGAATTCATCGTCAAATTTTAAATTGCGAAACTGTTTAATTCTTGCCTCTAAAGAATGCTTGTCGTAATCTGTAACAAAGCTATCCCGAGCCGTAACAACACCGACATTATTTGATGGAAAAACCTCATTAATTCCAAGCCATTTGTTGTATTCAACACCACCAGTCAAGTCCTTCGATAAGAAAAAATAGTAAGGCTTTTCTGGCTCTATAGCTCTAAATTTCTTTTTAGACAAATTGGCCCTGTCTAGCCATTCATATTTCTCCTCTCTTAAACCGAAAACATCTTGGTGAAAAATTTTGACTCCTTCTTTTTTCTTATTCTTAATCAGAATTGTTATAGCTACTCCTTTGCCTATATCAAACACGTTTTCATCTTTAGATCCATCGGGTGACTTTTCTTTTGTGCTTCCATGTAAATCAATGATATAAATTTCATTGAAGGTTTTCATTAAACTCTGGCGCATTCCACGAAATGTAGTGTTATCCAAAAAACTATTGTGGGTAATCATTCCTACTATTCCATGACCAGCTTTATGAATTTTCCATTGTGCGAAACGCAGGAATTTTACATAATCGTTTTGAAGCCAAGTCTTTTGTTCCCCTAGTGGCTCGCCATCAACTTCAAAATAACTTTGCGCTCCGTCTATATTAGTTTTCAGAAGTTCTTCCGTCCATTTATTAATATTAGCTGAGATGCCGCTATAAGGTGGATTACCAAGAATCACCAAAATCGGGTCGTGCCTTTTTACTTTGCCTGCCCTGTGGCTTTCATCACTTAAACTTTCCAGTCCAGGTATTTCGGTCTGGGCCAAATCTTCCATATCCAGCGTGTTAGTAAGGAAGAGATTGAAGCGGTCATCCTCACGCATTTTGTAGCCCAGCTCTTCGAGCAAGAACGCAATCTTGATGTGTCCAATGGCATAAGGCGCCATCATCAGCTCAAAAGCAAAATAGTGTTGCAGAATATGGTTTTGAAAAAACTGGTTGAGGCCGCCCTCACCATATTTTTCTGTAAACTCATTCACCGCAAGTTTGATCGCTTCAGCCGGGAAGGTGAGCGTGCCTCCGGCCGGGTCAAGCAGCGTTACTTCTTTGCTGGCGAGGCCATCTGCCAGATCAAAATGTGTTTTGAGCAAATCGTGGATGGCGCGCACAATGTATTTCACCACTGGCTCGGGCGTGTAGTACACACCACGCTTCTCACGTGTGGCCGGGTCGTAAATGTTCAGGAAGGTTTCGTAGAAATGAACGATTGGGTCTTCGCCTTTTCCTTTTCTGTAATATTCGTGAAGGATGTTACTCACATCTGCCGCTTGCAGCACTTCAGCAATGTCATCGATGATTACTTCCATGGCAAGCGGAAGTTTTTTGCCCAACGAAATGAATTGAAACACATCGCGCAAAATGCCGATCGTTTGTGGGATCAACTCAAAAGCAAGTTTCCTGTTGAAAGTTCCATTGGCTCGAGTTCTTGCTGCGAACAAGCCGTATGTAATAGTCTGTGAGTAGATATCGGCAAAGCCATCTTCTTTCAAATCAGCAATCAAATATTTCTTGAATGCTGTATAAAAGCCATAGAGCGGGCCTTTTCCTTTTTGCTCTTCTTCAAGTTCGATAGTTACTACTTCATCGCGCAAGAACCGTGTTCGCTTGGCCAGTTCAGATGCAAGTGATTCAGCCGAATAAACTTTAGGAAGTGTAAAAGAAAAGAATTTCTCAAGGAGTGAGTTGAATTTCTCCTCGTTCTCAACGGGCGGAACCGTCTTTAATTTTTTGGCAATAAATGGGCGGCCAATAAAAGTTTTGTCGATGATTTCGCCATTTCTATAAAGCCTGAATTCGTAAAAGTCGGTTAAGATTAAGTTCGGGAATACGCCACGGTAGCGTTTGAGTTGCTCCGAGTTTTCGATCACATCCAGGTTTTCTCCTGGCTTCTTGGCTTCAATGTAGCCAACGATTTGTTGTTGTCCATCCCAAATACGAAAGTCAGGATTACCCGCTTCTGTTTTCTTGGGCAGTGTGGTGATCTGGATTTTTTTTCGGTCAATACTGTCTGCAAATGTCTGGAAGAAAGAAGAGAGGTGTGAGTAGTAGCTTTCTTCGCGGGCATCTCCTTGCGAAGTGGTTTCGGCTACTTTCTTGAGATAATTAGATAGCATTCAAAATGCTAATGTAACTGAAATTCAGCACGCGACTCATATCAAACCGAATGAATAATGTTTCCTTGATTTATCAAAGGCATCCCTTTCATCCTCAGATACAATTGAGCTATCGCCACAACATCAGCGATACAATATTCAGCTATCTTAGGAAGATTTTTTTCTTTATAGTAAACCTCATTCACCATCGATCCATCCATTCTGCCCTTGCTTGTGGGGATGTCAAAAAGGGCAAGGAGCAAATCAAGTGAAGTATAATGTTTGTAGTCTCCAAACTTCCACATCTCCATTGTGTCGAGGTGGGGCACTTCCCATTTTTTAGTTCCGGCAAGATTGAGCAGCGATGGTAGCGCGATTCCATTCACCAACATTCTTCGGCTGATGTATGGAAAGTCGAACTCTTTTCCATTGTGAGCGCAAAGTTTTGTTTTGGATGCATCGGTTTTCTCAATAACTGATTTGAAATCCTCCAATAATCTCTTTTCATCATGACCAGAAAAGGATTTGGTTTTGAATACGATTCCACCATTCTCATTTTCAACAAATTTGCCAATGGCGATGACAATGATTTTTCCAAACTCGGCATAAATCCCTGCTCGCTCTTCAAATAAATCTCCATCGGTTTGATTTTCTTCTCGTTTGAAAAAACTTGCCTTGCGTGCCCATTGAGTTTTGAACCGCTCGCTTAACTGTTCATGCTTTTCTACGACTCCGATGGTTTCTATGTCGAGGAAAATAATGTCGCGAAGCTCAGGAATCATGTTTGTGTTTATTTTTCCGAATTAGCAAAAAATAATTCAGAAAGACGAAGGCATCTCCAAAAACCTTTCCTTTTCTCGCCTCTATCCTTCGCCCTTCTCCGGAAGAGAAGGATTCACTGAGTCTTTAGAAATGCCTCTATCGATTCTTCAACTGCTTCATGGCCCTGGCAAAGTTGTCTTTAATGAATTGCCCATTGTTATGATGACCATTTTTCACTACCCACTTTCCGTTCACAATGGTGCCAATGATTCGACTCGAGTCGGAAGTGTACAAAAGAGTGGCGAGTCGGTTCTTCTCGGAAGTTTCAGCGAGCAAATGCGATCTCGAATTGAATACAACTGCATCGAATGGTTTACCGATCTCAAAATTCTTTTTTGAAGAAACACCCATGGCCTCTCTTCCAGATGAAACGGATTCATTGACGAGATACGCTGAAGCATCGCCTTCAAAAGTATTTCGATGATTTGTAATCAATCTTTGACGATAATCAATCATCCGAAATTCTTCTAATGGATTAAGCCCGATGTGACTGTCAGTTCCGATGCTCCAATGGCCTCGCATCTTCACATACTCTTTCATTCTAAAAATTCCATCGCCAAGATTTCCTTCGGTGGAAGGACAAAGTACTACGTTTGCTTTAGAGGCTGCTAGTTTTTTCAATTCTTCGTCATTGAGATGAGTAGAGTGCACCAAATGGAAACGCTCGTTTACCGGTAAGTTTTCAAGCAGCCATTGCATGGGTCTCTTGTTACAGAAGGCGAGGCAATCGTTGACTTCTTTCTTCTGTTCTGCTATATGCAAATGAAAAGGTAATTCTTGGGGACCCTCATGGAAGGTAGTCTTTATGTCATTCAGATCTACAGCCCGAAGTGAATGAACACTAAAACCTAAATACGCATTTGAGTGGTTCTTTAAAATGCGTTTCGATGCATCAAGTAATTTAAAATACTCATCAACAGTTTTTGAAATGAATCTTCTTTGTCGCGGTTGTGGGGCCTGTCCAAAATTTCCTTTCTGATAGAAGACGGGAATCAATGTGAGTTTTATCCCAGCAGATTTCGCTGCGGCCACTAACCGTTCACCCATTTCTGCAAGGTTGCCAAATGGTTTTCCTTCTTTGTCATGATGCAGATAATGGAACTCGGCTACATGCGTATAACCCACGCGCAACATTTCTGCATAGAGAATCGCAGCTATTGCTTCAACTTGGTCAGGGTCTACTGACAGCGCGCATTTGTACATCTCTTCACGCCAAGTCCAAAAATCATCATCAGCCCCGGAAGGATGGTTCTCGGCAAGTCCTGCCATGGCATATTGAAAGGCGTGTGAATGGGCATTCTGAAATCCGGGGAGAGCAAAACCATCGATGATTTCTATCTCTTCGTCTGGTTTTTCAGAAGACAGATTTTGAATAAGCCCATTGCCGTCAACACCGACAAATGCAGGAGAAATCCAACTGTTGTTTTGGAGAAGTGAATCAAAGCGGAAGAATTTCATGTTAATTCTTCTTCCGCTTCAGCAGGTTCTGCAATTTGTTTTGAAGGACATCCTGTACCGGATTTGCTTTGGTGCTATCGGTTTTTGTTTTGGTAGAGTCTTTTTTACCTCCTAACAGATTATTTACTACATCCTGTGCCTGTGTTCCTTTCACAGCTTCTTGGACCGCATCTTTGGCCTTATCTTTTGCTACTGTCGTTACAGCCTCTTTTACTTGCTGCTTCTGCTCTTGCGAGGCCAGTTGCAGTTGAGGGTTCAAGAATGTTCCACCCATACCGATATTCAGCGGGACCTCAGAGGAAGGATTGCTCACGCCAACCAGACTTTGAAGCTGACTGCCAAGTTTGCCCGCTGGCACATTCATCTTCAATGCATAATTAATTTTACCATCGAGCGCTGTGCTGCCTGAAACGGCCGTAACGTAATTTCCAAACTTCACATTAAAAGGTTTCACGCTCAACTTGCCATCACTGATGGTTGCGGACATCAATACATTTTTTAGCGTCACGTTATCTGCATCTTGAAGTTTTGTGAGTGACGTTACTCCTGAAATTAATTTGGACTGGGTAACTGCTGCTTCCGCGATCTTAATCAACCCATCACCATTCACTGTATTCATCTTCGGCATCATATCCTGGCCGAGTTCACCACTCACTTTAAAGTCCGTACCAAATTTCCCCTGGGCCATTCCTGCAATGGGGGCATAGGTCTTTATGATTGAAAACGTACTCGCTGCCTTCTGAATCGAAAGATCTTCGACTTTCAATCCAAAATCATATTTTGGATGTTGAATATTTCTTGTGTCATACGTTCCATTAACTGCGAATGCTCCGTCAAGCATGTTGAATTTCACGTTGTTCATTTTTGCCATGCCATCTTTAACAACAATGTCTCCTATCGCATTAGAAATATTGTAATCCATCATCTTCACCGTTTTAAGATTGGAATGCAATAGGAAATCAATATTCAACGGAATTGGAATCACCGTCAGTTTTGTTGTGTCTTTTGTAGTTGTAGGTGCACTGTCGGTCATGAATTCATTTAAGTCCAATAAAGTAGAATTGAAATTCATTGTTCCGGCAATCGTTCCTCCTCCAAAAACATATCCCAGATAATTGTTCACAGCGCCACTCACATTAAAGTCGCTTTTCCCGATTGTTCCCGAAGTATTCTTCATTTCGATTTTTTGGGGATTGAATGAAGCTTCAGCCTGTGAAATCGTCACTGCATAAGGCAGTGTTTTTGAGGTAAATTTAAAATTGGAAAGTGTTGCTGAACCACTGGTTGGTAATCGGTCATAATGTTTTGCTGTAACATCAGAATACTTTCCTTTAGTCTCGATGTTGGCTTTCACTTTACCAGCCAGCGTCATGCCATCCAGAGGGAAAATTTTTGTCATCTTTTCAATGTCAACACTGCCATTGGCCCTCAGGTCCCAGGTATAATCGTTAAGATTTTGCAGCATTAGGTCAGCTGTGAATTTTTCTCCATCCATCAGCATCGAAAACCCATTGACGTTGATAAATGTCTCAGCCATTTTACCTGAAGTATTCTTTATTGAAGATGTGAACTTCAAATCCTGAAGTGGAATAGGAAACTGTGAAGTTTTGACATATCCATTGGCAAGGCTCATCGTAGCATTGACTGCAGGAATCGTCTTTTTGATGCTGTCATACACTCCTTTGATCGTTGCATTGGCTGAGAAAATTCCTTTTAATTCCACACCTTCCATTGGAAACATTTTTTCTACCTCCGCGAGGTTAAAAGCTGCCTTCACAAAGGCATCCACTCTGTAATCCTTGAGGTTTGCAATCGTAGCGCGTGCATCGATTGGATTTGATCCAAAATCGATATGGAATTTTTTCAAATCCACCAGCGTATTTTCAATCACTCCTGTCTTGTTATCAACCAGCAAATCAACCCCAATGTTGGTAACAGCTGCAGGCACTGACGGATACTTGAACATGGCATCTTTTACAATCATTTCCAGGTTGAAGGCGGGCATCTGTTTTTCACTGTATGTCCCTTTTACAAAGCCATTAAAAGCCAAATCCCCTTTGGTTTCGACTTTATCAAAGTCTTTGGAGTACATACCCGGCACAAGCGAGAGGATGCTCTTGAAAGAATTTTCAGGACTCTTGAAATTGATGTCCATTCCAAAATCCTTTTCATTCATTTTGAACCAACCATCGAAACCCAATGCAAAGTCGTTTAGCTTGGCAAGGTTTTCTTTGAACGTATACTTGGTGTAATTCTCGCTAATGCCTATGATGGCATCAATGCCAGCACGCTTGTTGGTAAGATATTCTGCACCTCCATATTTCAAGGTCACAGAATCGGCAGTTGTTTTTGTCTTTAAATCAAATTGCTGATCGTTGAAATTGCCACTTCCGGAGTGGTCCAATCCTCTTAGTGAGAGATAAATCGGCATGGTTTCATCATCATAAACCACTTCGGCATCTTCAATCGTCCAATTATCAATGCCAAAAGAGAATTTGGATGGCTCCTCTGAAGTTTTGACTGTATCGGTAGATGGATAAGTAATGTTATAGTTGGCACGGCCATCTTTCAAAACTTTCACATTGATCTGTGGACGGACCAGTGTGATCCCCTTCACGCGAAGCTGGTCACCGAACAATACATCGTTCAAATTGAGCACTACATCAAAACGCTCTACCACAAACAAATGCACACCTTCAAATGGTGCCCGGTTGAAAACCCCAAGTTCTTTTACCTCCACCGTGACATTTGGGAAATGCCTGAACACCGAAAGACTGAAATTATTCACATCGAAAACCACATCGGCATTGACGGTCTTGGCGATCTCTTTATCCACCATTTCTTTGATCTTGCCTTTAAAGACAATTGGCAAAACGATAGCAGCAATAACAATCAAACCAATTAGGGCTGCGAAGCCAATGAGTATTTTTTTCAGGATTTTCATGTGTTAAAAATTAGGACTACAAAAATAGCAAATGCCAGCGTTGCAGTCGATGAAATTTTATTAAAGTAACAGTTCCGATTTTTTTTAAAACCATTTCAGCATCAAACTCACCAGTTTTTGACGAAAATTGGTATACGGAGGATGCAGCAAATAAGAAATAGCAAATCCTCTTTTTTGCTTTAGCACGGGTTTTTCATTCGAGAAAGCAAGAAAACCATATCGCCCGTGAGATTTTCCAATGCCGCTTGAATTCACTCCACCAAAGGGCAAGTTGGGATGAGTGAATTGCAGCACGCATTCATTGATGCCAACAGAGCCTGCCGAAGTCTCTAAAAGAATTTTTTCCTGAAAGGATTTTCGGCTACTAAAAATATATAACGCAAGAGGTTTGGGTTTTCCGTTGACAAGATAAGTTACCTGCTCAACCGACTTGAATGGAATGACAGGAAGTATCGGTCCGAAAATTTCATCTTGCATGGCCAGGCTGTTTGGTGCCACGTTCGATAATACTACAGGATGAATGAAATTGGTTTCTGAATTCATGGGGCCAGACGATTCTACCTTCGCACCTTTATCAATTGCATCTCGAAGAATCTTGTTGAGCCGATCGAAATGTTTACGGTTCACAATACGTGCATAGTGGGGTGATGCTTCCGTTAAAACCCCATTTTGTCCGAACATTTTTTGAATTTCAATTTTTAATGCCTCAACAAACTTTTGCTGCACACTTTCCTCAACCAAAACATAATCGGGCGCAATACAGGTTTGTCCGTTGTTCAGGAATTTCCCGAAGGCAATTCGCTTGGCTGTATCACTAATGTTTGCAGAAGCATCAATGATTGCCGGTGATTTCCCTCCCAATTCTAATGTAACAGATGTCAAATTCTCAGCAGCAGCTTTCATCACCAACTTGCCTACGGCAGGGCTGCCGGTAAAAAAAATATGATCAAAGGGAAGCTCAAGCAGCTGCTCCGAAACATTTTGTCCACCTTCAACAACCGTTACCAAATCCTCTTCAAAAAATTCTTTCACAAGATCTGAAATCAATCGCGAAGTGTGTGGCGTCATCTCCGATGGCTTTATGATCGCGGTATTGCCTGCAGCCAGGCACGATATCAATGGGCCAAAGCACAAGTTGATAGGAAAATTCCAGGGGGCTATAATCAAGCAAACGCCTTTGGGCTCGTAACGGACTTCCGAGCGGGTTCCCAAATAGGTGAGGGGCGCATCAATTTTTTGAGGCGCTGACCATTCTTCAAGATGTGCAAGCGCATGACGAATTTCTGTCAGAACAGGATACAATTCTGAAACATCAGATTCTGTTTTTGGCTTTTTAAAATCCTTTCCAAGAGCTTCTGCAATTCTGTCGCGGTTCTTCATGAGAAACCCTTCGAAGCCACTGATTCTCCTTTTGCGCTCATTTAGCGGCTCATTGCGAAGCAGAAGGCTTCTCTTTTTGTGCTTTTCGAAAGAATCTGTCAGGCGCTGAAAATCAATTGAGACATCGGCAGTCATTCTTGGGTCTTTTCAAGAAAGTTAATTCATTTTTTAGGGGAATGAAGTGTTATGTTTTTGGGGAGGCCTTGCATATATATTACCTGTACGTTAATTTCATAATGGTATTTGTTAACATTGGCTTAACATGAGGATTTTAGTTCTTGCGCTCTACGGGTTGCTTTTAAGCCTAAATAGCTTTGGTCAAAATGCTATTACTCCAGCCAGCGACCTGACCCTCAATCAATTTAGCCATGGTTTTTCAGATTTTATCTCTTCTTTTCAAGCCAAAAAAACAAAGGATTATAAGCTTGTAAAGCACCTATTTGTCAGGGCTCATAAGGAATTTCTCAAAAACTATAGAGCCTATTCTCAAGTGAATGACATTTTTGAAAAAGGAAATTATGATTGCCTCAGTGGCACCTACTTTTTCGCGAATTCTTTGGAGCAATTAGGTTTCTCTTATAAAATCTACGAAACCAATTATCATATTTTCATGACAGTGAAGACAAGCCGAGGTGAGGTTCTGTTGGAAAGCACTGACTGTGCTAATGGCCTTGTAACGGATCAGAATTTGATCAAGGAAAGAATCTCCAAATATCAACAAAGCAAAACAACACCTGGAGCACAACTTTATCTTTCAAAACTTCGCCTGTTTCATGAACTTCTCCCTTCACAACTTCCGGGTTTGCTTTATTTCAATCGAGCGGTAGAAGCATTTAACAAAAATGAATTAATCAATTGCTGCGTGTATCTGGAGCAGGCATGGAAAATTTATGACAATCCGCGTATTGAAATTTTTACTCCTATTCTGCTTCACAGTATTGAAGCAAGCTCACTCAATGAATCCTCGAAGGAAAAGCTGACTCTTTTGTTACGCAATCATCAGCAGTCGGCTTTCCATTCTCTCGCTTCACGATAAGATTTAATTTTGCAAAATGCGAAGCTCTACGCGCCTGTTTAGCTTATGAGCTTCTTCTGTGTTTTCTCTGGAAAGGGGTTGAGTTCCACCGAAGGCTTTTGTCCTGATTCGGGTTTTGCTCCCGCCTTTCCCAACCAGGTAATTCTTGACCGCATCCACACGGTCTTGTGAGAGTTTCATGTTTAAGCTTGGCGAACCGACAATGTCTGTGTGTCCCTCCAGCTGGATCACCATGTTTGGATTGTCTTCCAGCATCTTTAATACCTTGTCAAGTTCTTTATAAGAGGATGCTTCAATCTTTGAAGTGCCTACATTAAAGATCAAGTTTTCAAGGCGCATTACTTTTCCTGCCGTGCGGGTGATCTCAGCTTCTTTTTCAGCACTGATAGGCAACCCAAGCTCAATATCCTTGATCACTTTTCGATCGGTGTTGGCTTCAGTCGGATCAATCACATACTTCGCCTTTGCATAGCCGGGCGCTTCTACGGTAATCGAATATTTGTCGTTATCGTACAATGGAAAGTTAAAAGTGCTTCCATTCAGAAATCCTATTTTGCTGCCATAGGGCTCGCTCTGATAGGTAATCCTTGCTATCACTGCCTCTTTAGTGGTGGCACTAATGATTTTACCTTGCGCGTAAATAAGGGTGTCTGCTTGTGCCTGTATTGCAAGGGCATGCAGAAAAAAGATTGGAAAAATGAAATTGGTCTTTTGCATTTTCATATCCCTACATCTTTAAAATTTTGAACTCCACTCGCCTATTTTTGGCATAACCTGCCCTGGTTCCTGAGAGATCGATGGGTCTTGATTCGCCAAAGAATACAACTGAAATGCGTTCTTTTACAATTCCTTTTCCTATAAAATGGTTTGCCACAGATTTCGCCCTTCTTTCAGATAAGCCCATGTTATATTCTTCCGGACCGGTTTGATCTGCGTGCCCTGCCAGCTCTATTTGCATGCTAGCTTTCTCTTTCATTAAATCCACAATCCGGTTAAGCTCAGGGAATGACTCTTCTTTCAAATCCGATTTGTCAAAATCAAAGAAAATATTGTTCAGTGTAATTTTTGCATTTTCCTCAATAGGCGCGACTTGAATTTGTGCGATCGCTACCTCTTCTTGAACCGGTTGAAGTTTCAGATTTTCTTGCAGGGTACCCGGCTCTTTGAAGTTTCTTAAATCGAGATTCTGATGTTCGGAGATGTGATCTTTAGCATCAGCTCTGAATCCATACAAATAACCTCCCGGAAGGTGGATCTCATACTCACCCGTCTCGGGGTTTGAATACGTTTTACCCACTTCTTTTCCATCGGGCAATTTTTCGTATATGATCTTCGCAGAAACTGGCTTACCTGTTTTTGCATCAACGAGTTTTCCTTTCACAATGATGATCGGCTCAGGATTTTTGAAGAACGGCATCTTCACCCGATAGATGTCAAAATTTTCCGCTGTCACGGCTCTTGAAAAATAGGCGAAATCACTGGTGGATGGAATATTGAAAAACATATCATCAGTCTTCGAATTGATCTCGGGGCCCATATTTTGTGGCTCCGACCAATTTGTCCAGGTATCATCTAGTCTTTTAGATATGTAAATATCGTTACCTCCGTAGCCGCTGAATCCATTCGAAGAGAAGTAAAGGGTTTTGTCATCTGAAGCCAAAAAAGGAGTCAATTCATCACCAGCTGTGTTCACCACCGATCCAAGGTTGAGTGGCTCTGTCCAGATACTATCCGATTGGGCAAAGCTTGCATACATATCTCTGCCTCCCCTGGTGTCCTCTCGATCCACAGACATCAAGATAACTCTTTGTGTATTCGACATAAAATAATGCGCCTTCTCACTGTAATTGTAATTGTTCTTGATAGTTAGCGATTTAGGCTTAGTCCATTTACCCCCAATATTGTTACTGACAGAGACCCCAGCCGTCATCTTTTCATTGTCTTTGCTGTATTGGTTACCGAGAACGAGGAGTACGGCCTTGCCATCGGGGGTTGCCGTAGTGACCGAGTTCACAAAGTTTGGATAGGCATTGTTCAACTGCGGGCCTGCATTTTTAGCCAATGACCACTTGCCATCAGAGCCCAACTCAGAATACCATATGTCTTCTTTGTCTTTCACACCCCCAATATTGCCGGGATGGTTTTGCCTGCTGAAATAAAGCGTCTTGCCATCAGGAGACAACAAAGCATTGTAGTCATTGTATTCACTGTTCACATTTTTATCCAACCGCTCGATCAGAAGCCCGCTGGCAAGGAGTTCGGGCCTAACTATGTCTGCAATAATTGGATAATTGGAATCAGAGATAGCAACCGCATCAATAGAAAAATAATCTGACAATACTTTAGCATCAAACTCTAGTTTTACAGCAGAAACCTTGAAAGATGTTTTCTCCATGAACACGTTCAGCATGCGGCCCTGCAATGGCACTGCCTGAGGGTTGAAGGTATTTACCAAATGCTCAACCCCTGCCTCGTCATAAATAAAAACTTTATAAAGCGATCCTGGGTTAAATGATTCAGCAATCGCAATTTGTCTTATCTGAGCCGGGTGAGCATAACCTAATTTAATAAACTCGGTACGCTTCGGCTTGTCCGGAGTCCAGGCATTTGGGTTTTGACCGGCAGCGGGAAGCACATTTGGTTTTCCCAGTGCCTGCGATGCGGCATATTGAACTGGCGTAAGCTCGGATGAAAACTCAATCGCTTTAGTTGCCCACTGAACAGACTGACTATAGGAAATAAATGGTACGACCGATAAAACAACGGCACGTAAAAATCTATTCATAGGGTTGGGTTCTTAGTAAATTAATTGATAAACATAAGTAAAAAAACAAAAAAGAGGAAAAAATGGAGAAAGCGCCCCAAACAAAGTGCCTGCACCCAGTTTTATTCTAATGAAGTTTTGTTAAACAGTAAAAAGCCCACATGCAATAGTACCGCCAACTGTCGGTTGCGATCGTCATAATAATTTAGACTTAAACTCACCGGGCCTACTGTGCTGTGAAAAACTAAATCGGCCATGCCGGCAAAATAGAGCTGCTGAATCTGCTGCTCAATCTTTGCATGTTGGGTGCCATCTTCTGCAATTGCTTGCAAAGGCTTAAATGCATAGGCCTCTAAGCGGAGATCTAATTTTTTTCTCAATGAAAAAATATTTCTTAATCCACCGGCTACATAATTGAATGCCCTGAAATTTTGAAGCAACAAAGTGCGGCTGTCTTGTAAAGGATTAAAGGCCGGAGCGTTGATGATGGTTCCAAAATAATTGGTAAACGTGGGCTGGTTTGAAAACACTCCTTCCAGCAGGTAACCCGAGCTAAAGAGTCCTTTTTTAAAATATTGTTCGAGTGAAATTTTCCCCTGAAGCCAGCTGCGATTGCTTCGGTTGGAAAGCAAGTTTACTGAAGTATTGCCTGGCTGATATTCTTCCAAAAGAGAAAAATAGTTTGCCGAAATAGAAAATGATTTTCCTTGAGTCGGGTATTGTTTCCTATCGAGCGTATTGTATAAAATACTCAGCCCAAAGCGTGTTCCCGAAAGTACGAGTTGATCCAAAGTGTCGGTCGACACCAGTACATTTTTATCGATGAACTGATCGTGGTTGACAACGTATGCTCCGTAAATGTTTGCTTTGATTTGTCGTGCTACCGGTATTCCGAGAGAAGCTCCATATTTGCGATCGACACGAGTGAGCACTGTTGGAGAGAATCTTCTGGCCAAAATATCATTGCCTTGAAAAAAATTCCAGTTGTTAAACGTGGCTTCTGGTTCAATGTAGAACCTTCCAAGAATCGGAAAATCAAATCGGGTCCTTAATTGAAGTGATTTGTAAAAGTCTCCCGTTGCAATATTGATTTGAGCGTGGGTCAACACTTTACTAAAAGAATAGTAATTCAGCCCCAGATAAACATTGCTGATGTTACGTGTAGCAATGACCCCGCCAAAATCTACTTGAAAATTATTCGGTTGCCTGCGGGCAAGTCTGAAATTATAATCTTTCGATGTGGGATTGAATTTAAAGCTTGGATAAATGTTGTTGAAATATTCTTCAGAGACCAATTGAAAATAACCCTTCTCAACATCATGATAATAAAGAGGTCTTTTCCCGTTTTTAAAAAAGCGATTCAGATATTTTTGCTGACCCCGGTCGAACCCTTCGTAGGTGATCTCATTCACTTTGATTGGACTTGATTTATTATTGAAATGATTGCGAGACTGCGCGACAGCTTCGCAAGTTATCCTGCGATTAACTTTCGCCTTGATCTCTTCCATTTGCTTTAGCGTCTGCCGGTAGCCGCTATCAATCATGGCCTTCGCTCGAGAAAAATCAAATGCAGTGAAATTTTTTAGGTTGGGCTGAATGTAGACTCCGTTCTTGGGGATTTTCCCAGGATCTGACTTGTCAAGCAGCATGTACAGAAGGGAACGGGAAATCATTTTTTCATCTTCATCAAACGGATATTGATCGTACACTTTTGAAGAGACGTTACTCCCAATGATCACATCCGGCTTAAAATCACGCTGTAAAACATCTACTGGAAAATTATTATAAACTCCTCCGTCAAAAAGATATTTTCCATTGATCCTTATCGGGTTGAAAAAAAATGGAGCCGTTTGCGTGGCGCGAAGGGCATCACTTAATACACCCTCTTTTAGTTCCACTTGAGTTTGTGTAAAAATATCTGCAGCCATGATGCGTAGCGGAACAAACAAACTGTCGAAATTATTTTTAGATACCGAAGCAGGTTGGGCAAGCGTTTGAGTCAAAGCAAAATTCAACGAGAGATCATTGGCTATACTTGTGTTGAACAAAACATTGAAAGTTGAATCGAGCGAGAGATTTAATTTCAAAAAGGAGGGTTCATCGTCTTTCTTATAATAAAAATATTTGTTCTTCTCTTCGATACGCCCACTCACCCAATCGAGAAATGCTTGAGAGGTCATGATCTCTTCGATCTGTGCGGGGCTCATTCCTGCGGCATAGCATCCGCCCACAATCCCGCCCATCGATGTGCCCACGATATAATCAATAGGGATTTCATTTTCTTCGAGGGCTTTAAGCACACCAATATGTGCGATTCCCTTGGCTGCGCCTCCGCTAAGAACCAATCCAACTTTTTGCTGTGCGAAGCTGGCGAAAAAAGAAAGTAACAGGATTAGGATAAATCCGGTCCTCACATTTCCAAAAGACATATCTGTTACAAAAAAGTAATGGTAAATAACGCGTTAAAAAATAAGATAGAAAAACCCTATCGGGAAGCCACTATCACAGGTTCATTCTCGAAAGGAATGGATTGTAACTTGAGAGCGGTCAACGCCATTACATCATCAAAATGCTTCCAATTTTTTTTCTCCACGGGTTTTGCCGGAGGTAAATCTACTCGGAGTGCATCGACTTGGGCTCCATTGCGCCAAAAACGATAGCATAAATGAGGGCCGGTAGCCAGTCCTGTACTTCCTACATACCCAATCGTTTGCCCCTGGCTCACGTGGGTTCCAGCGCGGACACCCGGGGCAATTTTTGACATGTGCAGGTAGCCCGTAGCGTAAGTGCCATTGTGGCGAATCTTTACATAATTGCCGTTGCTGCTTGTGTACCGGGCCTCGAGCACAACACCATCACCAACACTACGTATTGGTGTGCCCTTTGCGGCAGCGAAGTCTGTGCCAAGGTGGGCGCGATAAACTTTTGCCACCGGATGAAATCGATTGAAAGAATAACGTGAACTGATTCTTGTAAATTCAATCGGGTATTTTAACAATGCCTTACGTAAACTTTTTCCTTCCTCATCGAAGAAATCAACACCATCGCCTTGATCAAAAGGGAATGCATAGTAACCGTTACCGAGATGCTCAAAGTAAATTCCTAAAACTCTCCCGATGCTATATGGCTGACCTTCGACAGAATTTTCTTCATAGATCAATTTGAATCGATCGCCTCTTTGCAAATGTTGAAAATCAACTTGCCAACCAAACACATCCACAAATTTGTTGGTGAGTTCGCGCGAAATGTTCATCGCATCTATTGTTTCGTAGAGCGAAGTAGTGATCACACCCGTCACTGATTTTTCTTCTGTAATGATTTCACGTTCGTGGTTTTCCACGACCAATGAATCTTTCAAATGAAATACGACATATTCAACGGGGTTGGGTTCGTAAACCAGTGCAATTGCAGTCTTAAGTGAATCAGGCTGATGAATTAAAGTGTACTTTTTTGATGCCGTGATTTTTTTGAAGTCGAAAACTCCTCTTGGAAGTAGCGTGAGTTGATTCATTATTTCAGACTTCACAAAACTTCCTTCAAGCAAATCGGCAAACTTCTGATTATGCTTTACGTAACCTCCTTTCAACTCCAAATTATTCACCTTCAAGCCGTATTTGAAAACGGGTCTTTCAATAGTGACGAACTTCGATGAATCTAAGACAGTTGTAGTTGCGTTGTTAGCAGATCGATTGAAAAGCGGAGTGGAGATAAAAATTACGAACACAGCTGAAATCAGCAGCGCAGCGCTAACAAGAATGTAGATTTTTCGAAACGAAGCCAACTCAATCAGTTAAAAAAATCGTGCAAGTTTAGTTGAAAAAATTCAGTTATTGAGACTCCATGAGGCACTTCGTCTCACTGATACTCCATTTTCAACATTAAGTTAAGTAAAAAATGGGCTCAAACGAAAAAGAAAGGCATAAATCTAGTGGTATAGCGACTTAAATTTTTCTTTTCCTTCATCGAGAAATTTTACAAAATGATCCACACTTAGGTCATATGGTTTGGGTGATACCAACACTTCTTCATCCTGGCCTACTAAAACATAAAATGGCTGAGCATTATTGTTGAGATTCGTGATTTGCAAATCGGCATTTTGCTTACCAATGGTTTTTTTCATCTTACTATCATACTTCGAAGTGTACCATTCACTTTCGGGTAATATAGTTTTGTCATCGATGTACAAGGCTACAACAACAAAATCTTCTTTTAATCTTTTCAACACTTGCGAATCGCTCCAAACGCGTGCTTCCATTTCGCGACAGTTGGTGCAACCATGGCCGGTGAAGTCTATAAACAGCGGTTTGTGTTGTTGCCTCGCACAAGCCAGCGCTTGTTTATAATCGAAGTAGCCGTTGATGCCATGAGGCAGATGCAAAAACTCATCATACTTTGGAACATCACAAATTTCATTTGGCAGTTCTTTTCTGTTCGCGGCAAGCAAATCAAAATCGTGAGTTGACATGGGTGGTAAATATCCGGCAAGCGTTTTGAGAGGCGCGCCCCACATCCCTGGAACCAAGTAGACAACAAATGAAAACACTATTATGGCCATTGACACGCGGCCAACGCTTACTGTTCTGTCTTCAGAATCTTTTCCTGTATCGCCCGGCATGCGGAATCCTTTCATCAAATAAATTCCAATCAAAGAAGTAATCACAATCCAGATGGCAAGGTTGACTTCACGATCCAAAATTCTCCAATGAAACGCCTGATCGGCAATACTTAAAAACTTAAACGCCAATGCGATTTCAATAAAACCCAAAACCACTTTTACAGTGTTGAGCCAACCACCCGACTTTGGCAATGACTTCAACCAGTTTGGGAAAAAAGCAAAGGTGGTAAATGGTATGGCGAAAGCGAGAGCAAAGGCAAACATGCCAACAATCGGTTTCAAAAATTCTCCGCCTGCAGACGAAACCAAAATGCTTCCTACCAGCGGACCAGTGCAAGAAAACGAAACCAAGACGAGTGTGAAAGCCATGAAGAACACGCCTGCAAGTCCACCTTTATCTGCTTGATGATCTACTTTATTGATAAAAGAGCTTGGCAGTGTGATTTCAAATAACCCCAAGAAAGACAAACCAAAAACGATGAACACGGAAAAGAAAATCAGATTAGGCAGCCATTCCGTTGAAAGATGATTGGCTGTTTCCGGCCCCATGAGTGGGGCGAGCACCGCGCCAATGACTGTGTAAATGACAATGATCGAAACACCATATATCAACGCTTGAAATTTAGTGCCACGACCCGTGAAGAAACTTACTGTCATCGGGATCATAGGGAAAACACAAGGTGTAAGCAGCGCTGCAAGCCCGGCTAAGAAAGCCAGCAGAAAAAATCCAAAGAATGAATTTTGTTTTCCATCCGTTTTAATAAGCGAAGGGTCGAGTTGCGGGCCTTTTACTTCACCGTACGTCATGCTCTTAGAACTTTGAGCCTTTGCTGAATCAACCTTTGTGCGCAAGTCTTGTAACTTAGGCATTAGGGATTGGGCCTTCGGGTCGTCCAACTTTGAATTTTGAACTTTGAACTTTGTGTCTCCCTCCACTTTAATATTGCCAAAAGAAAACTCTCCCTCTCCTGGCACACACTGCCCTGTGAGTTCAGTGCAGACTTGATATTCATAGTTGCCTGAAATTTTGAGAGGAGAACTGAGCACTTTTATTTTTTGGCGGAACTCAGCTTTGTCTTTAAAAATCTTTACATCACATTCAAAGATCTTGTCGTGTTTGTCAATAGGATTGATCGCCTCGATGCCTCCAACCAGTGAATAACTTTTATCCGGTTGAAAACTAAGCGTCATTTTAATCGGGTCTTCGCACGGAAATTCTGATGAATACAAATACCAGTTCTGATCAATCGTGGCTTTAAATATCAGCGTGATTTCATCGCCTGCCTTTGCTTCTTTAGTCGAAACCTCGTGAGTCCACTTGGCTGGTTTCAGTATTTGCGCGAATGAGAATGTTGTCGGAACAAAAAGTAAAATGGCATTAAAAAGAAATCGTAAACGCATGATTTGAGATTTATGAAAGCGCTAAAATAACGAAGAGCAGTTAAAATAAGGTGATGCTTATTTCAATTACGTCCGCTGTTTGACAAAAATTAACAATCACATCAATTCTCGCAGGTAAAGTTGGATTGTGTTTTCCAGACCTAAATACAATGCATCGCATATCAAAGCGTGACCGATCGAGACTTCATCCAAGTGAGAAATAGAATCTTTCAAAAATTTAAGGTTGTGTAAATCAAGATCGTGGCCTGCATTAATCCCTAAGCCAATTTCATGTGCCATTTTTCCTGCTTCAATATAAGGTCTGATTGCTTTTACCTTATCCAAATGAAAATGGGAAGCATATGGCTCGGTATAAAATTCAATACGATCTGCGCCTGCATTTTTCGCCCCCTTCACCATCTTTATTTCCGGATCAACAAAAACAGAAACCCGTGCTCCTGATTTTTTTATTTCTGCAATTATTTCCTGAAGAAATTTTTCATTTTTAACGGTATCCCAACCAGCATTGGATGTGATTGCATCCGGCTTATCTGGTACAAGTGTGGCTTGAGCAGGCTTGACCTCTTTTATAAGCTTGATGTAGCGATCATCGGGATACCCTTCAATATTAAATTCTGTTGTAACTACTTTCTTTAGCTCAATCACATCGCTGTAACGAATGTGTCTTTCGTCAGGCCTTGGGTGAACGGTAATTCCCTGTGCGCCAAATCGCTCGCAATCAATTGCTGCTTGAATCACATTGGGATTGTTGCCTCCACGTGCATTGCGCAGCGTGGCGATCTTGTTGATGTTTACAGAAAGACGTGTCATTAATTTTTGTTTGTCCTTGTCCTACGAAGTCATTAAGATTAATTTCGCGACAACAAATTTACAAAACACTATGAGCCTGAAACAAAAAATCGATAGTGACATTAAAAGTGCAATGCTGGCCAAGAATAAAGAAGAACTCGATGCTTTGCGCAGTATTAAGTCGATGATCTTACTGGCCGAAACTGAAAAGGGGGTGACTGCAGAAATATCTTCAGAAGCCGAAAACAAATTGCTGATGAAAGCAGCTAAGCAACGCAAAGAATCGGCTGAGATCTTTCAAAAAGAAAATCGCGAAGACTTAGCTAAGCGCGAATTGCTTCAACTCGAAATCATCAGTCGTTACTTGCCGAAGCAACTTACGAGCGAAGAAATAGAAACTATTTTGAAAAGTATTATCGCTCAAGTTGGCGCCAAAGGTCCACAAGACATGGGCAAAGTAATGGGAACTGCGACAAAGCAACTGGCGGGTCAAGCTGATGGAAAAATAATTTCTGAGCTGACCAAAAAACTTCTTTCGCTTTGAGCAAAATAGATATTGTAATTTCCCTGTTGCTTATACTTGGTGCCTACCTTGGTTATAAACGCGGGTTTCTGTCAGAACTTTTTTTTGTAGTAGCAATGATCCTCGGGGTACTTGTTGGATTTAAGTTGATGGGCTGGGGCATGGAGTATCTTCACAAACAATTCAATGCCGACACTGCATTCCTACCTTATCTTTCGTTCCTTATCATTTTTATCTTAGTAGTAGTCACAGTAATTTTTATCGGTAATCGAATCAAACATTTGATGGACGATACATTTCTTGGCAGAGTGGATGCAATCGCTGGCGCAGTTTTAGGATTGGTGAAATATGCTTTTTGCGCTAGCGTATTATTGTGGCTTGCTGAAAAAATAGAATTAAGATTTCCAGACCACTGGACGCAAGGCTCGTGGCTTTATCCAAAAACGTTGGGCTTTGCAAAATCTGTTTCAGAATTTTTTGCCCGATTTTTGCCATTTTTCAAAGAAACTTTCAGGCGGTTCTAAGGTTCGCTTTTTTTTTACTTACTTATCAGAAATTTTGAAGATGATGGCACTGCGCATGAGAGAAAAAGAAGGGTTTAAATATGTGGATGAAGGTGAGGGCCAAGTGCTCATGTTGCTTCACGGACTGTTTGGTGCGCTTAGCAATTGGGAAGAAGTGGTCAAGCATTATACTAGTCATCTTCGTGTGGTCATCCCAATGCTTCCTATATATGAAATGCCGATTAAAGAAGCGGGCCTTGTAGGCTTGCGCGAATTCACCGAAAGATTTGTTGACACCATGCATCTCGACAACATGATCATCATGGGTAATTCGTTGGGAGGGCATGTGGGCATTCTTTACACCTTGAATAACCCCAATAAAGTTGCCAAACTCGTTCTCACTGGTAGCTCAGGATTGTTTGAGAATACAATGGGTGGATCTTATCCACGCAGAGGAAGTTACGATTACATTCGGGAGCGAGTGGCCTATACTTTTTACGATCCAGATGTTGCTTCCAAAGAACTGGTAGATGAAGTTTTTGAAACCACGAAGAGCATTCCGAAATGCATGCGCATCGTGGCGATAGCAAAATCAGCCCAGCGAAATAATTTAGCGATGGAATTACCCAATATTAAGGTTCCCACATTGCTGATTTGGGGATTAAACGATACAATTACTCCTCCGATGGTTGGCCATGAATTCAACAGATTGATTCCAAATTCGGAATTAAAGTTTATTGATAAATGCTGCCATGCCCCGATGATGGAGCACCCGGTTAAATTCAATCAAATAGTGGAAGATTTTTTAGTAAGAAAAAACTGAAATGATTGCTGAGGAACTCATCAACCACATGATACCGCCACTGAAAGTGACGGACGATGCGCACAAAGCCATTGTGTGGATGGAAGAATTTCGTTGCAATTATCTCCCCGTGGTTGATCAGGGTGAGCTGAAAGGATTTATCTCTGAGGAAATCATTCTCGAGTCAAATGAGATTGAGCAAAACCTTTCTCATTTTGATTTGGTTGGTAAGGATTGTGTTGTCTCTCTCGATTCTCATTTTTATGATATTTTAAAAACAGCGGCACATCATAAACTTCAAATGGTTTGTGTGGTGGATGAGAACCGAAAATATGCAGGAGTAATTACGGTGCAAGACATCATGACTTCGTTTGCTCAAACTGCTGCTGTGCAAATGCAAGGCGGAATTCTTGTGCTGTCGATGGATTTGATAGATTATTCGCTGGCGGAAATTTGTCGCTATGTGGAAGAGAACAATGCCAAAGTGATCAGCAGCATTATGTTCGAAGATCCGTTGGATAAGGGAAAAGTAAAAATCACGTTAAAAATAAATCAGCTGGACTTATCACGTATCGTTGCTACACTCGAGCGGTTCGGCTATCGTGTCATTGGGCGTTATCAAGAAAACATTTCTTCCTCCACAGGCGAACAAGAACGACTGGACATGTTGTTGAAATATTTAGACATGTAACCTAAAAGCAACGCATGCGAATAGGTATACACGGCAAAGATTTCCAGAATAAATCTCCCAGATTTGTGCTTAAGATTTTGAGTGCCCTTCAAGAGCATAAAATAGAAACTTGGGTGTCTGACAAATTTCTGAAGCAGGTAAAAACTCCTCACATCAATGATTTCAAACTCAAGATCTTCGATCATAGCGTAAACCTTCGCAACCTCGATTTTTTTCTTTCACTCGGGGGCGATGGCACATTGTTGGAGTCCGTCACCTACATTGGTAAGACAGAAATTCCAATTCTCGGTATCAACACTGGCCGGCTTGGATTTCTGGCAATCAACAGCCGTGAAGATTCTGAAGCCGCGATCCAAGCTTTGGTAAAAGGAAATTACACAATCAACACGCGTTCTCTTCTAAAATTGATTTCATCACCTGTACTCTTTGGTAAACTTAATTTTGCACTGAATGATTTTACCATCATCAAGAAGGATACTTCTGCCATGATCACCGTTCACGTTTTCGTAGACGGTCAATTGCTCAATTCGTATTGGGCAGATGGGGTGATCGTTTCAACGCCTACAGGGTCAACCGGTTATTCATTGAGTTGTGGCGGCCCACTTGTCTATCCTGAATCCGAAAGTTTCATTATTACTCCTGTTAGCCCGCATAATCTGGGCACAAGGCCAATCGTTTTGTCTGATAAATCTGAAATCACTTTTCAGATTGAAGGCCGCAGCAAAAAATACATCGTTTCTTTGGACTCTCGGTTTGAAACAATCGATGAATCGGTAAAGATCAAAATTAAGAAAGAACGGTTTCATGTTAAACTCATTCAACTCCATGGGCAGCATTATTTCAAAACATTACGCCAAAAACTGAACTGGGGACTCGATATTCGAAATTAGTTTACGTCTTTGAAAAGCGCGCAAGGTTACGATCAGTCAAGATGGTGGATTAAAAAGATCTTATTTACTTTAGTATCTTTGCCGGCTAGCATTACTTGATTTCTATGAAGAAGTTGTTTTTGGGGTTCTTCTCGTTGCTGTTGGTGCTGTCAATCACGCCCGATTCGGTTGGTCAATTCAATCGAAGGACCATTAAGAAGAACAATAAGCGGATTGCCTCTTTCACAGGCAAGAAAAAGTTTAGCCGCGAGCACGTGTACTCAGGTGTGGGCTTCTCATTAAATGCTTTGAATTATTATGGTGACCTCTCACCTCTTCCCAGCAAATTCAGTACAGATATCTCTTTTACAAAACCCGCATTCGGTATTTCTTTATTTCACCGATTTGGTCCCCGCTATACCCTAGTTGGCCAGTTCATGTATGGCTCTCTGAAAGGCGCAGATGCTGAATCTGCAAAAGGAAGCGATGGAGATTTTCGCAAAGTTAGAAATCTATCGTTTCGAAATAGAATAAAAGAATTGTCCATTAATTTCGTATTTGATCTATTTGAAAATAACGGAACCTACATCAGCAGGGTAAAGTGGACTCCGTATGCTTTTGTTGGTTTCGCTGCTTTTCTCCATAGCCCACAAGCCCAAGAGCCAGCCAAATTCTTAGATGGCACTGTGAATAAAGATGCAGGCAAATGGGTAGACCTGCAGTCCCTCGGAACGGAGGGACAGCATTCAACCCTGCAACCGGGCGATGCGAATTATGGGATAAAGCCCTACAGTTTATTACAAGTTGCAATACCATTTGGTGTTGGAGGGCGTTTCAGATTAAATGAAGTACTTGATTTATGGGCGGATATCGGGTTTCGTTACACATTCACTGATTACCTCGATGACGTTAGTCAAAATTACGTTGACCTGGGCGTTTTCACAGACCCATTGGCCCAAGCAATGTCATATCGCTCTAATGAAGTTGCCACATCTACAGCCACATACGTGGGTCGCGATGGCAAAACATATAATGTTGTTAATGGCTACGGTAGTGAGTTTAGAGACAACTGGAGAGGGCACAAAAGCAGTCGCGACATCTACATGGTCACCTCCGTTAAAATTACATACATTCTGGGCGCCACTTTTCACAGGGCAAAATTCAGATAACAACTCATGGCCCGTCAGCTGATTTTTTTGATGGCGGGAGCTTTCGTTTTAACTTCAGCCCTTACGCAAGCCCAAATTTTGCAACGCAGTGAAATTGGCTTTGGCCTTGGGGTTTTTAATTATACCGGAGACTTGGTGCGAACGTATGACCTCACCACATCAAAACCGGCAGCCACAGTTTTTTATCGGTCTAATATCAGCCATGTGATCAGCTTTCGAACGGCATTAACAGCTGGTCAATTAGCGGCAAGCGATCATCACAACCCGATCGATTCATTTTCCATTAAACGAAACGCTTCATTTGACATTTTTCTAATGGAGCTATCAGGCACGTTCGAGTATCATTTTCTTGATTGGCGGAATAACACCCGGAGGCTGCGGTTCACACCTTATCTTTTTGCGGGAGCTGCTCTTTTCGGAATTTCCGGAAATGCTAAGAAGACTGCACAGTACAGTAACGTTCAATTGTCTATTCCATTTGGTGCAGGCGTAAAATATGTACTCAATCCAAAATATTACATCTCCTTTGAAATTGGGATGCGCAAAACGTTCTTTGATTATTTGGATAATATCTCTAATGGAAGCACTTCTAACAAGAATTATCAATACGGCAACCCCAACGACTACGATAATTATTTCTTCACCGGGATTACGCTCACCTACACTTTTTACGATATTCCCTGTCCAACCAATCCTTATAAGAAACTTTTTTAGGCTCAGAAACATCTTCATTCACAGGGCTTAAAATCCCCGAAGCGAATGAATAAAAATGGCTACTTTTGCACCCTTGTGGCCAGTTTAAAGGAAAATATAGACTTCAGTAATCTGCCTAAGCATATTGCCGTTATCATGGATGGTAATGGCCGATGGGCAAAACAAAAGGGTGCAGCCCGGATTTTCGGTCATCGAAATGCGGTACAGTCCGTAAGAGAAATTACAGAAGGATGCGCTGAGCTGGGTGTAAAGTTTTTGACACTTTATGCCTTCAGTACTGAAAACTGGGGGAGGCCAAAAGAAGAGGTAGATGGTTTAATGGAGCTATTGGTGAATACGCTTCAAAAAGAAATAAAAACACTTCTCGATAACCAAGTGAAGTTGAAGATCATTGGAGATATGTATAGCCTTCCTAAAGTTTGTCAAGCCAACTTGGTGCAAGCAATGGAAGCTGCTAAAAATAATACCGGCCTAACGTTACAGCTTGCGCTGAGCTATAGCGGCCGCTCAGAAATTGTAAAGGCGGTAAAAAAAATTGCGGAGAAGGTGCGGCAAGGAGTGATTCAGCCGGAAGAAGTGAATGAACAATTGATGGAAGATTATCTTGAAACAAGCGGTGTACCGGATCCAGAGTTGCTCATTCGCACCAGCGGTGAAATGCGAATCAGTAATTTTTTGTTGTGGCAAGTTGCCTACACTGAGCTATATGTAACCCCCACGCTTTGGCCCGATTTCCGCAAGGAAGATTTATATGAAGCCATTTGCGCCTATCAAAAAAGAGAAAGAAGATTTGGAAAAGTGTTGACCCCAATTGCCTGAAATTTCATGAAGAGGATTTTACTGATTTCATTTTGTGTTTCATTATTTTTTTCTGGTGCACAAGCCCAATTTCGTAGTAGAACAAGAACTGGTACCCAAATTCCTCAGCAGCCCTCAGGATTAAACTTTGCCAATCCGATCGAATACACAATCGCAGGAATAGATGTGGTTGGGTTAAATGTGCTCGACAAAAATGCAATGGTCTCGCTTACTGGTCTGAAGATCGGGGACAAAATAAGAATACCTAGCGCAGCCACCTCAACAGCAGTGCGTAAACTGTGGAAGCATGGTCTTGTTGGTGATGTTTCTATCAAGGCCGATCGCATCGAGGGCAACAATGTTTACCTCACCATTCAGTTGACAGAGCGACCTCGTCTCACTGATTTTTATTTTCGCGGTCTTTCGCAAAGCAAACAATCCTCCCTGAAAGAGGATATGCGTTTAATACGAGGGAAAATTGTTACAGAAGCCATGGTGCGAAATGCCGAAAGCTCTGTAAAAAAACATTTTGTGAAAAAAGGCTTCTTAAATACGCAAGTAAAAATCGTGCGCGAAAAAGACACGCTCAATCGTGGAGGTGTGCGGTTGCGCATCGAGGTCGATGAGCAGTCAAAAGTTAAGATCAACAAGATTTCGTTTGAAGGCAACGACAAAGTTTCTGGGGGCACGCTAAAGAAAAAAATGAAAAAGACCCACGAGCGAGCGCGGGTCACCTTGCATCGAACAGTATTGTCAAGCATTTTTGGATTTAAACCTCGCTACGCAAAAGAGTTCGTTGGCTCAAGCAAAGCAACCAGCTGGCGTGAAGTGAAAGAATTTTTCAATGACAATGTCAAATTAAATTTTCTGAGGGGATCAAAGTATATCCAAGCTGATTACGAAGAAGATAAGAAGAAGCTTATAAGTTATCTCAACGCTCAAGGCTTCCGGGATGCTGACATTCTTTCAGACTCGATTTCACGACACGGCTACTCTACCATCGATCTTAAACTCAAACTCAACGAAGGTCGAAAGTATTACTTCCGCAACATTATCTGGACAGGAAATTACCTCTATACCTCGGCAACCTTAAGCAAGGTGCTCGACATCAAGAAAGGCGATGTGTACAGCGAGGAAGCACTCGATAAAAAAACAACGTTCAATCCTAAAGGCGGAGCTGACATTAGCGGGCTGTACATGGATGACGGTTATCTTTTCTTCAGGGTCAACCATATTGAGGTTGCTGTGGAGGGCGATTCGATTGATGTGGAGATGAGAATATTTGAAGGTGATCAGGCAATAATTGATCAGGTTTCAATCACGGGCAATGAACGCACAAGCGAGCACGTTGTTCGCAGAGAACTCACCACCATTCCAGGACAAAAATTCCGCAGGGCTGATATCATACGCACGCAGCAACAACTTTCGCAAATGGGCTACTTCAACCCCCAGAAAATAGAGCCGGAAATTAGACCAAATCCTGCCAATGGAACAGTTAATGTTGGATGGAAGCTTGAAGAACAATCTAATGACCAAGTGCAGTTGTCGGGTGGCTGGGGTGGCTATTACGGTTTCGTGGGAACTGTTGGTCTTACCTTCAATAATTTTTCAATGCGCAATGTTCCGCATTTCAAAAAATGGAGGCCTCTTCCTGTAGGCGATGGCCAGCGTTTGTCTCTTAGTGTGCAAGCCAATGGCAAATCGTTTCAGAGCTATAACATGTCGTTTACGGAACCTTGGTTGGGCGGTCGTAAACCAAACTCCTTTACTGTTAGCCTGAATCACTCCATCTCCAGAATTCCGAGTGGACGAAGCGGTATTTCATTCAGCTATGATGCCAACAGCGCCTTCCTGAAGCAGAGTGGTATTACCATTGGTTTTGGCCGAAGATTGGAATGGCCTGACAATTATTTTGTGCTCACTAATTCTCTTTCATTTTTAGTATATAACTATCACAACTACTTCGGAACAGTAAATAGCATACTGCCTCCTGTAGGAACTACCAATAGTTTCAAGCTCAACACTACGCTTTCGCGAAACAGTATTGACAATCCTATGTTTCCAACGTCTGGATCATCAATCTCACTTGGTTTGGATCTGACGCCTCCCTACTCATTGTTCCGTTCGAAAGATTACTATAGTGATGTTAACAACCGTTACCACTGGCTTGAATTGCACAAGTGGATGTTCGATTCGAAGTTCTACATCAAAGTACTCGGAAGCAAAAAGCCAGACGGACGCAGTTTAGTAATCGAGACCAAAGCGCATTTTGGTTATATCGGAACCTACAATAATAAAATTGGTGGCCCGGGTCCCTTTGAAAGATTCCTGATGGGCGGTGCCGGCCTTACGGGCGGGTTCAACTCTTTCGTGTTAGGGCAAGATATTATTGGTTTGCGCGGCTACCCTGATAATCAGGTGACGCCTCCGCTTTATTCTCTTCGAGGATCGCAGGCAGCGAATGGCATTGAGGGCGGTATCATTTACAATAAGTTCGGAATGGAATTACGCTATCCAGT
The DNA here is from genome assembly GCA_016178785.1 of Bacteroidota bacterium. Classification (GTDB taxonomy): domain Bacteria; phylum Bacteroidota; class Bacteroidia; order Cytophagales; family Cyclobacteriaceae; genus ELB16-189. The sequence goes on along the minus strand of JACOSO010000043.1, from coordinate 115,702 downwards.
AGTCACCAGCCAGGCAGCTACCGTTTATTCATTCATTTTCACCGAAGCCGGCAACAATTGGAATAATTATCAGGAGGTCAATCCGTTTAACTTGTATCGCTCTGCAGGTTTTGGCGCAAGGATTTTCATGCCAGCGTTTGGTTTGATCGGGCTCAACTGGGCTTATGGGTTTGATACCTTGCCAAATACCAATGCAAAGAGCGGATCACAATTCCACTTTACCATCGGGCAGCAAATCCGATAAAAATGATGAGATCATTAGTTGTTTCCGGAATCTTGATCCTTTTCGGCTTGAATTTTGTCTCAGCACAGAAGTTCGGGTACATCGACTCAGAGTTTATCTTGAGCAAGATGCCAGAATATGCCAAGGCTCAGAATGAAATAGAGCAGTATTCTGCTGCCTGGCAAAAGGAAATTGAGGAGATGCAACAAAAAGTAACTGCGCTTTACGCCATGTATCAAGCCGAACAGGTACTCCTAACTGAAGAGATGAGGCAGGAGAAACAAGATGAGATAAAAAAGAAAGAAACGGAGCTAAAAGAGTATCAAAAAAAGGTTTTTGGATTTGGAGGTCTATTTTTTTTGAAAAAACAAGAATTGATTAAACCTTTGCAGGATAAAGTATTTGATGCGGTAAGTAAAGTGTCAAAAGCCAAACGATTAGCGATTGTGTTTGATAAGTCGGCTGAGTTAGTAATGATTTATACAGACCCAATACATGATTACACCGATTTTGTATTAGAAGAACTGGGGTTAGGTGATCCCAACGATAAAGTAAAATAATAAACCAAACTAAAATGAGAACACTGTTAGTCGCGCTTTTCTGCGGATTGATTTTTACAGCGAATGCGCAAACCACACAAAAAATCGGTTATGCTGAATCAGATTATATTTTGAGCCAGTTGCCAGAATTCAAAAAAATTGAAAGCGAATTGAAAACCCATGGCGCTCAACTTGAAAACCAGATGAAGGCTAAATACGATGACTACCAAGCGAAGTTGAAAGCCTATCAAGGGATGCCAGCAACAACCCCCGATGCCATCAAAGCTGATAAAGAAAGAGAACTTGCTGCCCTGCAAGAGAACATGCAAAAGTTTCAACAAGATGCGAATTCTTCCTTCCAGAAGAAGCAAGCCGATCTGATGGATCCGATCTACAAGAAAATCGGAAAGGCAATTGAAGAAGTAGCTAAAGAAAATGGATTCTCTTTTATCATCAACCCTCAGGTGGCCAATGGCGGAGATATTCTTTTGTACAGCGATGATAAATTCAACATCTCTGATCTCGTATTGAAAAAGTTGGGGGTTACCCCGGTAGCTCAAACTACAACGCCTCCAAAATCGAATTAATATAACATTCAATGCCGTTAAGTTAAAGGACATTGAAAAGCCGCCCCGAGAAATCGGGGCGGCTTTTTTGTTTGTGTGAATTAGCTAAAAAATTATTCGCTCTTTAATGACCTCGAGGGATTTACTATTGCCGCTTTAATCGACTGATAACTTACGGTGATCAATGCAATGCCAAACGCGAGCAAACCAGCGACTACAAAAGAGAGTAAGTCGACATTAACCCGATAGGCAAAACCTTTGAGCCAGCTATCCATCATCCACCACGAAAGTGGCACAGCTATAGCAAAAGCGATTACTACTAACTTCGTAAAGTTCTTTGAGAGTAATACCACAACTTCACCGACTGAGGAACCGAGTACTTTGCGTATGCCAATCTCTTTGGTGCGCAAGCTCGCGGTATATGCCGACAGACCAAACAAACCAACGCAAGCGATGATAATAGCGAGTCCTGAAAAGATGGCAAACAATTTACCCGAACGCTGTTCATCCGCATAACCTCGATTCAAATTGTCATCGACGAATTGATACTTGAATGGCTGATCCGGAACAAATTCCTTCCATTTACTTTCAATCTTTGGTATCGCCTGTTGAAACTGGCCTGCTTTTAAACGAACCGCCACATAGACACCCGCGGTCCGCCTCCCGAACTGCTCCGAGTTGAAAATAACCAAAGGTGTGATCTCATCGCGCAGTGGTTGAAAATGAAAATCTCTAACCACTCCAATGATGGTAACTTGAATGTTAACTTGCTTTCCATTGTTGTTGTTATCGACTTGCCAAAGTTTTTTACCTACAGGATCAGTCAATCCCATGGTTTTAATGGCAGTTTCATTGAGCAAAATATTCAGCGAATCGTTAGTCTCTTTAGCAAAGGTCTTTCCCTCCTTCAATTGAAAGCCGATCAGATTGGTGAACTCATCATCGCTGACCATTGACTTCACGGTGAGAATTTCGCTCGAAGCATCAGTTTGAAAAAACTGGCCGAAAAATTCATTTCGACTGCCCAACATGCTGCCTGCTGAGGCGGCATCTTGCACTTCACTCATTCGCTTGATTTCCTCTATGAACGTTTCTGATTTTTTGTCGAGCGCAAATGCTCGTTTAATCATCAAAACTTGTTCTTTATCAAAACCGAGATCTTTGTTTTGCATGTATTTCATCTGACGCCCGATCACAATCGTACCCACAATCAGAACCATCGAAATAACAAATTGAAATACAACGAGACCATTGCGTAGCCACGAGTTTCTTGTTCCCCCGGAAAAATTGCCTTTCATAACAACCACAGGGCTAAAGCTGCTCAGTGCGAAGGCCGGGTATAAGCCCGCGAGCACTCCCACGAAAAGGGCAAACCCTACCAATCCTAAAATCACATCTATCGAAAAAACAAAATGAAGTTGCTTCTCTACCAAATTGTTGAAATAGGGGAGCAGCAAAAACACAAATGTCAAAGCGATCAGTGTACTGACCACTGAAAGCAAGATGGCTTCAACTAAAAATTGAAGGACCAATTGACTTTTAAAAGATCCCATCACTTTGCGCACACCCACTTCGCGTGCACGTTCTGCCGAACGTGCTGTAGCAAGGTTCATAAAATTGATGCAGGCAATCACCAGAATCAGCAGCGCGATAAATGATAGGATATACACATATTTGAGGTTTCCTCCGGGTGTGATCGTAGATTCAATATTTGTGGGATCGAGGTGAATAGATGGAAGTGGCTGCAGGAAATAACGGTAACCATTGCCTGCTTTTTTATAGTCTTCCCACGATTTGCCAAGATTGCGTTCGATTTGAGCCGCAGCATAAGTGTCCACCATCTTGGGAAACTTGGCTTCAAGGGCCTTATAATCTGCGCCAGATTTTAGTTTAACATAAGTGTGTGAATCAAAACCCGTATAATTTTCACGGTTGATAAACTGCTGAAATCGTTCACCTCCAACGGATGCAACGAAATCGAATCTCAGGTGCGAATTGTCCGGAAGGTTTTTGAAAACAGCTGTCACTTTCATGTCGCCAAAGTCGCCTCCCAATACTTTCCCAATTGGATCGTCTTTGCCAAAATATTTTTGAGCCGTACCCTCAGAAATAATAACCTGGGCAGGCATCAACAGGGCAGTTTTTTTATCGCCCTTAGTTAATTCTAAATCAAAAAAATCAAAGAAGGAGGAATCAGCTTGCAAGAAGTAATCCTCCTCAAACAATTTGACCTCCCCTTCTTTGACTTTATAGGTAACGACAACATTTTGATTGGGCCCAAAGAGATGCAGCGTTTTTTCCACCTCCGGAAAATCTTGCTTCATTGCTTTGGCGTAAGAATGCGGTATAACAGAGTAGAATGTAGCATGATTGGGATACTTTCTTTCCAAAGCCATTTTGTAGATTCGGTCTGCATTGGAGAAAAAATTGTCGTACGACAATTCATGCTTCACATAAAGCACAATGAGTAAACAAGCAGTGATGCTCACAGCGAGACCTATAACATTGATGGCTGTGTAAACTTTCTGCTTGATCAAGCTGCGGATGGCTGTTTTGAAATAATTGCGTAGCATACTCTTAAATTATGAATAAGGCATTATCAATGCTAATGCCATTTCCTGATTTCTTCTGTTTCGACCATATTTCAGCGCATCTACGAGCGGAATAGGACAACGATTATCCGATAACGGACGCTTTACAAATTAAAAAGTTGTCTGAAACTAATACCTTTGCGTTACAGTTGGATTGATATGATCAGGTTACTTATAATTCTTGCCCTCATTGTTTACATCTTGTCAAAACTGAGTGGCTTTTTCTTTCGAGCAGGCACGGCTTCGCAACGAAATAAGAATTTTCAGCAGCGGAAGCCGGAAGGTAGTATCCACGTTGACTCTGCCCCTAAAAAGGAAAAACGCGGCAACATCAAGGGTGGTGATTACGTGGATTATGAAGAAGTGAAGTAATTCATTTTCTATTTCCTTATCCGTAACTTTCTTTTTTAAAAAAATGGTCTATGAAAAAGTTTTTTCTCATAAGCTCTGTTGCGCTTATTTCGTTTTATGGATCAGCCCAGACTAACCAAAAAAGACTTGCGCTGGTCATTGGAAACGCACATTACCAAAGTGTAAATGCGCTCAAAAACCCCGTTAACGATGCTCGTGCAATTGCAAGCTCGCTTCGCGGTCTGGGATTTGAGGTGATGGAGAGTGAAGATGTCAATCAAGCTCAAATGAAACAGGCTATTAATGCTTTTGGGCTTAAACTGAAAGATTATGATGTGGGCTTGTTCTACTACGCTGGTCATGGTGTTCAATCGAAAGGTGTGAACTACATGGTACCTGTTGAAGCAGACCTTAAAGCCGAAGAAGAAATTGAATTCGATTGCGTGGCGGCCGATCGGGTGCTTGCATTCATGGACGCAGCTTCTACTAAAATAAACTTGATTGTTCTTGATGCTTGTCGCAACAACCCTTTTGCACGCAGTTGGCAAAGAAGCACAGGTGGTGGAGGTTTGGCCATGATGGATGCACCTAAAGGTTCCCTGATCGCTTACGCTACTTCTCCCGGCCGCACTGCCTCTGATGGCGAATCTTCCAATGGACTTTATACCAGTGCCCTCCTTAAGTTCATGCGAAATCCTTCGCTCACCATTGAGCAGGTCTTCAAGCAAGTGCGAAATGAAGTGAGCGACAAGTCGGGGGGGGCTCAGATTCCATGGGAGACCACGTCACTTACAGGTGAAGATTTTTATTTGGGCAAAGGTTCAAAGGCTGATGCATCAACCACAATAATTGCTTCAAATGAAACTTCGCAAAAGCAGGATGCCCTTTCAAGGGGTCATGTTGATTTAAAGAATATCAAGGTGTCTGAGGGGGACAAGACTCAAGCAGAAATATTTTTTGCGCAGGGCAAGATTTCATATGACGCTTATAAAAATGAAAAAGCAATTCAGGAATTTTCCAAAGCCATTCAACTCAATCCAGTGTATGTTGACGCTTACCATTGGCGAGGAAACTCTTATTATTCTATTCCTGACTACGAAAAAGCAATCGAAGATTATAGCACTGCCATTCAAATAAATCCAAAAGCTCATGAATCTTTTTATTGGCGAGGTAATGCCTATTACGCAGTCCGTCAAGATGATAAAGCGCTGTCCGATTATAGTAATGCTATTTCGTTAAAGCCGGATTATGCAGAGGCTTACTATTGGAAGGCAAAGACTCAATACGACCTTGCACAAGATGACAAAGCCATTGAGAATTACAACAAGGCTTTACAGATAAAACCTGATTATCCGGATGCTATTTTCTGGCGCGGACAAGCCTATTACAGTCAAAAAAAATATGATGAAGCAATTGCTGACTATAACAAAACTCTATTAGCAAGGCCCAATGATGCAGAAGCAATGTATTGGAAAGCCAATGCCTATTTCTCATTAAAGAAGTATTCTGATGCTATTAAGAATTTTGACGCAGCAATTCTCCAAAAACCCGATTATGCTGATGCTTATTTTTATCGAGGCAAGGTAAAATACAACCTAGAGCGATACGATGAAGCAATCAACGATTTTACAAAGACCAGTGACCTAAAACCCAGTTATTCCGATGCGTATTACTGGCAAGGCATGGTAGCTTTTGTTCAAAAAAATTATGAAACGGCAATAACGCTTTTCTCTAAAACAATTAATATTAATCCGCAGCATGCGGACGCATTTTATTATCGAGGTAACGCAAAGTATGGTTTAGCAAAGGACGAGGAAGCAATCCTCGATTTTGATCAAAGCATAGCGCTGATGCCTGCTGCAGATACGTATTATTGGCGAGGACTTTGCAAGTATAACTTACAAAACTATGCTGAGGCTATAACTGATTTGACAAAATCAATTGAATTAGATCAGACTAGTACTTACGCGGCTAACTATTATTATTATCGCGGTAAATCATACTACAATCTTAAAATATATGCGGAGGCAATTCCTGATTTTACCAAATCAATTGGATTAGATCCATCGGGGTCGAATGCGCACAATTATTATTATTGGAGAGGCAATTCCTATTATGCCCTGAAGCTGGATCCGAATGCAATAAAGGATTATTCGCAAGTGATCGCACTAAAGTCTGATTTTTCAGAGGCATATTATTATCGATGCAACTCCTATTTTTATACTGGGCAAAACGATCTTGCACTTGCCGACATCAATAAAGCCATCGAGTTAGATCCTAAAAACACCAAATACACTGAATTCAAAGCAACCAACTTCAAGTAATATTTGTTTTTTTTCTACATGAAATTCTCTTTCCAAAAATATCAAGCCACGGGCAACGATTTTGTCATCGTTGACAATCGAGATGCGAAATATTCTTTCTCAGTCGATCAAATAAAAAAAATCTGTGATCGCAAATTTGGCGTTGGTGCAGATGGCATTATGCTGATCGAAAAACATCCCTCACTTGATTTTAATTTGGTTTATTACAATGCCGATGGTTCGGCAAGCCTTTGTGGCAATGGCAGTCGTGCGGCCGTGAGGGTGGCTTCTTCGCTGGGCCTGGTCAACGGTAAAGCAAAATTCAACGCGTATGATGGCTTGCATGAAGCCGACTTGCTTCAAAACGGAAATGTGAGGTTGAAAATGAACGATGTTAAAGAAGTGAAAAAACTGGACAAGAATTTTTTCATCAATACAGGTTCACCCCACTTCGTTCAATTCGTTAATGAAGTGAAAATCTTTCCTGTTTTTGAAGAAGGGAAAAAAATCCGCCATAGCGAAAACTTCAAACCTAAGGGCACGAATGCTAATTTCATAGAACTGCTTGGCAACAATTCTATTTTTGTTCGCACATATGAACGAGGTGTTGAAGACGAAACACTTTCATGCGGAACGGGCGTAACTGCGGCTGCTTTAGCCTCTTCATTCCATCAATATTCCTCTCCTGTAACTGTCAAAACACTGGGCGGAGAACTATCTGTCGAATTCAATTTGCGACATGATGGCTCATTTACCGATATTTTCCTGATCGGTCCGGCCAAAATGGTATTCGAGGGTGTTCTGGAGTTATAATTGCTTCTTTAAAAAACTTAATTTTACCTGTTAAAAGTTAAGCGTTAAGCGTTATCCGTTAATGGGCACGCAAAACGACTAATAAGTAACCAATAACGATTAACGTACCCAATGCTCAAACTGATCGCAAAAATCTTCGGATCGAAGTCGGAAAAAGACATCAAGCGGATGACTCCGCTGGTTGAACAAACCAAAAAAGAAGGGGAGAATTTAGTTTCAATTTCCAACGATGAATTGCGAAACAAAACCATCGAAATTCAAGACTATATCAACTCCAAATTGAAACTGATCGATGAGCAAATCGCAAGCTTTCATCAGCGCATAGCCGACCAACCTGAACTTCACATCAACGAAAAGGAATTTGTCTTTTCTCAAATTGATAAAGCCGAACTTGAGCGCAATAAGGAACTTGAAAAAGTTTTGGTTGAAGTTTTGCCGTTGGCTTTTGCGATCATTCGCGAAACAGCAAAACGCTTTAAGGAAAATGAATACCTTGAAGTAACAGCAACGGAGTTTGATCGCGAGATGGCTGCCACACACTCGAACGTAAAAATTGCAGGCGATAAAGCCCAATGGAGCAGACAATGGATGGCTGCAGGCAATTTGATGACCTGGGACATGGTTCATTACGATGTGCAGATCATCGGTGGCATTGCGTTGCACGAAGGTAAAGTAGCAGAGATGGCTACGGGTGAAGGAAAAACTTTGGTGGCTACGTTCCCCGCATTTTTAAATGCTCTTGCTAAACGCGGAGTTCATATCGTAACCGTCAACGATTACCTCGCCAGACGTGATAGCGAATGGATGGGGCCTATCTTCCAGTTTCATGGATTGAATGTTGACTGCATCGACAAACATGAACCGAACTCAGACGAGAGAAAAAAAGCATACCGTGCCGATATCGTTTACGGAACCAACAACGAATTTGGCTTCGATTACCTGCGCGACAACATGGCTCGCGATCCTCAAGAGCTGGTGCAACGCGGCCATCATTACGCCATGGTCGATGAGGTAGATAGTGTTTTGATTGATGAGGCACGAACTCCATTGATTATTTCCGGCCCAATTCCCCGTGGAGATGAACATGAGTTTTACGATTTGAAACCACGCATCAATAAAGTGGTTGAAGCTCAAAAGAAGCTGGTAAACCAATACCTCAATGATGCGAAGAAATTATTAAGCGATGGCAACGACAAAGAAGGTGGCCTTCCTTTATTCCGTGCTTTCCGGGCGATGCCAAAATACAAGCCATTGATTAAGGCACTTAGCGAAACGGGTAACAAGGCAGTACTTCAGAAGACAGAGAATTTTTATTTGCAAGACAATAAAAAAGAAATGCCCAATGCCGATGCTCCGCTCTATTTCGTCATTGATGAAAAAGACAACAGCGTTGAGTTAACGGAAAAGGGAATTGACCTAATCACGGGTGAAGGGGAAGATCCGAAGTTCTTTATTCTTCCCGAGATCGGTACTGAGCTAAGCAAAATTGAAAAAGACCCGACACTAGCAGATGACATCAAACTTCACAAGAAGGATGAATTGATTCGCGACTACAACACTAAGTCACAGCGTATTCATAGCGTAAATCAATTATTGAAAGCCTACACGCTATTTGAAAAAGATACGGAGTACATCATTGTTGATGGAAAAGTAAAAATTGTCGATGAGCAGACAGGCCGTGTGCTGGATGGTCGCAGGTATTCAGACGGTTTGCACCAAGCGATTGAAGCGAAGGAAAATGTGAAAGTGGAAGATGCTACACAGACATATGCCACAATCACGCTGCAAAATTATTTCCGGATGTACCACAAGCTTGCGGGCATGACAGGTACAGCAGAAACAGAAGCCGGTGAACTTTGGGACATCTACAAACTCGATGTGGTTGTAATCCCAACAAACAGGCCAGTTACCCGAAAAGATCACGATGATATGGTTTACAAAACTGTTCGTGAAAAATTCACTGCTGTAATTGAAGAAATTGTTAGGCTTACACAGGAAGGAAGACCTGTACTTGTTGGTACTACTTCAGTGGAAATTTCAGAATTAGTGAGCCGCATGCTCCAGATGAAAAAGATTAAGCACAATGTACTTAACGCGAAGCAACACCAGCGCGAGGCCGAGATCGTTGCCGAAGCAGGTAAGCCGAGCACGGTAACAATTGCCACAAACATGGCAGGTCGTGGTACCGATATTAAACTTACGCCAGAATCTCGGGCTGCAGGTGGACTTGCCATCATTGGTACGGAGCGTCACGAATCGCGAAGAGTTGATCGACAGTTGCGGGGACGAAGCGGTCGTCAGGGCGATCCGGGTACTTCGAGTTTTTATGTTTCTCTGGAAGACAACCTGATGCGTTTGTTCATGCCTGAGCGCATTGCGCGGATCATGGACAGACTTGGTCTCAAAGAGGGCGAAGTGATCCAGCATTCGATGGTCACGAATTCAATTGAGCGCGCTCAGAAAAAAGTGGAAGAAAATAACTTCGGCATTCGTAAGCGTTTGTTGGAATATGATAACGTGATGAACTCCCAGCGCGAGGTGATTTACAAGCGAAGAAAAAATGCATTGTTTGGTGAACGGTTACAGCTCGACATTCTTACCATGCTCTTCGACACTTGTGATGACATTGTGGCGAATGCAAAGGCAGGTGAGAATTTTGAAAACTTTAAATTGAATGTACTAAGCACGTTGGGGATTGATTTTCACATTACTACGGAAGAATTTAGCAAAGCTGAGCAGAATGTACTGGCTGAGCGCTTGTATGATGAAACACTGAAGCACTACGAACACAAAAATAAACTCATCGCACAAAAGGCGATGCCGATCATCAATGATATCTACAAAACACGAGGTGCCACAATACATGAAGTGCTAGTACCGTTCTCTGAAGGATCAAAGCAAATTGGTGTAGCTGCCGATTTGAAAAAATGTGTCAGCACCAACAATGAAGAGTTGATCAAATCAATGGAGAAGATGATTACACTCTCAATCATTGACCAAAATTGGAAAGAACACCTACGCGACATGGACGATTTAAAACAATCAGTGCAAAATGCGGTGTATGAACAGAAAGATCCATTGCTGATTTATAAGTTTGAAGGCTTCGAAGCCTTTAAAAGGTTCATTTCAAAGGTGAATGAGGAAACCGTTTCTTTCCTGATGAAAGCAGAAATTCCTGTGCAAGAACCAGATGAAGTACACGAAGCCCAGGCACAGAAACGTCAGAAACTGCGCGAGCAAAAAGATGAATCGAGGTCACTTTTGCAAGGGGGAGGACACGCGCAGCAAGCGGAGCAGCACGTTCAGGAAAAAGTAATGCCTGTGCGATCTGAAAAAATTGCTAATCGCAATGATAAAGTAAGTGTGCAATACCCCGATGGCCGCGTGATGAAAGACGTGAAGTACAAGAAAGTTGAAGAAGATATTAAGAATGGTCGTTGTATTGTGATTGAAGGATGATGGAAAAGAAGTCAGAAATCAGAATACAGAATACAGAATGGCTCCAGCGCTATTCTAAATTCTTCATTCTGACTCCTGTATTCTTTATCGTTACAAGCTGCTCATCCGTTGCTCAAAAAAACGGTAAGCCTTATTACGAAGATCTTTCGAAGCTAAGACCAAAAGTGGAATTGCCTGTCGAATCCAAAAAAAATGATACGGTTAAAGAAATTAAGCATGAGGTTAGCCCCACAAAAAATATCAATGCGAAAGTAGATGTCGTGCTTGACAGCATCGATCGATTTAATCTTACACGCAAGTTCCTGGATGGGTTTACCATTCAAATTTATTCAGGACAGAAGAAAGAAGATGCGATGAACGCAATGAAGAAAATGAAAGAAGAAGTGCCAGAGTTAACTGCAAGTGTTAAATACGAACAGCCTAAATTTCGGGTGATTGTTGGCAGGTATTTTACGAGGCTCGAGGCACAGAGCGATTTACTCCTCTTGAAGAGGAAATTCTCAACGGCAAGTTTGGTTCCTGAAAAAATCTCGATAAAGTGAAAGTACGAAATGCCTTCATGAACGAAGCTAAGTTTTAATTCTCTCCTGGCTAGCTGAAAAGTATAAAGGATCGCAGCGTTCTATTTGATTATGGTTATCGATGGCCAAAAACCATTAGGTTTAGTATTAATAATTTCCCAGACTAATGACTTATTGTAATAAATCTTATCGGGAAAATAGGGATACTTTGGACTGGAAAATGAGTAGGTGACAGTATCTGTTATTGAAGGGCTGAGTCGAATGTACGTTGCGATTGGGGTTACCCCGGCATTCGTGGGAACTGCAAGCTCGAAATAATTGAAACTAGTGGTGCCATCCACACCAATATCGATGCCATTCTCATTGCCGTTGAATTGCATTTCCTTCACTTCACCATTGATATTAATTTTACTTATCACATTCAGGTCCTTTTTTTTAAAGGAATTTTGTGAGCTGGGGTTTAATAAATCTACACCGCCTGATGTTTTATAAAAAATGCTTATTAATATATAAGCAGGGGGGGGCTGGGGGATGGGCCGGTTTGCACAAGAAGACAACAATAAAATCCAGCCAACCATTATTAAGGTGATGCATCCAATAAATTGGCTTGCTGGATGGTATCTCATGTTGGATACAAAGTTAAGGAGTTTATTAAATAAGTTAAAGTGGTGTAATATAAGCCACGATGTAGTTGGCATGATTAAAATTAATATCTCTGCCAACTGGTACATTAGATTGAAAGCAGTCTTGAGCATACCAATCAGATGGGCCGCTGCCGCGACCGGGGCCCCATCCCCAGTTTTGGTGTATCTGTGTTGCAGTGGTAGAAGTGCTGGTATACGTTGAATTCCAATCTGGAGGACAGCCTGTGCCTGTGTACGTTGTGATAACCCTATAGGTCGTTTGCACTCCAAGGTCGCGCATGCCATCAATTACCCACTCGTGCCCACCCCCACATCCCCAGCACCAAATGAAACAACAAAGGTTCAACGTACCTTGAATTACAACTGGGCTGCCGTTTGCAAGAGAATTGCGGATATCCCCGGTATTCCAGCTTCTCCACTCACCTTGAACCAATCCATATCTCCCCGAAATGCCACGCGGGTTTGTAAATTGGAAATCGCCAATATTAAAACCTGCTCCTGTTTCATCACAATTCCTTTTTACATAGATGCCATAATCCAGGTAAATAGAATGGGCTAAATCAGCGACTGTATTTGACTCGTCAGTTGTATAACTTGAGCAACTTTTTCCCACAATCGTCTGCCAATTTGCATACTTTTTTGCATTGAAATATGCCACAACTTGCCCTTCTGCAATAGCGACACAGCCTGCCAAGTATTTTTGATTTACGCCACAGACGTATCCTGAAGTGCAACCAGCATCAGGCTGTCCATTATTATATGGTGGACCTTGATGCCAAAGAGTTGTAAGTAAAGGCGCAGTAACGTAGTTTGTAACATTCATCGTGGCAATAGGTGTTGTTGTAGTGTAAGCCGTGCAGCCCGGATCACATGATAATACCTGACCGGGCACATGAAGTTTTTGCTGCTGTTGACATGGGACATTTGCTACTCTTCCGTCTTTGACTGGTTTCGAGTCTCCCTGTTTGGAATTTAAAGAAGCCTCAAGTTTAGCAACCATGCTGTTAAAAATTTTATCTCCCCTCAAGGACTCAAGTTGTGCCACCTTCTCATCAACATGCTTTACTGCATTTTCTAAGAAAATACGCAGACCAATATGGGCTGTTTGATCGATTGTTCCTCCGCCTACAACCGCCAAAACTTCGTGAGCACGCTTATCTGCCGAAATAACAACGTAACCTTTCTCGTCTTTAAAATTTGCTATATAAAGCGAGGGTGTGTTAGGTTTAGAAACGGCAAAATCAGTTTTGATAAGCGTTTTACCTGTTGTGCGGTAGAGAGACGGAACTGATATGAAATTTGATATCGTCCGCATGATTCCATCTTTGTTGTTGAGGAACTTGGAGGATATGTTCAGTGCTAGCTCGTGACCATCTGCTTCAGGATAAACATAACTTGTATCGAGTAACACAAGCCTAGTCATTTCCTCGTTTGTAAGTTCAACCTTATTTTTTGAAGAAGTCACTCCGTTGTCTTGGCAGCTTTGGAAGATGATGAACAAAAATAAGAAGGTAAAGATGGAGAGGAGTAGGTTACTTTTCATGATCATTGGGGGTTGAGAGCATTTGAACAAGTCAGCAAATAAGAGCATTCACATGATTTGATCAACGTCTCATTTTTCAGACGTACACTTATTGCCCTAGTTTTAGCAACCCAATCCTGAATCCAAAGGATATTAGTTGAGCAACATTGCGAGTTCTAGTTTTTTCCAGAAGTCTATCTCGGTAAGTATGTATCGTGTTAACGGCCAAATTCATCTCAAGAGCGATTTCTTTACTGGTGTGCCCTTCTTGAAGTAGTTGAAGGAGCCGCTTTTCTTGACATGACAATTCAATTTTTTGCCAGGAGTTATTGCTAAGTTCATGTCTTTTCTTTTGAATTATCAGGTCAATCCATGGCGGAAAATATTTTTCTTCCCTGCGAGCACTGTCAATCGCTGCCGTGAGCTCATCGATATTTGCGTCTTTTGATAGAAAAGAATGAACGCCAATATTAAAGAAGTGAAATATCAGGGTTTCATTGTCGAATTGAGTTAAAATAATGATGGGTACTTTCGGATGTTCAGTCCTGATGTGTCTACAGGCTTCAAGGCCATCCATTCGAGGCATGCTTACATCGAGAAACACCAAATCAAATTTAATCTTTTGCATTTTTTCGATTGCCTCATAACCATTTTGCGCTTCATCACAATTAATGCCTTGGTCAACAGCCTCTTTCAACAGACGAACAAAAGCCTTTCTGAAAATTTGTTGGTCATCAACGACTAGAATGTCCATAGACAGATTTATGACGTGGCTAACATTTATTTTTTAGTCCAAGAAATTTGGATGAGTAGTGTCTTCTTTTTAGGAGTAAGTACATTTTCCCACTCTTAAATTACTTCACGTTAATCGTCTGATTCCAGTCGTAGACTTTGTCGGAGATTTCGGTAAGCAAATCAGGAGTTTTTTCAAGTACGTTTCCAATTACAATCAAATCTGCTCCGGCTTGAAGCGCATTAAATGCCTTTTGTGGCGTGTTGATCCCACCACCAACAATGAGAGGGACATCTACAGATTTTTTTACAGTAGTGATCATTTTTTGATTCACTTCTCGTTCAGCTCCACTCCCTGCATCCAGATAGATCAATTTCAGCCCCAGCATTTCACCCGCCATCGCTGTGCAGGCAGCTAAAGCGTATTTGTCCTCAGGGATGGGTGTAGTATTGCTGATATACGCCACCGAAGTTGTCTTGCCTGAGTTGATCAAAATATAACCCGTGGGCAGCACTTCAAGTTTGTTGTTCTTCAAAATCGGAGCGGCCACCACATGCTGACCAATAAGCAAATCGGGATTGCGGCCCGAGATCAACGACAAAAATAATATGGCATCTGCCGTTGGCTCAATCTGTAAAGCACTGCCTGGAAATAGCACCACCGGCATTGAAACATTTTCTTTGATCGTTCGGATGACATCGCCAATATTGGTAGTTGTGACGAGACTTCCGCCAACAAAAATATAGTCCACACAATCTTCTGCGGCCAACCGTAAAAGAGGCTCCAGCTGAGCTGTGTTGTTGATCTTATCCGGATCGATCAGGACAGCAATAGATTTTTTTCCTTGCTTACTTTTTGTTTGCAGTGAATCAAGAATTTTCATCTTTCGTTTTCTTGTTTTGCAAATAGTCAGAAAGCTTTTCTTTGGCCAAGTCAAGCAAAAAAACGGTGGCCGTGCTTACCAACTTATCTCCCATTTGTGAAAATACTGACGGGGTTTCATCTTCTTCATCATCTTCAACGCTTACATTCTTCGAACGCTTTGCTTTTTTCTTCTTCGTTTTACTCGATGAAAGTTGGCTTACTACCACATAGGTTAAAGCTAGCGCCCCACCAATGATCAACGCGTTCTTCAACATTTTTTCAGAGCGATCAGAAATGTCTTTCACTTCCCGTTCCATTTCCTGTTTGTGTCGAAGCGAAGATTCGATCAGTTTCTTTTTTTCGGGGTCTTGTGTCTCGAGCAGTTCCATACTACTTCCCTTTTTGTTTTGCCTGTTCTTTCAAATGTTGTTCAATAAAATGTCCGATGTTTTTTCGAAGTAAAATTACTATCAAGAAGATCAATCCGTACGTGCCCGCCACGATCCAGTAACCAGTGAATGTTGTGCCGTAATAAGTACTAATGTAGTTGGCAAATCCGATGCTAAGAAAGATTAAGAAAAGCAGCCCGAGTAAAAAGCAAATACCGATCATCAGCCCGTAAGAAACTACTTTGATGGTTTCCTCCCGAACTTCAATCTTGAACAATTCAACTCGCGTCTCAACATAGCCGGATAAACTTTTGATCAGGTTATCGAGGCGTAAGAATTTGAATATAGAATCTTTTATATCCATGGATCGATATGGCAATATAGTGATTTGAAAACCAGTTGAAAAGAGGGAGAATCCCGCTTACTGACTAAGAAAAATGAGTGAAAACGGAATCAAGAAAAAAGTCAGCAATAAATAAAGAAAGCCAATGATCCTGTTACGCAGTGTGAGCCTGCCAATTCCCATCGCGAGCTTAAAAGGAATCTCTTTCAAAAAAGGCGTTCGGAAAAAAAACAGTACACCAATAAAATTGAAGAGAAAATGCGTGATGGCGATACTGATGGCTGCATTTGAATTGAATGTACTTGCAAGAAAAGCGGTGATTGTGGTGCCAATGTTTGCGCCTAAAATAAATGCACCCGCTTGCCGAAGCCTAATTACTTTTTTCGCAACCAACGGAACGACAAGCGAAGTAGTTACAGTGCTTGATCTGATTGCGGCCGTAGTGAGCAATCCCCAACCAAACGACTTGAACGGGTTTTTGAAAAAGAACCTTCTGAATTTTGTCTGCGAACCAAAACCCAAAACATTAGAAATCACTTTTCTAAAAAAAAGAATCGAACCGAAGAGCATGATCAATGAAAGAGCCGCCAGTAAATAACCATTAGTAATATTATCGGTAATGAATTTAACAGGCCAACTCAAACCAGGTCCAAGCATTTTGAAATTCGTAGTTATTTGCGCGGTCGGCTCGTGAAAAAAATTGGTAGCGATGTATTGGGCCAATCCAGACATTAACTGAAAATTATATTCCAATGGAAACAGAATCAGTGCAGTGAGGATGTTAAAAAAATCGTGATAGGTACCTGCGGCAACCGCCCTCCGAAATTCTTTTTTGTGACTGATAAAACTTAAGGAAACAATTGTGCTCGTTATAGTAGTACCAATGTTTGCTCCCATAATAATAGGCACTGCACTCTGCAATGAAAGCGACCCTGAAGCGACCAGCGCCACTGTAATTGATGTAGTTGCCGAGCTGCTTTGAATAATTGCGGTAGCAAGCAACCCAATGAAAAGGCCAGTGAACGGATTCGATGTGGCAAGCAGAATGGCATCCGTAAACGTGGTTCCCAATTGCAAGATCGATGAGATCATTAAATCAAGAGAAAACAAAAACACGAGCAGTCCAAGCAAAAAATAAATTGCGTTACGAAAATAATTTCGCCAATTAAATCTGTCTTGAGGAATAGTTTGCAAATCGGGAGTTGCTTCCATGCTTATTGTAAATATAAGCAGCTCTTTGCGAAGGACGGAAACTAAGAGAGGGGATAAAATTATTTTTCCATTAATTCTTTCACCGCCATCCACGCCATCAAACCTGTGCTGATGCGCAGGGCATCTTCGTCAATGTCGAAGGTGGGTGTGTGCACGTAAGATGTAATTCCTTTGGCTTCATTTCTAGTACCGAGTCTGTAAAATGATGCAGGAACCTGATGAGAATAATACGCAAAATCTTCGGAGCCTAACGTCAACTCAATATCAACTACATTTTCTTTTCCGAGATATTCTTCGGCAGCCTGGCGAATCCTTTGCGTGAGCTCCGGATTGTTTTCCAAATAAGGATAGCCACGGGAAATTTTCACTTCGCATTTCCCGCCCATGCTTTCAGCAAGGCCTTCAGCCATCTTTTTTATTTTTTGCAAGCCTTCTTCGCGCCACACTTCATTCAGCGCACGGAAAGTGCCTGAAATCTTTACTTCATCAGGAATGATATTGGTTGCACCTTCAGCTGCGATTTTTCCGAAAGTCAAAACGGTTGGTTGCTTCGGACTCGCATTACGGCTGATAATTTGTTGCAAAGCAATGATGATGTGAGACGCGATCACAACGGGGTCAATCGCCAATTCGGGTGCTGCACCGTGACCACCTTTACCAATCACGCGTAAGTAAATTTCATCGCTGCTGGCCATGTACATCCCTTCGCGAAAGCCTACTTTGCCTACAGGAACCAGCGGCATCACGTGCTGTCCAATGATAGCGGATGGCTTTGGGTTTTCCAAAACACCCTCGGCTATCATCATTGATGCACCGCCTGGATTTTTTTCTTCGCCCGGTTGGAAAATCAATTTTGCAGAGCCTTCAAATTCGTTTTTTAATTCACTCAATATTTTCGCTGTGCCCAACAAAGACGAAGTATGAACGTCATGACCACAGGCGTGCATCACTCCGGCATTCTGCGACTTATACTCTACTGAATTTGTTTCCTGAATAGGAAGTGCATCCATGTCAGCACGAAGTGCAACCGTTTTTTTCCTTGGGCTTTTTCCTTCGATCACAACCACGACTCCCGTGCCTGCCACGCCTTCAACGGGATTCAACCCAAAGTTTTTTAATCTTTCAGCAACAAGCTTAGCTGTATTGAATTCTTTGTAGGATAATTCAGGATTAGAATGAAGATGCCTTCGCCAACCGATAACCTCTGGCGCATATTGCTGTGAGAGTTTTCTGATTTTATCGAGAAGCATTATCAATATTTCAATTGTTCCATCAGTTTCGAAACCAGTTGATCTACAGATTCGCCTTCGGCCTCGGCTTTGAAATTACGAACGATTCGATGACGCAAAACAGACTTGGCTACGGCCTGAACATCTTCTATATCGGGCGAGTATTTTCCTTGAATGAGTGCATTGCATTTTGCACCCAATACCATATACTGTGAGGCCCGCGGACCTGCACCCCATTCTAAAAAGTTATTTGCCAATACAGAAGAATTTCCCGGGCGCGTGGCAGTAGCAAGTTTCACTGCATACTCCACAACATTATCGGCAATCGGAACTCTACGTACTAAGTGTTGAAAGGTGATAATGTCTTCTGCGCTCAAAATTTTATTTACAGTCACCACATCATCAGCCGTGGTGCCTTTCACAATTTTCAGTTCTTGTTCATACGTGGGGTAATCCAGAAAAATATTGAACATAAACCGATCAAGCTGTGCTTCCGGCAATGGATATGTTCCCTCCTGCTCTATTGGATTCTGTGTCGCCAAAACAAAAAAAGGCTGAGGCAACCCATACCGATTCCCCGCAATGGTCACTGCATTTTCCTGCATGGCCTCGAGCAGGGCTGCTTGGGTCTTGGGTGGGGTTCGGTTAATCTCATCGGCAAGTACAATGTTGGCAAAGACCGGACCTTTCACAAATTGAAAATTCCTTTCTTTATCTAACGTTTCAGCGCCAACAATATCGGATGGCATAAGATCTGGCGTGAACTGAATGCGCTTGAACTGCAAATCAAGAGCCTGAGATATAGTTTGTACTAATAATGTCTTCGCAAGTCCAGGAACTCCTATCAGTAATGCGTGACTGTGGCAAAAAATTGCTGTGAGTGTGAGTCGCACCACATCATCTTGCCCCACGATTACCTTAGCAATCTCAGTCTTTAGGTTTTTGTATGCTTGCGCGAGAGCATCTGCAGCCTCTACGTCATTCGCAAAATTCTTTGTCATGCTCTTGAATTCTTTGGCTGTGAAAATAACTTTTTATTAATGGTGGTACAAGGTAATCTGTTCGATTGAAAATATCCCCTGTCTTGCGCTATCCTTATGAAAGGAGGAGCTATTCTAAAATCTTGCAGCCATTATAAGTTGGGTCGATGTTGATAAACACGTCTTGACGCGCTTTCAAAAACCATTTAGTGATAGCTTTATCTTTCTTTTCGGCAAGTGCTGCCGACTGAATCCGATGCCAGTCATCATTGAGGTTGGCCGCGTGAGGCGGAAGTTTCTCTTTGAAATAAATAATCCTCACGGCCTCCTTTTGCTCACTCGTGCGGTACCGCAAAGGCTTAGAGTAATGCCCCACCTTCATCGTGTCAATCACAAAGTAAACCGCAGGATCAAGCGTTTTATCAATGGCCACTTTCATCCCACCTTCGCGGTCGGTAAAGTAACCGTTGGTGCCTTTTGTGGTGGCGTCATCCGAAAACAATTTAGCAGCCACTTCAAATTTGATGCTGTCCTTGACTAATTTTCTGCGAAGGCTGTCAAGAAAGTGCGTGGCACGGTCAATATCACTTTGGCTTGGCGCGGCTGCTATCAAAATATGCCGCGAGTTATATTCATTACCCCTTCGGTCGATCAATTGCATAATGTGAAATCCGTATTGTGATTTGAAGGGCTGAGAGAGTTCTCCCTTTCGAAGTTTGAATGCCATCGCCTCAAACTCAGGCACCATCGCTCCGCGGCCAAAATATCCCATCTCACCGCCATTGGATTGCGCAGTTGGGTCTTCAGAATATTTTTTTGCCAGCTCATTGAAATTTTCACCTTTCAATATCCGGTCTCGGATTGCTTCAAGCCTTGCCTTGGCTTCTTCTTCTTGCTGTGGGCTCACTTTGGCCACTCTCACTATTTGACCGATCACGGCATCGGCCGAATAATAGAACAAACTGTCTTTCGGGATTTTATTGTAAAACTTTTTTACGTCTGAGGGAGTGATGTCAATTTTTTTTGTGATGCGCTGGGTCATTTCATTTGACAGTAATTGTTCACGCACTTGATCGCGTAATTCAATTTTTATTTGATCCAATGTTTTTCCAAACTGCTTCTCCAATTCTTCTGCCGAGTTGCCGTAGTTTTGCATGATCATGCCCATGCGCTGGGTGGTGTTTTGATCCACTTCCAAATCGGTAACAATTACGGAGTCAATCTCAGCCTTGGCTACCATGAGTTTGTTCATGATAAGTCTGTTCAGTAGCCCACATTTTGCTTCATCTGACCCCACATTGCCTTCGGTTAAATAGCTCTGATACGCGCTCTCCAATTCGGATTTCAACACAATGTGGTTATCCACTTTTACGATGATCTTATCAAGCACAAAGCTGTTGTCTTCCTTCTGCTCCTGCGCAAGAGATGGCGCAGAAAATAATGCAAGAGCAATCGCATTACTTACCAAAAACTTCAAAATCTTTCCGTTTCGCTGCATTTTCATAAACCTCGTCTTCCAATTTTTTCGCAAGTTCTACTTTTCTTTTATTTAAAATAATGTTTTTGATATCCTGCCTTACAAACTCAAGGGGAGATATGTTGTCGCTAATCTTGTAGCCATCTACTTTCAGAAAGTACAAAAAACCCTGATCGCTGGTCTCGTAGTATGGGTAGGTTTTCAAAAATTGAATTTTGTTAGGAAAATCTGCCAAAGGTGAATTGACTGTAAGCTTATCAAACTCAATCCAGGATGAATCTGCAATATGGTAAGCGGCCGAAAAACTCAGGCAATAGGATTTCAATTCATGCTTCTCTTTTTCTTTGGCAGAGAACATCAGATCTTTTATCCGTTTTGTGCGTGGAGCGTCTTTTGCCACTTTAATATAGGTACCCCTGATGATGTTTTGTTTGAGAATAAAGTTGTCAAGGTGCTGCTGGTAGTAAGCCCCTATCTCAACATCGCTCACACTGTCATTGAGGTGTTGTTGTATGTAGTAATTCTGAAACTCATAACCAATGAGGCTATAGCGGTAATCAAGGACTTTTCTTTCAACTTCAGCTTCATCAATGCTGATCGTTTTCAGCGCCTCTTGCATAAGCAATTGTTTGCGCACCCAGCTGTTTACGTATGCATTGATGCGAGCCGCACTGTCGTCTTTAGTTGTTTTTTCCGGGACGATGCCTTTTAGTTCATCCTCATAAAGAAGTGTGTTAGTAACCCGGGCAATGGCTTTGCGCTTGTTGCTGTTACTGACCTCATCCTTCTTTCGCTTGATCAGGTCGCAACTTTGAAGAAGCAAGATCAATGCAGTAAAGAAAATCAGCGAGCGATATGTGGTTTGCAATTTCATTTTTTGAGCAACTCCTCCATAACGGCATTTTTGCCTTTGTTATTCACCTTCACAGGGTATTTCTTTTTCAGTGAAGCTACCCAGCTTTTTTCGAGCGAATCCTGATAACTCGAAATGACTTGTGCGCGCGATTCCGTGAATTTTTTTGTACCCGCTTCTACCAAGTGTGAAACTTCTACCAGGTAATAAGTGCCATCCATTTCAGTTTCCTGTAAACCGGGCACCCAATTGATTTTGTCGATCACTTTGCTCTCTCCTTTTTCATAATTGCGAAAGTGCTGTACAGACTTAAATTTTTTCATGTCAGCGGCCTTGAGTGTGTCTCCCTTGGAAATTTTCTTTTTCATTTCTTCTAAAAACGACTTATCGGTGGTAGAGAAAATTCTTGCTTCGACTCGCGGGCCAGCCTTGTACTTGTCTACGTTTTCGTTATAAAATTTTTTCTGCCCAATTGAATCTTCAGATGCCTTGTTCCAGATTTCTTTTTCCATGATCTCGAAAAGCAAAATACCCTCGCGGTATTCGGTCATCAAATGCTGAAAGTCGGGGTTTTCTCTTATTATTTTTTCTTCCTCGGCTTCATTGATCTTTTCGTCTGAAAAAGAATTGAACAGTTGGTTTATGTAATTTGAAGGAGAAAGTTTATTTGATATTTGTTTCTTTTCAACCCAATTAATGAAATCTCCAACGGTGAAATTTTTATTACCCACGGAAAACAATGAGCCCTTTTTCAAATCATCGCCTCCTTTGAACTTCCATTGCCCTTTCAATAAACTTGAATCTGCCGAGGCTAAGACCTTACTTTTGTTGACTGCATTTTCGCTAAACCCTAAATCAATTTTGCGCTTGACAGCGGCTGCTTGTTCGGAGATTTTCAGGCGCTCGTCACGAGCCACTCTTTTTTTCAAAGATGCTTCAACTTCCGAGTAAGGCGGAACAGGAATTTTCTTTTCCAACCGGATAATGTGCCAACCTATACCTGATTGAAAAGGATCAGAGATTTCACCAGGCTTCTGCAGGGCAAATGAGGTTGCTTCAAACTCAGGCACAGAGGCGAGTGCACCAACACCAAACGGGCGAAGGCGGCCACCCGCATTTTTAGTGTTGGAATCTTCAGAAAATTCTTTGCAGAGATCATCCCAGCTTCGGCCATTTTTCAGTTGATCATAAATTTCAAAAATCTGGTTTTTGGTTTTGGCCTCACTCTCTTTTGAAGTGCGCAACAAAATATGCGATACTTCCACCTCACCGCGAGAATTTGTTTTGTCCAGCACCTTGATAAGGTGATAACCAAAACGCGTGTGAACAATTGGCGAGATTTCGCCAACTTTAGTTTTATAGGCAGCTTCTTCAAATGGATAAACCATCTGCATAGCAGTGAAATAACCAAGGTTGCCTCCATTATATTTTGCCGATGGATCTTCACTTAACTCGCGCGCCAGTTTTTCAAAGTCTTCTCCATTGGAAATTCTTTTTTCTATGTCTGAAATTTTATTGAATGCCTTAAGGGTGTCGTCTGGAGTGGCTTCGGGCTTTAACCCAACAAGAATGTGAGATGCTTTTACTTCTTGTTTGAGGTGATCGTAAGCTTCTTTAGTGAGTTTATCAAGCAAATCTTTCTCAGCCCGATAAGGCTTCTTCAATTCATCACCGTAGGTTTTCAGTTCTTTGGCGAACTTAGCGGTGGTGTCATAGCCCCGATTGTGCGCTTCAGTAATTTTCAATTTGAAATTAACGAACAAGTCTAAGTACTCATTCACCTTAGCTTCTGTAAAATCTTGCTTGCCCGAGTGATTCTTTTTGAAGATGTAAATAAACTCCTCACTGAATGTAGGGCTTTTGTCAACGGTGAAAAGAATTGATTGTTTAGCTTGGGCAAGCGCCCAAATTCCATGTAACAAGAGGCAAAAAGCCAAAAAATACTTCTTCATCGAAACGTAGAATTTTTATAGGGTGCAAAGATAGTTTTTTAGAAGAAAGTACTTTTAAACTTTCTTGGTGAGGCGGCAGATGTTTTTGCCTTCTTCTTTTGTGTATTCTATTTTGTCCATGATCGATTTCACCAGGCGAATACCGAGACCGCCCTTGCGTTTGTCGTGCACTAAACTGTCCATGTTAGGTTCGGCAAATTCATTAATGTCGAACACAGATCCATCATCGATGATTTCAAAGATGAAGGTATGTGTTTGGGGATGTTTAATCTGAAGTTCAAGCGAATCATCCGGATTGCAATGGTGCGCATGTATCATCACATTCGAGCACATTTCGTCCAGGGCGAGCACAATGGAGCTCACTTGAATTTCGGGCACATTATTTTCGATCAGGGTTTTGCGCACAAAATCGCGTATGCCCTTCAGGTTTGTAAGACTACATCCTATGTTATACCGATAATTCATTTGCCAATTTCAAAGCCTCACTTTTGTTTTCGCGGATGTGCAGTAAATCTGCCAATCCAAGGATTTCGAATGTATTCGCCACTTTTTCTTTGAGCCCGTACAACACCATTTGTATTTTCTTCTCACGCAGTTCTTCGATGTACGACATAAAGACACCCAAGCCGGCCGAAGAGATGTATTCTAATGCATGGCAGTCGACCAAAATTCTTTTGAATCCCTCTCCCACGCTTTTGGCGATAGCCAGGTCCAATTCAATGGAAGAGCTTGCATCGATCTCGCCTATCACCGCGATGATGTCTGCCCCGCTCTCCTGCAATCGTTTGATGCTTACCATATTTTTTTAACGGTTTATTAACGAATTAAGTTATCCTCTAAATTTTACAGTCATCAGGGTATAGTCGTCATTCAGGCTCGTGGAACCTGAAAACTCATAAAGTCGCTTGATAATATTGTCTTCAATTTCTTTTGCGGTCGATCCGATTTTTTCGTTCAAAGCGTGAGCCAACCGATCGTTGCCAAACTCTTCGCCTTTGCTGCTCTTTGCTTCGGTGATGCCATCGGTATAAAGCACCATAGTATCACCCGCTGAGTACTTTATTTCGTTGGTATCTATGAAATTGCAATAGTCTTTACTGCGAATCATACCGAGTGCAGCGCCTTTATCTTTAAGGAATGAAGCTTGTGTTTCCCCTTCGCGGGAATAAAGAACGGGGCAATGACCAGCTCGCGAGTATCGAATCTTTTTCGCTTGCGTATCGATAATGAAATACGAAGCGGAAATAAATGATCCGCGCTCTAAACAATAAACCAATGCCTGATTGGCGCGCTGCATAAATTCTTTAGGCTCAAGATGGGATTGAGCCAGGCTGTGAAAGATTCCCTTCATTTGGCTCATGTGAAATGCCGCAGTCGTTCCTTTGCCCGAAACGTCAGCAATGATCAGTGCAATCAGGTGATCGTTGATGCGTGAAGTGTCGTAGTAATCGCCACCAACTTCATCTGCAGAGGCAGAGAAAGCTTCGATTTCAAAATCAGGATCTTCCTCAAGCTTATTGGGAAGCAAACTTTGTTGAACCGTCTTCGCAATTTTTAACTCTTCCTTATAACGCTCGTTTTGGAATGCCTCCTCCATCAAGCGGAAGTTTTCAATGGAGATGCCCGCCTGGTTGGCAAACGTAGAGACAATGCGCGTCATCTCTTTGTTAAATCCATCAGGTAATTCTTTAAGCAATGCGAGTGTACCGATATTCTCTTCTTTTACTTTAATCGGGAAAGCAAGTAAAGAGCGGAATCGTGAACCTCTCATCGATGCTAAATGCTTGGAAAGATTTTTTGTCTTCTCACTTCCGGCATCAAGAATACCCCTAACATGATTTTTTTCGAGGTGATCGCAAATGTTTTTACTTTCTATTTCTGTAACACGATAGGTGTACATCCTTCTCACATTGTTCGCACCTGTGATCTCAAGCCATGCCGCATCGGCAAAGACAGAACTTACGGTGCTTTCTAGTAAAATATTGTAAACGCTTTCCTCATCTTGTTCAGTTTGAATCGATTGACTGATACGCTGGTAGTTCACAACCTCTTCCAACTTTTGCTCAAACACAGATGAAGTTGGCAGGTTAAAAAGAATCACCAGAAAAGAAAAAATACCGTAGGTGACTATAAAAACCAATAGAACAATCACCACCAGCTGATTGCGAAAGTCCAGGAAAGCCAATGTTTTCGTGCTGATTTGCTGCGCAGAATCTTCTACGGTGTAAGAAAAATACAAAAGGTAGAAAAAGGTGAGCAGTAATAATAAAAGGCTTGTCCACTTTTGCTTAAAGTTGAGATATGCCACCCAGCGCATATTGGCTGAGAGCGCAAGCACCAGCATCGCAATAAGAATTTTAAACGTGGTGCTTACTGTTTCCGACAAGGTGATGCCTGCACTGTCGTAAATCAGCATTGCGAAAAGCGAAATTTCAAAGATGGCCCAAGTGCGAATAAGCCACTTTGATTTTTGATAGAGAATGAGGCGTTTCCATGAGGCCAATGCGGCTAAAAGAAAATTGACAAGCAGAGCAAGGTTTATCTGGTAAATGAAATCGCTGAATACAAGGTTGGTTGCCAACGCAGTTGAACCCAATAAAAGCACCAACAGACGAAATAGCAGAGAGATTACAGTAGTGATCAGGCCGGTCGCAAAAACTTTCCAAAGCAGGTCAGTGAAGTTGAGCGAGTCGTCATGTTCAATACGGAATTTGTAATAATAGAATAGAGAAATGATGTAGACTCCAAGCATTACACGCGGTAGCCACATGGGCACATCGGGTTGAAGACCCTGGAGCGAGCTGAACAAAATAGTGATGTCAGAAAAGAGTAGCACCAGCCACGCGATCATCGCGCCAAGAAACGTGAGCCGTATGAGTGCTTTGCTTTTTAACATCTATTCTATCTGACCGAGTATTTTCAATTTATCCAATCAAACCCCGTGTACTTTCTTAGCGCCTCAGGGATTTTAATTCCGACTTCAGTTTGGTTATTCTCTAAGATCGCAGCAACAATTCGTGGCAATGCAAGTGCACTTCCATTGAGCGTATGCAACAGTTGAGTTTTCCCTTCCCTGTTTTTGTACCGAAGCTTTAATCGATTGGCCTGGAAGGTTTCGAAATTACTAACTGAGCTTACTTCAAGCCAACGCTGCTGAGCGGCAGAGAAAACTTCAAAATCGTAAGTCATGGCGCTATTGAAACCCATGTCGCCTCCACAAAGTAAAAGCTTCCGATAGGGCAATTCCAATTTTTCCAAAAGGCCTTGCACATGATCGCACATTTCGTCAAGCACCTGGTACGAATTTTCAGGTTGAGTGATTTGTACAACTTCAACTTTATCGAATTGATGAAGGCGATTCAGTCCACGTACGTGTGCGCCCCAACTTCCTGCTTCTCTTCTAAAACAAGGGGTGTATCCAGCATTTTTTACAGGAAGGTTCTCTTCGTTCAAAATCACATCGCGATATAAATTGGTGATGGGCACTTCTGCCGTAGGGATCAAGTACAGGCCATCTTCATTCACAAAATACATCTGCCCTTCCTTGTCGGGAAGTTGACCTGTGCCGTAACCACTCGCTTCATTTACGACAATGGGTGGTTGTATTTCAATATATTCTGCTTTCTCGGCTTCAGCCAAAAAGAAATTAATGAGTGCGCGCTGAAGTTTTGCTCCTTTACCCTTGTAAACGGGAAAACCTGCACTTGAAATCTTTACGCCCAAATCAAAATCGATGATATCATATTTTTTGATCAGCTCCCAATGCGGAAGGGCTCCTGCATATAATGTTGGAGGTGTTCCGTGTTGGTGCACATTCTTGTTGTCCTCAGGGCTTTTTCCGGCAGGAACCTTTTCATGAGGTACGTTGGGAATTTTGTAAAGTATATCCTGCAATTTCTTCTCGAATGCCAAAAGGTTCTCTTCCCATGTTTTGATCTGATCTTTCGCCTGTGTTACCTGATTTTTTAGATCGTTTGCTTCATCGGTTTTTTTATCCTTAATCAACTCTCCTATTTTTTTGGAATTGGCATTAGACTTTGCCTTGAGCTCATCTAAGTCAAGTTGGGTTTTTCTACGCTGCTTGTCATTTTCAATGGCTTGATTGACCAACTCCTCAGCGTCTTTAAGATTCCGTTTGGCCAGCCCCTCGATCACCCGTTTTGTGTCATCTCGCAAAACCTGTACCTGCAGCATATCCGTAAAAATTAAGCCGCCAAATTAGCCAATAATTTTTTGCCGAGTTTGGATAATATTTCAAATTGGCCTATCATTGCATCATCAATCGCGGCCAATCCGGCCTTCATCGATATAAAGCCCTTAATTTGAATTTGTTTTTGAAGAGTTGCTTCGTGTTTGAATGTTTTGATGTCTGTTCTTAAGTTTTAAAATAAAATCCACCTATTTTTTTTCCAATGCTAACCATTGATGAACTCAATTTAAAGCTCTTGTCTGAGCTGAAAGAAATGGCTGACGCCATGGGCGTGAAAAATGCCAAGAAGTTGACCAAAGAAGAACTTGTTTATAAAATCCTTGACCAACAAGCTGTGTCTGGAGCGCCTGTGCCTGCATCAAAAAACGAAGGGCAACCAGAACGAAAAATGCGCCCCCGCAGGCGTGAAAACGTGGCCCCTCCTGTGTCAGCGGCTGTTTCCAGTGCCGCTAAAGAACTCACTAGCGAGGAGATGTTGCAAAGCATCGACATGGAGATTACCCCAAGTGTTCCAAGTTTTGATGAGCCCACTGAAACTCCCATTGTTGTTAATGAACAACCCCCTCAAATAGAACAAATAGAACAGCGCGAAGAAAAGCCTTTTCAAAATCAAAACCCTAATCAACAAAACGTTCAACAGCAAAAACGCGATAACAACGTACGCGACTTTGATGGCGTGGTGAGCAATGAAGGGGTATTGGAAATCATGCAAGATGGATACGGCTTCCTTCGCTCATCGGATTACAATTATCTCGCGAGCCCTGATGATATTTACGTATCCCCATCGCAGATAAAATTGTTTGGTTTGAAGGTTGGCGATACTGTGAAAGGGCAAATTCGTCCCCCAAAAGAAGGAGAAAAATATTTCGCGCTTTTGAAAGTAGATAGCATCAATGGAAAAACCACAGAAGAAATCCGCGATCGCGTTGCTTTTGAATATTTGACTCCGCTTTTCCCTGAGCAGAAATTAAAATTGAGCACTACCCACGATAACATGTCAATGCGTATTCTTGATTTGTTTTCTCCTATCGGGAAAGGACAACGTGGGATGATCGTAGCGCAACCCAAGACAGGTAAGACTGTTTTGTTGAAAAATATTGCCAACGCTATTGCTGAAAATCACCCGGAAGTTTATTTGATCGTGTTGTTGATCGATGAACGTCCCGAGGAAGTGACAGACATGGCGCGTAGTGTAAAAGCCGAAGTAATTGCCTCTACTTTTGATGAGCAAGCCGAACGCCATGTGAAAGTAGCAAGCATCGTTTTGGAAAAAGCAAAGCGTATGACCGAGTGCGGACATGATGTAGTAATTCTTCTCGACTCCATCACACGTTTAGCTCGTGCATACAATACAGTTGTTCCTTCGTCCGGAAAAATTCTTTCGGGTGGTGTTGATGCTAATGCATTGCATAAGCCGAAACGTTTCTTTGGTGCAGCCCGTAAAATTGAAAATGGGGGATCCCTTACCATTATTGCAACAGCATTGATCGACACAGGCTCGAAAATGGATGAAGTAATCTTTGAAGAATTCAAGGGAACCGGTAATATGGAATTGGTACTCGATCGCAAGCTTTCTAACCGCAGGGTTTATCCTGCCATCGATGTGCCTGCATCTGGTACTCGAAGAGAAGATTTGTTAATGAAAGAAGAGGAACTGCAACGCGTATGGATCTTACGAAAGTTCATGGCCGATATGAATTCGGTTGAAGCCATGGAATTTCTTCAATCCAGAATGAAAGGTACGCGCAACAATGAAGAGTTCTTGATTTCGATGAACGGGTAAAAATAATTAGCCAATTATCAATGATTGAATTAGCCAATGAGAGATCGTTGGCTAATTTTTTTATGAGGTTTGTTGTTACTCTTCGGCCTTTGACACAATTATCGAAATATTAAAAATTTGCATGTTGGCTAATTGAGCATTTGCACATTAGTTTGACTAATTTGCACTTCGACTAATTCATTGATCATGTCCCTTAAATCGCGATTTAGCACAGCAGAACTTGAGCGCATCAAAGCGGCCGTGCGTAAGGCTGAAGATAAAATCTCAGGCGAAATTGTTCCGGTGTTCGTGGAAAAGAGTGGCTTTTATTCGATCGCCAATTATCGCGCAGCCATGGTCTTCGGTTCCTTGGCGTTCATAATGATTATTTTTTTTGATCGCTATTATCCCCCAATGGCCATTTATGATCCTTTGATAATATTTTTGAGTGTAACCCTGATCGGAATTGTAGGAGCCCTTGCCTCGCATTTCATTAATTCTTTGCAGAAATTGTTTGTAAGCCAAGAGCATCTCAACAGGGCTACTCGCCAGCGTGCAGAAACAGCCTTCATGCAAGAGGAGGTCTTCAACACACGCCATCGCACAGGCATCATGATTTTTGTTTCGTTCTTTGAGCGCGAAGTAATGGTAATGGCCGATCGTGGCATCAGCAAAGTAGTGGAGCAGAAAGAATGGGACAAAATTGTGCAAGGCATCATTCAGAATATTCGTAAGGATAAAGTGATCGAAGGAATTGAAGGAGCAATTCTTCGTTGCGGTGAAATTCTCCTGGAAAAAGGGTTTCATAAAACAGCCGATGATGTCAATGAATTACGTGATGACCTTCGAATTGAGTAATTTTTTATTTCGTGTTGGCTTTTAAAATCAAGTTTGTGTTTCGTCTCGCAATAATTACATTTTTTCTTTCAATCTCTCTTTTTTCATATGCACAACGCGCAGTGCCCGAGCATGGAGGCGTATGGGTGCATGATGAAGCCAATGTTCTGTCGGCTTCAACAAAAGCTCAGCTCGAGTCTGTGTTAAAGGCAGAACGCGATTCAACATCTAATCAAATTGCAATACTCATCATTCCATCATTGGATGGCGATGACATCGA
Organism: Bacteroidota bacterium; assembly: GCA_016178785.1. Taxonomy (GTDB): domain Bacteria; phylum Bacteroidota; class Bacteroidia; order Cytophagales; family Cyclobacteriaceae; genus ELB16-189. Next base: position 85,049 of record JACOSO010000043.1, on the reverse strand, counting down.
GAGCTATGGCATTCGTGTGGCTGAAGCATGGAAAGTTGGGATGAAGGAAAAGGACAATGGAGCTATTCTTATCGTAGCCATTCAAGATCGAAAAGTGCGCATCGAAGTGGGCCAGGGATTAGAAGGAGTATTGACCGATGCCATGTCGAGCCGAATTAACCGCAACGAAATTGCTCCGCGCTTCCGTCAAGGCGATTACGATGGTGGAGTGAAAGAAGGGGTGTTTGCCATTATTCAAACGATTAAAGGTCAATATGTAAATACCGAACCACCGCAGCGCAAACGTGGCGGTCGTTCACCCTGGCTTACTGTAATTTTCATTATTATCTTATTGATTGTGATGTCGCGCAGACGTGGTGGCGGGATTGGCGGATATTGGGCGGCAGGAACCTTGCTGGGTGGAGGCTTCAGAGGAGGCGATTCTTCCGGGGGTTCAGACTTTGGTGGTGGCGGTAGTTTTGGTGGTGGTGGATCGAGTGACTCTTGGTGATTTTTTATTTTTCTATGATGATATTTTTCAAAGTAGGCAGTTGGCAGGAGGCAGTACGTAGTCGATTGAAGATTTTTCTGCCTACTGCATTCTGCTTACTGCTGACTATTCCCTTGTCTGCTCAAAAAGCCGTTCCCGAACTCTGGGGCCAGCGCGTGCATGACGAAGCACACGTGCTTCAGCAAGCCACGGTTGATCAACTCGAAAAAAATCTCAAGGCTTATGAAGATTCAACATCCAATCAGATTGCAATTTTGATTATTCAGTCTTTGGGTGGGGACGTGATTGAAAATTACTCTATTCGTGTAGTCGAAAAATGGAAGCTGGGGAAAAAAGAAAAAGACAATGGCGTATTACTTCTCATCGCAGTTGATGATCACAAAATGCGCATTGAAGTTGGTCAAGGGTTGGAAGGAGTTCTAACAGATGCCCAAAGCAGCCGTATCATTCGCAATGAACTTGCTCCCGCATTTCGCAGAAACGATTATAATGCAGGCGTAATCGCTGGAATAGATGCTATCATAAAGGCGATTGGTGGGGAGTATAAAGCCGATGATATAGATTCATCGGAAGATTTAACGATAACTGAACGAATTTTCGTTGGCCTTTTCCTCTTCGTCATTCTAGGCGTCTTTACATTGATTGCCGTCTTCTCGCAAGGTTGCGCAGGTTGGGGGTTATACGCATTTCTTATTCCGTTTTATGCTTTTTTCCCATGGATTGTAATTGGCACAACTGCCGGTATCGGCTTGCTAATTGTTTACATCATCGGGATGCCGATTTTGAAAATTGTTCTGGGCCGTACAGGTTGGGGAAAGGAGAAAATGAAAAAATGGGGCACGTCTAGTGGAGGGTCATCGGGTTCAAGTTGGTTGAGCGGATGGAGCAGTGGCAGCAGTTCAAGTTGGAGCAGCGGAGGCAGCAGTTTCTCTGGCGGTGGAGGAAGTTTTGGTGGCGGTGGGAGCAGCGGGGGGTGGTAATTTTTTTCATTTCAAATCAAAATAAACCTGAATACCAAACTAATAATGGCTTCGAGTGCAATCCTTATGGGATTGATCGGTATTCTTCTTTCCTTTCTTCCGAATGAATTAGCCGCTTACATGCAATGGGGAAAAAGTAGTTCAATCGTGCTTCAAATTTTAGGTGCCATATATTTTGGTTTTGCCATAATCAACTGGATGTCAAAAGGGAATTTGATTGGAGGTATTTATAATAGACCTCTCGCTGTTGGGAATTTTTCTCATTTCTTTATTGCTGCTCTTGCTCTCATTAAAATTTCAATTAAAAACAATGTCTCTCCCGGAATAATTACAGGGACTATAGTTTATTCGGTGTTTGCGATTGCATTTGGCTATATCTTATTTACTCATCCGGTTAAAGAATCGAAAACAGAATAATCACGTTAGCAAAATCTTTCTCCACTCCCTATTTTTGGCCTTTCTAAAAAATTCTGATCGATCCCGAAAATCCTTAAATCCTGATCCCTGATATGAAAAGAGATAAAATCATCTTCGACCTCATTGAAAAAGAAAAACAACGCCAGGAGCATGGCATCGAACTGATTGCCTCAGAGAATTTCACCTCGCCTCAGGTGATGAAAGCTCAAGGCTCGGTACTCACCAACAAATATGCCGAAGGCTTGCCGGGTAAACGATATTATGGAGGCTGTGAAGTGGTAGATGAAGTAGAACAACTCGCTATTGACAGAATCAAAGAATTATTTGGTGCTGAGTGGGCTAACGTGCAGCCGCACTCTGGCGCACAAGCCAATGCTGCCGTGATGCTCGCATGTCTGAAGCCTGGTGATAAAATATTAGGGTTTGATCTTTCTCATGGAGGACATTTGACTCACGGCTCGTCCGTGAACTTTTCAGGAAAGCTTTACCAGCCATCTTTTTACGGGGTCGAGCAAGAAACAGGGTTGATTGACTTCGACAAAGTTCTCGAAATTGCTCAGCGAGAAAAACCGAAACTGGTTATTTGCGGAGCTTCTGCATACAGCCGCGATTGGGACTACAAAAAATTGCGCGAGGCTGCCGACAGCGTTGGCGCATTATTGCTTGCAGATATTTCGCATCCTGCCGGGCTGATCGCACGTGGTTTAATGAACGACCCGATGGAGCATTGCCACATTGTTACCACTACCACTCACAAAACTTTGCGGGGTCCGCGTGGCGGCTTGATCATGATCGGCAAAAACTTCGACAATCCGTTTGGACTGAAAACCCCCAAAGGTGAATTGAGAAAAATTTCTTCGGTACTCGATTCAGGGGTTTTCCCCGGCACGCAGGGCGGCCCACTCGAACACGTGATCGCTGCGAAAGCCGTTGCCTTCGGTGAAGCTCTCTCAGATGAATATCTTGAATACATCGTGCAAGTAGCCAAGAACGCAAAAGCGATGGCCCAAGCCTTTGTTGATCGTGGTTACAAAATTATTTCAGGAAGTACCGATAATCATTTGATGTTGATCGATCTTCGTTCGAAAAACCTGACAGGTAAAATTGCTGAAGAAGGCTTGATCAAAGCTGATATCACCATCAACAAAAACATGGTGCCGTTTGATACGCAATCGCCCATGATAACTTCGGGCATGCGCATAGGGACCCCGGCAGTCACTACTCGCGGCATGAAAGAGAAAGATGTTGTTCGGGTAGTTGAACTGATCGATGAAGCACTTCATAACCCTCAGGACGAAAAACACTTGAAAGGCGTGAAGAAGAAAGTGAACGCGATGATGAAGCGTTTCCCTTTGTTCGTATAAAAAGGTAATTTTGGACTTCATGAGGAAAAGTAAACTAAATTTGGCGAACATGATTTCAGACCTCGCTTTGTTAACTGAAACAGAACGAGATATAATTCTGAATGCCCTTTCCAAATTGAAAGACCAAGCTAAATCAAAAAATCCTGTGAGGATAACGGAACTTGCCGGACTCGGAAAAGAAATGTGGAGAGGGATTGATGTCGATCAATATTTAAAAGATTTAAGGAGCGAATGGGATGATCGAAAAATTCGATAACAAAGCGATCTATCTCGACACTGCCCCCTTAATTTATTACTTGGAAGAAAATCCAGCTTACTTTTCTGTGCTGAAGACTTTGTTCCAAAAAAATGAAAATGGCGATTTCACATTCTACACATCTTCAATCACACTTACCGAAATTCTGACACTTCCATTTAAATTAGGCAACAAAAAAATAATTGAGCAATACGAGCATTATTTGCTCAAGGCTCCTTCAATCAATCTGATAAACGTAAATCCTTCCATTGCTAAATTGGCAGCTAAGTTTCGTTCTGAATATGGTTTCAAGTTGCCGGATGCCGTTCACGTTGCGACAGCTATGGAAGTAAGAGTAGATTATTTTCTAACGAACGATCTTGAACTAGACAGAGTAAAAGGTCTAAAAGTTATTACTTTAACTAATGTCTGAAGAAAAAGAAATGGCTTTCCTCGATCATCTCGAGGAGTTGCGCTGGCACGTGGTGCGGTCGGTGGCTGCGATTTTTATTTGTATGATCATAGGATTCATTTTTCAGAAATGGATTTTTGACAACATTGTGTTTGCCCCCGCCAATATTAATTTTCCTACATTCAAATGGATGTGCAAGTTCGGAGAACTTGTGGGTGCTGAAGAATCACTTTGCGCAAAGCCGTTCCACTTCAAAATACAAAGCCGAAACATGACGGGTCAGTTCATGATGTCGATCACGGCTTCATTTGTCATTGGCTTGGTGATTGCTTTCCCTTATGTATTTTGGGAGATCTGGCGCTTTGTAAAACCCGCTCTTTACAAAAAAGAAAAAAACTCATCACGCGGAGCGGTGTTTGCAGTATCCTTTCTTTTCTTGCTAGGTGTGGCGTTCGGTTATTACATCCTCTCACCGATGACGATTTGGTTTTTGTCAACCTACTCCATCAGTGACGTAATTGTAAATGAGTTCGACATCACTTCTTATGTTTCAACAGTGGTCGGTATGGTGCTTGGTTGCGGACTCTTGTTTCAGTTTCCTGTCGCGGTTTACTTTCTGACTAAAATCGGAATGCTCACTCCTCAGTTCATGCGTAAGTTTCGCAAGCACGCCATCGTGGTTATTTTGATTTTAGGTGCAATCATCACTCCTTCGCCAGATCCGTTCAGTCAATTGCTGATCTCGTTGCCGATTTACATGTTATTTGAAATAAGTATCTTCATATCGGCAATGGTAGTGAAGCAAAAACAACGAGAGGAAGAAGCCGAACTCAAGGCAGATCAACAACAACAAGTCTGATGGAAAAAATTGCTATAGGAGCAGACCACGCAGGTTATGAAATGAAAGAGCATCTGAAAAAAATGCTCGAGAAAGAAGGCTACACTACGAAAGATTTTGGCACTTATAGTTTAGAGTCAGCCGACTATCCCGATTTTGCACACCCCGTTTCTAATGCCGTGGAGAAAAAGGAATTGGATCTGGGCTTACTCGTATGTGGGAGTGCCAATGGTGTAGCGATGACAGCCAATAAACATCAGGGTATACGCGCTGCCATTTGCTGGACAGAAGATTTAGCGGGACTTGCCCGACAACACAATGATGCCAATGTTCTTTGTATCCCTGCTCGTTTTGTGAATACGGAGTTGGCAGAAAAAATCCTTCACAAATTTTTGCAATCATCTTTTGAAGGCGGGCGGCACGAGCGCAGAGTAGGGAAGATCAGTTGCTGAATCATTTCTCATCTGAATGAACAAATTCGACCCAGAAAAAATCAACGAACTCATCCGCTCGCGCAGATCCGTATTTCCGAAAGACTACACGGGCGAAAAAGTCGATGATGCAATCGTCAAACAAATGCTCGCCAATGCCAACTGGGCGCCCACACACAAACTTACCGAGCCATGGCGGTTTGTTGTTTTCACAGGAGATGGATTGAAAAAACTAGCTGCCTTTCAAAGCGAATGCTACAAGAAAGTAACGCAAGCCAAAGGCACATTCGATGAAAAGAAATACGAAGGTCTGAAATCAAAACCCTTAGGGTGCTCGCACGTTATTGCCATCGGCATGAAGCGCGATGAAAAGAAAACTGTTCCCGAATGGGAAGAAATGGGTGCCGTCTTTTGTGCCGTTGAAAACATGTACTTGACGGCTACAGCCTATGGCATGGGGTGTTATTTAAGTACAGGTGGCGTCACCAACTTTGAAGAGGCCAAAGAATTTTTTGGGTTAAGTAAAGAAGACAAGCTATTGGGTTTCATGAACATCGGTATGCCAAAGAGTTTATTCATTGAGGGCAAAAGGAAACCAATCGAAGAAAAAGTAAAATGGATTTCATGATTACAAAAGCAGCCATCGAAGAAGCTCACCAGCGCATCAAACAATATATTCACCGCACACCTGTGATGACCAGCAAAAGCATTGATGAAGCTGCGGGCTGTTCTGTTTTTTTCAAATGTGAAAACCTGCAAAATGTAGGCGCATTTAAAGCAAGGGGCGCAATGAACGCTGCTCTCCAACTTTCTCCCGATCAGAAAAAAAAAGGAATTGCAACGCACTCGTCAGGAAACCACGCACAAGCCATCGCCCGGGCTGCACAAATCCTTGGCATCAAATCGTACATCGTGATGCCACACACCACTGCGCAGATCAAAAAGAAGGGAGTGCTTGCCTATGGTGGAGAAATTTTTGAGTGCGACAACAACATTGCTGCCCGCGAAACAATGCTTGCTGAGGTAATTAAGAAAACGGGAGCAGTTGAAATCCATCCTTTCAATAATTACGAAGTGATGACCGGCCAGGCCACCGCAGCTAAAGAACTTTTTGAAGATGTGCCTCAACTTGATTTCCTCCTCGCGCCTGTGGGAGGCGGTGGTTTATTGAGTGGCACTGCGCTGGCAGCAAAATATTTTTCACCTTCTACTGTAGTGATTGCCGGAGAACCTGCCGGCTCGGATGATACTTATCGTTCAATTAAAAGCGGGAAAATAGAACAGGCGCAATCACAAACTATTGCAGACGGGTTACTTACAACAGTAGGAGTTAAAACTTTTCCTATCATCCAAGAGCAGGTGAAAGAGGTGATCACGGTTACCGAAGAAGAAATAATTTCTGCCATGCGTTTGATTTGGGAGCGAATGAAAATTGTAGTGGAGCCATCGGCAGCTGTGCCCCTTGCCTCCGTTCTCAAATCGAAGGAAAAATTCAAAGGCAAACGGGTTGGAATCATTCTCTCGGGTGGCAATGTAGATTTAGAAAGAGCATCGAAATTGTTTGCGTAGCCAGTTACTTTTTCTTCTTTGGGTAACTTTATCAGCAATTCATTTAATGTCATTTCTTCAACTAAATTATTACTAATACATTTAGTATTAAACTAATTTTATTAGCTATATTTGAAGATGGATCAATCCATTATCCATCTTGATTTAGATGCTTTTTTTGTAGCCGTAGAATGTAAACTGAGCCCTAAACTTAAGGGCAGGCCCCTCATTGTTGGCGGCCAAAGTCGCAGAGGTGTGGTGGCCGCTTGCAGTTACGAAGCTCGAAAGTTTGGTGTCCATTCCGCTATGCCCATGTATCTGGCTTTGCAACTCTGCCCCGATGCCAAAGTAATTTCGGGCGACATGGAAGCGTACAGTCAGAACTCACACCTGGTCACGGAAGTCATTGCCCATTCCGCACCGATATTTGAGAAAGCATCGATCGATGAATTTTATGTCGATGCCAGTGGCATGGACAGATTCTTTGGCTCTTTCAAATGGGCCGTTGAGCTGCGAAAGAAAATTATCAAAGAAAGCGGCTTGCCTATTTCTATGGCCATGTCGGTAAATAAATTAGTGTCGAAAGTGGCCACAGGAGAGTTCAAACCGAATGCAGAAAAACAAATTCCTGCCGGAGACGAAAAAGATTTTCTGGCTCCGCTCTCCATCGAAAAAATTCCGATGATCGGAAAGCAAACAGCATCTTTCCTTCATGATATGGGCGTGCGCACGGTAGCGACACTACGCGAGATGCCATTGAAATTTTTAGTGAGTGCCTTTGGTAAGAATGGAATCAGTTTGCTGAACAAAGCTCATGGCATTGACAATAGTCCCATAGTTCCCTTCACTGAACAGAAATCCATCTCTACAGAATCTACCTTTGATGCCGACACCATCGATGTGAAAAAATTAAAATCCATTCTCATTGCCATGGTGGAAAAAGTTGCTTTTCAATTGCGCGATCAGAAAAAACTTACCTCATGCATCACCGTAAAAATCCGTTACTCCAATTTTGATACGGAGACAAAGCAAATCCATATTCCATACACCTCCTCCGATCACGTCATTCTGAAAGTCGTCCAAGAGTTATTTGACAGACTCTACAACCGCAGGATGCTGATTCGATTGGTAGGCGTGCGCCTCAGCAATTTAGTTCAGGGCAATCACCAAATCAGTTTGTTTGACGATACTGAAGAAGATATCAACCTCTACGAAGCAATGGATTTTATTAAACACAAACATGGAGTTGAAAAATTGGTGCGTGCCACCACCATTGACGTGAGTAAGCGCGTGCGCATGGAAATGAATGTGTTCAAAGGCAAAGTGGCGAAGGATTTGATTAATTATTAGGGTCCGTCTGTGAGGACAAGACTGAGGATTTGAAATGAATTTGATTTTGAACTCAAGGCCTGTGTCCTCACAGGCCTGAAGACAAGTTGGAGATATGATCGATACATCAACGTTAAATGAAATGAAGTACGGCATTCGTAAATCACGGATGTTATTGAATGAAATTTATTTTTGGACCGATACTATCAAAGATTGGAGAAATCTTCTTGCGGAAGATCATTTCAAGAGAATAATCATTGAGTGCTGGCGTGAGTTGGTGAGTCGCAAGAAGATAGCGATCTACGGTTTTGTTATTATGCCAAACCACTTGCACGTAGTTTGGGAGATGCTGGAGAAAAACGGAAAGGAAATGCCGCATGCCAGTTTCAACAAATTCACCAGCCATCAGTTTTTGGAAAATCTTCGAATGAAATCTCCTGCGATTATTGAGCAATATAAGGAAGAAGACAGCCCTGTGCGCTTGCATCGATTTTGGCAGCGAGATCCGCTGGCGGTGATGATGGGCTCTCGTAGAATAATGGAACAAAAATTAGAATACATTCATCTTAATCCCCTTCAAGAGAAGTGGAGCTTGGCCAGTAGGCCTGAAGATTATAAATGGTCGTCTGCAAAATTTTATGAAAGAGGTGAAGATGAGTTTAAAATCATGACACATTATATGGATCGGTTTTAGGATTTAGTATCTGGTTCGGTCTGTGAGGACACAGACCGAGGGGATACAAAGGCAAAGAGGCAGGAAATAGAATTTTAGAAAGGAAAAAGTAGATCAATCAATCAAAATACACTACAAAAATGCGACCCATGACAAATTTTTTCTTCCTCTTGGTGTCCCCTCCGCCAAGCATACTGGAAGATGTTTCTTATTTCAAGAACCAAGTTTGGAAATATATCGGACATGCTTATCAAAGCGCCCACTCAAAAGCTCACTTGACACTTCTTCAATATAAAGATTTTCATAATGAAAGCCTCCTGTACACTTATCACGATGCTATTTCCCGAGTCAAATCATTTATGATCAATCTCAAGGACTTCGGTTTCTTTAAAAACAATGGCACTATCTTTCTGAAACCCTACGCACCAGATTTAGATGAACTCACGAGGAGTCTGGGTCATTCTATTACGCCTCACATCACAATTGCGAGAAATCTTAAGCCCATTGACTTCGATGTCGCCTGGAGCGTCTTAAAAAATTTATCCTATAGTAATTCTTTCAAGTGTGACTGCATCACAGTCTTGAAAAGAATTAATAACAAATGGCAGCCTCATCTAGATCTTCCGTTAGCATAATAACAATCAATATGACTCCCCTTCACATCCTCAAAGAAAAATTTGGCTACAGTTCTTTTCGCTTAGAGCAAGAGGCGATCATTAATTCTGTGCTGCAAAAAAAAGATACGTTTGCTCTCATGCCTACAGGCGGGGGAAAATCCTTATGCTACCAAATTCCTGCTTTGGTTTTTGATGGACTCACAGTGGTGATCTCTCCTCTTATCGCTTTGATGAAAGATCAGGTTGATGCACTGCGCGTGAATGGAATTGCCGCAGCGTTTTTAAATTCTACACAGAGCTATCAAGAGCAAAATGAAATTCTGAAAAAGGTACAAGCCAAAGAATTGAAGCTGCTCTATCTCGCTCCAGAAAGTAATTTCATCAAACAGCTTTCATCATACAATGTAAGTCTCATCGCCATTGACGAAGCGCATTGCATTTCTCACTGGGGTCATGATTTCAGGCCCGAGTATTTGAATCTCGCTCATCTGAAAAAAAGCTTGCCAAGCGTACCCGTCATTGCACTTACCGCCACGGCAGACAAGCTCACGAGAAAAGACATTGTTGAAAAGCTGGAGTTGAATAATCCATCCACCTTTATTTCAAGTTTTAATCGTGGCAATATTCGTTACACCGTTGTGCCCAAGCGTAACAGTTTTGATAAAATTCTGGATTTTATCGAAAAACGAAAAGATGAATCAGGAATCATCTATTGTCTCTCGCGTGCATCTACTGAACGACTTGCCGAAGATTTAAAAAATGAAGGTTTTCATGCGCTTCCTTACCATGCCGGATTAGAAAAAGAAATTCGCGCCAAGCATCAGGAATTATTTCTGCGCGATGAAGTAAAAATCATGGTGGCCACGATCGCTTTTGGCATGGGCATCGACAAATCAAACGTGCGATATGTGGTGCATACCGATTTACCCAAAAACATTGAAAGTTATTATCAGGAAACGGGACGAGCAGGACGCGATGGACTGGACAGCGAAGCTTTACTACTTTATTCTTTTGCCGATGTGATGAAGATGAAAAGATTTGTGACGGTGGATGGAAACACCGAGCAAACGGAAGTTTTCTTAAAGAAGCTGGACCAGATGGCCGAGTATGGCGATCTCCCCACTTGTCGGAGAAAATTTTTGTTGAACTATTTCGATGAAGCAACTACGAATTATTGCGGCAATTGCGATGTATGCCTCACCCGCATCGAGTTGACTGATGGCACACTGCTCGCTCAAAAAGTTTTATCTGCCGTGTCACGCCTGCAAGAACGATTTGGAGCCGGTTATGTAATCGACTTTTTGCGTGGATCCAATTCTGCAAAGATCCAGGAGGAGCACAAACAACTCAAAACATTTGGCATCGGTGCCGATGTGAGTAAGGAAGAATGGAACAACATCATCCGCGATTTGTTGGCACAGGGATATCTTGTCAAATCAGAAGGGATGTATCCTGTCCTCCAACTCACAGAAAAGAGTACCGCTGTGCTGAAGGGTTTGGAAAAAGTAATGATCACCAAGTCAAAAGAAATAACAGAGGTGGCCGAGCCGGAAGCAAATTACGAGCAAACACTTCTCCAACAACTGAAAGATATACGCAGGAAAATTGCCAACGAAGAAAATGTACCTGCTTACATTGTATTATCCGATGCCACACTTTTAGAATTAGCTACCTACTTGCCCCACAACAAAGAAGAGTTTCTGAAAATCTCCGGCTTCGGACAGGTAAAGATTGAGAAGTACGGAAAACAATTTTGGGATGTGGTGGCTGCTTACTGCCGTGAGCATAATTTAAAATCTCGCATCAATCTGAAGACACCTAAGCGGATCAGAAGAGAAAGACCTGAAAGAGAAACCGATACAAAACAAAAGAGTTTTGAGTTTTTCAAGCTGGGACACTCCATTGCCGAAATAGCCGAACGTAGAAACTTGAGTTCATCCACCATTGAAAGTCATCTTGCATTTTATGTGCAGCAAGGAACACTCCTCCTCAATGAAGTAATCGATGCTTCAAAAATCAGTTCAATTCAACAAGCCATTGAAAAAACGGGAGGTAACGCTCTGGCCCCTATCAAAGAATTGCTGGGCGATAGTTATAGTTATGGTGAAATAAGAATGGTGATGGCGCATCTAGAAAAGGTGAGATCACTCCAATAGCAGAAGATTGATGCCATCAATTCTTGAAAAACCTCCTTCCAGTAAATTGATTAAAATATTTGTATCCGCAAGAAAGTCAATATTCACGCCTTGCTTCTTTTTGATAGGTCAATCCATCAAGTCCGCGTTTCAACGCTCCGAAGTGTTTTTTAAGAGAATGCTTTTTCTTTTGCTTGTCAAGTTTGGCCAGCGCTTTCCTGATTTCGTTGAGAGAGGCTCCTTTCTTTATCGTAATAACCATATTCAAATGTAGATAAAAGTACAAAAAAATGTATCTCAACTGCCACACCGGCTTCAGTTTCAAATACGGTACCCTGCCGATCAAAATTCTTTTTAACGAAGCCAAGCGTTGTGGCATTCATAAACTTGCAATCACCGAAATCAACAATGTCTCTTCCTATCTGGAGATGCTGCGTATTTGTGATGAAAACAAAGCTCGCCCAAATGGATTAACAAAATTTGAAAAAATTCCTTATGATCTGAACATTGCAGCAGGTATTGAGTTTAGGTCGGAAGAAAATGAGTTGCTCTACATAGCTCTGGCAAAGAATAATGACGGCTTCGAAAAACTCAACCGCTTTCTGTCTTATCACAATCAGAAGAACGAAAAATTTCCAACCCGCGCTCCTGAGATAGAAAATGTTTTTGTCGTTTATCCTTATCAGAAAATTGAGCCCGAACTGCTTTTGCCAAACGAATACGTTGGTGTGCGCAGCGGTGATCTCCATCTTTTCTCAGCTGATTCTTCGCGGAAAGGTTACATGCACAAGCTCATAGCACTTCATCCGGTCACTTTCTTGCCCCCGGAAAAAATCAAAGACACAAAGACCGGAAAAGAAAAATTGGTTTACCGCGATCACAATGCACATCGGCTTTTGCGCTGCATTGCCAATAATACATTGCTTAGCAAATTGCAAGAACAGCAGCAGGCCCGCAGAGAGGAGTTTATGCTTACCGAAGCTGAGTTGCAAAAACGATTTGAGGATTTTCCTGAGTTATTTGTCAATGCTAAAAAACTTTTAGATCAATGTTCCATTGAATGTGAATTGGGCGTTGATAAAAACAAGAAGCATTTTTTTGGGAGCGTGGAGGAAGACATGAAAATTCTCCGCGAAAGAACACAGGAAGGCTACAAACGAATTTATGAAAAACAAGATCTTGACAAAAAGATATGGAATGAACGTATCGAAAAAGAACTCACTATCATCGCTCACAAACAATTCACTTCATACTATCTCATCACCTATGATCTCATCAACCACGCGAAAAGTCAGGGGTTTGATTTTGTAGGTCGTGGCAGCGGAGCCAACAGCACAGTGGCCTATTGTTTAGGTATCACCAATGTAGACCCTATTGAATTGGATTTATATTTTGAGCGATTCCTAAACGAAGAGCGCGTCTCCCCTCCCGATTTTGACATCGATTTTTCATGGGATAATCGCGATGCGATCTATGAATATCTCTTCAGTAAATATGGCACTGATCACGTTTGTTTGCTGGGCACACACGTCACTTACCAGAGCAAATCGATCCTCCGAGAATTAGCAAAAGTTTTTGGCTTGCCCAAAGAAGAAATTGACTCTCTTGTGGACAACCGTCATTTGGAAATGGAGCGCGATCACATTGCACAAAAAGTAATTGCCTATGCGGATTACATCGTAAAAAAAGAATTGCCAGCCAACATTTCCATTCACGCAGGCGGTGTGCTCATCACCGAAAAATCGATTTACAATTACACAGCCACTGAATTTCCCCCCAAGAGTTTGCCTGTGTCGCAATTTGAAATGCATGCGGCCGAAGACTTTGGCATTTACAAGTTTGATATTCTTAGCCAACGCGGGCTCGGTCATATCAAAGAAACCGTGAAGCATATCAAAAGAAACAAAGGAGTTGATGTTGATGTTTATCAGTTCAAAAAATTCAAAGAAGACGAGAAGATTAAAGATTTGATGCGTCACAGCAAGGCGATGGGTTGCTTTTACGTGGAGTCGCCTGCCACGCGCATGCTATTGGGGAAATTAAGGTGCGATGATTATCTGACTTTGGTAGCCGCGAGCTCAATCATTCGGCCGGGCGTTGCGAGTTCAGGGATGATGAAGACATACATTGAACGATTTCATGCGGTGCACGAGGGTAAAACCTATGAATCCATCCATCCCAAGATGGACGAGATCATGCATGACACTTATGGAGTGATGGTATATCAGGAGGATGTAATCAGGGTGGCCCATTATTTTGCGGGACTCTCACTCACAGAAGCTGATGTATTGCGGAGAGGCATGAGCGGCAAGTATCGCTCGCGCGAAGAATTCCAGCGAGTAAAGGAAAGGTTCTTTGAGGGATGCCAAGAACGAGGCTATGAACAAAAAGTGACTGACCGTGTGTGGTTTGAAATTGAAAGTTTTGCAGGCTATTCTTTTGCCAAGGGTCACTCGGCCAGCTATGCTGTTGAAAGTTATCAAAGTTTGTTTTTGAAGGCGCACTACCCGTTGGAATTTATGGTAGGAGTGATCAACAATTTTGGTGGCTTCTATCGCACTGAATTTTATTTTCATGAAGCGCGCATGAATGGCGCGCAGATCGAGTTGCCGTGTGTCAATAAAAGTGAATACCTCACCACCATTTATGAAGATCAGATTTACATCGGCTTCGTTCACTTGAAAAGTTTGGAAACAAAAGTCGGGCAGCAGATTGCCATCGAGCGAAATCGAAATGGAGAATTCAGAAGTCTGAACAATTTTCTCACACGTGTTGCCCTTGGCTTGGAGCAAGTGCGGATATTGATCCGCATCGGTGCGTTTCGATTCACTGAAAAAAACAAACAGCGGTTGCTTTGGGAGACAATGCTTTTTTTCAGCGAAGTGAAAGTGCGGGTGGCTACTACAGCTAATTTGTTTGACACCGAGCCCAAAGAATACCCGATGCCTGCACTCGAACGCAATGATATTGAAGATGCGTTTGACGAAATCGAATTGCTTGGTTTCCCACTGTGCGATCCTTTTCAATTACTGACCACCAAAGATTATGGCGATAGCCGAGCTCTTGAGTTAATGGATAAAATAAAAAACAATGTCACCATTGTAGGCTATTTAGTCACCACGAAAGACACACGCACCAAAAGTGGGCAGGCCATGCATTTTGGCACATTTTACGACTGTGAAGGGCAGGTTTTTGATACCGTGCATTTCCCCGATGTGACTGCAAGATTCCCCTTTCGCGGGAGAGGTTTTTACGAAATCAAAGGAAGGGTGGTGGAAGACTTTGGGGTAGCGATGATTGAGGTTGCCTGGATGGACAAGCTATCGCTGATTAATAAAAAACAATTGCCCGCGGAAAGTTTTAAAGAGGGCAGATTTTAAAATTGAAATGGAAACAAATAAAAAATGCCAACCTTTTTAAGTCAGCATTTGATTTTAAAGTGGTGACGGAGGGAATTGAACCCCCGACACAAGGATTTTCAGTCCTTTGCTCTACCAACTGAGCTACGTCACCAGGGAAAAACAGCCACTTTTTATCAAAGCGGGACGCAAAAGTAAAACAATTCGCAGAAATAGAAAATTTTTTGATCTCATAGGCAAACTGATTCGGCTAAATCAATAATTCCGCTTTGAATTCCTATTTTTGGTGCATGGCTATTCTTCAGCAAATCCTCTTCATCATTACCCTTGGCGCAGCCGGCTATTTTATCAGAAAACGTGTACTGCGCATTCGCGATAACATCCGCCTGGGAAAAAAGAATGACATCATTGACCGAAAAAACGAGCGTCTAAATAATATGCTTCTCGTGGCCTTCGGCCAGAAGAAAATGTTCAAACGTCCAATTCCCGCGATACTTCATTTCTTTATTTACATCGGGTTTTTAGTCATCAATCTTGAAGTTCTTGAATTTGTAATCGATGGCATGTTCGGCACACACCGAATTTTCGCTCCATACTTGGGCAGGGTGTATAATGTTGCTATGAATGTTTTTGAGTTTCTCGCAATGGCAGTGCTGATTGCCTGTGTGAGTTTCCTTATTCGGAGAAATATTTTGAAAGTACCCCGCTTCTGGTCAGTCGAGATGACCTCATGGCCTCGACTGGATGCTACCCTGATTCTCTGTACAGAAATTATTTTAATGATCGCCATCCTCACGATGAACGCGAGCGATCAGATTTTGCAAACACGTACCGATCACTACATTTCAACAGGCGCTCTGTTTTTCAGTTCCAACGTAACGTCAACCCTTCAAAACCTCAACACGTCAACACTTATTATTCTTGAGCGCTTCTGTTGGTGGTTTCACATCATTGGTATTTTGGGTTTTACGATTTACATAACCTACTCAAAGCACCTGCACATTTTCATGGCGTTTCCTAATACTTATTACGCCAAGCTGGAAGCCAAGGGCCATATCAACAACATGCCTGTAGTGACCAATGAAGTAAAATCGATGTTAGGTCTTGCACCGGCACCATCTGCACCTGCTGAACCCGGACGCTTTGGGGCAAAGGATATTAATGATTTAAGTTGGAATAATTTGCTTGCCGCCTACTCATGTACAGAGTGCGGCCGCTGCACCAGCGAATGCCCTGCCAATCTTACGGGTAAAAAACTTTCCCCTCGCAAGATCATGATGGACACTCGTGATCGCATGGAAGAAATTGGGCGAAGCCTGGAAAAAGGTGGTCAAGGATTGAATGACGGAAAAACTTTGCTTAATGATTACATTACCAAAGAAGAGATCAATGCCTGCACCAGTTGCAATGCATGTGTGGAAGCTTGCCCCGTAATGATCAACCCACTCGAAATTATTTTGGAGTTGCGCAGATATGTAGCGATGGAAGAAAGTGGGTCACCTGCTTCATGGAACTCGATGTTCCAAAATATAGAAACGAGTTTTGCGCCTTGGAAATTCTCTCCAAGCGACAGGTTCAATTGGGCAAAAGATTAATTTAAAATGAAAACTCTTTTCGAATCAGGTGTTTCAACAGCGATGATCGATCGTATTGAAAAAATTTCACCTCAATCACCAAGACAGTGGGGCAAAATGGGCGTAGCTCAGATGCTCGCTCATTGTGGCAACGGGTTGGAGATGGCCATGGGCACTATAAACCCCAAGAGAGTCTTTATTGGCCGCCTAATCGGACCTTTATTTAGAAGTAAGTACATAGACGATAAACCATTTGATCGAGAAAGCCCGACAAGTGAAGAAATTAAAGTGACTGACCAACGGGACTTCAACGCTGAAAAAAATCGTTTGATCTTACTGGTGAAAAAATTTTCAGAAGGAGGCGAGGCTATTGCCAAGCAGCCTACTCACCCATTCTTTGGAAAAATGGCTCCACACGAGTGGGGCATTGGCATGTACAAACATCTCGATCATCACCTTCGTCAATTTGGAGCATAAAATAATTGTTATGACCACACCAACCATGGCCGAACTGGCCACCAAAGGAGAAAGCCCCGAAGTTTTGTTTTGGGTAGGCTGTGCAGGTTCGTTCGATGATCGCGCCAAGCGAGTGACTAAAGCCTTCGTAAAAATCCTGAACGCCACACAAACAAAATTTGCCGTGCTCGGCACTGAAGAAACTTGCACAGGAGACCCTGCCCGCAGAGCTGGCAATGAATTTTTATTCCAGATGCAGGCCATGAATAACATTCAAGTGTTGAATGGCTATGGTGTGAAAAAGATTGTAACGGCCTGTCCCCATTGTTTTAATACTTTGAAAAATGAATATCCTGAGTTAGGAGGAAATTATGAAGTGATCCATCATTCCACTTTTTTACAGCAGTTAATTAACGATGGAAAAATAAAATTGAACGGAGGTGGCACATTCAAGGGAAAAAAAATCACTTATCACGATTCCTGTTATCTCGGACGTGCCAATAATATTTACGAAGCACCTCGCGAAGTACTCCAGTCACTCGATGCCGATTTAGTAGAGATGAAACGCTGCCGCACTACGGGGCTGTGCTGCGGAGCAGGAGGCGCGCAGATGTTTAAAGAGCCCGAGAAAGGAAAAAAAGACATCAATGTTTCACGTTCAGAAGAAGCTCTGGCAACAGGCGCGTCTACTATTGCTGTGGCTTGCCCATTTTGCATGACCATGATGACCGATGGCGTGAAAAACAAAGAGAAAGAAGCCGAAGTGAAGGTGAAAGACTTGGCCGAGTTGATTGCAGAATCGATTTGATTTCAAGTTTTGTCCCGATATTTATCGGGATGAACTTTGAATTCTAAATCATCGTTTCAAACCAAGATGTACATCCCATTCTATCAACTGCCACCCGATTCAAGAGTTTGGATTAATCAGGCTGATCGGTCGTTTTCTGATGCCGAAGAAAAAATCATTTCCAATTCTTTGGAGCTTTTTTGTACGCAATGGTCAGCACATGGAAATCCTTTAGAAACCTCTTTTGCCATTAAGCACAATCAGTTTATTGTTCTTTCTGTAAATGAAAATGCTGCCGGTGCATCGGGTTGCTCTATCGATGGTTCCGTTAGAGTTTTGAAAGAACTTGGTCAGCAGCTCAGCATCGATTTTTTCGATCGAACTAAAATTGCATTTCTGAGCGAAGGAGAAATCAAACTTTATTCAATTCAGGATCTTTCTATGCTTTTCAAATCGGGTACACTTTCCGGTTCGTCAATCACGTTTAATAATTTAGTGGCGGATAAAATCGGTTTTGAAAAAAGCTGGAAGATTTCTGCGGAAAAATCGTGGCTTGCAAAATATTTGCCTAAAAGCGCGTTATCTGTTTAGCGCTTTTATTTTGTAGTTTTACCACAATCGTGATGCTGCATTTTATGTCATTCAAATCGTTATTTATTGTCTCGTTCGCTCTATGGACCTTGTCGTGCAGTCCTGAGAAGAAAGCTCAAAAAGATTTTAAGTATGCCAAGTATGAGCGGGTCATTAAGTATTATAAAGGTGTGCTCAGCAAGCAGCCTAACAATCCTAAAGCAAATTATTTTGTCGCTGAGTCATACAGACTTTCTAACCGGATTAAAGAAGCGGAGCCATTTTATGCCAAGGCAAAAGGCCGGGGGTCGAAAAAAGACTCGGCTGGTTTGTATTATGCAAAATCATTGCAAGCCAATGGTAAATATGACTTGGAAAAAAAGGAGTTGGAAGAACTTGCAGCCTCTGCAATTGACAATGAAAAATTAAAAGATCGCGCTCAAAAAGAAATTCAAGGGCTTGAATACCTATCCCAGCTCGCTGACAAAAAGAATTATTACCAGGTAAAAAATCTTGACGCAATCAATACGCCACTTGCAGATTATGGCCCTGCCTACTCCAATAACGTCTTATACTTTGCCTCATCGCGCGCCAATTCAAAAATCTACGAAGCCTCCGGCACCCCATTCACTGATCTCTTTCAAGCCGATACAAAAGGTGCTAATGTTGACATTAGCACGCTGAAGGCGTTGCCCGAGGGTATCAATGCAAGTGATGTAAATACCGGTTCTATTACATTTTCAGCGGATGGCAAATTGATGATTTTTGCTCGCGGAAATACGGGTAAGAAAAAAGGAGCAAAAGATGTGGATCTCTTTTTGTCTCGGTTTAGAAATGGAGCGTGGTTGCCCGCTACACCAATCAACATTAATACTCCCGATTACTGGGAGTCAACCCCATCGCTGAGTCCTGACGGTCGCACGCTTTATTTTTCATCGAATAGAAAGAATGGATATGGCGGACTCGATTTATATTCTGCGCTAATGGACAGCCGGGGGCGCTTTGGTAAGGTAAAAAACCTTGGGCCTGATATAAATACAGCAGGAGATGAGCTCTTCCCTTACATAGCCGAAAACGGCAAACTCTATTTTTCTTCCGATGGTCATCCGGGGTATGGCATGTTGGATTTATTTGTTGTGAATCGGGCCAATGGCAAAAACTCGATTGCCAATCTTGGTCCAACCATGAATTCTACGGGCGATGATTTCGGGATGTTTTTATTCAAACCCGATCGTGGATTTTTTACCTCCAATCGTGAAGGAGGAAAGGGTGATGATGATATTTATACATTCAAGAATGACGACCCCAATTTAAGGGTGGTCAATTATACGTTAGAAGGAATAACTTATTCGTTAAGAAAAGATAGTGCTCGAGAGATTTTGCCGGATACGAAAATTTCACTGCTTGCCGAAAATGGTGATGTGATGCAGGATTTTACCACGGGCAATGATGGCAAGTTTTTATTTCGTGTGTTTGAAAATGAAAATTATTTCTTGTTGGGTGAACGGGATGGCTACATCACAAAACGACAGACATTCACTACCAAAGGAAAATCCGTTCCATTAGAATCTCTTAAGGAATTAGTGACCAATATTACTTTGGATACCCTCCTCATCCTCGATCGTAAAGCGAAAGGCCTAACCTTCAGACTTAATAATATCTATTTTGAATACGACAAGGCAGACATCAACCCCGATGCCGCCCACGAATTGGACAAGTTGGTTGAATTGTTAAACGATAACCCGGAAATAAAGATTGAAATGGGTTCTCACACAGATAGCGTGGCTTCAGATGCTTACAACCTTGAGCTCTCGCAGCGTAGAGCAGAAAGTACTGTGAATTATCTCATCCGAAGAGGGATCGACCCCAAACGATTAGAAGCAAAGGGCTACGGTGAAAGCAAGCCAATTGCAAGAAACACTAACCCAGATGGAAGCGATAACCCTCGTGGTCGTGACAAAAACAGGCGTACAGAATTCAGGATTTTGGAAATTGGGCCAAACGTGAAAAAGACGGAGGAGTTTGACGAAGAGAAATACTTCAAGGACAATAAAGACAAGGACAATTAGTTTTTTGTTGAAGGAATTAACCTTCAGATAAAGAATTATTCAAATCTGAATTTTTAAGAGTATACTTTTCTCAGGCGAAGTAAAACGCCCGCCCATTCAATTGGACTTAACACTTAGGCAATCTGCAAGTTCTCTGAACTTCTATTTTGCCGCAGCGCCTTGCGGATTTCTTTCATGGCCTCCTTCTTGAAGCTAGAATAATCAGTGGCAGGTTGATGCAAAACACCCTTGATGTATTGAAGGACGTTTTCCATCTGCACCTGATCCATCGTATCCAAGCTCTGGAGAATGGCCAGTTTAGGTGAATGTTTCATTTTTCGTAGTGGTTACTACAAATAACGGAAAACAAATGCCTGTGGTTCAAGCGCTAATGATGGAATTAACGCAAAAACAACAGGCAAGTAATATTTCTTTCAATTTCCTAAAAAAGCCCCGAAAAAGGGGTACTGGGGCTATTTAGGTGAGGTAGCTTTAGCTGTGCTCCTGCAGACCTTGTGCGTAGTGAAGAATGTTCTTTACAACCGAATCGGGAGGTTGCATTTGTACATTATCCAGTTCCTTTTTGATAGCTGCCATTTCATTATACTGGCGTTGCAGCTCGCTATCGCAAAGAAGGGCCTTGTCAATTTCCCTCGTCTCCTCGGGAGAGGTCTCGAGGTAAAGGCGCCTCATCAGATCGTGTTGAGTAAAAATTTTTGTCATAGGCATTATAGTTTGCAGTAACCATTTTTTTGCGAAGGTTGATTAGCGCATAGCGCATCCGTCCCAAAGCGGTATTGATGCTCACACCTGTGCGCTCGGCAATTTCCTGAAAGCTCATTTGCAGGTAGTTTCTCATGATCAGTACTTCTTTTTGTTCTTCGGGCAACTCCTTGATCAACGCGCGCAGTCTGACCTTAGTATCCTGTTTTAGCTGAATTGTTTCAAAAGAATCCTCAGAAAATTGAAGGGAGTCAAACACATGGCTTCCATCTTCCAAAGTGATTTCAGGATGACGTTTATTACTTCTAAAGTGATCGATGGCCAGATTGTGCGCAATTCGACTTAGCCAGGGCAAGAATTTGCCTTCTTCGTTGTATCGGCCGCCTTTAATAACATTCACAGCTTTGATAAAAGTATCTTGCAGTAAATCTTCGGCTACGTAACGATCTTTTACAATTAAATAAATAGCAGTATAAATCCGCGATTTATGCCTATGAAGCAGCAGTTCAAACGCCTCTTCACTTCCGGTTTGATAGAGCAACACCAACTGACTGTCGCTGCACTGTTTATCGATCATTCTATTCGTGTTTAGGTAACGTAGAAGTTCTGATCGATAAGCTTTTGGGTTGGTTTTTGTTTGATTTGGAAATGAAAAGTAGGAATATTTCAGTGAACACCAAAAAAAAAATTGAAAAATCTTGCCTACTCTGTCAAACCTTCGCTATTTGAGCCGTTTTTTTATTGTACCCCAAAAGATGGCAGCTGCGAAAAAGAGAGTTATTAAAAGTCTCGAAAATTTATCAGAAGATTTGCGTGATCTGATGCGCGATCAGTATCCGAATGGCTACGAAGCAAGTATTACGCGAATCAACAACGCAAAGAACGAACCGATTTTCGTTTTCCCCCTGGAAACTGAAGATTCAGTTTACCTGGTTAAAGTACCCGCAACAAAAAACAGTGACGGGGGCTATGATGTTGAGTCTGGAAAGCGTCAAGAATTTGAAGAAGCAGCCGAAGGCGGAGGAGAAGATTTCAGCAACAGCGAAGATTTTGAAGGTGATAACGAATATGGAGGTAGCGATGATGATGAAGGCGAAGGCAAAAGCAACCGGGAGGCGAGTTACGATCCCGATTTTGATAACTGAGTCCTTCGCTTTGTAAGGATTTAAGGCGCTGCTAGCCTAGTCCCAAACTTTATTTCAAATTTTTTGTTTCGTGCATAGTACCGTATTTTTGCGGCTACTTTTTCAAAACCTCATTTTAAGGAACAGTTTTATGGCAAAATCAGCTAAGAAGAAAGCCGCCAAACCTGCAAAGAAGAAAGCAGTGAAAAAAGCGTCTGCTAAAAAGCCTGTTAAGGCAAAAAAAGCGAGTAAAAAAGTAGTTGCTAAAAAGGCGGCTCCCAAAAAGCTAGCTAAAAAGGTGGACAAGAAAGCAGCTAAGCCTGTTGCGAAGAAAAAAGAAACCAAGTCAGTAGTAGCTGTAAAGCCGGCCCCAGCACAATTGAACATTTTTCCTATTCTCAATCAGCGGCCAATAGCGCACAAGCCCGCCAAGTCATCGCTCATGCCAAATGACAAAACGCGTTACAGTGACGAAGAATTGAAAGAGTTTGAAATACTCATCATCGGTAAGCTTGACAAGGCGCGCGAAGAATTTAAAATCTTGAAAGAGACTTTGAATCGTAACAACGATGAAGGAACCGATTCTACTTCTGGCGGTAACACAAAAGTTTTAGAAGACGGAGCCGAAACAGCCGAAAAAGAAAATATGAGCCAGCTTGCTGCTCGTCAGTTGAAGTACATCACTAACTTAGAGAATGCTTTGGTTCGAATTAAAAACAGAACATACGGCATCTGCTCCGTTACCGGGAAGTTAATTTCTAAGGAAAGATTGATTGCTGTGCCCCACACTACCCAGTCGATCGAGGCAAAGATGATGAAGCAGGACTAATCATGATTTCCAAGACTGAAGAATTGAAAGAATAAACAGAACTTAACATTGGACTTTTTACAAAATCATATTGAGGCTTTGGTGTTTTGCTCACCATCGCCAGTTAAAATAGCAGATTTGAAGGCGTGTCTTTCAGAAATGTTCAATGCCGATGTGCCTGAAGAAGACATTGTAGGGGCACTTCAGCGATTGGAGGAAAAGTTTCAAGCCGAGGAATTTTCATTTCAGATTTTCAAAGCAGGCGGTGGTTATCAGTTCTTAACGAAGCCTGCTTATCAGGCAAGTATCGGTATTATGCTGAAGCAGCAGTCGAAAAAAAGATTGTCTATTTCGGCAATGGAAACGCTTTCGATCATTGCTTACAAACAGCCAATTTCAAAGCCCGAGGTTGAAAATATTCGGGGAGTGAATTGCGATTATGCCATTCAGAAATTGTTAGATAAAGGGTTGATTGAAATTCAAGGCAAAGCAGAATCAATCGGCCGACCGATGCTCTACGGCACAAGCCCGAAATTCATGGAATACTTTGGCATCAACGACATCAATGAACTTCCTACACCAAAAGATTTTAGCAGCGAAGTAAACACCATTGGCGAAACGCCAGATAATCAATAAGCGTAGAAATAGAACTTAAGAATCGCCCTGACGATTGCCGTCAGGGCGATTTTTTTATCACCATTCATACCGTTACATTCATTACAAATTTCAAAATCATGGCACGCGAAGGCAGAACATCAGGAAAAACTTCATTCGGCAAACGAACTCAAGCCGAAAAAAATTTCCGTGATCGGAAGAAGGGAAAATCGAGTGGTGCTTCAGGATCGGGAGATGAACCTCGTGAAAGATCTTTCTCTGGCCGAAACCAATCAGGAAAGACTTTTGGTCGCAAAAGCGGAACATCCTTTCGGAAGAGAGACGAAGGAGGGGCGGGCGAAAGAAGTTTTTCAAAACCTGCGTTTAGAAAAACAGATAGTCGTTTCTCAAAATTCAAAAAAGACGATTCTACTAAGCGGTCAAGATTCGAGGGTGAGTCTCGCGAAAGGCGTTCCGGATCATCATTTAGAAAAACCGGGGAGGGGTCAGGGGAAAAAAGATTTTCGAAGCCCGGATTTAGGAAAGGTGATTCGGATCGGTTTTCGAAATTCAAGAGGGAAGGGTCTGAAAGGCCAACCGGTGGCAGATTTAATCGTGACGAAAATAAATCCGGAGAGAGAAGTTTTTCAAAGGCTGGTTTTAGAAAGGGTAGCGATTCAAATCGTTTTTCAAAATTCAAGCAAGACGAACCGCGCGAAAAAAGCGAATTTTCAAAGGAGAAGGCTGAAAGGCCATTTGGCGATAAAAAAGAAAGAACTTCTTTCCGAAAAAGAGAAGATTCCTCAAGTGAGAAAAGATTTTCAAGCTCAGATTTTAAGAAGACGGGTGATCGCTTTTCAAAATTAGAAAGAGGTGAGCGATCGAAAGATTTTGGCAAGCCATTTAAATCGAGAGAAAGAAAAAAGAGTTTCGGTGGCCCAAAACAAGAGCATCAACGAAAAAACATTGATTCAGGATTAAAACCAGAATCAGACCTGATCAGGCTCAACAAATTCATGGCCAACAGTGGCGTTGGTTCGCGCAGAGAAGCCGATGAACTTATTAAAATGGGACTAGTGACTGTGAATGGTGAAACCATTACTGAAATGGGGCACAAAGTGAAACTCACAGATGACATCCGTTATGAAGGAAGAAAACTAAAAGCAGAGCCTTTGGTTTACGTTTTGTTAAACAAACCTAAGGGATTCATCACAACAACAGATGATCCTGAAGAGCGTAACACAGTGATGGATTTGGTGGCAAACGCATGCAAAGAAAGAATTTATCCGGTAGGTAGACTTGATAGAAATACAACGGGGCTCCTGCTCCTAACTAATGACGGAGATCTTGCCGATAAACTCACACACCCATCTTATAATGCGAAAAAGATTTACAAAGTAGAGTTAGACAGACCGCTTACCAAAAATGATTCCCAGAAAATAATAGATGGCGTTTATTTTGAAGAAGGCCGAGCTCAGGTTGATGACCTTGCAATAGTGAGCGATGATGGAAAAGAAGTGGGAATCGAACTTCACATTGGCTGGAATAGAATCGTGCGCAGAATATTTGAAGCCTTGGGTTATCAGGTAGAAAGACTCGATCGGGTGGCTTATGCGGGTCTCGACAAAAAGGATCTTGGCCGTGGCCAGTGGCGGTTTCTAAAACCCGAAGAAGTTGTTCGTTTGAAACACTTCGGAAATCAATAGAATAATTTTCTATTTTTCCTCTTCAATGAGGATTACATTTATTGTTGCTTTTCTAGTTACTGGCGTTTTCTGCTTGGCCCAGCACACGAGTGTCAAAAACGATTATCTCTTTAGTCAACTCACTACGAAAGAGGGTTTATCAATCAACGAACCCAATTGCGTTTTTCAAGACAGCCGTGGGTTTATCTGGATCGGCACAAGCGATGGCTTGAATTTGTATACAGGCAATAGCATCATTGTTTTTCGAAATGACCCGAAAGACTCACTTACGATTCCTGACAATGCGATTCTATCCATAGCAGAAGATAAAAATCAAAATCTATGGATCGCCTCCGGTGGTGGACTAACTCGAATGGATTTACATTCGTGGAAGATTGAAAAGGTATTTAGGCAAGGTGACGACCCACGAAACATTTCTAACTCAGTAGTTCTTTTTATTGATGGCGAAAACAGGATCTGGACCGCGAACATAGGAATTGATTTATATGATCCGTCATGCGATTGTTTTCAGCACTTCGTCAATCAATGTCATACTGATGAAAAGGAATTTCGAGCAAGTAACCTGATTCATTCACTTTTCATCGATCAAAAAAAACGAATGTGGGTAGGTACTAACTACGGGATTTATCAGTTCGATTTAACAACTAAAAAATTTTTAAAGCCAGAATGGTTTCGTCCGGAACTGTCTGACAAAAAGGAGCAGATTGGTCCGATCGTTTCAGAAATAGTGGAGGATCATAACCATCAACTTTGGCTGGCCACATGGGGCTGTGGCCTTGTGAAATTCTTCCCTGATCAAAAAAAATTCACCGCCCATGATATCAAGGACCCACAAACCCAGCAGTCGACTGCCTACGATGTAGTCGATCATATTGCCGAATCAAAAACAGCTGATGGAAAGTATCATTTGTGGTTTGGTGGTAATGGCGGTTTTGGCGAGTGGGATGAAACCACAGGCAATTTCTTTTTACATCAATTAACCCCGGATAATTATGGAGGTGTCAAAAAAATTTATGCCGACCGCTCAAGCATAGTCTGGGTTTGCACTGCCTTGGGAGGAATTTACATTCTCGATCCCTACCGACAAATTTTTAAAACGAAGTTTTTTAAGGCCAGTACATTTAGTCCGGCAGCCGGGTTTGGTGTGGTAAATTCTATTTTTAGCGAAGCTGATACCACCTGGGTAGCAACATGGTATGGAAATGCGATTTACAAATTCGACAAGGATTTTAATCTCTTTAAGAAGTGGACACATTTGCCGCCCAAAAATGATGGCCCCGAGAGCGTTCAGGGAAACCATATTTTTAGAGACAAACAAGGATATCTCTGGATTTCTACCCTGAATGGCCTTCATCGGCTTAGTTCTAAGACTAATGCGATCAAATCTTTTTTTCATGATCCAAAAGATCCATTAAGCCTGCCGAGTAACAAAGTGGTAAAGTATTTTGAAGACAGCGAGGGAATATGCTGGGTCTGTTTCTATAAAAAAGGAATATGCAGATTCAATCCGCTAACAGGGAAAAGCTATGATTACATTCGTGGCCCTCAACCTAAGAATGGCCAGATTTTTAATTTCAATGTCTGGGATATCCTTGAGGATGATGACGGTAATGTGTGGTTTGCCGATGACGCACTTGGTCTTTGGAAATATGATCGAAAAGAAAAGAGATTTATTGAACCGAAGAATAAGTTTATTAAGGGGCACATCGCTTCACTTTTTAAAGACGACAAAAAAAATATCTGGGCTTCAACAAATAATGGATTAGCCAAAATCAAAGGCGACTCTATACATCTGCTAACCATGGCCAATGGACTTCCCTCCAATAATATTTATGGTGCACAGATAGATAATCAAAATCGCTTATGGATTTTGACCAATCAAGGGTTGGCTCGATATAATCAAGAGAATCGTGCAATTCGGATTTTCAAACAAGAGGACGGTCTGGAAAGAATCAACGAAGTTATTTTTCAAAAATTAAGTGATGGCAGAATGGCCATTGGCTCCTGGCACTACATTACTGTTTTTGATCCTACAAAAATATCATCAAACGAAAACATTCCCCAAGTCCATCTTACTCAATTCAAGGTCTTTGGCAAATCTATTCCCTGGGAGAAAGACGAGTCAGTAAAAAGCGTAACGCTCCAGTACACTCAAAATCAATTCTCATTCGATTTTACCGTATTGAATTACTCTAATCCATCCGGAAATAAATTTTATTATAAGATGGAAGGCTTTAATAAGGATTGGATAAGCAGCACTCAAGGCTTCGCCAACTATACCAACTTAGATCCTGGCAAGTATAGATTTCGAGTTAAAGGAGCAAATGGAGATGATGTGATGAACCAGGTTGGCGATTTTATCCTAATAAATATCGTTCCCCCGTTTTGGCAGACGAAGTGGTTCATTATCATGTGCGTGCTGATTACCGGAAGTATCATTTATGCGGTATATCGGATCCGGCTTGCACAATTACTGCGCCTGGAAAGGTTGCGCTCCAAAATTTCTAGTGATCTTCATGACGACATGGGCTCCACGCTAAGCTCTATTTCCATCTTGAGCAATATGGCGTTGAAAGCTGAAGATTCCTCAAAACAAACAATGCTCAGCGAAATCAATACCAACTCGATTACCTTGATGGAACGCATGGACGATATTGTGTGGAGCATCAATCCGCGCAACGATTCGCTTGACCGCTTAATGGTGCGCATTCAAAATTTTGCATCAAAATTATTTGAAGCAAAAGGCATTGAATATCAAATTGAAGTGCCGCCCATCATTTCGAACGTGAAGTTATCGATGGAGCATCGTCAGCATGTTTATTTGATTATGAAGGAAGCGGTGAACAATCTGGTAAAATATTCAAAATGCGGATGCGCCAGAATAAAAGTTTCAGCTTCGCCCTTGCTAGTCGAAATCCATGATGACGGAATAGGGTTTGATGCCTCAAGAACATTTCAAGGAAATGGAATTCAGAGTATGAACAGTCGCGCAAAGCAGATGAATGCTGAACTGAAAATTCTTTCAAGCGATGGAGCGGGCACTTCGGTGTTTTTAAAAATCAAATAAACGTCTGATAGGAAATTCTATCAATTCGCTAAAAATTGCTCTATGATAACAGTGGCCATAGTTGAAGACAACAATACGTTAAGGGGAAGCCTTGGCAATTTAATTCTCAACACAGGGGATATGACTTGTGTTGCTTCGTTGGCCAACTTGAGTAACGTGGTAAGTGAGTTTAACCGCGCTCAACCTGAAATTGTATTGATGGATATTGGCCTTCCAAATATTTCAGGCATCGAAGGGGTACGCACAGTGAAATCCAATTTTCCTCAAATGCAGATCATCATGTTCACTGTATTCGAAGATGATGATAAAATCTTTGAGGCCGTTAGAGCAGGTGCGATGGGTTATTTGCTCAAGAAAACGCCACCTGAGGAAATCGTAGATGCTATTCGCGAACTTCACAACGGAGGAGCACCCATGTCTGCAAGTATTGCGCGCAAGGTGATACAAGCATTTCAAAAGCCAGTTGAAAATTCTTTGGAGGAATACCAGCTTACTGTGCGCGAAAAGGAAATTCTTTTTTCTCTCGTGGATGGTCTATCCTATAAAAAGATGGCCGAAAAATACGCGGTGAGCATAAGTACGGTGCGCACGCACATTTGCAATGTTTACACCAAACTTCATGTACATTCTAAATCGCAAGCCGTGAGTAAAGCATTAAGGCCAAAACTTTAAAATGAATCATCTATTATGAACTCCTCTATTATTAAGATAGCTTTGATAGCATGACCGTAAGGTGATAAACAATCTCATAAGGAAATTTATAGAAGCAACCCCAAAAAGAAATGAAGTCGAAATACTACTTGATCATTACGACCGTTGTGTTTGCCGCAACAACCAATGTGTCTGCACAAGGGCTCTTAAACAAACTTAAAGACAAGGCCAAACAAGAGGTGAATGAAGTGGAGAAGAAAACGTCTCCGCAAAACGAGCAGTCCAAAAGCAAGTTAAGTGCAAATGTAACGCGCACAGTTGTGGTTACGCTCAACCCTGATGAAGCTTTCGATTATAGCGAAAATTGCATTGACCTTGGATCTTCCCTTAACCAGATCTCCTTCATTTTGAACAAAAGAAGCGCTAATGGAACACAATGTTTCAGCTATAAAAACGGAACACGCACCCCTGTTACCTGCCCTAATGCGGATAGCAACTGCGGGGGCACGATGCAATGCAATCAATACAAATTGAAAGAAGTAAGCCTGACCAGTGATGAAGGAAAAAAATACCTGGTGGCGAAGACCGAAACACACCAAATGGAAGTGCCTGCAATTTCAGATCAACAAATGAAGACGATGGCAGCTTACATGACCAAAGAGCAATTGGAGGAAGCAAAAAAACAATTGGCCGAGGCCGCCAAACAATCCAAGGGTCAGACTTATGAGACCCCTGTTAACACCACAATAAATTTTAACGGAAAGCAATATGGACCATTCAAGCAGGTTTCACAGTTCTTTCTAACACCCGATGCCAAAAATTTTTATGCGGTGGTTACGGAGGACTCAAAAGACGGAATGGCGTTGACTTATCAAATGGTCACCTCGGCTTCAACGGCTACACTTTCTTCACCAGGTCTATCTCCTCCATCACTCTGCTTTGTTGCACCCGACCAATCTGAATTTGGAATGTATGTTATGACCAACGACCAGAAGTTTGTGATCCTCACATCCTCAAACAAAACGTATACGATGAGTCAGGAGCAAGTAAGCGGAGTTTGGTTTGAGGGTAACCATGTTATTGCCCTTACTACAAATTATGTTTGGACCAAAGTGTATCGCGATGGACAGCTCATCAAGACTTTTAATGAAGGCTCTCACGATCCGTGCAATATTTTTGTAACTCCTGATAGTAAAATCACCGAAATAAAGGACAATGTCATCTCATTTGCTGACGGTGATTATTTTAAATTCCCGTTGAAGGTGACTTTAATAAACAGTGGTGGTAAAACATATTTCAAATGGCTTGCGCTGGAAGACAGAGAAGTAGTTGTTTACCAAAAACCCAATTGATGAATCAAAAAAAGATATTTTTCACGGCAGCCTTCGGGCTGCTTTTTGTTTTTGCTCAAGCTCAGGAAAATTATAAAGAGATTTTTTCGACTGATTATGATAAAGCCATTCGTTTTTTAGAGGATGAAAAATGGATGGATGAAATGATTCTTTCTTGCGGATTAAAACCTAAAGAAGTGAAGGCAGTCATTTTTCCTGAATTGATCCGATATAACACCATTCAGGATAAGATTGAAACATTTGCTCTAGAATCGCTGTACATCCAGTATGGAAAGGATTACGCGAATTTTTCTATCGGGCAGTTCCAGATCAAGCCATCTTTTGCAGAAACCATTGAAATCGATTTTTTGAAAACATTTGGCAAACTAAAAATTCAAAATTGGAGGCCTGATTTCAAAGACACTATTCAAAACCAAGCCAACAGATTGGCAAGGCTCAAGAGAATCAAAGACAAAAAGGAAATGGTCACCTATCTCTGTCTTTTTTTTAAAGTGATGGAATCAAAATATCCTGATTGGAGAGACGAAAATGAAAAAATAAAATTCTTTGCCTGCGCATACAATCTCGATTACCGAAAATCAAGAGAGGAAATCATTCCATTCATCACAAAGAAATTTTTTCACACGGGAATGATTTCATCCAAAAAATATTGTTACGCTGACGTTGCCTGGTATTATTATCAGCAGAAGTAGCAATAGCTTTGAGTTGCGAGTTACGAGACAAATCTCAAAACTCACGACTCGCGGCTCAAAGCTAATTTATTTCTCAAAGAGCTTCGGATCAATTCCTTTCAACAAACTCAATGCATTCTTGTAGTAAATCTTTTTCAGGATTTCGTCAGGTAAGCCGATGCCATACATTCGCCAGAAGGCATGATATCGTTTGTGGTAAGGGAAATATTCGTCTTCGGTTTCGAGCACCCGAAAATAAGTTTGATATTCTTCAGGAACCCAACTGTCTTTCCCAAACAAAACTCGATCCTGGTATTTCGTGAGGAACGCTTTTGCTGTTCGAGGCTGTCGTCCGAGTTCAGCGATCACTGCACCAATCTCGGTGTAGACATTTGGCATTTGATCAAGCAGCTGACCTAATTTTTTTAAATCACTTCCGTACCAGCCGAGATGTGCAGCGATGAATTTTGTCTTCGGATGTTTCTTAAAAACATTATGCTGCTCATCGATGAGCATTTGCCACTTCGCCTCCTTATCTTCATACCTACGGCCCGGGTGTGTTTTTAATTCCAGCCAACGCTCATTGTTTTTATCGATCGGATCCCAAAACTGTTTTGGATCGGCTGAGTGAATTAAAACAGGAATGCCCAACTCGCCACACTTTGCCCAGACAGGATCAATGCGCGGATCATCAATTTGTACACGTTTGCCATTTTTATCTTTTACAGAAAGCCCAAGGCTTTTATAGATCTTCAAACCTTTCGCACCAGCATTCACATTTGCTTCCAATTGCTTCATGATGTTAGTAGCCCAATTAGGATCATCAATGCCTACAAAACTAATGGTGGTGAAGAGTATAAAGCGAGTAGGAAAATTTTTATCGATGTTATCGAGCGACTTTTGAAGGTGCTCGTCATTACCACTGAAATCTGAGGGGCCATTACTACTAAATCCACGGCCGCTGAGGTTATTCATCACAGCCATGTTGAGTTTATCCATGTCAGCAATCAGCTTATTTAGATCACCTGAATCCATATTGCCTTGATGATTATGGATGTCGATGAAAGGAAACTTTGATTTCGTTAGCCGGTGTTCTTCAACCGCCAATGATGAAGGTGGATCGTACTCTTCAAAATCCATCTTCATGTCGAGGGGCTTATCTTGCTGAGACCAGGCATTTGAGACAACGAGGGCAAGAATGGTTATGAGTTTATTCTTCATTGCATAAGTATTAATAAATCCAATCTACGAATTCATGGCATTTGAGTTTAAGAAAAATTCTTAAGCGGTAGTTAAAATCCTCACCCCTCTCCCTCTCCCTGAGGGAGAGGGTGTCCCATAGGAGGGTGAGGGAAAAACTTATTAACTTGCTTAATCAATTTTTTTTAAGATGAAACACATTTTCGTTTTCCTTCTCTTCATTGGTTTCGGGGCTCATTCACAAACTGATCCTGCACTGGAAGCCGTCAAGAAAAAAATGGACAACAAGGATTTCGCTGGAGCGAAAGCCGATCTTTCTAAAATCATTAATTCCGACCCAAAGAATAAAAAAGCATTCACCTTGCGCGGGAGTGTGCGCATGGAATTGAACGACTATTACGGAGCGATTGGGGATTTTAATTCAGCCCTTGAAATGGACTCTACTTTGGCCGATGCTTTCAATTACAGAGGCGAATCGAAAATCAACTTGGGTGATAATGATGGGGCAATCATTGACTTGGACAAGGCGATCCGGTTCAATTCAAAATATGGAGAAGCTTACACAAATCGTGGATTTGCCAAATACAACAATGAAGATCTGCAAGGTGCGTATTTCGATTTTTCTAAAGCACTCGAAATTGGCCCGGTCACGGACGACAAATATTTCAATCGGGGAATCGTGAAAGCTGAGCTTGGCGAATACGTGAGCGCCATTGATGATTACTCAAAGGCAATTGAACTCGACAAGACCGATGCGAATCTGTACAATTATCGAGGAGTGGCTTACTACAACATCAGTAATTTCGATTTGGCCATCGCTGATTATAATGAAGCAATAAAACTCGATGCAAAAGATGCGACAAAGTTTGAAAACCGTGCATTGGCGAAAAGTGCGAAAGAAGATTTGAAAGGTGCCCTTGAAGATTATAACAAGGCGATCGAGCTCAATCAAGACTCAGAAACATACAACTTGCGCGGAGTGCTCAAGTATACCATGCAAGATTATGATGGCGCAATTGTCGACTACACCAAAGCCATCGAGCTCGATGCCACCAACCCGACATACTTTGATAACCGCGCCCTTAGCAAGACTGAAAAAGAAGATTATGCCGGAGCGGTGGAAGATTATTCTTCTTCAATAGAGATTTACCCTACCGACCCGGAGACATACTACCAACGAGGCCTGGTGAAGCTCACCATGAATAACAATTATGATGGCTGCCTCGACCTGAAGCGCGCTGAAGAAATGGGGTCACAAGAAGCGAAGGCTGCTATAAAGAAGAGTTGTAAGTAGTATTTAGTAAATTTGATTTCAAAAGTCATTAATATAAACCCCGAAATTTTAGGAGGGACTCCCGTGTTTTTTGGAACGCGGGTTCCTATTAAAAACCTTTTCGACTATTTGGAGTCGGGTGAGTCTATCGATTATTTCCTTGACGATTTTGATGGCGTTCAGCGTGAGCAGGTCGTTAAAGTTCTTGAGATGTCCCAGAAGCTAATAGAAACATCGTCCAACATTCTTCATGAGAATTTTACTTGACGAATGTGTCACCAAACATCTCAAACCTCATTTAAATCATCACGAGGTTTTCACAGTCAGAGAAATGCAATGGAGTGGAATTAAGAACGGCAAACTTATGACTTTATGCGTTGAGAATAGGTTTGATATTTTACTTACGATTGACAAAAACTTAGTCTATCAACAAAATCTTAGTTCGCATGCATTAACGGTCGTTATCTTTAACTGCGCTACGAGCAAAGTCGATGAACTTGTTACTTTTTTGCCTTCCTTTAACAAGCAGATTCTTAGTTTTGAAAAGAATAAGGCTTCCTAATAGAGAAGTAACGATTCAAAGAATTATTTACAGATGTTCGCAAATAATTGCAGGTATATCCCACTGGCTCGCAAGAAGCGAAGGTTGCAATTAAGAAGAGTTGTAAATAATTCAGTAAAAAAAAAGCGGCCCAAAATGCTAGGCCGCTGCTCTAAATAAACTTTTTTACTGATCAGAATTTCACTTCTGGAGCTTTGTCAGCACCTGCTTGTGATTGGAAAAATCCTTTCTCTTTAAAACCGCCTAACATCGCTACCAAATTCCCTGGGAAACCAACTATGGCCGTGTTGTAATTTTGCACTGCCTCATTAAAACGTTGACGTGAAACATTGATGCGGTTTTCGGTTCCTTCCAATTGAGATTGCAGATCCAAAAAGTTCTGATTTGCTTTCAAATCAGGATATTGCTCTGCAACCACCATCAATCGACCAAGCGCTTGACTTAGTCCACCCTGCGCATTTTGAAATGATTGCAGCGCCTGAGGGGAGAGATTGGACGCGTCTACTTTCACCTGAGTAGCACTCGCACGTGCTTCAATCACTTTAGTCAATGTTTCTTTTTCGAAGTTGGCGTAGCCCTTCACCGTGTTCACTAAATTCGGAATGAGGTCCATTCTTCGCTGATAGTCTGACTCCACATTACCCCAGGTTTTTTTCACATTTTGGTCTTTGCCCACAATACCGTTGTATTTACCGATTACCCAAAGCACAAGCAGGGCGAGAATGATCCAAGGAATGTATTTTTTGAAATTCATATTTTGATTGTTTGTTTACTTTTCAAAAATAACAAATTAACTCACCAAACTTTTTTCAGCCAAAAACTCAGCAATCTGCACCGCATTCGTAGCTGCACCTTTACGAAGATTGTCGCTTACGATCCACATGTTCAATGTGCGTGGTTGTGATTCATCTCTGCGCAAACGACCCACAAATACTTCGTCTTTTCCATGCGAAAGAATGGGCATTGGATAAACATTGTTCTTCACATCATCTTGCACCACTACGCCAGCAGTGTTTTCTAAAATCTCACGAATATCACTTAACTCAAATTCTTTATGGAATTCAACATTCACAGCCTCAGAGTGCCCTCCAATCGCTGGAATTCGCACAGTGGTTGAAGTCACACCAATACTTTGGTCGCCCAAAATCTTACGTGTTTCATTCACCATTTTCATTTCCTCCTTAGTGTAGCCGTTATCCAAAAACGAATCGATGTGCGGCAAAGCGTTCATATCGATCGGGTGAGGATAAACTTTAATTGGGTTGGTAACACCTTTACGTTCTTCCATCATCTGTTGAACAGCATCTTTGCCCGTGCCTGTCACTGATTGATAAGTCGAAACAACGATGCGTTTTATTTTATACTTCACATGAAGTGGAGCAAGCGCCATCACCATTTGAATGGTTGAACAATTCGGATTGGCAATAATGCGGTCATCTATTTTCAATACGTGACCATTGATCTCCGGCACCACCAATTTTTTAGTCGGGTCCATACGCCATGCTGAAGAGTTATCTATAACGATTGTTCCTTTTTCAGCGTATTTCGGAGCCCATTCCAAAGACGTGCCGCCACCGGCAGAGAAAATCGCTACATCCGGTGCTAGATCACATCCTTCCTGAATACTTTTCACTGTATATTCCTTACCCTTAAATTTCAATTTTTGTCCAACCGATTTGGCCGAAGCCACCAGATACAATTCATCAAATTCGATGTTACGTTCATCGATCACTTTCAGCACTTCCTGACCCACCAGGCCCGTTGCTCCTACAATTGCTAATTTCATTTTACCTTGAAAAATTTTATGAGCAGCAAAAATACTATTTTTGAAAGCATCCTATGAAGCAAATCCTTGCGATTATTTTTTATTTCACCTTAACGAGCGTTTGCTTTGCTCAGCTCTCGGATGATTTCTCAGACGGAGATTTTACCAATAACCCAACCTGGTCGGATTCGACCTCCCAATTCATTGTTAATTCTTCAAAGCAGCTGCAACTGAATAACACCGTAGCAGCAACCTCTTATCTGACAACCTCCTTTATGGCTGCAAGTATTGACAATTTTGAATGGCAATTTTACGTGAAACAGACTTTCTCACCCTCTGGCAGCAATTTTGGAAGAGTGTATTTGGTGAGTGACCAAGCCGACCTTACACAGCCTCTGAATGGATATTATCTTCAGTTTGGCGAGACAGGTAGTGCCGATGCCATTATTTTATTCAGGCAAAATGGAACTACGACTACTCAAGTATGCAGAGGTACAGACGCAACAATTGCCGGCTCTTTTGGTGTGCGCGTAAAAGTCACTAGAGATAATGTAGGCCTCTGGAGTTTGTATACAGATTATGCTGGAGGAACGAATTTTGGTTTTGAAAAAAGTGGCACTGATGTCAGCATTAATGCATCTTCTTATTTTGGAGTGTTGTGCACTTACACCGTAACAAACTCTGCTAAATTTTTTTACGATAACATTTCGATAATAGCACCTCCGCCAGCAGCCGACACCACTCCGCCAACTGTTGTAAGAGCTGACACGACTTCATCAAATTCCATTTCGGTTCTGTTTTCAGAAGCACTGGATCAACCATCAGCTGAGTCTATTTCTAACTATTCAGTTAACAATTCAATGGGAAACCCGCTGAGCGCCTTGCTCCAAGGGGACAAAAAAACGGTGAAGTTGACGTTCACAAGAAATTTTCCGAACGGAATTCAAAATCAATTGTCTGTTTCAAACGTGAAAGACCTTGTGGGGAATATCATGATGCCTTCAACATTATCGTTTTTATATTTCAAATCGTTTCCCTCTAAAAACAAAGACATCATTTTTACCGAAATTTTTCCTGATCCGAGCCCGCAAGTAGGATTACCCGCACAGGAGTTTATAGAGATTTTTAATCGTGGTTCAAACCCAGTTGATTTGTCTGGCTGGAAATTGTCGGATGGTGCTTCAACTACCACCTTTAGCAGCGGTATCATTTTTCCTCAACAATATTGGATTGTTTGCTCCTCCATGAATACAGGTTTGTTTGCCGGTTACGGAAATGTAATTGGCGTACCCAATTTTCCTACGCTGAACAACGATGGAGACAATCTCACGCTTCGCAATCAAAATAATAAAACCATCGACTCAGTAAAATATACACTCGATTGGTACCACGATGTCGACAAGCAGGAAGGCGGTTGGTCGATTGAAATTATTGACGTGAACAATCAGTGTAGTGAGGGGGAAAATTGGGTTGTCTCCGAAGATGTTTCAGGTGGAACCCCTGGCAAACAAAATTCGGTGTTCACCAATAAACCCGACCTCACCGGCCCGCAGTTACTCTCAGTGATTGCTCAGTCACCTACCATTTTGAACTTGACCTTCAATGAAAAACTTGAAAAGGATATATCCACGGCTTCATTTGATTTGTCTCCCTCAATAGCAATCTCAAAGAAATATTTCACAGATCAATCATTGCAGCAAATCACACTAGAACTTTCTCAAGCATTGGCCGTTCGCGAACTTTACAAGATCAATGTGGACAATCTTACCGATTGCCCTGGCAATTTTATTCAACAAGATTTTAGTCAACTTTCTTTCGCCCTTCCGGAGGCTGCTGATAGTCTTGATTTAGTAGTGAATGAAATCCTTTTCAATCCCAGGTCGGGCGGAGTTGACTTTGTCGAGGTGTATAACAATTCACTTAAATACATTAATCTCAAAAATTGGCAACTAGGCAATTTTGAGAATGGCTTGGCTACTAATTCAAAGTTGATCTCCACCAGTGATCTAATTTTAGCTCCATTGAGTTATTTGGTTTTCACTTCCGATCCGACTATTCTTTCGCAACACTATTTTCAGTCGATTCAGAAGGGTCTATTCAAAACTACGTTGCCGAGTTTGCCTGATGATGCCGGATCAATCGTGTTGGTAAGTGACCGAGGCTTGGTGGTTGATCATTTTACTTACACTGAAAAATTGCATTCACCGTTCGTAAAAGACCGTGAAGGTGTTTCACTCGAGCGAATTTCATTTTCAGAATTGACCAATGACCCAAGCAATTGGAAGTCGGCCAGCGCATCTTCAGGCTTCGCAACCCCGGGGTTTATTAATTCTAATTCGAGATCAGAATCATTGATCAATGAAAATTCAGTGAATGTCGATCCCGAAATTTTTTCACCTTTCGCTCCAGGTAGAGATTTTTCGAAAATCAATTACAAGTTCGATCAAAGCGGCATGGCTGCCAATGTCAAAATCCTTGATGCTCAGGGTCGATTGATCAAAACATTGGCTAATAACGAAACGCTGCCTTACGAAGGCTTCTTCCGCTGGGATGGCGACCGCGATGATGGTACCCGCTCTCGTGTTGGTTACTATGTAGTTTGGTTTGAAATTTTTGATGCAAATGGTTCATCTGCTGTTTTCAGGAAGAGGGCTGTCATCGGGAAATAATCTCTGCGGAAAATTGAACTACTTCAATATCTAATTGTGTTTTTTACTTTTGCCTTTTCATGAACAACGATTCTCTTTTAGACGACCTCGACCCAAAGGAATACATCATCATCAAACGTGCGCGGGTCAACAACCTCAAGAATTTGAGTGTAGCAATTCCGCGAAACAAATTGGTGGTGATCACCGGTCTTTCAGGCTCAGGAAAATCATCCCTGGCTTTTGATACTCTCTTTGCTGAGGGGCAACGGATGTACGTGGAGAGTTTAAGTTCTTATGCGCGTCAGTTCCTTGGCCGGATGGAAAAACCTGAAGTCGATTACATTCGCGGAGTATCACCAGCCATTGCAATTGAGCAAAAAGTAAACACGCGCAACCCGCGAAGTACGGTAGGCACTACAACTGAAATTTATGATTACCTAAAATTGCTTTTCGCCCGCATCGGGAAAACTCTTTCGCCTGTCAGCGGCAATGAAGTGAAGAGAAATACAGTAACCGATGTGGTTGATTTCATCAATCGCCAGAAGGAAGGAACTCGAGTGATGGTGGCATGCCCATTAAAAATTCAAAAAGGAAGAAAGGCAGAAGATGAATTGAATTTGTTGATGAGCAAAGGCTTTGCGCGTGTGCTCATGAATGGCGAAGTAAAATTCATTGAGGAGATTTTGAGTTCCTCAGCTGAGGAGACTCCCCCAGGGCCTGTGTCGACACAGGCCTTGGATGACACAAAAAAGAAGGCAAAGACTAAATCTAAAAAAATTGAGCGCGATTTCGAAATCCTCATCGACCGTGCCGCGGTGAATGCAGCAGATGAAGATTTGACTTTTCGGCTTTCAGATTCGGTACAAACTGCTTTTTTCGAAGGTCATGGTGATTGCATTATTTATGCCGAAGGTGCTGACAAGAAAGTATTTTCAGATCGCTTTGAATTAGACGGAATCGTATTCACTGAGCCATCCGTAAACTTTTTCAGCTTTAACAATCCGTTTGGTGCGTGTCAGACTTGCGAAGGGTTTGGAAAAGTGCTCGGCATTGATGAAGACTTGGTTGTTCCTGACAAAAGCTTGTCGGTGTATGAAGGCGCTATTGCTCCGTGGCGCGGGGAAATAATGAGCAACTGGGCAAAACCCCTGTTGAAGAACGGAATCAAATTTGATTTCCCGATCCATCGGCCTTACGCAGAACTGACTCAACAACAGCGCGACCTGCTTTGGAAGGGCAACGAATATTTCGATGGCATCCATTCTTTTTTTAAATACCTCGAATCAAAGACTCACAAAATTCAGTATCGTGTGATGCTTTCGCGCTATCGCGGACGCACGACTTGTCCTGATTGCAGAGGCACAAAGCTGCGCAAAGATGCAGCGTACGTAAAAATTGCAAATGCATCAATCACTGATCTGGTGCTCATGCCGATAGAAGATGCGCTTGTGTTTTTTGAAAAATTGAAACTTCCTGCCTACGAACAAAAAGTTTCTGATCGCATTCTTACCGAAATAAAATCGCGACTCGGTTACATGGTGAAGGTGGGATTGGGCTATCTCACTTTGAATCGTGTAACGTCCACTTTATCTGGTGGAGAATTTCAGCGCATCAAACTGGCAACATCGCTTGGAAGCGCTCTAGTGGGCTCGATGTATATATTGGACGAACCCAGCATAGGCCTTCACCCGCGAGACACAGCGCGCATGGTTGAAGTGTTGAAAGAACTGCGTGATTTGGGCAACACTGTGATCGTGGTTGAGCATGAAGAGGAAATCATGCGTGCAGCCGACCAAATCATCGACATTGGTCCGGATGCGGGACAACATGGTGGTCAACTGGTTTTTCAAGGATCGATAAAAGACTTAAACGGTAAAGGCCAAACTCATACAACTGATTACCTCACGGGAAAAGAAAAAATTGTTGTGCCCTCGCTTCGCAGAAAATGGAAAGACTCTGTAACAGTGGTTGGCGCGAGAGAAAATAATATGAAGAATTTAAAGGTCACTTTTCCACTCGGTGCACTTACTGTCGTAACTGGTGTCAGTGGCTCGGGCAAATCAACACTGATCAAGAAAATTCTCTACCCGGCCACGGGAAGAGCCAATGGATCAGTGGCTGAAACTCCCGGGAAGTACGACCAACTCACGGGCGACATTTCAAAAATTGATCATGTAGAATTTGTAGATCAGAACCCGATCGGGAAATCATCGCGCTCGAACCCGATTAGCTATGTGAAAGCATATGATGTCATCCGCCAATTATACTCCGATCAGCCTTTGTCGCAACAACGAGGTTATAAGCCTTCTCACTTCTCTTTCAACGTAGAAGGTGGTCGCTGCGAAACGTGCGAGGGTGAAGGATCAATCAAAGTAGAAATGCAGTTCATGGCCGATATTTTCCTCACGTGCGAGAGCTGTCATGGCAAAAGATTTAAGCAGGAAGTCCTCGAGATAAAATACAATGACAAAAATATTGCCGATGTACTCGATATGACTGTCGAAGAAGGACTTGCATTTTTCAAAGACAAAAAAACAATCTATGAAAAAATCCTTCCTTTGAATGACGTTGGTCTTGGTTATGTCAAGCTTGGGCAATCATCAAATTCATTGAGTGGTGGTGAGGCACAACGGGTGAAACTTGCTTCGTTCCTTGGAAAAAATTCAGAAGTGAAAGGCCATATTCTCTTCATTTTTGATGAACCTACTACAGGATTGCATTTTCACGACATTTCAAAATTATTGAAAGCTATCAATGCATTGGTTGATCTTGGTCATACCGTGATTGTGATCGAACACAATATTGAAGTAATCAAGTCGGCTGACTGGATCATTGATCTCGGCCCTGAAGGCGGAGAAAAAAAAGGGGGCAATTTGCTCTTCGCAGGTACGCCCGAAGAGATGGTGAAAAAAAGTAAAAGCTATACGTCTGAGTTTCTGAAAGGAAAAATCTAAAAAGAACCTATAATTGTGACGACTTCAAGTCGCAGATATTTTCTGATTGGGAAGGATAATCATAAATGCCGTTCCAACGCCAACTTCTGAGCTGACTTCAATTTTTCCCTTTAGTTTTTGCAAAGTCTCTTTCACGATATAAAGGCCTAGGCCAGAACCAGTAGCAAGTTCAGAGCCCCGATAAAACATTTGGAAAATTTTGTGAATTTTCTCTTGCTCGATTCCAATGCCGTTGTCCTTTACAGTAATAGAGGCCTGCGCACTGGAAACATTCGCGTTAATTGTAATTTGTGGAGCCCGCTCGGAAGACCGGTAACGAATAGAATTGGAAAGAATGTTTTTAAGGATAATAAAAAGTCTCTCTTTATCAGAATAAAATTCGCCTTCCGAATCGAGTGAAATATTCCATTTTAAGTTAGCGGGTTCTTCAATCTCACCAAGGGTTTCAAATATTTGGCTTATAAGTTTGTTGAGGTCAATGAGCGTAACCAAGCTCTCCAACCTGAGATTCCTCGAAAAGTCGATGAGCTCTTTCACATAGCTTTCAAGGCTGCCAACTGACTTGCGCATGTGCGCTAACAATACTGCCAAGTCGGAATCGGGGAGTGGAATGCGATTGATTAAATTCACGATCCCCAGCATCGAAGCAATAGGCGCTTTTATATCATGAGATGCCCTGTACACAAAGCTGTCGAGCTCCTGATTGATTTTTGTAAGCTCACTATTTTGAGCAATGATTTTGGTCTCATAATTTCTTTGCGCGTCTTGAAACTGTCTTTTCTCAATCGTCAGCCCGGCCAAGCTCACAACAAACTTTAGCAGTTCAATCTCTTCATCAATGGGTTTGCGAACGTGATCATAGTACATTGCAAAAGTTCCTAGCACCTTACCTTGCTTTGACATGATTGGCATAGACCAGCATGCCCTGATGTTAAAGTGTTTAATGATTTCCCGAAAAGATTCCCATCGGGGATCGATGTGAATATCTTCAACGATAACCAACTCCCGCAAATAGGCTGCTGTACCGCAAGATCCGGCTAAGGGACCAATGGGCACACCTGGTATGGCGCTTAAATAATCTTCCGGTAAAGACGGTCCAATTGATTTTGCAAGGTAGTTGCCTGTTTCATCGAGGAAAACGATCGATGATTTCATGTTTGGCGCCTGGCTCTCAAGTAAAAAAATAATTTCTTCTAAAATGGTTTCCGTCTCTTCATCCTCGATGATCATTTTTAAAATTTTCGTCTGCCCACGCAAAATCTCCTCGCTCTTGTTAATATCGTTTAGGACATCCATTGGGCTTGTGTGGTTTTACTAATTCTGATTATTCATAAAAAATAAGAAAAGTAATTCAGATTTGTATGGCACTCCCCGATGCGTTGACGCTGAAGGAGGATAGGATGGCTAAATACTGCCGGAGGAAGTAGTATTCTTTACGCCAAGGGTTCTCTACTTTTTGTCCTCTGTTCTTAAAAAAGGCTTTAGCAAATCAATCGGAATTGGGAAGATAGTGGTCGAGTTATTTTCTGTGGCAATCTCTCGTAACGTTTGCAGGTATCTTAATGTGAGGGCACTGGGCTGATCACTAAGTATTTTTGCAGCATCAGCCAGCCGCTGGGAGGCTTGAAATTCTCCCTCTGCGGCAATCACTTTTGATCTTCGCTCACGCTCAGCTTCGGCCTGTTTCGCCATCGCACGTTGCATCTCTTGAGGTAAATCAATTTGCTTCACTTCCACATTTGAAACTTTAATTCCCCAGGGTTCTGTGTGCTTATCAATGATCTGTTGAAGTTTCTGATTTATTTTTTCACGTTGTGAAAGAAGATCATCCAATTCCGACTGCCCTAACACACTTCGCAGCGTAGTTTGTGAAAGTTGTGAAGTAGCAACCAAATAATTCTCTACTTCAACAATTGCCTTCTGCGGTTGAAGCACTCTGAAATAAATAACTGCATTCACTTTAATCGAAACGTTGTCTTGAGTAATGATATCCTGCGGTGGCACATCCATTACTACCGTGCGCAAACTCACCTTAACCATTTTATCTACGATGGGCACAAGTACAATTAATCCAGGCCCACGCACACCTCCGTTCGCCACGAGTCGGCCGAGCCGGAAGACTACTCCCCTTTCATATTCTCGCAAAATCCAAATTGCATTGGCAAGTATGATCACTGCCAGGAC
This sequence comes from Bacteroidota bacterium, assembly GCA_016178785.1. Taxonomy (GTDB): domain Bacteria; phylum Bacteroidota; class Bacteroidia; order Cytophagales; family Cyclobacteriaceae; genus ELB16-189. Next base: position 41,504 of record JACOSO010000043.1, on the reverse strand, counting down.
AGTAATGAGTACAAATTCAATAGCCAGTGGTCCCATAAAAAATTGGTTTAGCTAATAAAATGATCGACATGAAGTTTAAGGTTCTCCACACCTGTTATTCGTACCTTCTCACCCTTCTCAATTTTTCCACCAATCGATTCAGCGCCCCAAACTTCTCCGTGAACCCAGACTTTTCCGGACGGGTCAAGGGTTTCGAGTGATTCACCGATTTCATTTGTAAGGCCTTCTATTCCGGTTACCGGTTTTGCACGCTGGGCTTTCAATCCTATTCCGATGACGAAAAGAAAGAAAAACGATGTGATGATGGTGGAAGAGATGATGACACTCCATGAAATCCTAACAAACTCAATTGTAGAATCACTTCGGATGAGCATCATGGAGCCAAGCATCAACGAGATGATCCCTCCAATGGCGAGCACTCCATGACTTGCAATTTTAATCTCGAGCAAGAACAGAATGATCGCAAAAACGATTAATGCAACGCCTGCATAATTTACGGGCAATGTGTGCATTGAATAGAAGGCAAGGATCATGCAAATTACACCAACAATGCCAGGAAGAATTGAGCCTGGATTGTACAGCTCAAACATGAGACCATAAAGACCCAGCAACATGAGAATGTAAGCTACATTGGGATCGCTCAGCAAATCCAGAATTTTTTCTGATGTTCCCATTTCGATCCACTTGATAGAAGCATTCTTGGTTTGGAGAGTTTTTGTTCCTGAATTGACTTCAACTATTCTTTTATCAATTTGAACAAGCAGCTCTCGTGAATTTGTTGCCACCAGGTCAATGACGTTTTTTTCAAGTGCCTGGGACTCCGTCACCGACAAACTTTTTCGCACGGCATCTTCGGCCCACTGCCAATTTCGCTTTCGCTTCTCTGCAATCGTACGAATAAAGGCAGCTGCATCATTGGTTGCTTTTTCATTCATCACGGTATCACGTCCTCCCAATAAATCAACCGGATGCGCAGCACCAATATTTGTTCCGGGAGTCATCGCAGCAATATGGGCAGCGAGTGTGATAAAGACTCCGGCTGAACCTGCATGCGCTCCACCAGGCGAAACATAAACAACTACAGGCACAGGTGACTCAAGAATGTCGCCCACAATAACGCGGGTGGATTTTAACAAACCGCCCGGGGTATTTAAATGAATGATGAGACACTCCGCTTTTTCTTGAGTCGCTTTTAAAATGCCTCGGTGAATAAACTCAGCCGATGATGGGTTGATGGATCCATCCACTTTAATGCAAATAACAGTTTGTGCAAAAAGGGGTGCCGACACCGCGAATGAGAAATATAATAAGATGTGCTTCATGCGAATTCCGCTAAAGCGAGTTCGAAACTTACTCCATGACTTTAGGCGAATCGTTAAGGAAGTTACTGAAAGATGGGAGCAATAGCAATTGTACTCAACTTAATAGTACGCAATTAAGAAAAGTAGGCGGTAATCAGTAGACAGTAGGCAGTTAAGAGTCCTGCTGCCGACTGCACTCTGTCAACTGCGAACTTTTTAAACCCAATCGCATCAAAAATACACTTAGTATTTTTTTCCCTTGTTGTCGTGCATCGGTACGAAGATGACAGGCAGTATTTTTTCTTTAATCAGTTTCCCTTTTTTCTTTGTCAACAAGATGAGAAACTGATCACCTTCATCGACAGGAATGATCATGCGTCCTCCGTCTTTGAGTTGATCGATGAGAGGCTGTGGTATTTTTGAGGGTGAGCAAGTAACAGTGATTGCATCAAACGGTGCCGCTTCCGGCCAGCCTAAATATCCATCGCCCGTTCGCTGATAAATGTTTTTATAGTGCAAAGACTTCAAGACTGCTTCAGCGCGCGCTGATAATACAGTGTTGATTTCTATCGTATAAACTTCTTTGCCTAGTTCTGCAAGAACAGCCGCCTGGTAACCAGAGCCTGTACCTATCTCAAGCACTTTGTCATCAGGTTGAATGTTTAACGCATCGGTCATAAACGCTACCACGTACGGTTGCGAAATGGTTTGTCCCTCGCCAATAGCTTGGGCCACATCATCATATGCATGGTCGGTTATATCAAGCGGAACAAACCGGTGACGTTCCACTTTTTTCATTGCAGTAAGAACACGCTTATTGCTGATGCCTCTTTGGGCGATCTGTTTGAGCACCATCTTTTCCCGTTGCGCCTGAAAATCCTGCGTTATGGCTACTCTTGGCAACCATCCAGCAAGGAGGGTCAGTAAAAACAATTTCATTTCATACCATAAACAATGAAATGAAGCGCATTGTTCTCAGACTATAGCCTATTGAGCAGCTAAAATTATTGCGTTTACACGAATGAATTTACATCTGTTTCTGTCTGGCGATAATAAATACGCCTGTCAAGATCAAGGCTGTTCCCGCGAATTGCCAAATAGAAATAGTTTCTCCTAAAAAAATATTAGCCAGAAGAATGGTCGAAACAGGGCCTACGCTGCTTACGACTGCCGCATTATCGGGCCCGATTCGCTTGATCGCAAACGAAATCAAATAGGACGGAATAACGGTTGCAAAAACGGCCATTAAGAAACAATAGATGTAGACAATCGTTGGCAATCGAATCAGTGATACTTCACTCATTAAAAAGAAATGTGTTAGTACACCAATAGAAGCAAAACTCATCGCGTAGCTATTGAATTTTGCTGAGCCAACCTGTGGAATAAGTTTGCCGCTTCCGGTGATATAAGAAGCGTAGGTAAAGGCACAAATCAAAATCAGTAATGAGCCAAAAAGAAAATCATTGCTGTGCTTTGAAGTGAAATTCGATTCACCAAAAAAAGCAATGGCCAGGCCGAAATAGGTAACGACCACTGCCAGCCACTGTACTGGTTTTATTTTCTCTTTGAAGATCAGTGAAGACATCAAGAGGACCATAGTGGGATAAGTAAACAGAATTAGGCGCTCGATACCGGCAGATACGTACTTAAGTCCTATAAAATCGAAAAGACTACTCACGTAATATCCGAGACAACCGATCAACGCAATGTAAAGCCACTGCTTATTTGTAAATTTTATGTTGCCCGATCTGCTGGACGAAAATAAGGCAGTCACCATAAAAAATGGAGCAGAGAAGAGCATGCGCAACGCGAGTAAAGTAATCGCATCAACCGATGCATCGCGATAAGCGAGTTTTACAAAAATTGCTTTTACTGAGAAGCAGACTGTACCACACAGGGCGATGAGGATACCTCCTATAAAATAGTATTTCGACTTCGCGCTGACTTGTTTCAAATCGAAATAAAGATGAATGATTTTTTTTGAAGCTAAATGTTGTAGGAGAAATTATCATTTCATAGTCAGCCCACCGATCGTCCTTACAAACATTTGGTCTTCCAACTTATTCGAGAGAAAATCAAGTCATTTTTCTATCCACTTCTTTACTTCGCTAGCAAGCATTGGTATCAAATTCTCTTTTCCCCTTTTAAACGAATGATCGGCTCCCTCCATTTTAATTAAAGTGGCAAGCGGAAGATCAAGGGTGACTTTTTCAATCAAACTCCATTCAGCTAAAGTATCTCGCGTGCCTTGTAAAAAGAGCATAGGCACATTTACTTCCTTTAGATGTTCAGCTCGTTCAATGGATGGGCTGCCGGCCGGGTGCAATGGAAATCCAAAGAAGACAATTCCCTTCACCACTGATGGTTTATGAATGGACAGATACTGTGAACTCATTCGTCCGCCAAAGGATTTGCCGGAAACAAACAGAGGAATTTTTGGAAACAACTCATTCGCTTTGTTTAACGCAGCCTCAACAGCTTTGTGTGCTACTGCAGGAACATCAGGCCGTTTTTTCTTTTGCTCCATATAGGCAAAGTTGAAACGCAGCGTGGCGAAGTTGAGTTCTGCTAATTCATTTGCAAGCGAGGTCATGAACGGATGATTCATTCCTGCGCCTGCGCCATGTGCAAGGGTAATGATGGCCTCGGGTTTTTCAGGAGCAATTAATTCAGCGGATACTGAGCCGATGCTATCGAATACTTTCAGCTTATGAGAAGATGTTTTCACAACTGAAAGTTAACGACAAAATCCGAAGATGATTTCTATTCCGTTTTGAGCACCTGAGCCGGATTTGCGCGAGACGCTTTGAAAGCTTGAAGACAGATCATCGAAATTGCAACGACTAAAATCGCTCCGGCACCTATGAACAAATCACCAAATGCAATCGGTGCGTGGTTGGCGAGTTCTTGAAAAAGAAGCTGGTCAAAAAACAAATAAGTAATCGGTAATCCTATGGCTGATGCAATCATCAGCAAGAGAAAAAAGCCTTTACCCAGCATGAAAAGAAGACTCGCTTCATTTGCGCCCAGCACTTTGCGTATGCTGATCTCTTTCAGTCTTGTTTCAGTTGTAAACACAACCATGCCGAGCAATCCAAGACTGGCAATTCCAATCGCAAGAAAAGCGATGAAGCCAGCTACCTTTACTGATGCTTTTAATCCGGCAAAGGATTTTTCGATTTGTTCGCTATAAAATTTCGCATCGAGCGTATGCACCGGGTCTATTTTTCTCCAGATGGCTTCGATCTTTGCGTGGGTGGCAAGTATATCAGCAGATTCAATTTTAACATTCAATAGGTAGGCTTTTTTGGAAGAGTACCGGAGGATCACTTCGTTTTCCATATTTCTGTTATTAGCGCGGCCATAATGAAAGTCCTGCATCACTCCTATAATTTGCACGTCCTTATGATCGACTTTCACAATTTCACCGATGGCCTTTTCAGGCTTTTGTTCCATAATCTTAAATCGTTTTAACACAGCCTGATTTACAATCACCTCTGTTTCGTTGGCGCTATCCAATTTCGGGTTAAAGTTTCTTCCTGCTATTAATTTGTGCTCATGGAGCGGCAGATAGTGTTCATCCACGGTGTTGTAGTATACCATAGCAGAATCATCGGGATTGGTATAATACTTCATGTAGGTGCCCCAATAGTTTCCAACACTAGTCACCATAACTGATTGAGATATCTCTTTTACTTCAGGAAGCTCATTCAACTCTTTTTTCAGAACTTCAGGCTTATTCCCTTGTAGAGAAATGTTCAAAATATTTTCGGTTTTGAATCCAAGGTCAAAAGCCAAAAAATGTTTGTACTGTTTATAAATAATAACGGTTGAGGTAATAAGGATAATTGAAATGCTATACTGAAAAACAATCAGCACTTTGCGCGTAGTCAGTTTTTTAAAACCTAATCCTGCAGAAAGGTCTTTTAATGCATGGATTGCATTGATCTTTGAAAAGAAAAGTGCCGGAAAAAAACCAGCCGCCATGCCTACGACAATAGCAAACAGTACGAAATACGCAATCAATACAGGAGACAACTGCAAAGACAGCATTGCTTGCAGGCTTTCTTCAACACTTAAGAAATAGGGTCGTAAAAGCAAAAACAGCAAGAGCGACACCAACAATGAGCCAATAGAGATTAAGACAGCCTCCACAACAAACTGACTGATCACGTGGCTTTTCAGCGCACCGATCACTTTACGGATGCCAACCTCGCGAGTGCGCCTAAGTGAGCGTGCAATCGATAAGTTAGTGTAATTGAAACAAGCCGACAGGATAACAACAAATGCAAGCCCGCCAAAAATCCAGACCATGGAACCTCCCATGGTCTTCCCAATTTGATTTCCTAAATCAGGACCTAGCATAATTCCATCCAAAGCTTGTAAGGATAATTCAACATGCGTATTCTTTACAGAAGGATCTTCTTTTGCACTGAGCTGATCAAGGTTTGTTTTCAGATTTCTTAGGTTAGCATTAGGTGGGAGTAATAAATAAACCCACGTACCCCACACATTATCCCAGGCCATTTCGTCTTTGCTGTCTTTAGAAAGTATTTCATTGGTGCTTAAAGATCCCAGCATATCAAAATGAACATGTGAGAATTTAGGCAAGTCTTTCATAACTCCTGTTACGCTGTATTGCTCCTTACCTAATGCGATCACTTTGTTCAATGGCTCTTCGTTACCGAACAATTTGAGAGCGGATGTCTCTGTTAGCACAACTGAATACGGGGCTTTTAATGCAGTGGCAGGGTTGCCTTTTAGCAGGTGAAAGGAGAAAACTTTAAAAAGAGATTCGTTGGCCCAATAGCCTTTGAGCGGAATGGCTTTCTCACCAGCTTTCAAATCGCCCTCAAATCCGTGATGAAAAATGGCCACTTCCTCAGGAATGGAAAAATTTTCTTCTATAGCTTTCGCGGCTTTAAGTGAAGTAGTGGCTAGTGTGTTTCCACGCTCATTGAGATACTTGTAATCGCTGGTAACCCGGTATATCCTGGAATGGTGCTCATTAAATTTGTCGTAAGAAAAAATGTCAGATAGCACTCCAATCATCATCAAACCTACGGACATGCTAATGGCAAGTCCAACAATATTGATGGTCGAAAAAAGTTTATTACGCACAATGTTGCGTCCTGAGGTTTTGATATAGCTGCCAAGCATAAGCCAGTTGATTAATAGGTTTATAAATTCAAATTTGCGTATGGTATAGATTCTAAAAAATTTCAAAACATCGATCGTGTAAATCAGCTTTGCTCTTCTTGTGCCTTTCGATTTTACATTTCGGTCGAAGTATTCATTGAGATCACCTTGTAAATCTTCGAGCAACTCCGGACGACAGTACCATCCGAGCAAGCGCTCTGCCCAACGTGGCGGATGAATATTTCGGTTTTCATTGTTCATATTGAAGCGCTCTTAAGTACAAATGCAGGGATTTTGTCCCAAAGTTGATCACGCATATCTTTAGCCCGCACCAAAGAGGTTTTACCCGGAACTGTCAACGTGTAAAATCTTTTTCGTTTACCTCCGCGTGTTTTGGTGGCTTCTCCAAGCTTGCTTTTGATAAGCCCTTTTTCCTCGAGCCGATTGAGTACTGCATGCACTACACCAAGTTTTGCAGCACGACCCGTGTGTTGTTCTATTTCATCACAGATTGCCACGCTATACGCATCATTTACAAGGGATGCGATAGTCAGAAGTACAAGCTCTTCAAATTCGCCAAGGTTAGTTCCTTTCATTGGGATTTTCCTGATAGATGATTAATTACGTAAATGTATGTAAAATGGTTGCAAACTATAATTAGCCGTTTGCAATTAGCCAAATGGGCCGATGACTTTTTCAATCGGCTAGTTGAACATTGGTCATTGATAATTAAAACTTATCTAACCAGTGTGGCAACTGCTTGATCAGTTTTTTCATCACAATATCTGTTCCGTCTTGAAAAACCTGAGTGTTGCCGTAAGCCTCTCCCGTCTTTGCATTCACCAGATCGGTGACACCTCGAAGAATAATCAAGCGCTTGTGATTGCGTTTGCATGCGTAGGCAATAGATCCGCTTTCCCAATCACCGGCAATAGCGTTGTACTTTTCTCTCAGTTCAGAAATTTCATTCGGAATCAAATCGCGATCTGCAGAGACTAGTAAACTTTGTTTCACCGAATCGCTCTGATCGACTTTAATCCATGAGAGATCAAGTTCTGTTGTGTAATCATCAATCGCTTCTTTTGAATCGCCCATTGCTTCTTTGATGTCGTAGATAATCGTTTTGTTGACAAGTAAAACATCATAGCGATTGATTTTCCCTTCAAAACCTCCGCATGTTCCTAGATTGATCACGCACTCCGGATTCCATTTGTCGATAGCAAATTGAGTAGCGCCTGCAGCAGCTGTTTTTCCCCAGCCTTCGTGAAAAAAGATGACTGGTACTTCTCCTTTTGAGCTTTTGATCTTGGTTTGAAAAAATTCTCCCCAGGGTGTCGGTTGGTAATCCTCCTTCGAAAAAATTGACTTAACAACCTTCCATTCGGCATTGGCAGAAATGAGAACAACAACTTTATGTGAAGCATCCTCAGTGCAGGACATTAGAATTACTGAAAAAAGGAAAAGAATTTTTCTCACTGCCGACATTTAATGCGCTTCCAACCAATTTTTTCCAATGCCCACTTCTACATCCATAGGCACATCTAGGATTACAGCCGTCCTCATAAGTTCGGCCACTTTGGGTTTGACTATTTCTTGCTCGTCAACGTGAAGGTCGAACACCAATTCGTCATGCACTTGCATAATCATTTTGGTTTTCAATTTTTCACGCTGAAGCCAGCGATGAATATTGATCATTGCAATTTTAATAATGTCGGCTGCGCTTCCCTGAATGGGTGCATTAATGGCGTTGCGTTCAGCAAATTGACGCGTGGCCATGTTACGAGAATTAATGTCGCGCAAATATCTTCTGCGGCCTAAGATCGTTTCCACATATTCTTTTTCTCTGGCTCCATTGATCGAGTCATCCATGTATTTTTTGATGGCCGAAAACTCTTTGAAATACGAATCGATGATCTCCGTTGCTTCACCTCTTGTAATGTTCAAATTTTGAGAAAGACCAAAGGCAGTGCTTCCATAGAGAATACCAAAATTCACTTCTTTGGCCTTGCGTCTCATGTCGGGTGTGACTTTATCGATATCGACTTTAAAAACTTTTGCTGCTGTTGTGGTGTGAATGTCGCGGCCAGTACGAAAAGCTTCCATCATCGTTTCATCCTTCGCGAATGCGGCCGCAATCCTCAACTCGATCTGAGAATAATCGGCAGACATCGATAGAAAATTTTTATCGCGAGGAACAAATGCTCCTCTGATTTGTCGTCCTTTTTCAGTTCGAATCGGGATATTCTGAAGATTCGGGTTGTTAGAACTCAACCTACCGGTTGCCGCCACTGCCTGTCTATAATCTGTATGAATGCGATTATCAAACTTGCTCAGCATTTTTGGCAACGCATCGACATAGGTCGAGCGGAGTTTTTCGTATTCACGGAAGTCGAGTATTTTCTTGGCAATCTCATGCTCTTCGGCAAGCTTCACCAAAACTTCCTCGCCTGTGGCATACTGCCCCGTTTTTGTTTTCTTGGCTTTGTCAAGAAGTTTGAGCTTGTCGAATAGAATCTCTCCCAACTGTTTAGGTGAAGCAATGTTGAATTCCGCATCAGCGAGTTTAAAAATTTCGGATTGTGTTTTTTCGCTGTCCTTTTTCAAGGAAGAAGACATTCCTTGCAAAGCCGATTCGTCAAGTGCCACACCTTCATACTCCATTGAGGCAAGAGCATATACCAAAGGCATCTCTACTTCACGCCCTAACCGCCAATGCCCGCGAGTATGGAGTTCTTTTTCAAGGTGGCGTTTGAGCTGTAGGGAGCGCTCAGCTCGCTCACAATAATTCTTTGCTTCATCGGTATCGCTTGCAATCAATTGCGAACTTAGATATTGATTGCAAATAATTCCTAAATCGTGTGAGGCTTCGGGTTCAATCAGGTAATGTGCAAGCATTGTATCAAACAACTGGCCCCGCATTTCTATGCCGAATTTCTTCAACGACAAAATACTTTGCTTGATATTGTGGCCAACTTTTGAGATGCCTTCGTTTAAAAGAACTTCTGAAAAATTATTCAATTGATTTTTATTCTTGATCGGAATAAAAAAAGCCTCATTAACAGCAAATGAAAATGCCAGGCCTGTAATTGAGAAATCGAAATTTTCGGCTTCATCGGTCGCCACTGCAATGGAGATTTCCTTTTGTTCTTTCAGTTTCTCAATCAGCAAAATGATTTTATCATCAGCTTCAACCGTTTGATAAGAAGCGTCCGTAGGCTCGGAAATCATTTGCTCCGTCTCCGTCATTGGCGAGCTTACCTTTCCAAACATTGATAACTGTGAGGGCTTCGACTCCTTAATTGCAGGGACCGTGGTTGAGCTACCAGTCGCAAACACTCGCGGAATCATTGTCTTGAATTCCAGCTCCTCTAAAATCGGCCGAAGTTTAGCTTCGTTAGGGGCTTTATAAGTCAATGCCTCTTCATCAAACGCAACCGGAACATCAATGATGATCGTAGCTAATCTTTTTGAAAGGATTGCCTGCTCGCCAAATTGCTCAACGCGTTCTTTTTGTTTGCCTTTCAACTCACTTGCATGAGCAACTACGCCTTCTACTGTTTTGAATTGCTTTAATAAATCGGCTGCCGTCTTTGGCCCGATGCCCGGAATGCCCGGAATATTATCTGACGAATCGCCCTGCAGACCGAGTATATCAATCACCTGCGAAACATTTTCGATGTCCCACTTCTCGCACACTTCTTTTGGGCCGAGAACATCCACCGCATTGCCCATGTAGGCAGGCTTGTAGAGGAAAACATTTTCCTTCACGAGTTGCCCGAAATCTTTATCGGGTGTCATCATGTAAACTTCATAGCCTTTCGCAGCAGCCTGAGTGGCAATCGTGCCGATGATGTCGTCTGCTTCATATCCATCCATTTCTAAAATCGGAATGTTGAAGCCGCGAATGATTTCTTTCACCGTAGGAATTCCGGACTTGATGTCCTCCGGTGTAGCCTGCCGGGTGGCTTTGTATTCTTTGAAAATCTCATCGCGAAAAGTTTTTGCAGCCGTATCAAATGCTACAGCAATGTGGGTTGGCTTTTGTTTTTGAATTACTTCAAGCAGCGTGTTTGTAAAACCGAAGGGAACAGAAGTGTTATGTCCTTTAGAATTGATTCGTGGATTTTTGGTGAATGCAAAATGAGCGCGATAAATCAGCGCGTAGGCATCGAGGAGGAAAAGTTTTTTAACGTCAGCCATGAAAATAAAATGTAGGCGAAAGTCGTGATTTTATTTCATGCAAGAAACCTCGATTTACAGGTGCTTATCTTCAAATTTTCAGTATTACGAGCACTATGACTTGAGGCGCGGTACATAATCTTAAAAGAACGAAGGTAGTCGAGAGGTTTAACCGACTTGTTTTACCTAGATTTCATGTTACCTTTCACCTCACTTTTGTATTAGTATTATCAAATTAGAATAACCCATGGATAGAATTATCGTCATTTTCCTTGTTCTATTGATATCTGGCTACAGTTGCTATTCTCAGGATACGAAGAAGCGTATAAAAAAGGATTCAGAGAATATCGATGCATTTGTGAAAAAGATAAGTAAAGAGCTAACTACCGACAAGTCTATTGCTGAATCTAAGAATAAAAAAAACCTCAAAACCTTGACACTCTATTACGATCCTAAGGCTACTTTGTCAGCTGCAAAAAATGATTTATTGATATACAGCCGCTAATCCCGTTTGAAGAGTATATAATCGCATTCGAAAACAACTTCATTGATTCTGTTAGGGATATTCCTGTCGGCAATAAAAGATTACCTGTATTATTTAATTGTAAATTCAATTGCTCGGCATTCTGGCCAAACGGATTAATTAGAAAATTAGCAATTCCAATAACTTCATCATCATCGATTGAATCTCCAAGTTTGATAATAGGGCCTCCAGAATTACCCTTGTTGATTGTCAAATCAAGTAAAGCAGTTGATCTTTTCACTTTAATATCCGGTCGGGTTCTCCTTTGGTAGAGAATTGTACTGTCAACAAATTTTGTGGATAAGATTCCTCGAGAAACAAACTGATAAGACAGACCTAATGGGTAACCAGAAGTATAGATATTATCTCCTTCTTCAACATTGTCAAAGTTGCCAATTTTCAGAAAAGGAAATTTTACGGGTTTAATTGGAGGCGCGGGAATCAAAACACAGAAATCATTCGACACTGCCTGCAGGTTAAAGGTTTCGTCTTGAAAAAAAACAAGGGTATACCTACTTCAATTTTTTGACCGCTGTTTGTCTCGATAAAAATCTTTTTGAAATGAAGTCCAGTTGAGTCTTGGATTATAGATGGGCTAATAACATGCCAGCAAGTCAGGAGTGCTCCGTCAGGCGAAATAAAAAAGCCAGTTCCGGTAGATTGTGATCCCTCAATCGTGACTCTCACGACCGAACTTTTGAGTTTCTCTATTCTCTCTTTTGTCAGCGATTGTGCGTCAACAATCGAAATTGAAAACAAAAGACATGTTAGCATCAAAAATTTCTTGTGTGACATCAGAATCTTTTTACTCTTGGAAGTTAGCAAAATTTAACAAGGCTGGTGCATTGCAAATTCGTACCCAAGACCGGAGTATTTTAATATGCCATTAATTAGCTGATAATTAATATTTTACAATATTGATAGGTGGCAAGAAAGATGACAATATTAATTCCGAAATCCTTTTGATTTTATTTCAAATGCTTTGACCGTGGTGTTCATGAAGAACTTCTTTTTCCAAGACTTTTTCAACGAAATGATTCAAGGAAATTTTCATCGCTGCGGACCTCATGGAAATCAACCGATGGATGCTTGGCTTCACCCTGACATTGAAACTGCCCTTGAACTCTTTATCCGGATCTTTGCCCATCTCCTTGCAAGTCTCCAGGTAATCGTTCACCGACTCGTGAAATGCTTTAGTCAACTCTTTAACGGTGGCTCCCTCAAAAGTGACAACATCCCTTATACCTACGATTTTACCAAAAAACACCTGGTCCTCAGCACTAAATTCTACTGATCCGGCATAGCCTTTAAATTCCAAAACATTTTTCATATCAATCCTCCTTCGTTAAGATGTTCAATAATTATATCAATTGCATAAGATTTCATTTGCGGCTTTGGATGTGGCTCATGCAAGCTGACAACTGCATTTGTACCGGGGTGAATAAATTTCCTCCTTGACCCGCCCCCCTTTTTCTCTTCGTATCCAAAATGTTTCATGATGGTTTGAAGTTCCGACCAGGTGAAATCTTTAGGCTTGCTTTGCAACCTGGCCAAGGCCTTCGTAAACTTGCTCATGAGAGTAACAAATGTAACTAAAATTTAGTTGCAAAACGCCATCAAAGACAGTGATAATTTTAGAAGTGCAATAAAATAAAAAAGTCGCCATCAATTAATAGCGACTTTAAATGCTAGTACCCGGGACGGGAGTTGAACCCGTACAGCCATTACTGGCCACAGGATTTTAAGTCCTGCGTGTCTACCAATTCCACCACCCGGGCCATTGAATTCAAAATTTCAGATTTCAAATTCAAGATTGAAGAACGTTAGCCTCATTAAAAAACAAGCCCCTCTCCAGTGGAGAGGGGTTTGGGGTGAGGCCCTAAACCTCTTGAGCGGGAAACGAGACTCGAACTCGCGACCCTCACCTTGGCAAGGTGATGCTCTACCAACTGAGCTACTCCCGCTTAAATCAATTCAAAATTCAATATCAATCTTGAACCTTGAATTTGGAATCTTGAATCCTAAAAAGGACTGCAAAGTTAATTCCGTTTGCTAAAAATCCAAATCAGAGCTTGTCTGTAAAATGTTTTCGTTCTTTAGGCTGGCCAAATTTATCCTGATTGAAGCTATCCGACTTCCCTTTGGGAATTGAAAGGGATTTAAAATCATCTCCCTTCAAAATCTTGGCCTGATACAAAATCTGCCCAACATGATGCGGATAATGGGCCAGTTGTCTTTGAATTGCTTCCAGTACCGTTTGGCCTTCATTGCGAATGTAAATGAGCTTTGAAAGATCTTCGGGCTTCAAGCTTTCCAGGGTATCAAGTAAGCACTTCCATCCCTTCTCCCATGCCTCGAGCATTTCCGTCTTGTTAGCATACGATTTTTCAAACTCCGCTTCACGATCACGCCAGGGTTTCTCTCCATCAGAATTTAAAAAATCCGTCCACCGCGAAAGCATATTCCCGCTGAGGTGATGTACGATCAATGCAATGCTGTTGCTAAGTTCATTGGGCTTTACCAAAACTTGCTCATCGTTGAGTTGAGCTATTGCCCCTTCTCCGAGTTTCTTGTAGTACCGGAAAAGTTTGATTGCGCTTTCTAAAAAATTCTGCTCAATGGACTGTGACATCTTCTTCAACAGACTTTTCCTGCTTGGCAACAGGAGGACGCGAAGCATCGAACTGCTTCTTCAACTCCTGCGCGTGCGATTTGTTTTTAGAGTATTTGATATGCTTCGGAACTTCTTTCAACTCCCAGATCAAGCCAACCGCTGCAAATCCCCTTAAAATGTAATAGGTAATATCGACCTCCCACCAGAAAAAACCCTGGCGCGAAGCCACTTCATAGTAATGGTGATTGTTGTGCCAGCCTTCGCCAAGTGTAAGCAACGCAAGCCAAACACTGTTGCGACTCTCGTCATGCGATTCGTAGCGCTGGTTGCCAAACTTGTGCATGATCGAGTTGATGGAAAACGTTCCGTGGTACAAAATCACTGTGCTCAAAAAGAATCCGATAAACAAAGTCGAGAATCCGGCAGCGGTGAACATCATCAGGATACTTCCTCCATTTACTATTCCGCCAAGTGCCATTACAGTAATAGCAAGAATAGTAGGAGCCACGAGATAATGTTTGTTCAGCCAAACCAACTCCGGGTACTTAGCATAATCGCCAATGGTTTTGTAATCGGTTTCTTTGAAATCCGGACCTACAATCCAGCCAATATGCGAATACCAGAATCCATAAATTTTCATTGAATGCGGATCAGCCGGAGTATCGCTATGCCTGTGGTGATGACGATGGTGAGCGGCCCACCAGAGAGCTCCCTTTTGAGCCGAAGTCTGTGCCATGAAAGCAATCACAAACTGAAACCAGCGCGAAGTCTTATAAGATTTATGAGCGAAGTATCTGTGATATCCGCCCGTAACCCAAAACATGCGGAAGACATAAAGGAAAACACAAACCATCCAGTCAAAAAAAGTGGCCCCCGTTAAAATGGCGGCAAGAGGAGTGAGATGAATCAACGCAAAAGCAAATTCCTGTTTAAGGATTGGCTTTCTTCGAACCTCGGGTTGTAAAGTAGAAGTGGCTGTGCTCATTTTAATTCTTCTTCTAAGACAATCTTAGAACTGAAATGTGACGGTTGTCTTACTTTTCTTCCTAAGAGATCTGTTGCTTAAGCTCTTGTATCAATTTCGAAGCATTGCCAAAATCGCAAGCTTCGCGAAAACTCTTCATCATTTTAGAAGCGTCAGGAAGCGCGAAATGGATTTTTGATGTCTCCTCTTCCAATTTCTTTTTTGCACGACAAAACAACTGGCGGCAGTGTTCTTTCTTTTTATCTAACGCTACTTGCAGTTCATCGTAGTCAAAGTCGAAAACTTCCTTGAGCAAATAAACGGCTCGCTCTAATGGGCCTAATTTGGTGTTCAACACTTTAAATGCTGCGCTCAGGTTAATGTCCAAATCTAATTTTGAAAGATTCGTTTCCTTGAACTTGGTCAGCAACTCAGGCAAGTGAAAGTGATCCAAATATTCTTCCTTTTTCTTACGAAGCGAACTCAAATGATTCAGGCAATTATTAGTGACCGCCCGGATCAAATACGCTTTTGTGTTCTCAATTTTCTGCTGATCGATCGTAAGCCACTTCGTGAAAGTTTCTTGCACAATATCTTCAGCATCTTCTTTGCAGCGCACAAGATTGTAAGCAATGGTGTGCAACAAAGGTTGGTAATGCGTTATGGTCTGAGCTTGCGTCATAGCAGAGGGGCAAAGGTACGGCAAAATGCGGAAAGGCGAATGAATATTTTCTCCATAAAACTAATGATCGTCAGCCGGATAATGGATTTTTGCTTCAGTACGAACCCGGTCAAGAGTTTCCATTAATAAAAGTGTGTCAGCATGTTTTACAATCGGGCTTTCCTTCAAATTATTTAGCAAACAATCCGTGACGTGCTGCGCCTCATATTCGTAGCCATTGCCCTTAGCCCTTTCAAATGGAATTAACTCACGAGAGTCAACAATCCCCGGATAATATTCAATTTCAGTTGTTGGTCCGAGAAACCGCTGTGTCAACCTTATTCTTCCCTTGTCACCTGCAATGTCCGCCCCTGTAGAAAGATTGGAATTGAACGAACAAAAAAGCTGGGCGAATGCTCCGCTTCCATAACTGAACTGAATGGCGCACTGACTGTCGGTGCCTTGAGAAGATGGCGTCATCGAAGCCATAACTCCATCGGGCTTTCCTAATATATCGAGCGCTAAAAAAACAGTATAAACACCAATATCAAGCAAGGAGCCACCTCCAAGTTTAGGATCGTAAAGTCGTGGAGCAACCGGTGGAGTTGGAATGAAACCAAAATTGGCAATCACACTTTGCACCCTTCCAATTTTTCCTTGCTCGATCATGTTTTTTATGAGCCCATAGTGCGGAAGAAACTTGGTCCAAAAAGCTTCCATAAGAAACAGATGTTTGCTCTTTGCGAAAGCAATCATCTCTCTTGCCTCCCGGGCATTTAGGGCAAATGCTTTCTCGCAGAGCACCGCCTTTTCGTGACTCAGACAAAGCAATGTATGCTCATGGTGAAAGGCGTGCGGTGTGGCAATGTAAACTACATCAACATCAGGATTTTCAACAAGGCTTTGATAGCTGGCATGCTTGTACTTGACCGGAAAATCTTTAGCGAAATTATCAGCATGCGACTGCTCTCTTGCAGCTACGGCAATCAGTTTTGCGTTTTTCACGAGTTGAAGGTCAGATGCAAATTTGCGGGCAATCTTGCCGCAGCCGAGAATAGCCCACTTGACCTCCTTCATATTGATTTAAATTACGCCCGCTGTAAAGTTAAGGGCTTAACTGCATCGACTTTTGGCTTCTTTTTGATGCGGTCTTCGATGAATCCCTCAGAAACTTTTAGCAACAAAACAATGATCAGTTTGATCAAAATGCTGTAGCCAACGCCATTGCCAAACTGATTGATTACGGGCTCAATCAAAAATTCTTCCAACACGAAAAGTATAATGGCGATGAAGTAAATAATGGCATACGCATTTTTCCCTGCCTTGGCGGTCATCAGTTCATCAACTGTTTTTTCAAGCTTGGTGTTGCGCTCAAGAAGTTCGCGATTTGCTTTATGCAACTTTTTTTCAAGGCGACCGCTGATCCACGTGAGGAAGCGCGCTTGTTCTAATAACTTTTTATAATCATTAGTCAATTTCTCGTGTGCAACTTTTAGCTCTTGGTGAGAGTTTTCAATGCTTACAAAATCTTTGTGCTTATTGTAAATGCTCAGTTCATTCGTGAACATTTTCTCATCACGGACGGGTTTACTCATAAAATGGGTTGGTCGATCGAAACAAATATATCCCGATTAGGCCACCTCCATAGACGGGTGTAAGATTATCAGAAGATTGTTAAAAATTCAAATGCGAACGAAAGATTTTATTCTCGTTCAATTTCAAGAGGCTCTACTAAGTCGAAGATGTCGATTTTACGAAAGAGAATACCATAGAGTAGTCAAATTTCAAGCTTTTTTGCCTTGAAGAATCGCTTTATTTTTCGTTTAATAGGTGCTCTTCTTGCTTTCCACAGGTCGTAGTTGGCTTGAAGATTTAGCCATAATTCGGGAGTAGTATTGAAAGCTTCAGACAACCGCAAAGCCATTTCTGAGCTAACTCCTGCACGACCATTAATAATTGCAGAAAGGTTTTTTCTCGCAATACCTAATCCGCCAGCTACATCTGTAATTGTTAACTCAAGCGGGTCGAGATAATCGGCCTTGAGAATTTCGCCCGGATGGGGTGGGTTAAACTGTAACAATTTAATTTTTTAATGAGTGTCTAAATAATCAACATCGTATGCATCCCCATTTTCAAACCGAAAGACAATTCGGTAATTCCCGCTGACATTGACAGAGTAGAAACCCCGAAAAGGTGGTTTTTTCAAAGGATGCAGATTGGAACCGGGATAATTCATATCTCGTAAATCTTTAGCTGAACTTAGTCTTGCCAAAATATTTCTAATTTTTTCAACATGAGACGAATTAAGTCTTTTCGAATCCCCTTTTTCAAAGAAACTCTTTAATCCCTTGTGACCAAAGCTCACTATCATGGTAAAGTAATAATTTTAAAATTTTCTTACTCCTTTTCATACTCGTAGTGATTTAAGGCAAATGTAACGTGTTACGTTACGAGTTCCAAATCATAAGGAATCATTTTTTATATATGCTCAGAATCTCGTTCAATTTCAAAAGAGCTTCCACAGGACTGATTGTATTGATGTCAATTTTGTCGAGCATGTTTTGCAGCTCTTTTGTCTTTGGATCTGCTTCAAACAAAGTCATTTGTGGTGCTGCTTTGGGCAAGGCATCGAACTTTTTTCCTGCCCGCCCTTCGGACCCGTGAGGTTCGTTCTTATGTTTTTCCTTTTCGAGAAAATGCAAGATTTCATTTGCTCTGAGCACGATTTTGTTGGGCATACCCGCCAATTGCGCCACGTGAATTCCAAAACTATGTTCACTGCCTCCCTCTTTGAGTTTGCGCATGAAAATAATTTTGTCGCCCAATTCTTTAACACTCACATTGAAATTTTTCACGCGCACTAAATCTTCTGCCAACTGATTTAACTCATGGTAATGGGTTGCAAAGAGGGTTTTAGCTTTGAAATCTTTGTGGTTGTGCAAAAATTCTACGATGCTCCACGCAATGGATACGCCATCGTAGGTGCTGGTGCCCCTTCCAATTTCATCCATTAAAATCAAACTGCGGTTGCTCAGGTTGTTGAGGATGCTTGCGGTCTCGGTCATCTCCACCATGAAAGTAGATTCACCTTTCGATAAATTATCCGATGCACCAACGCGTGTAAATACTTTGTCAACGGTACCAAGCAAAGCCGATGTGGCAGGGACAAAACTTCCCATCTGGGCCATGAGTACAATCAAGGCTGTTTGCCTCAGCAAGGCTGATTTACCCGCCATATTTGGCCCCGTGATGATCAAGATTTGCTGCGAATCATTGTCCAGAAAAATATCGTTGGGCACATAGCTTTCGCCAATGGGCAATTGTTTTTCGATCACCGGATGACGGCCATCTTTGATCTCAATTTTTGTAGATTCATTCACCTCAGGTTTTGAATAGCGATTTGCCTGGGCAACTGTTGCAAAGGAAAGCAAGCAGTCGAGCACGGCAATAGCGCGGGCATTTTGCTGGATCTGTGGAATGAATTCAGAAGCATACCGAACCAACTCATTGAAAATCCGCTGCTCAATCACAACCAGTTTTTCCTCGGCATGAAGAATTTTTTCTTCGTACACTTTTAATTCCTCGGTGATGAAGCGCTCGGCATTAACCAGTGTTTGTTTACGAATCCAATCAGAAGGAACCTTGTCTTTGTTGGAATTGCTTACTTCGAGGTAGTATCCAAAGACTTTGTTGTAAGAAATTTTCAGTGAGTTGATTCCCGTGCGTTCTACTTCACGTTTTTGAATTTGAAGGAGATAATCCTTCCCCGAGAATGCAATCTTCTGCAACTCATCTAATTCGGTGTCAACACCCTCTTTAATGATGCCGCCCTGATTGCTGGCAATGGAAACATCCTCGCGAAGTTCTTTTTCAATTTTCTCAAGCAGGAATTCACATTCATAAAGCTGATCTGCCATTTTTTTCAAATGGATTGATGGGAGATTTTCGAGTAATCGCTTTACAGGAGCAACGCATTTTAGCGAACGCTTCAGTTGCAACAGCTCGCGAGGGTTGATTCTTCCTACGGCTACTTTCGAAATCAGTCGCTCTAAATCAGCAACACTCCGAAACTGCTCTGTAATTTTTTCAGCAGCATCAGAATTCTTATAAAAAAAGTCGACCGATTCAAGTCGCTCGTCTATTGCATTTTTTTCGCGGAGCGGTAGAATCATCCATTGACGCAGCAAACGCGAACCCATCGGTGTGATGGTTCGGTCAAGAATATCAATCAACGGCACGCCACTTTCTTGCTGTGCATAAACGATCTCCAGATTTCTGATCGTGAATTTATCAAGCCACACATATTTGTCTTCGTCAATGCGCGAGATCGAGGCAATGTGCGAGGTATCTTTATGCTCCGTTCCTTCTAGATAGTGCAAGATCGCTCCGGCAGCAATGATTGCTTCGGTCATTCCATCAATACCAAAGCCCTTGAGCGAAGAAGTTTTAAATTGATTAATCAGCTTTTCGTGGCCGTAATCAAATTGATAGACCCATTCGTCAAGTGAGTAGATAGCATGATCTGCACTGAAGAGGTTTTCAAATTTCTCTCTCGATTGCTTGCTGAAAATGATTTCGCTGGGCGCAAAACCCTGAACCAGTTTCAGTACATAATTTTCATTTCCCTGTGCGGCATAAAATTCTCCAGTGGAAATATCAAGAAAAGAAATACCCCATAAATTTTTTCCTATGCAGATCGATGCCAGAAAATTATTTTGCTTCCGATTAAGCACATGATCATTAAACGAAAGGCCCGGTGTCACTAATTCCGTTACGCCCCGCTTCACAATCCCTTTTACAAAACGCGGGTCTTCCAGCTGATCACAAATTGCCACCCGATGGCCTGCGCGCACCAGCTTAGGCAGATAGGTGTCAAGCGCATGGTGCGGAAATCCTGCCAAAGCAGTTTCAGAAACCGAACCATTGCCTCGCTTGGTTAAAACAATGTCAAGAATTTTACTTGCCTTGATTGCGTCTTCGCCAAAAGTTTCGTAAAAATCACCCACTCGAAAAAGCAATAACGCACCAGGGTATTTTACCTTGATAGCGTTGTATTGTTTCATCAATGGAGTATCTGCCGCTGCCATTCGCGCGAAGATAAACCTTGATTATGTATTATCAACTTACCAGCTAAAAATCCTGCCTGTGCTCTGATTCAATTTATTGATTCACTGATTCCACCGGTTTTCTACGATGGAATAAAGTATTTCGTAATCCAAAATCAAAAATCCCGAAGGGATGGTATGTTGTAGCCCTGGGCTTTAGCCCGGGGTTGAAAAAAATGAAGATCGACCGTGTCGACTGCCCAAGTTAAATGAACAATAATTTTACGCGACATGAAGGAACATTCATTTAGCCAAGGCGATGAAATGCGCGCCAAAAAAGTAAGCGGATAAAAAATAGTTTTGTGCGTGGCGATTTTTCCTAATCCTGTAATCTATCCACCGGGCTGAACCCCGTGGCTATTAAAATCTCATCCCTACGGGATTTTTTTCCTAGACAGCAACTTAAATTGTTGGATTATAGGTTATCGAAATGGAATTTTTCGAATAAATAATCAAAGTTATCTTTGACAGTGATTTTCCTTTTTCAAATCGGCTTTCTCGAAGTCACGTGGGTTGACTTCATTGACATCGCGTTGGTGTCGATTCTGCTTTATCAAGTTTACAAACTCATTCGCGGAAGCATTGCTGTCAATATTTTTTTAGGCATCCTCGCGCTCTATTTGGTTTACCTGATCGTTCGCGCAGCGCAAATGGAATTGCTTGCCAAAATCCTTGGGCAATTCATGGGCGTTGGTGTGCTCGCAATGATTATTTTATTTCAACCTGAGATTAGAAAATTCCTGTTGCTCATTGGGCGCACAACCGAAATCAATCGAGACAGCATTTTTAAGTCACTACAAAATTGGCGTCAGGGCTACCATAATGATTTCGATGTACACCAGTTGATTGAAGCGGCAAAATCAATGAAAGCCACTCATACCGGAGCTCTGATTGTTTTTTCAAGAGACACTGACTTAAAATCATATTGTGAAACAGGTGAGATGCTTGATGCTGAGGTGAATCGCAGGTTGATTCTCTCCATTTTTAATAAGCATACGCCATTGCATGATGGCGCTGCTATCATTCACAAAGGGCGAATTCTTGCAGCGAGATGTGTTCTGCCTGTAAGTGAAAACGATCACCTCCCTGCGCAGTTTGGATTGCGTCATCGCTCTGCCATTGGTATGAGTGAAGTAACGGATACACTCGTTCTTGCTATCTCTGAAGAGACAGGTCGCTTGATTTTGGCTCGCAACGGAAAATTTATTCGTGGGCTCAGACTCTGGCAGGTAGAACAAAAAATTATAGAATACCTCCATAACAGTGAGCCTCGCAATTGGGAAGAGGTGCCTGTCGAACCTGAGGCTCAGCAGCCCGAAGCGATCAAGAATAACTGACAATGCGTTTTTTCATCTTTTTTACATCAATCGCTATTAGTTATCAAAGCGTTGGTCAATCCATCGAAACTGTAATCCAAAGAGGCCATGAGCTTGCGGTGGTTGCTGTGGCTGTCAGTCCCGATAGTAATTATGTCGTCACTGGTAGCCGAGATAAATCAGCAAAACTTTGGGAGCTCAGCACAGGTCGCGAAGTTCGAAGCTTCCTGGGCCATGATTATTCTGTCACATCGGTCGACATCAGCAGCAATGGAAAATATCTTCTTACCGGAAGTAATGATGAAACTGTGAAACTGTGGGAGATAGAAACAGGCAAGGAGATTTTTTCTGTCAACCCGGTGCACGAAAGAATCACTCATGTGGCTATCAGTCCTGACATGAAATTTTTTGTTACGGCTGCGCTTCGATTTAATGTTCACGTCTACGATTTCAATTCAAAGAAAAAAATAAGAGAATTTGAAGTCAGTCCCGAATCAAACCGAAATGGAGTTGATATTGCCATCAGCCCTGATTCGAAGTGGCTAGCTTTTGGTGAGGACAACCGGATTGTAAACGTCTATCGCACTAGCGACTGGGAGAAGGCCTACACATTCGAATATGGCTCGGGATGGTGCGGTGGTTGTGCTACATTTTGCTCTTTTTCTCCCGACAGCAAAAACCTGGTAATGGTTTCGCATAATGGATCGGCAAAGAAATACGACCTCACTTCCGGAAAGCTGGTGAAGCAATATGCCGATGAAATTCGCGATCCCTCTTCCATTGTCATTTCGCCCGACAATAAAAAAATTACCCTGGCACTGAAAAAGGAAATCATTGTATGGGACAATGAAAGTGGAAAAGAACTGCTGCGATTCAATCCCAAGGTGGAACAGGAGATGAATGAAACTCTATTCACCAACAACTCAAAACAACTCCTCATCACATGTGATAATAACACTACGATGATTTGGGATTTGGATAAACAAAAAGTGGTACAATCGCTTACGGGTTTCCTCAATCTTCGTGACAAAGGCGGCATCACTTATGATCCTAATTTTATCTGGGACATGCAGATCGCGAAATATATTCGCTTCAAGAACAATTTGCTGATCACTAACGATGGAAAGACATTGATCAAAGGAAAGTTCGGTTCGAAAATAAAACAATGGGACATTGCAAGTGGCAAAAGTGTGATGGAATTTGTTGGTCATGAAAAAGCGGTGCTCTGTTATGACCTTTCAAGAGATGGCAAGCGATTGATTACCGGTGGTGGCGATGGAAAAATAATCCTATGGAATGTGCAGACAGGCGATACTATCAGAGCCATCAAAGCACATCGCGAGCCTATACTTGACATTCATTTCAACAGCGATGAAACCAAAGTTGCCGCTTCAAGCTGGGATGCACGATTGATCACCTGGGACTTAAGTACAGGCAAGTCGGTTAACTTTTTTGATTTTGAAAACAATGCCGCACTTAACATTCTGTGGGGCCAAAGCGATTTGTATTTATTCACCGGGCAGAGCAAAGAAATAAAAATGTGGGAGCTCGATTCTAAAACTGCGGTGCGAGAATTCGTTGGGCACAGCGATGTGATCTCTTCCATGAGACTCAGCCCGGACAAGCAGCAGCTGTTGTCGGGCAGTTGGGACGGAAGCGTTCGTCTGTGGAATGTGGGCACCGGGTTGATGGAAAGAAAATTCATCGGACATCGTGGAGCAGTTCATGCTGCGATCTTTAGTACCGATGGAAAAAATATTTATTCGGCCGGTGCCGATCGGCAAATTCGCGTGTGGGATATTTCATCTGCAAAAGTCATTCGCACCTTTGATGGGCACAAGGCCGAAGTTACTTCGCTTCTTTTTAGTCCTGACAACAAAATGCTGATCAGCCACAGCGTTGACGGGGCTACAAAATTCTGGGATCTGAATTCGGGCAAAGAATTTTTTGAACACATCCATTTTGGCGAAAAAGAATGGATGGTGAAAAACCCTGAAGGATATTTTAATGGCACTCAGGATGCGCGTCAATTCATTCACTTCGTCAATGGAATGAAGACATACGGAGTAGATCAGTTTTTCGATGAGTTCTATCGTCCTGACCTGCTTCCAAAAATCTTTCAGAACCGAGGCAATGACGGTTCGCAAGGCATCAATCAAAAATTGAAAGGCTCTCCTCCACCATCGCTAAAGGTTGCAGTGATGCCGACTTCTGATCCTGCAAAGGCAGAAGTGTTTGTTAAAATTATTGATAACGGAGCAGGAGTAGGTAATGTAAAATTGTTTCACAACGGAAAGAGCATTTTGTTAAGCGAAATAAAGCTTCCGAATGGCAAAGGTCAATCTACGGTAATCAAGGAGACGGTGAGTTTAGTTGGGGGCACGAATACGTTCACCGCTTCGGCAATCAACAAAGACAAAGTGGAATCTGATCCGGTATCTGCAGAGATTTTTTCTGAAAGCTCCGACAAAAATTCAGTGTGTTACATTCTTGCAGTCGGGATCAATCTATACAAAAACCCTAAAATGACGTTGAACTACGCCAAGCCTGATGCGGAGTCATTTGGCAAAGCTATTGATATGAAAGGCTTGTTTAAAAGTGTCGAATTGCACGAGCTGTACGATGCGGAAGCTTCACGAAATAATATCCTAAAAAAGATGGATGAGCTTTCAAGTCGCATTCATCAGGAAGATGTTTTTATTTTTTACTATGCGGGCCACGGCAGTATGGTGGAGGATCAATTCTTTTTCATCCCGAGCGAGAGTGCGAGACTATACGATTTAAGTTCTTTGAAAAAGGAAGCGATTGAGGCTGGCATGTTACAAGAGAAATTGAAAAACATAAAAGCACTAAAGCAGCTGATCATCATGGATGCTTGCCAAAGCGGAGGGTCAGTTGAACTACTTGCCAATCGCGGAGCAGCAGAGGAAAAGGCAATAGCACAACTATCGCGTAGCGCTGGTATACACGTAATGGCATCTGCCGGCAGCGAACAATTTGCTGCTGAGTTTGCTGAGCTAGGCCACGGAATCTTTACGTATCTCCTCATCAAGGGACTGCAAGGCGAAGCCGATGGTGCTCCGAAAGACGGTAAAGTCACGATCTACGAACTAAAATCCTTTCTCGATGATCAAGTGCCCGAGCTCACGCGCAAGTTGAAAGGCAAGCCACAGTACCCTTACACGTTTTCACGTGGTCAGGATTTTCCCGTGGTAGTGGATCAGCATTAGGTGAGCAATTAGTTCTGTGTTTATCTGTGTAATCTGTGGCAAGTTCTTGCAAATCCAAAAAAATCTGCGTTAATTTTGTATAAACGTTCTTTAAGTACGCCATTTTTTAAACTTGACTTAAGATGAAAGAAGCAAATTTGTTTAAGTACTACTTTGTGCGATACTTTTTCCTCGCACTCGCCATGATGCAAGCTATCGCAGCTGTGATTCTTCTGATGAGATTTCAAGATTCTCCCAAAAACAGGTTTGCCATTTTTGTTTTCTTCACGCTGGCGATGATTTTGATCTCGATTCACTTTTTGGTTTTCACCAAAGTGAAGCGTGTGGCCATGAGCAAAAAGAAACTTGCAGTGATCACAACGTTCAAAGCAAAACAATACGATTGGGACGAAGTGAAGGAGCTAAAGCTGATGCCGTTCTTCAATATGTATTCTCTTAAGCTGAAGGGCAAGCGCAAGAAAATCTATTTTCTTCCTTCGCACGATAGTGAAGCCATTTTCGGATTATTCTCTGATGACCCAGACTTCTTGAGAGACAAAATGAGTAAGGTTTAAGTTACTCTCCTTCACTTGAATCTTGCAAAAGGCTTTGAAATCCGCTCCAATTAGGTTACTGTCCTTATTAACCGTACCTTTGTCACCGTTTTTAGCATAAATCATTCCGTACTAGAAAGTCCTATCTCTTCGTCTAAGAGTTCTTCCTAACACTCAATCATTTTAGCTGAAAATCGCAAGCACGGGTTTCCGGTTGCCGATTCTTTGCTTTTCAAAGAAAATGTGATGATATATAGTCTGCTTGATTATTTATTTTAAAAACAACTAATGAATTTTGTAAAAAACAATTACTCAAAAAGAAGAGAGGGAAACAATCAACGAAGAAACAATCAATTCAATCGCGGTAGAGGCCAACAGCCTGTCAGTACTTTGGATCCACAGCTCTTCATCAAAAAGGCTGTGCCACTAACGGAGTCTCGCTACGAGTCAAATAGGAGCATCAATGATTTGCCAGTAGATGCAAAAATCAAAACTAATCTTATAGCCAAAGGATATTCAAAGCCCACTGAAATTCAAGACAAGACTTTAGAGTCTATTCTAAACAAGAACAACTTATTGGGCATAGCGCAAACGGGAACAGGAAAAACCGGGGCTTTTTTAATTCCCGTTGTTCATAACTTAATCGGTTCAAAACCGGCATTCCAGGTCTTGGTAGTGGTGCCCACTCGCGAACTGGCTGTTCAGGTTGAACAAGAATTCAGCAGCATGGTTATAGGACTGTCGATGCGCAGTTCTTGCTTCATTGGCGGAACGAGCGTTGGCAAGGATATTGCCACATTGCGTCAGCCGGTACATGTGGTGATCGGTACGCCAGGTAGATTAACAGATTTGGCACGCCAGGGCGCGCTAAGATTGAATAATTTCAATACCTTGATCTTGGATGAGTTTGATCGCTTACTTGATATGGGCTTTTCTCGCGACATTCAGTTCATCGTTAAATCAATGAGCAACAGAAAACAAACGATTTTATTTTCTGCAACAGAAGAAAAAAACCAGCAGACGCTTATACGTGAACTTCTGCATCAACCTGTAGAGGTGCGTGTTTCCAAAGGAAAAACTACTGGCGATCATATCGACCAGGAAGTTGTGCGCGTAGAGGCCGGAGAAACAAAAATGGAAGTGCTGTTGCGAATGGTAAAAGATCGGTCATTTCAAAAAGTGATTGTTTTTGCTGAAACCAAACGCGGAGTGAGCACGGTGAGAAAAACGCTTCATCAGTCAGGTGTACGTGTGGATGAAATTCACGGCAATAAATCGCAGAACTACAGATTGAAAGCATTGAACGATTTTAAATCAGGTAAAATACAAGTGCTGATCGCAACAGACGTTGCTGCCAGAGGGTTGGATATTTCTGAGGTCACTCATGTGATCAACTATCAACAACCGCGCGATTTTGACAGCTACATTCATCGTATTGGCCGTACAGGCCGTGCTGGCAAGGGCGGAAAAGCCTTTACCTTTATAAATTAAACTGAATAAGGGATGGCAAAATCCAATAACGCATTTATTAAAAAGCAAAAAGAGCTCAACCGTAAAAAGAAGCAACAGGAGAAAGCTCAGCGAAAGGATGAGCGCAAGAAAAATTCTGCGGGTGGTGAGCTTGAAAATATGATGGCTTATGTGGATGAGTTTGGAAATATAACTTCTACACCACCTGACAAAAAAACAGAGACCAAATAAATTTTCTTAATAACAAACAATTAATTTTTATCAATTATGAAAGAAGGAGTAGTAAAGTTCTTTAACATGACCAAAGGCTTTGGATTCATTACACCAAGTGATGGAAGCCCTGACATTTTTGTACACGAAACAGGCTTGATCGATAAGATCAAAGACAACGATCGCGTGCAATTTGAAACGGAGCGCGGAAAGAAAGGAATGAACGCAGTACGTGTTCAAGTGATCCGATAACCAAAAGAAATAGTGATCGATAAAAACGCAAATATTTTTTTCAATGTGCTCAAAGAAAAAGTCGATCAATACTTTTCGAACAAACAAATAGAGCGCACCGGAAATACAAAATTGTATATCAAAAGCGGTGTGCAGATTTTTTCAGCTGCTGCATTATACATTCTTTTGGTGTTCACTAACCCAGGAATATGGCTGGCTACATTGCTGGCCATACTCCTTGGGATGAACCTTGCCATGATTGGTTTTAATATCATGCATGAGGGCGGCCACCAGAGTTTTTCAAAATACGGTTGGCTGAATTCTTTTGCGGGTTATTTCCTGAATGTATTGGGCGGCAACATTTATTTCTGGAAAGTAAAGCACAACGTCAACCATCATACATATACAAATATCGAAGGGATTGATTCTGATATTGATGTAAGACCATTTATGCGCCTTCATCCGAATCAGCCCAGGCAGGCTATGCACCGCTATCAGCACATCTATTGGGTTGTGTTATACGGCATATCTTATGCAGCTTGGGTTTTCTACGAAGACTTCCTGAAGTATTTCAGAGGAAAAGTCGCAGTCCACATGAAACCGATGTCATTGTCCTTAAAAGAGCACATTGTTTTTTGGGTGACCAAATTGGTTTATATAATCATGTTTTTAGTGTTGCCAATCATCATGCTTGGATGGCTTAAGGCCTTGGTTGGCTTCATCATCGTGACTTTTGTTTGCGGGCTGTTTATCAGCATTGTATTTCAATTAGCTCACGTTGTTGAGTCTACAGATTTTCCCCAGGAAAAGAAGATTGAAAAAGAATGGGCAATTCACCAGGTAAGTACAACTTCCAATTTTGGAACGGCAAATAAGCTGCTGTTTTGGATGCTGGGCGGTTTAAATTTTCAAATAGAGCATCATCTTTTCCCGAAAGTGAGCCACATACATTATCCTCAGATCAGTCGACTTGTAAAGGAGACTTGCCTGGAATTCAATGTTGCCTATCATGAGTATGCTTCCATGGCTGAAGCATTTATATCCCATTTACTGTACCTGCGCAAAATGGGAGCGCATACTTAAGAAATATCATGATGAGACAACTGAAAATCGTTAAGCAAATCACCAATCGCGAAAGCCAATCGCTCGACAAATATTTATCGGAAATTGCTAAGGTGGATTTGATTTCGGCCGAACAGGAGGTTGAGCTGGCTCAAAGAATCAAAAGCGGTGACCAAATGGCCTTGCAGAAACTAGCCAAGGCAAACTTGCGATTTGTTGTATCGGTTGCAAAACAATATCAAAACAACGGACTCTCTTTAGGAGATTTGATCAACGAAGGAAATGTAGGATTGATCCGTGCAGCCTCTCGATTTGATGAAACCCGGGGATTCAAATTTATTTCTTATGCCGTGTGGTGGATACGCCAGGCGATCATGCAAGCCTTGGCAGAGCAATCACGCGTAGTAAGACTTCCGTTGAACCGGGTAGGATCTCTCAATAAAATTTCCAGAGTATTTGCTGCGCTGGAGCAAAAATTTGAGCGCGAGCCCTCTAGTGAAGAATTAGGCAAGGTGCTTGAGATGAGTGCCGAAGAGGTGGAATCGAATCAACGTCTGTCCGGGCGGGCGATATCGGTGCATGCTCCTTTCGTGCAAGGAGAGGATAATTCATTATTAGATACACTTCAAGATCAGTCTGAAGAAACACCCGATCAACAGTTGATTAATACCTCGTTGAGGCAGGAGATTGCCCGTTCACTTTCGACCTTAACGGATAGGGAATCAGAAGTCATAGCCTCTTACTTTGGACTGAACGGAACCGCGCCAATGACCCTGGAAGAAATCGGTGACAAATTTTCATTGACACGCGAACGTGTTCGACAGATCAAAGAAAAAGCTACGCGTAAATTGCGCAATGGCTACCGGAGCAAATTGCTAAAGTCTTATTTAGCTTAGTTAGCTATTCTTTCTCTGAGAGTTATTTCAATACTCCCAGTTCTTTTCCAACTTCTGCAAAAGCTTTAATTGCTTTATCGAGGTGATGACGCTCGTGACCTGCAGAAATTTGTACACGAATGCGAGCCTGACCTTTGGCTACCACAGGAAAGAAAAATCCGATTACATAAATTCCTTTTTCCAAAAGGCGCTCGGCAAATTTTTGCGCGAGAGGAGCTTCATACAACATAATAGGGACAATCGGGTGAACACCCGGCTTGATGTCAAAACCTGCCTTAGTCATTTCCTCTCTGAAATAGTTCGTGTTTTGCTCCAGCTTATCACGAAGAGCGGTTGTCTCAGAGAGCATGTTGAATATTTCAATCGATGCACCAACAATGGAAGGCGCAAGTGTGTTTGAAAACAAATATGGCCTTGAACGCTGGCGAAGTAATTCAATAATTTCTTTTTTGCCGGAAGTAAATCCTCCAGATGCTCCGCCCAAAGCTTTCCCTAAAGTCCCTGTAATAATATCCACTCGATCCATCACCCCGCGAAGTTCAGGTACACCCCGACCCGTTTTGCCAAGGAAACCGGTGGAGTGACATTCATCAGTCATTACCAATGCCTCATACTGATCAGCCAGATCACAAATCTTATCCATCTGTGCGATAGTTCCATCCATGGAGAAAGCACCGTCAGTTACAATGATGATTTGATTGGCTCCTGCTTTTCTGGCATCTTCCAGTTGCTGCTTCAGATCATCCATATTGTTGTGCTTGTAGCGATAGCGCATAGCTTTGCACAGGCGCACGCCATCAATGATCGATGCATGATTCAATTCATCAGAAATGATTGCGTCCTTCTCTCCAAGTAAAGGTTCGAACACGCCGCCGTTGGCATCGAAGGCCGCGGCATATAAAATAGTGTCTTCCGTATGAAGGAATTCCGAAATCTTTTTCTCCAATTCTTTATGAATGTCTTGCGTACCGCAGATAAAGCGCACAGACGACATTCCAAATCCATGAGTGTCAATCGTTTTTTTTGCAGCAGTTACCACGCGCGGATGAGATGATAACCCCAGGTAATTATTCGCGCAGAAATTGATTACCTCTTTTCCGTCTGTTGTTTTGATATCAGCGGCCTGTGGTGTGGTAATGATCCGTTCCTTTTTATAAAGACCGGCTTCGCGAATGCTGTTCAATTCTTTTTCTAAAACGGGTTTTAATCTTTTGTACATGGCACTTAAAAATAGTGTGGAGTGCAAAACTACTAATCGTAATCAATAATTCGTACTTCTTAAATTTTAATAACTTCGCGGCCAATTCAATTTCATGAGGAAGACAAAAATTCTTTTGATTGGTGCAGGCGGCCAACTGGGCGCTGAACTTACACAGGGCCTTTGGAAAATTTATGGACAAGAAAACGTCATCGCCTCTGACATTAGGGATGCACAGGGAGTTTTGAAAGAGGGGCCTTACGAAAAGTTTGATGTGATGCAGCGAGACAAACTTTTTGAATTGCTAAAGAAACACGAAGTCACGCAAGTTTATCACTTGGCAGCGTTACTTTCAGCTACGGGTGAAAAAGATCCACGCTGGGCTTGGAAATTGAATATGGAAAGCTTGCTTTTTGTTTTAGAGGCAGCACATGAATTGAAGCTTCACAAAGTGTATTGGCCAAGTTCCATTGCAGCGTTCGGCCCGACAACCCCAAAGCAGAATACACCTCAAGACACTATAATGGATCCAACCACCGTTTATGGTATCACAAAATTAGCCGGTGAGCTTTGGTGCGAATATTATTTCAGAAGGTACGGTGTTGATGTACGCAGCCTTCGGTATCCAGGTTTGATCGGGTGGAAGACTCCACCCGGGGGCGGCACTACAGATTATGCGGTCGACATTTATTTTAAAGCTGTCAAAGAAAAAAAATACGAATGCTTCCTTGCACCCGATACTTATCTTCCCATGATGTACATGGATGATGCGGTAAAAGCAACGATTGATTTGATGGAGGCACCTGCCGAAAAAGTAAAAGTGCGCACCAGCTATAACATTAGCGCAATGAGTTTTTGTCCAGCACAAATTGCGTCTACAATCAAAAAGCACATTCCGGAATTTACGATAACCTACCAACCCGATTTCCGCCAGTCCATTGCAGACTCATGGCCAAAATCTCTTGATGATGCGGCTGCTCGGAAGGATTGGGGCTGGCAACATCAGTTCGGATTGGAAGAAATGACCGTGGATATACTCAAAAATATTTCATAGGATTAAACCGTTATCGCTTCTGCTCATCAAAGCAGAATACGATGACTGATCAGGACAAAACAAAACACCTTTGCAATCGAGCAGGTTTTGGCTGCTCTCCTTCCAATAAAGGGAAAGAAGTCAAATCCTTTTTTGGAAAGAGTGATCCATTAATCGAAGTAATCCCCAAACCCGAATTGCCCGACAACCCTTCGGGTAAAATGCAGTTCAAGGATATTTTTCAGAAGTCGCGCGAGAATCTGATGAAGCTAAATCTCGCATGGCTGGAAAAGCTGCGAACTACCGAAGATCCGCTGCGAGAAAAAATGGTTTTGTTCTGGCACAATCACTTTTCATGCAGAACGCTGATCCCTTATCTGGCGCAACAACAGAATAACCTCTTGCGCAAACATGCCTTGGGAAATTTTGCGGACATGCTTTTAGAGATTTCCAAAGACCCAGCGATGCTTCAGTTTCTGAACAATCAGCAAAACAGAAAGGGTCATCCCAACGAAAATTTTGCACGCGAAGTAATGGAGCTTTTCACGCTCGGCCGTGGTAATTACACTGAAACCGATATCAAGGAAGCAGCACGGGCTTTCACGGGCTGGGGGTTCAATGCGAAAGGCGAATATCAGTTTCGTGAGAAGCTGCATGATTTCGAAAGCAAGACCTTCCGTGGGCAAACAAAAAATTTTACAGGCGAAGATATTATTAGCAGCATCCTTGAAGACAAGCAAATGGCAAGATTCATCACTCAAAAAATAATCGCTTTTTTTGTCTCACAGGAAAATCTTCCGAGTACTTTGATTGACGATTGCGCTCAATCATTCTATAAATCTGGTTACGATATCGGCAAATTGATGAAAGAGATTTTTTCATCGGACTGGTTTTACAAAAGTGAATTTGTGGGTAATCGGATAAAGACCCCGATAGAATTGATCATTGGCATTCAGCATCAAACGGAGAGTCAGTTTGCTGATTTGCAGTCATTGATTTTTTTTCAACGTGCCCTTGGCCAGCTTCTTTTCTTTCCGCCCAATGTTGGCGGATGGCCGCGAGGAAAACAATGGATCGATAGCTCAAGTCTTACTTTTAGAATGGCCGTGCCTCGACTGGTTTTCCATAAACAAGAAACTGAATTTCAAGCCAAGGAAGATGGCGATGTAAACAGCTTGCGGGAGAAAAAACCGAAGCGCGACTTTTCATTGAATGTGGATTGGGCAACGCTCGCAACGCGCTTCAGAGACGGAGCTGAAAGCGCATTTGAACAAGCAGAAAACTACTTGCTGTCGAGGCCAACGTCTGCAGAAAACAAAAAAGTCATTTTGAAACTTTCAGCAGGAGCTAAAGATGAAGCCGATTTGATCAAGAAAATTTTTACAGGCGTCATGTCGTTGCCTGAATATCAACTGTGTTGAGTATGGAAAAAATATCACGAAGAGGGTTTATTCAAAAGTCTGCATTAGCCACTGCAGGAACAATGCTCGTGCCTCAGTTCTTAAAAGCATGGGAAAAACCATTCACCGAAGGGGACAAAATTTTGATTGTACTTCAACTCTCGGGAGGTAATGATGGGCTCAATACAATCATTCCTTTCCGAAATGATATTTATTTTCAGTCGCGTCCTAAGATTGCCCTTAAATCCGAAAAGATTCTAAAAGTATCGGATGAGCTTGGCTTTAACAATGCGCTCGAAAAACTTCGTAGCACTTTTGATCAAGGCTATATGAGCATCATCAACAATGTGGGTTATCCTAATCCTGATCGCTCGCATTTTCGTTCGATGGATATTTGGCAATCGGCCAGCCCAAAAGAATATTTGAACACCGGGTGGATCGGTCGTTTCCTCGATGCCAATTGCGATGGAATGGAACACAATGCCATTGAGATTGATGATACCCTGAGCTTGGCTTTGAAAGGCGATGAGATAAAATCCATGGCGTTAAGAGATCCGGTAAAACTTTACAAGGCCACACACAATACTATTTTCAAAACGATAGCTGAAAATCAGCCGGTAGCAGATGCTGATCCAATCGTGAGTTATTTATACAAGACTGCGGCAGAAACTGTTTCCAGTGCCTCTTACATTTACAATCAGACGAAAACATATTCCTCCACGACTCAATATCCAAACTCAGATTTCGCCAGTCGATTGAAAACGATAGGCAGTTTAATCAATTCCGGTGTGAACACGCGGGTTTATTATGCCGCGCTCTCCGGTTTTGATACGCACGTAAATCAAACTGGACAACAAGAACGACTTTTGACGCAATATGCCGATGCAGTTGCAGCCTTAGTCCAGGATTTAGACGCGCATGGAAATTTCGACCGTACTATGATTTTGACTTTTTCTGAATTTGGCAGAAGAGTAGGTGAAAATGCAAGTGGAGGCACTGATCACGGCACTGCGAACAATGTTTTTGTTATCGGGAAAAAATTAAAGAAGGCAGGCTTCTTCAACAACACACCTAACCTTAGAAGTTTAGATGAGGGTGATTTAATCTATCAAGTTGACTTCAGAAGTGTTTACGCCACTTTGCTTAACAAATGGATGAATGCAGATTCCTCAAAAATTCTAAACGAAGATTTTGCGTCCCTAAGTTTCCTGTAAATCAATTATCAGAAAATCTTACTGAAAGATTCGATGATATTCCAAGACGGAATCCATTGCCAACATAATTTCCGTTTTGGAATGATGTGGCAAACTCCAATCTGAAAAATCTCAAAATCCCATTGATACCGTAGCCGAGCTCTGTGTAATTTCCTGAAGATGGTGTAGCCAAATAATTTACAAAGAAACTTTCGGTTACCCCTAAAAGTCTTGCTTTCGGAATTCTTGAGACTAAGAATTTACGGAAGTGATAGTGAACATTGCCGGAAAAATACTGATCACTTGTGCTGTATTTGTAATAATCGAGCAAGCGAAAACTGCCTGCAGGATCGGTGGTGATCAGTGGTGTTTGATTGCCCATGAAATGTTTGTAGTCCATGAAATACATTGATTTTGAATTAAAGAATTTTCCGGCTTTCAAATTCAAATCCAGGGTTCCGCGAATGCCAAAGCGGATTCCATCGCGCACGCCCACTTCAACCAAATCATAATCAACATCGCTTCCAAAACCTCCGCTGAATCCTTTTCTATAATCGATTGAAAGAACAGGAGACGAGCGATCGGCCCTGTACTTCATCCCATTGCGAATTCTAAATTTCTGCCAGGGCCTTCCTTCAAAACCTATTCTTCCAATAAGAGCAGTGTTGTCTGCGAAGCCTGTGCTTGGCAACTCTGAATTAACAGGTGTATTTGGCGTAAAACGATCTTTACTTTTGTCAGTGAACGAATAATCGTTGTTGTTAAAAAGCTCATGCCTCCGAGCAAGCGACCAGCCTGTTGTAAATGTAAATTTATCTTTGAACGTCTGGCGAAAGGTCAAGTCAACAAAATCGCGTTCATAAATTTTCATCCAGTTCTGTCCTTGAAATAAAGTAGTGAATGTGTTCACAAAGGGATGAATAGGCTCGTTGTTATTGAACTGCTGAATGTATCGCCCACCACTTACTCGTAGAAGACTAGTACGCGTACGATAATCAACTCGCAAATAGCCACTGAATTTTTCTCGGGCAAAAGCGTAGCGGAAAAAAGGACTAATCTCCAGTCGCCTTGTTTCAGGCCTTTTTTCTTTGTTTACTGTGTCACGCTTTACCCAGCGTTTATAATAACTCAGCCGATAGATTGCGTTCGCACCCTCAACTGTGTTATACCCTCCCCACGGGGTATGAATTTCAAAACCTGAAGTTTTACCAAGCGAGTAGGTATTTCCAGTTAAAATATCGGGTACTTGAAACCCTTTGTGTTTTTTCTTCGATTTCAGTGTGTCCCCTTCATCACGCTTGCGCTGAACTTCGCTGATGCTGTCGGTTTTTTTGTATCCACGAACCTCTTCTTTGTCCAAGGGAACAGGGCGCATGTCAGCCCAAAACGTGGAGTCTTTTTTATAGGCCATTGAATCTACTGAATACTTTGATTCTGAAATAACATCAGGCTCCTTTTGTTTCTCCTGCTCCGTTTTCTCGTAAGCTTTTGCCAACTGCTTTAGTTCTTTGTTGGTGATCTCCTTTCCATTTTCGAGTCGCTGCTTTAATTGTTGGTTTTTCTCGCTGAATTGCTTTTTGATTTTCTTCGCTTCTTCTTTCTCCAATTTTTCATCGACTATATCCATCTCTATCGGAAGTGCCCGATTCAGTTTTATCTTGTAGCCCTTCACGGTAGCGATGTAAGCTCCTTCAAACTCAAATCCGAAAATTTTTCCACCTACCACAGCTTGCTGAGAGACTGGCAACCAAGCCTTGTCTTCAATGGGATTATAAATCTGTTTCACTTGAAAATGGATGCCGAGCTTCGTTGCCGTCAAATCAAGACTATGAATGCTCCACCAATTTTCTACGATCGAAATCATTCCTTCAAAAATGTTGTCACCTTTTGATCTCGGAATAACTTTGATCTTGCTCACATCATACTTACCATCCTTAAATGTGCCGAGGTATTCGAATTTGTAATAGGAGAATGCTTTTGGCGAAAGCGGAGAAACAGTCTCGGCAATTTCAGGTCTATAAAAACTTCCAAAAATATAACTATTGGGTGATGCACTGCGATTCGCTCCCTGGGTGTATACGGCAATCACTTTTTCCTCGAACTTGTTCGGTCTTGTGTATTTTATTTCACTTACCGATTCAGTTATGAACAAGCGGTCTTTTGTAATCCCTTCTTTCTCCAACATTTTTTTTGCGAGCCAGGGGTAGTCTTTTAATTTTCCTTTGCCCTTGATATACACATGAGCCGAATAGCTGTCCAATTGCTGCATATGATAGTTTGCCTTCGCGATGGCCTTGCGCATGATCGTGTAGGCGGGGTCTTCTTTAGCCGCTTTCACCGTTACTTGCGAAAGAAGAATCACTTCTTGTTTTAGAGAAACGTTCACTTCAACAAATTCGTCAGCCACTTCGATTACCCGAGTAGCTGATTGATAGCCGAGAAATTTATAGACTAGTTCATACCGACCAGCCGAAAGATTTATTTCGTAATAGCCTTTTAGGTCTGTTGCTGCTCCTGATTCGGTTTGCTTGATATAAATCGATGCAAAGGGAAGTACACTTCCGTCCTCAGCTTTAATGACGCCTTTGATCCCTCCACTGAATGAGGATAAGGAATTGAGCACACAAAAAAAGAAAAGTAAAAATTGCTTCATAGACTTTCGCTCTAAGACGGAAACCGCATTTAAAAAGTTGTCAGTGAAAAATTATTTATAAAAACCTTTTGAGCGAATCATTTGCTCAACGACCTCTGGAACGAGATAGCGAATGGATTTATTGTTTTTGATGCAATCGCGAATGTAGGTTGCAGAAATATCGAGCAATGGCGCGTCAATCATTTTTACTTGTGGATGACGCGTCAGCTCGGAATTTGTTACATGAGGACGAGGATAAACATAAAGGCCAAACTGTTCTAAAATCTGTTCGTGATTTTTCCATTTGGCAAAATTTTCGAGGTTGTCTTCGCCCAGAATTACCTTGAACTCCTTGTCGGGATATCGCTCGCGCAGATGTACCAGCGTGTGAATAGTATAGCTTGGTTTTGTCAACTGGAATTCAACATCACTCACTTCAAGTTTGTAGTTATCAGCAATAGCTGCCTTCACCATATCATAGCGATCAAATTCATGAAGCAAGCCCTTACTCGGCTTGAGGGGATTTTGCGGAGAGACCACAAACCACACTTTTGTGAGGTCCGTATTTTCGGCCATCACATTGGCAATAGCAAGATGCCCTATGTGAATCGGGTTGAACGAACCAAAGTAGAGCCCGATTTTCATTTTTCAAACATTTCGATAAGCTCTTCGGGCGACAGAATCGGCATAGAAGAATGTTTAAAATCTTTTTTGTTGCGAGTAACAATTGCGTCTACGCCCATTATGGTTTTGGCTGAATAGTTTTGGAGGCCGTCTTCAAAATCTTTGAAACCAGATTCGGCAGCTTCGGCAACAATGTCTCTTGTCAAGTCAACAACCTTCACCCACCTTAATAATAGGAGAATTGACTCATGTGGCTTTACTTTTTGGTTGTCAAGTGTGTATGCAAGGTTTGCAAGACTCAGGGCAGAAACATACATGTCAAAACCGTGCTCCACGTGGAGCTCAAAAATCTTTTCCGCGTGATCCACAAATGGTTTCCGTCCCGTGATCCAATCAATCAAGATATTGGTATCCAAAAACACTTTCCGAATCACTTGGCTGAGTGTTTTTTGATGAGGTGTTCTGCAATTTTCTTTTTGTAGTCGAAATCATCAGGCACAGGTCCCGCTATACCTTTAAGTTTCATTAAATCGGATAACTCTTTCTCTTTTAATTTTTTGCTTCTGGCTGTTCCCCGTGATGCAATACGTGAAAGATATTCTTCCACTAATTTAGACAGGCTGACTCCCTGTTTTTGCGCATATTCTTTTGCGTGCTCGATCACTCGGGGGTTTACGCTCAATGTCAATTTTGAAGTCATACGTATACTTTATATTTACACGTAAAGCTAATAAACTCCGAAATGATTATCAATGGGTTATTTTGCTTTAAACCCATCGTATAAACGCTGAGCTTCAGCCAATGATTGCTCGAGATTTTCATTCAGCAGCACGACATCAAAATGGTCTTGAAAGGACATTTCAAAATTTGCTTTGAACAGTCTGCGTGAAAGGCTTTCTTCCGATTCCGTACCACGTTCGTTGAGGCGTTTTTTTAATACCTCCATTGATGGAACTTTTACAAAGATGGCCAGTGATTTGTCTCCAAAATACTTTTTTAGGTTGATACCACCCTTTACGTCCACATCGAAGATTACATTTTTGCCTTCGCTCCAAACGCGTTCGATTTCAGATTTTAAGGTGCCGTAAAAGTTTCCCGCATAGACTTCTTCCCATTCAACAAATTCATCATTGTCGATTTTGTGTTTGAATTCTTCGGGGGTGAGAAAGTAATAATCTTTTCCGTTTTCTTCTTTACGGCCGCGCTTATCGCGTGTAGCTGCGGAAATAGAAAAACCCAGATCAGGGTTTTTTGAAAGAAGGTGATGAACTATTGTTGTTTTACCAGAACCAGACGGAGCTGAAAAAATAATTGCTTTACCCGCCATTAAGCAATTGTTGAATTGACCTTGGCCTTGATTTGTTCCACTAAACCTTCCGGGCAGTTGCCGCCACAACATTTCGCTTTCAGCAGTTCTTTGATCGCCATATCAACATTATACTCTTTGTAACAAGGCATGCAGCCATCCATGTGCTGCTTGAAATAATCTTTCTGCTCTCTGGTGGCCTCGCCATCGAGGATCGTTTGGAGCATCTCCATACACGTTGGCTTTTTGCCATCAGCCTGGATGAAAGGGTTTTGAGAAGTTGCCATAACTTATGCGTTGTTGTAGCCCATCGATTTTGCGTACGACTTCAATTTTTCTTTGAGGAGATTACGAGCTCTGTGCAGACGGCTGCGAACAGTGCCAATGGGTATGTCCAGAATTTTTGCCATCTCTTCGTATTTAAAACCTTCGAGGTCGCACAAAATAATCACGGTACGAAAATCAACATCGAGAGAGTTGAGTGCGTTGCTGATCTCATCACCGATCATATCCTTAAGCGACTCCACACGCAAATCGGGCGTGATCTGCCTGTCAACTTCCTCTGAGTTATAATAAGTTTCAACTTCCTGATAATCTACCTTCGAAGGCTCCTTACTCTTCTTACGATAGTCGTTGATAAAACTGTTTTTCAAGATGCGGAACAGCCATGCTTTTGCATTAGTTCCTTTCTGGAATGATTCTATAAACCGATATGCCTTGAGGTATGTGTCTTGAACAAGGTCTTTGGCATCATCTCGATCGAGGGTGAGGCGATAACCAAAATTATACATCGAGTGAATGTGGGGCATGAACTCGTTGTTGAAAATACCTTGCTTTTCAGTTTCAGAATAGTGCTGGCGTGGTGCGTCTTCGAATTCCATGAAGGGCAAAAGTAAGACTAAAATTTTGGAAATAGGGTTATTGGCGAATGGAAGAGTTATTCAAATTCTTATGCGCACTAAGACGATTTAGATTAAACTTAACTATTCATCAAGGATTTCATAAATTGGTTGACAATCCTCCAATTCATGAAAACTTTATTCGTCACCTGCTTTGTCCTTTTCTCATTTTCCTTAGTAGCACAGCCTCCTGCCATGCTAGCAGTGAACAAAGATTTATTTGCTGACGAATCAGAAATCACCATTGCCGATTGGTATGTGTTCATGTATTCGGTTGTGAATGAAGATATCGACTACGGCAATAATGATTTTAATGGTTCTGATTTTCCATCCATCAGTATGATGCCAGATACCACTTTGTTGAATCCCTATTTCTTGATTGTATTCAGAAATGCAAACCGAGGGATCAATTCAGAATATGAAGGACTCAGTTATAAAACGATAGATATTTATAGCTATCGATCTAAGTCCGGAGCTGTGTTTGTTGCCCCAAAAGAAATTTCCGTCCCCAATGATGTATGGGATTTTCCAATCACCGGAATAAATTTTCAGCAAGTGAAAGCCTATGTGATGTGGCGAAATGCAAAACTGCAATCCAATAAAAAAGAAAAAGGGAAATGGCTGGTGCGGCTTCCTTCAGCATCGGAATGGGAGAATATTGCTCGATCTGCCTATGAGTTGTCTTTGTCGAAGGTTAAAGATCTGGCAATCAAAAATGATCTCAAACAAGTTTATGAAGGCAATGGCCGTAACTCCA
The DNA here is from genome assembly GCA_016178785.1 of Bacteroidota bacterium. Lineage (GTDB taxonomy): Bacteria > Bacteroidota > Bacteroidia > Cytophagales > Cyclobacteriaceae > ELB16-189. Next base: position 1,028 of record JACOSO010000043.1, on the reverse strand, counting down.
AAGGCTGTTTGCTATTGAACATTGTAAATGATAATCCATGTGAAAATGACAAAAAGTATATGGTTAAAGCCAGAGGCGGAATCTTTCCAGCGATTTCTTTCTTCGCCAATCAATACGGGCTTTACTGCATGCAGGGAAATGTATCAGAGATGACCTCTGAACAAGGTATTGCGGTTGGTGGCAATTTTCAATTGACAGCTGCAGATGCCCGCTTTAATTCAAAGCAAGAATACAAAAAGCCAGAAGCATGGTTGGGATTTCGCTGCGTAGCGGAAAAGAAGAAGCCTTGATTAATTCTTTTTAATTTTAATTTCTCATCCGATCAAGCTCACGGGCCTGCTCCAGGTGCCTTCGCTCGTGAGTGACAATAATATCAAACGCGCGATCAAGTTTATAAACAATAATCCGGTTGGCCGGAGATGAGATTACTATGTTTTGATCAAGCAATGCCGAACAACTTTGAATATTCTCTTTCAGTAAAGATTGCTGGTCTACAAACTTTGAGACAATATTCAAGTCAACATTACTCTTCGTTGGCTCCCATATTGGCAATGTTTTCATTCTCCTCCTCCGATCTGGATTCACTGACTTAAGGATAAAGTCGCCAAAAAAGCGAACAATAAAATCAACCTTTCCAAGCCAAATTAATTTATATGTACCTTCTTTCAACTCTTTAATAATAGGACAATAGGTGTTGTTGATTACGTTCAAATGATCTAAGACTTGGCCGATGCTCCACGTCTTCGAGTTTGGTTTCCAATTCAGTTGTTCAACAGTAAGACTTCCAAATTCCTCTTTGACCGAGTTGGTAACCCTATCGATTTCTTCAAGCCAGTGTTTGGTTTCCATCACTTTTCCAGGCTACCCACCATTTTCTCTGGTCGCACCCACTGATCAAATTGCTCTGAGGTGAGTAGCCCCAACTCAACGGCTGCTTCGCGCAGAGTCTTATTTTCCTTGTGCGCCTTCTTCGCAATTTTGGCCGCATTCTCATAGCCGATGTGCGTGTTTAGCGAGGTCACCAGCAT
>JACOSO010000041.1 GCA_016178785.1 Bacteroidota bacterium | reverse complement strand
GTCACCCGTACTGTGTAAGGATTGGTGAACGCGCCCGCTTGAGGGCCGATCAAATCCGTATTCACCGTTGAGAATGGACTGGCTGTGTTATTAGTAGCTGAGTTCGAGGCACTGTAGGCTGCACCGCCCATATCAGGATCGCTCGTCCATACAAAGTTGTAGTTCGCTCCTGCCCCAGGACCTGATGCGGTCGTGGCCGTCACCGTAATCTGTCCATCAAAATTAGCATCACATGAGGTGCTGCTAACGGTGGCAAGACTTACTTGAGGATATACCCTATCATCCAATATGTCCTTCCTTAATGCAGCAGACTCGCATCCCGCACCTGAAATTGCTCCTGACAAAGTATAATCTCCGGCATTTGTCTTAAGGGGTCCGGTGAATTTATAAATCTGCCCGGAGGCTAATTTTATATAATCTCCAAGATTAAATGTGTAACCACCACTAGCAGCAGCAAAGGCAGCAATAGTTGCCTCTACTGCATTGATCGGAGATTTCCTTACCGCTTTCACGAAATACTTATCCAATCCAATAGCGGCATAGGTAACACTGGTCAATTGATCCTCTACTGTAATTGCTGCATTTTGACCATCTAATACTTTAGATGCCGGTAATAAATCTGTTCTGAACCATACGTAGTCAAAATCATCAACAGTCCCTCCTATTCCATTGACGAACGCCTGAATGCCATTGATGCTTCCGTTGAAAGGCAGACTACAAAAGGTTTGGTTGTTAGCTGTTGCACTCACGGTAAATACGGGGGGTGTATCGCGAACAATGGTGGTCGACAGCGTGCTTGGGCATCCTGTGATATCGTTCGTGGCAGTTAATGAATATGATCCGTCATTGAGGCCTGTAAACATATTTGCAACGCCAGAATTTCCTGACGCTGAATTTGTCGGTTGCCCGGCACCTCCATTTGGAACCCAAGCGTACCCATATGTTTGTGCCATACCAGGGCCTGAGGCTGTTGTTACATCAACCTGAATTTTTCCTTCGAAGAAAGCAGGGTCGCACGATGCGTCTCCAGATGGAGTGAGCGTGATCGATGGGCTAACTGATTTGTCATTGATGGTTAAGGTAATTGGCGCACTTGCGCAACCAATACCGCCAGTTGCAGAAGCATCCGTTTTCTTCGTAGTCACTCCATAATAAGTACCCTTCCAGACAGGAGAACCCGGAAGTGGTGCACCAACATTAGAAAATTCTTCACCGCCCTTTACAGCTCCGGATACACCGAGAGCTGAAAGCTGATTAGAGGAAATATTACCTGAACCATCAGCAGTGACATCGACAGTGGGCCCACCCATCGTTGCCGATAAACTGATTACAGTACCTGCCACTGTCTTTACAAAAAACTCTTTACCAGGTGAAAGCCCGACAGGGAATGTGCCACCTCCCAGATTTAATAAAACTTTATTGTTTACAGCGAAAGCAGAACCTGGAACAGTTAGAAGATCAGTTGCCGCCACAGCTGTAAACGCAGTGCCTGCAGAATACCAATTGAATTCATAGTCATCTAAAATCTCCGCTCCACCACCAATAAGGTTAACTTGGCTTACAATGGCTTGGGCTGATTTTTCCAATGCAGCAGTGCAATATTCTGCGTCTGTAACCGCTACGTTGGCAGCCAACAATTGAGAGATTGAAGGGTTATCGTTAAGTGTAAATGTTTTGGAGGTGCTACAGCCTGATGAAGCTGTTACGCTAAAGGTATAACTGTTGGGACCAAGACTGGCTGCGGGATAATTGCCGGAAGGTTGAGCCGCCAACGGAAATCCATTGTTCGGATCAGGCGCCATGTCGATATTGTAGGTAGTTCCCACAAGCGGATCTGCCGGGTCTTGGGCTACGCTGATTTGAATTTGTCCATTGTATACAGTTGCATCGCAAGCCGTATTTGGTACGATTGCTGAAGCCAAATCTACCAATGGAGGCAAGGCATCGCGACCGATAACTACATCTTGATCAAGTTGACAAGCCGATCCATAGTTTTGCTTAACACTAATTACGTAAGTGCCCGGTGCCAGTGCGGTGGAAACAGTATAATTAGTGAATTGAACGGCTCCGACCACTTTAGTCACACCGTCTAAAAGAATATCATAGTTAGCTCCAACCGGGGCACCCGCAGGATCTTCAATTAAGATGGTGATTGATCCATCATCCGCTATGGGCGCACACTTTGTTGAATTGGTCTTGCTGATTTTTATCACCGCATGAGAGCCGAGGAAAGGCAACGTATGCGAAATAAAATTTTTACAACCCGTTGCATTGTCTGTTACTTCAACTGAGTATAGGCCATTGGTAATACCACTATAAACATTGCTGGGATTGCTTCCACTTGGGGTAAGGGCACCAAAATTTGGCGGGTTGATCGGGAAAGTATAATAACTGATTGGACTTGCCGGAATTATTCCCGAAGGCACCGAATTGAACCAATTAAAAGTATAACCTGCAGTGGTGAAGTCAGTAATCGTGCCGTCACCGTCAGTCGTAAGGTCAATAGTTGCACCACCCGCTGTAGCTGAAAGCGTAATTACGGTTCCGCCAACAATCGTTTTAACAAAATAGGTTTGATCAGTAAGAAGAGGCGCTGGTAGAGTAAGAGCTCCATTCCTTCCGATAATGACTTGATCATTAACCGCAAGACCAATCGCAGCCCCAATAGTTAATTCATCTGTCGCTGCAAGGGCACTGAAATTAGCAAGCGATTTTAAATGGACTGCAGCCGTTAATTTTCCATCGAGTACACTACATGCTGTAGGGATCGTGGTATTCTCGGCCACCGGATTAATGGCCAGTATATTGTTGGCAACTGTACTTATGACCTGAGTAGAGACGCACTTTGTTGTTTTATCTCTTACTACAACTGTGTAGTCTCCAGAAACTAACCTGTCGTATGTATTTGTAGTTACTGTTCCAAATAACCCAGCATTGTTGACCGCAATAACTGCGTTTTCATCAGCAGCATTGCCTCCATCGTACCAGAAATAATCGTAGGAAGCAATTGCTCCTGGTGCGGGTGTAGCAACCAATTTTCCATTGTAATTAGGTGTACACAAAGAGAGATTAGTGATTGCTACAATTGCAGTCGGGATTGTCAGTATCTCATCAAGAAATACGGTCTGAGAATTTTGGCATTGAGTCGAATTCCGAATTACTGAGATCGTATAATTCTGATTCCCTTTTTGACCGCTTATTGCATTTGCCGGAACTGGACCAGGGCCTGCTAATGTTGCTCCAGTTACGTTATTCACCCAGGTATAGGTGTAGCCTGCTGTCACCACAGCTCCACCGCCAATAGCAGTCTCATCAATTGATGCGGAAAGTGCTCCATTTGGTGACGAAGTGTCGCAAGAGGTCTGGGGCGTTGGCACTACATCTATCTTAGGAGTAAAGAGATTGTCCTTTATCGTAACCGTCACAGGGTTTGATGTACAATTCGATACTGTATTGGTTGTGGTGAGTGAATAAACGCCCGCTCCCCGTTGTGTAATAGACGTGCCCGTTGCAGTAAATGCAGCCGGACCTGTCCATGCAAAGGTAAATCCAGGATAAAGAGGGGCCGGCTGGTTAGCTCCTCGATAAACTACGGCTGTGGCCAGCCCGGTATCTACATTTGCCGTTCCATCAGGAATACCTGTACATATCGTATTGTCTGTTTCTTTGAGTGGGCCGAGTATCGGTACTTTCTTATCATCAGCAACACCTACGCTCTGAGAATTCTGGCAACCTGTTTGCAGAATAGTCACCTCGACAGTGTATTGAATCAAAGAAGCTCCACTTAATCCTCCCTGCACTCCCGTGTAATTGTTCGTGGTGGCCACCGTATTTAATGTTGTGGGTCCTGGAGCACCGGCCGTAGAATTTCCATCGAACCATTTGTAATCATAGTTTTTTCCGTGAGGCGTCACGTCCAATACTTTGGCTATACCATCTGCAGTTCCACCCACACAGTTTGTGGATGGTGACTGATCCGTGGTTATTGTTGGTAATGTTTTAGCGCTTGTTACATTGGTGCTCGTTAGAGCTGATGTGCAACCCGTGTTTGTGTGAACTGCCGTCACAGAATATGTTCCGACATCTTGGTTCAGTAATAAATTCTGTCCTACGCCAGTGAGGCCTGTATTCCAGGTGAATGTGAAATCACCTGAAACGTTTCCAGTATAATTTCCTGCAGAGTTGACCACGGCTGAAACTTGTCCGTCAAATGTTACTGGAGGATTTGTTTTTGACGGGTCGCAGATTGTATTAGGCTGTGGAGTTAATGTTAAAACAGGGATCGCTTTGTTATCTGAAACATTCACCGCCTTCGTTACCTGGCAGCCGTCCGTCTGTCTGGTGACAACTACGGTATAATCATATCCTGCACCACCCTGTAACTTGATCAGATCTTTTGTGTTTGCATTGTTTGTTCCGTTGTTCACTGCAAAGGCTGGAGCGGCAGGGCCAGTCCACACATAGGTGAAGCCTGCGGCTACTGCAGGAGCTCCGTCAACTTGAGTTACTGAAGCCTTACCATCTTCTTTACCTGCAATACAGTTTGTTGAACCTGTTGAACTTGTTGCTATCGTCATCGGTAGAGGAGCATTCGATAATAATGTGGTACTCGCTATTGCAGAAACACAACCCGTAGGTGTTTGGGTAACCTGAACTGTATAAGCTCCTGAGCCGCCATTCAACTGACTCCAGACATTGGCCGTGGGTGAGCCGGGCTGTCCTCCTCCCGGTGTCTGTCCAGCCACGTCAGTATAAGTAAATGAATAATTACTTAATGCACCTAATTGGTTAGTGATTGTGGTTGTTACGCTTCCGGTATATGCCGTAGGAGGCGATGTTAAAGCAGGGTTACATATTGTGTTATCTACTTTTGATAATGTTAATGTCGGTAATATTTTTGCATCAGGAACATTCACTGCCTTTGTTACTTGACAGCCGTCCGTTTGTCGTGTCACCACCACTGAATAATCATACCCTGCGCCACCTTGCAGCTTGATCAGGTCTTTTGTGTTTGCATTGTTCGTCCCATTGTTCACTGAAAAGGCTCCAGGGCCAGTCCACGCATAAACAAAACCTGCCGCTACTGCTGCTGCACCATCCACTTGTGTCACCGATGTCTGCCCATCTTCTTTGCCTGCAACACAGTTCGTTGAACTGGTTGCACTCGTAGCGATCGTCATCACAGCAGGGGCATTCGATACCATGATGCTCGCCACAGCTGATACACATCCCGTTGGAGTCTGTGTCGCTTGTACAGTATAGGCAGTCGCTCCACCATTCAACTGACTCCAGGCGTTTGCTGTGGGAGAGCCTTTCACTCCTGCACTGACTCCTCCTCCATAGGCAAAGGTGTAATTGCCCAACCCACCCAACTGGTTAGTGATCGTGGCCGTCACGCTACCGCTGAATGCTGCCGCTGGCGAGGTCAAAGTCGGGTCACATATTGTGTTATCTACTTTCGATAATGTAAGTGTCGGTAATACTTTCGCATCGGGTACGTTCACCAATTTGCTCAATTGGCATCCATCTGATTGCCTTGTGACCAATACTGTGTAATCATAACCTGCTCCTCCTTGTAACTTGATGAGGTCTAATGTGTTTGCGTTGTTCGTACCGTTAGTAACCGGAAAAGCAGGTGCTCCAGGACCCGTCCACGCATAAACAAAACCTGCTGACACAGCTGCTGCTCCATCTACTTGTGTAACTACTGCCTGTCCATCTTCTTTCCCAGCAACACAATTTGTTGACCCAATCGAATTTGTAGCCATTGTCATTGCGGCTGGTGCGTTGCCTACTACAATACTTGATACTGCTGATATACATCCTGTCGGTGTTTGTGTCACCTGTACCGTATAGGCGGTCGCCCCGCCATTCAACTGACTCCAAACATTCGCTGTAGGTGAACCCTTCGATCCTCCACCAGGGGTCTGTGCTCCGCCTCCAGCATACGCAAATGTGTAGTTACCTAGTGCACCCAATTGATTGGTGATGGTAGTTGTAACACTCCCGTTAAATGCTACTGCCGGTGAAGTCAAAGTCGGATCGCATACAGTATTATCTGCTTTCGCTAAAGTCAAAACCGGCAATACTTTCGCATCGGGTACATTTACAGCGGCAGTGTTCTGACAACCATTCGTCTGGTGCGTAACCTGTACTGCATAATCATAGCCTGCTCCTCCCTGCACTTGTGTCAACTGCGCTAATGTCTTTGTTGCATTACCTGCCACTGAGAATGCCGGTGCAACAGGGCCTGTCCACAAATACGTATAACCTACGGCCGCTCCTACTGCTGTGCCATCCACCGTGGTCACGCGCGCCTGTCCATCTTCTTTACCTGCAACACAGTTCGTAGAGCTTGTCGCACTTGTAACAATCACCGGCAAAGCCAACACATTGTTGACTACGATATTTGCTACTGAGGAAACACAACCTGTGGACGTTTGGGTCGCTTGGGCAGTGTAAGCTGTTGCCCCGCCATTTAATACCGTGTATTGATTTTGATTTGGGGAAGCCAATTGAGTACCAGCACCCGCTCCTCCTCCAAATACAAATGTATAGTTTGCTAACCCACCTAATTGATTGGTCACTGTAGCAGTGACGCTTCCATTGTAATTTACTGCAGGGCTCGTCAAGCCTGGGTTACATACTGTGTTATCAACCTCCGCTAACGAAAGGACCGGCAATACTTTCGCATCTGGTACATTCAACGTTGCAGTGTTTTGACACCCATTCGTTTGATGCGTAACAGTTACCGTATAATTGTATCCTGCACCGCCTTGTACCTTAATGACTTGTGATGTGTTGGAAGTATTAGGCACTGGGCTCACAGGAAAGGCCGGTGCCCCAGGGCCACTCCATGAATAGGTGTAGCCCACTGCAGCTCCAACAGCTGTTCCGTCCACTGTAGTGACACGGGCCTGACCGTCTTCTTTGCCAGCAACACAGTTTGTTGATGCAGTATTGCTTGTAACAATCACCGGCAGTGCAAGAACATTGTTCACTACAATGCTAGATGTGGATGAAACACACCCTGTTGGGGTTTGTGTGGTAAAAGCAGTGTAGGCTGTCGCGCCTCCATTTAGCACCGTATATTGATTCTGATTTGGAGATGCCAGCTGTGTACCAGCTCCGGCTCCTCCGCCAAATGTAAATGTATAATTTCCCAGCCCGCCTACCTGGTTAGTCACAGTGGCCGTTACACTTCCGTTGTAATTTACCGCTGGGCTTGTCAAGGCAGGATTACAAACTGTGTTGTCTGTTTTCGCTAAGGATAGCGTAGGCAGCACCTTTGCATCAGCAACGAGAACTGTTGCCGTATTTTGACATCCAGTTGTTTTATCTGTAACTAAAACGGTATAATTATTTGCTGCACCACCTTGCACATTGGAAAGTTTAGCATTCGTGGCTCCTGCGATTGGAGACCCCGTGCCTACTCCCGTGTGCCATTGATAAGTGAAGTTCGCAGTGAAGCCAACTCCTATTCCGTTTACTTGAGTGACCTCTGCAATTCCATTTTTTAAAAGAGGGTCACAATTGGTAGAAGGTGTTTGACTTGTAGTAAGAGCAGGCAATGTCGTTGTATTAGTTACCGTTGCTGTTACAGGTGCAGCCGCACAGCCCAGATCAGTGCGGGTAACTACAAGTGTATAACTTCCGCCATTTAATTGCGATATGCTTGTAGTATTTCCTCCAATAACCGGATCTGTTGCTAAAGCACCATTATGCCATACAAGGCTGAAGTTAGCACCAACCGGATCCACAACTGGGTTTCCATTATAAGTTACGGTTGCCGATACAGAACCGTTAAATGCGTTTGATCCTTTTGTAGGATCACAAGTTGAGTTGGGTGAAGGTGTAAGTGATACAACAGGATAAGTCAGATTTTGCGTTATCGTAACTTCATTCGTGGCTGTACAACCCGTTGCGTCATTGGTGGCTTTCACGGTGTATATGCCCGAAGCCAAATTAGTCGGTCCTGCAATTGCATTTGCCGGTGCCGTGCTTTGGCCGGTGAACCAATTGAAAGTATAGCCCGCAGTAACACCTCCTACATCTGCAGTGGCAGAGCCATTTGGCGTTGCCGGATTACACATTGTCTGTTGTGTAAGCATTGAAGTGTTCACAGTAAACGGTGGCGGCAAATTCACCGATACCGTCACAGGCAGGGACAAACAGCCGGAGGTGTTTTCTGTTGCTGTTACGGTATAGCTCCCTGCCGGAATAGAATTGTAGGTAGCGCCTGTAAAATCTGGTGACGGTTTGGTGACTGCTCCTATATACCAATTGAAGGTGTAGCCAGCTGTTGCTCCACCTACCGTTGCAGAGGCGCTTCCGGAATTTGCAGGTACGCATACGGCATCAGTCTTGGTAGCAGATACCACAGGACTACTCGTGTTGTCTGGCACCGCCAGCGATGTTATTGTCTGACATCCCGATGCAATGTCTGTAACCAAAACTGTGTAAGTCTTCCCGCCTTTCAGGTTTGAAGCAATATAGCCTACCCCTACTTCGGGCGAAGTGAATATGTCATTGCCTTCATACCATTTATAAGTATAATCATTGATCGGGTCTCCCCCATTCACCACGGCATGCATTTGGCCATTGGGGCTACTACAACTGGTGTTTGGTTTGTCAACAACAATGGTAGCTACCATCGGTGCTTTGTCTACACGTATGATTGTGACCGAAGCCGTATCTGAGTTACAATTAGCCGTTTTATGAGTTGCAAAAACTTTGTAAGTGCCGGCAGCCAATCCCGAGTAAGATACACCTGTATAGTTAGGTGCCCCTGCCACCGCTCCATTGAACCAATAAAAATTATAGTCCACAGTGTTCCCTCCAACAGATGCTGTTGCTGCACCGTTATCGGGCACCGTAGCTCCAACACATTTTACATTATCGTTAACTTTAGTCGCGGTGATCTTGACAGATTTGGGTACTACATTAGCTGAAATGACATTACCATAATCACATTCTAAAATTGGTGTGTTGGGTAAAACTATAGGCGTGGGCACCGAAGTGCCTGCATCGTTAAGGGAAATATACAGGTTGAAGGACCCACCCGTTCCCGTAACTGTTAGCGAGGTAAATGTCTGCGTTTGATTTTTGGAGAGGTTGACGGGGATGTTTACCGTATTTAGTTTCGTTGCGCCTGCCTTGGTTGGGTCACCATTATAAAAAGTAACGGGCACGTTCGTATTAATTGTTACATCACCCTGATTTTTCACACCAATTGTCACAGTGAAATCTGTATTGGGACAGGTTGGTGGCTGTACTTGAAACAATGCCTGGACGTTCACTAAGTCAGGTGACGCATATGTTGGGCAACCTTTACTATCAAGGAAAGGTGATTGATTTAAAAATGAATTTAAAGGCCGGTTGCTGGTGACCGTACAAACGCCAGTTGAAAAAATGGCCGTCTGTTTTTGCATTACCTTGGGAATCGTCAAGTCATCGTTGACATTCACATTGAAATAACCGTGCTGATTCCATAATTTCCGAGAAGGCACCCAAGGCACTCCTGCCGATTGAAACACACGAACGCAAGAATTTTGGGAATAAGCAATGCTACAAAAATTGCTCCAAGCGAGTGCGTCATCAAATCCACAGGTTACGCATAATTCAGTTGTACCATCACCATCAATGTCTGACACTATGGGATATTCAAAATTCGTTCTCGCAATACATTGTTGCTGTGTGTTGGTTGTACCGTCTTTACCATTGATTATATAAAGAAATTGTTCATCGCGATAAACTACTTCGGCAGCACCATCCCCGTTAAAATCATAAACCGTACATCCCGTGTAACCTGAGGTTTCTTCATTAACTGTAATTCTCCATTTCTGATTAAAGTTTTCATCTAGCGCATACATGTATTTTCCCGAGATGTAGGAGACATTTAATTTGCCATCGCCATCAATATCAGCGATGTTCAAACGTCCAATCCCATTTTGCCATCCATTTTTATAGTATGTGCCCGAAGTATTCGAGCAGCCCGCAATAAATACGCTTGCTGGATTTGCGTCAATGTATGTCTTAACTACATTATTCTGTACGTCCCAAAAGAACACGGTGGCATTGGCGCTCTGTGCACCTGTCGATCCTGAGGCAATGACATCTAATTTACCATCCTGATTATAGTCAGCTACGCTTGTATGGCTGGTGTTTCCGTTTTTCTGCCAATAAAAATAATTCGCTGCGCTCTTTTTTAAAGTGAGGCTTCCCGAGTTTAGTGTACGGGCGCCCAAATTCACTGAAAAGATATTGCAGCCCGAAATAAGTTCTAGTTTATTATCACCGGTGCCTGCAACATTCCCTGCGGCATCTAATATATCAACGGCAATGGGAGCTTGGGACGCATTGGCGGAGTTTGTGCCTTTCACAATACGAATACCTGATTCTGCTGCCAAAATTTCATCGCGGCAATAAATCTCTGACTTACCATCACCATCAAAATCTGCAAGCCCCATCAACGTGGGTGATGCCGAAAGCAAAGTGCTTTTCCATTTAAAATTCAGGTTACAATCATAGGCGTACACATAGTTGCCGCCCGATACAAATATCCATGCGCAGTTGCTATTATCAATGTTGCCAATCATTGGATCGCGGTCTAGCGAGAAACCTACCTTCAATGATTTTTTTACAGTTCCGTCTTTCCCATTTAAAATATAGATGTAATCATTTTCGATTTCATTGACAATCACTTCAGGAATGCCATCACGATCAAGATCACCAACTGAAGCCCGGTTTAAGTGGTTGGTGGTTTTGTTAGGCGACTGCCACTTTAATTTCATCGAGAATTGAGGAAAGGCAGCCGGCTTAGCCTGACAGATCACATCATTGCCCAAAAAGCTCCCTGCGCAAGCCGCGTTGTTGGCGCACTTTTTATCAAAGCAATCGATGAATCCATCTCCGTCATCATCGATGCCGTTATTGCATATTTCCTGACTGAATGCTGCCGTAACGGTCACTAAAGAGAAAAGCAAAAGTAGGGCTTGCCTTTTCATAACTGGTTTATTCATTTATTTCAGGGTCCTTATCAACGAACAATATTTATACTCCCCGCCAAATGATTTTTTGGCGAATCATCACATTTAATTATATAATAGTAAACCCCAGCAGGTAAAACTTTGCCCCCTGAAGAAATGCCAGACCAGTCGTTCATATAAGGTTTTGCCTGATAGATTTTTAAGCCTCGCTCATCATAGATTGCAACAGAACACCCGGGTTGATTTGGTGCGTTTTCAACAATCCAAAAGTCATTTTGGCCGTCAACACGATCAGGTGAAATGATTTCATGAGGGCGAAGAGAACTCAATGGATTTTTTTGTGAAACTGTCACTTCTACGGTGGCTTCCCCACGACATCCATTCGCATCTTTGCCGGAAACCGTGAATGTAGTTGTTTCTATTGGTGCCGCACGCGGATTGGCAATCAATGAATCGGAAAGTATTTTTTTATTCGGCCTCCACAAAAAGGCTGAGCTCAAACCTGTTACAGATAATTTTGTACTGTCACCTGCATCTACTCGGGTCGGGTCTGCCGCAGCCACCGGTGGAACGAGCGTGAAAAATGAAACCGATTTAGGAGCGGTTGTTACTTTGCACGGACCCTTTGTTACATCTACTGTAAAACTTCCATCCTGCTTGACATATATAGACGGAGTATTTTTTCCGTTGTTCCATAAATAAGAATCAAAACTTCCCAATACTTGTAACAACAAACTATCGCCAGGACAAAACGCTGAAGAAGCGCTTGTGATGGAGGCTGTTGGAGGAGCCTGCACAGACACAGATTTAGTTTTAAATACGGGACAACTCTGAGATCGGTATGAAACCGTAAGCTTCACATTAAAACTACTTGCTGTTGCAAAAGTGTGACTGACTGCAGATCCTGTACCAGAATTTGTATCTCCAAAGTCCCATTGATAGCTAACCGGCAAAGTCGTAGCGTTGCTATCGAGGGTGGACTGATCTGAAAAGTTCACCGGTAGGTCTTTGCAGGCAGTAGTCGGTGCGTTGAAATCGACAATTGGAATTGCTGCAATCGTAACCGTAGCTGTTGTCGATGAAACTGCGGGACAGGTAGGTGTGGCAATCGATTTTAACTTCACTAAATAAATTCCTGAAGTTGTTGCTGTATAAGTGGTGTTGGTAGCACCAACGATATCACCACTGGTTTGGTCTGCCCATTGATAGGTGTATCCGGTAACGGAAGGAACGAAAGAAATTACTTTGTTTTGGCCTGCACATAAAATATCTGATCCCGAAAAGATGGCTTGCAGTCCTGGAACTGCGACTGCGTCAACTACAACATCGGCCCTTTGAGTGACGCAACCTGGCGAGGTTCCCACAATTACTTCGACCGTGTATTTCCCGGCTTGGCCCAACTGAAAGTTGGGCACAGTAACTGCGTTGGCCGAAGAAGTGGCATGCGCAGGAGTTGTGAGTCCAGGCCCGGTCCACACATAGTCATCGGCCCCAACATTGTTAACCGAGAGACTCAATGTACCACCAATGCATACCGGGCTTCCGGCCGAAGGGGTAACAGGCCCTTTTGGCGCTGCGGCATTTACTGTTACTGAAACACCTGTTGCTGATGTATTCGAGCAACTCCCGATCACTAATCTCACAGTATAAGACCCTGTAGCGGTCACATCTAAAAATGAATTTGCTCCCGGTGCACCCATTGACACAGCATCTTTGAACCATTCATAGGTTGCTCCGGGGTTGCTGGAAGCATTGACCCGTTGGGTAAACCCACTACATATATTCAAGGGACCCACAGGTGTAAGCACAGGCACAATGCAATTTAGATTTGTAAACACTGAAATTTTGGAGGCAAGTATTGGTGTACTCCCACTCTTATCATCGATGCTGGTAAAGTTCACATCAGGACGGCCATCGCCATCCAAATCCCCGATTCTTACGTGACGGTTGATGTAAGTAGTGGTCTTGGTCTGCTTTTGGAAAACAAAATTTCCTGGTGTGCTCTGATTGTTTAAAATCGTTACTGCTTTTTGCCCAATGGAAGCCACAACTATATCCGCCTTACCATCGCCATCCAAATCGCCAAAGTCAATACCCCAAGGCTGGAAGTTTGCATCTATCAGGGGAAGAGCCGTAAACTGCACGGCCGAAGCTGTACTCTGATTTTGGAAGATCAAAACGCCAGCTCCCAATAATGCTGTTGCAGCAATATCTGGTTTTGAGTCTCCATCCAGGTCACCGATTTTAAGATTGGATACTGTCGTAGGTGCGGTAAATTCCAATGGTTTTTCAAAACTCAAGGCCCCGGGGGCGCTTAAGTTTTTAAGAATGAAAATTTTTCCGGGAAGCGTATTAAATTCACATGCTACTATTTCTGGAAGTCCGTTGCCATCCAGGTCGCTTACTGAAATACCATCCACACCTTTAGTGCCCCCCAGAGTAAAGGCTGTAGCAGCTGCAAAAGTAATAGTGGACAATGTGCTTTGATTAAGCGCAACAAAAATGCGGCTTGTCGATTGGTCGGTTATCACCAAGTCGGGTTTCCCATTTAAGTCAATATCGATTACCCTGACTTGTGCGGTTTTAGCTCCGGCAACTGTAATATATTGAGGCGCTGAAAACGACATGCTCCCCGAACTGGTGTTTTTAAAAATAACAATCCTTGAACCATTATTTTCGGTCACAAGAATCTCGGGTTTGCCATCCCCGTTTAGGTCTCCAGAGGAAACGTGAAGTGAAGTTGTAGTGCTGAATCCAGTCGATAGAACAGTTTTAGAGAATGAAACCGACCCAGGAGCGCTGGTGTTCCGAAATGCATCGATATTGGCGGAAGATTTATTGGCCGTTGCCACATCTGACTTGCCATCACCGTCAAAATCCGCCAGCGTTAAATCATAAAGTTCACTTTCAGAATCAAAATCAAATTGACCCGCCATTTTGGTTGCATCGAATGGATTGGTTCCGCCATAACTTAATAGAAATGGGTTCTGAGAAAAGCCGCTCATGCCGGTGGATGTGTTAATGACACTTATGTTTTCGTACGCTGTGCCTACCGGCACATTTACTTCTATCAGTTGGTCACTAATTGTTTGTGGGGTAACTGCAACACTTCCAAACATTACCTTAACGTTGGCGGCATTCGTACCGAAATTAATTCCTTGCAGGGTCAGCGTCTCTTGCGCACGTGCCGAATTTTTGCTGATCGATTTTATAAATGGTGCTTGCGCAAAACCAAAAAACGGAGAGATAATAGTCAACAACGTAATTATTGCATTGACTATATTATTGATCAGTTTCATACTATTCTTAATCGTTATTCTTGCACAGTGAGTAACCAAACCGATTTAAATATTCTGTTCTTTTGTAGCCGATCTCGCTCTTTTCGCGCCTCTGGTATATCTGCCTCTTCGGCAATGAACACATACCAAAGGTTGCGAACCGACAAATGACCGAAATCTGCAGAATAGCCCATGGATTTCAGTGTTTTGGCATAATGTTCTGCATTACTCCTGCTCTGGAATGCACCTGCTATGACATAGGTAGCTAAATCCAATTCTTCATGGTGTGTACCGCGTTTCACAAAATCGTGGCGTGGGTTTACGGGTGCATCGTGGGTGTCATCATGCTTACCCTCAGCGTGTTCATCAATGTGCTGCTCCAGTTTCTTCCGTTCCTCTGCCTCGCGCGCAGCTCGAACCGCGTTGGTATCAAGCAAATCGACTTTTACCTTGAGCCTTGGGCGATGGACCGTATCCTTCTGAACAATTGGTTGTTCCTTCTTCACCGGCTCTATTTTCTTCACGGGTTCGGTTTTCTTGACAACTACTTTATTGGGCTGCGTAGTAATTTTGCTGGGTGGTGGGGTAGGTTTTATATCGCGGTACTTCTTGACCTTGCCTAATCGAAGGTTTAACAGAACTTCATGAGTTTGCAGCGGTAAATCACCCCCTACGCCCAGTTCATAAAAATAACTGAAGGAGAAATTGTCGGCAACAATACCCAACCCTGGAATAATCCCTTGATTTTGACGGTAAGTTGCTGAAAGCCAAATATTAGGGGTGAAGTTATATTTCGCAGTGCCTTCTATTAAACTTCCGAAAACAGAATATCGGTAGATGCTGAAAAGTTCGAGTGGCACGTTTGTGGTTTTCTTCTTGTACACTCGGCCCTTCACCTTTTTCACTGGCTTTGGATTAGGGTTCCATTTACTGAAAGAGGCTGTGGCAATTACATTATCAAAGTAAGAGAAAGAATATTTCGAGTCGAGTTTTTCTGTGGAGATCAGCTTAGGAAGGGCCACTCCAAAATTAAATCCACTTGTATTTTTGAGTAACATACCAAACGAAGCGCTTGGCACCAAACTAGAGACAGAAGTGAGTGCCGGATCAGAAATCGCTGTTATATCGCTGAAGTTGAGCATATTAGTCAATACTCCCCCTGAAAGGCCGAAGAAAAGTCTGTTTTCCTTATTCAACGGAACGCCATACGCGTAGGACACAGAAGCATCTGTTGAATTGAGAAATCCTCTTGCAAAGGAGGTCACTCTAAAACCGATGCCAGCACGGGTTTCGTTGATAAGGGTATTCACTGTAAGAGACGAAATTGTCGGGGCTCCTTTTATTCCAAACCACTGTCTGCGATAGCCGGCATTTATTTCAAGGCGATCCGTTGCCGCAGCAGCAGGGTTGTAAATGAAAGAGTTAAGGAAGTAGCCATTGTACAAAGGGTTATTTTGAGCACTCACCAGGCGGGCACTTGCTACTAAAATGGTTATTAATAAAGACCAGAATAATCTCTCTAATCTGAGGTTCTTGATGAGCATAAAATTCATCTAAGATCGCAACTTAATCATTCTCTTCATAGCATTCCAGTTATATTCCATTCAAGAAAGAATAAGTAAATGCCCGCGACCTTTCCTGTCGATGGATGCGTCTTTTTTTCGATTAGTTATTTGGCTGGGTCGTTTTAAAATGATATAATATTTTTTTAGGTTAATATTGCTGCAGTGATCTAACTCAAATGAGGCAAAAACTATTTATTGTAACGCTCCCAATAGTTCTTCACCTGATGTCAGCAAAAGCACAGCTCTTTGTAGGCCCAGTGGCTGGCGGCTCACTTTCAAAAGCCTTTTTCTTTGACCAGCCTAATAACTCCGACTTAAGGTCCAAGCTATCCTTGGGTTTTGATGCAGGCGTCATGGCACAAATTCGGGTGCACAAAAACTTTTGCCTCAATGCTCAACTGTTATATGCTTACCGAACCAAACACATTGAAGGAACAAACGGAGCCACAAGGTCTGACAATGAGGCCAAGATAATTGATCACATGCAGTATATCGAACTCCCAATTTTTTATATTTTGGAATTCAAAAACCTGACCGGAAAATCAAAAGGGAAAGGCGGCAAAACAAAAGCATACGACTGGTTTATTGGTGGTGGTCCAACCATCAGCTACTGGATGAGCAACAAAGGCACCCTTCGAAGTAGCTATCTACTAGAAAACCAAATTGACCACGTTAATTACACTTCCTTGTTTGGCCGCGACAACACATCATTCGAAAGCGGACCTGGTGGCCCCGATGATAATAAAGAGAATATCAGCAGCCCTAACCGCTATCAATTTGCTATTAACATTACCGGGGGGGTAGCTTTCGAGCCTATTGGTTTTAGAAAAATAGTAACGAGCGTGAGCGTTAACATCGCGCAAACTTATCTTGGAAAGAGTGATGGCTATTATCCGATAAGCTTTGTAGATTCTGATCCGATGAAAGTAAAAAATCATAATATCCGGATTTCAGTAGCCTACCTCTTTGACACTAAGCTTCAGGATCGCAAAAAAGGGAAGAGCACAATAAAAGATGTGCCGAGCCGGAGAAGGAAATAGTTGCCTTGTTCTCTTACCAATATTACCAGTAGGTTGGGCACTCCAGGCCTTTGTGAATCTTTTGAATCTTCACCCGATAGTTTATCATAATCTCATGAGAGCCATTGGAATATTGATTCAATGCTGAAGTAGTAATATCGTAGGCGTAGCCTACATGGAAATTATTATTGAGTTGCAATTCAAACATTGGGATGATTGAGTCACCGAACCGATATGAGCATCCAAGCCCGACAGCATCGTAAAACACCAAGAAGGCATTCAGGTCAAAAGTAAATGGTGCATCGTCTTGCACTTTTATCAGGGTGGAAGGAGCAAATTTTACGATGTTAGATAGTTTCTGAGTAAACCCTCCCATCAAATAATAATACCGATGCTGCTTTGCAGTAGCTCCAAGATTTTCAAGACCGACAACTTTATTGTTTAAAATATAGGGCACTGAGAAGCCAACATAAAAATTACTCTGTCGAAAATAAATTCCTGCCCCAACATTAGGATTGAATTTATTTGATACCATTCCGAAATACGGATCAGAAGGATTTTTAGGATCTAACAGTGCATAGTTTGAACGAAGATTATTAAACCCTCCTTGTAGCCCAAAAGATAACATCCCTTTCTTTTTGTTGATTGGTAGTTTGTATGAATAGACACCATAAAACCCCACATCATTGTGAATCCCGATTTGATCGTTTGACAAAATGAAACCGAGACCTACTCTATATTTTCTGAATCCTGAATGAACCGTTTGGGTAAAAGTCTTAGGTGCACCATCTAAGTTCACCCACTGATTTCGATAAATGGCTGTTGCACTTAACTGAACCTGGCTCCCGGCATATGCGGGATTTACCAATAACGGATCGAACATATACAATGACTGTAGCGGCCGCTGTTGTGCATGAACCAATGAACTTGCACTAAGAAAAAGTACAGTCAGATATTTATTCATGAATGATCAGCGAACAAGTTCAATGAATCCGGTTTTTGGCTTTGTTCCATTCTTTTTATCGATAATATAGAAGTAAGTTCCTTCGGGCAATTCCTTATCCGCTAAATAAACACCCTTCTCTCCCACTCCTCTGAAGAAGACGGTTTGGTTATTGTAACCATCCACCTCATATACCATCGTTCCATTGCGATTGAAAATCTTTACATTATTGTTAGGAAAATTAGAAATGCAGTCGATGATGAACGCATCGTTTTGACCATCATTATTTGTAGAGACTAGATTATACGGCTTGATCTCCGTTTCGATCTTCACGTTTTCACTATGCTGGCATTTTTCACTTGTGGTCACCAACACATGGTAATCCCCAGGAAACAAGTCAGCGATGTAAGGCCCCAGTCCAATGGCAGTGGTTGTATCTCCCGCAAGCGACCATTTGATCTCCTCGAAATTCACGCTTACTTTTTGAGTGACAGTAAATGTTCCGTTACCTGTAGGTTTTCCCACTTCAATGCAATAGGAAGGAGTGCCTGCCACCTCAAAAATGGGTTTCACTCGTTTGTCTGCTACTGTCACGGTTGCCGGAGGGGACACGCAGTGTGTCACGTCATCTGTTGCCGTCACAGTATAATCTCCTACATCAAGGCTGAAATAGTCAGCAAATCTGAAATCAACTGTCGGTTTTGTATTGGTTCCATTGTACCATTGGAATGAATAGCCGATAGTCACGCCACCCACGCTTGCTGCGACTTCGCCATTGTGAGGTAAAATGCAACGCGTTTGATCGTGTAAAACAACGGCTATTGGCACTGGGGGTTTAACAGTTGCATCATCTATTTTGCCTGTCTTGTCGTCAAAGCAGCCGGTCAGGTTATTAGTACCTCTTACGGTGTACGATCCTGCCTGCTGACCGATCAACTTGTTGTCATTTTGCAATATCGAACCAGAAGCTGCTGCCCCTGCGTACCAATCAAAATTATAGCCCTGCACTTTTCCATCGGCTGTTGATGAAAGCTGGCCATTGGCAATAACAGGATCACAATTGGTCATCGGATTATCCTGAACAATTACAATCACCGGTTTGGTTTGTTGAAGTTTCACAGCCACTGAATCCGTGCGGACGCAGCCCGTGTTCTTGTCTGTAACGCGGAAGGTGTAAGTGCCGCTCACTAATTGAGGCACGTCATAAGTTATAGTAGAAGGCGAACCTGTAACGATAAATGGAATATTCGCTTGCACATCGGGTGGGTTGCTCAGGTTGGGTTTTGAGGTCTTATACAAATCCGTAATGAAAGCTGTGTTATCGTATGGCAATAGCGGATAAGCCGGATCCAACAAAATTCGCACTTGAGCATCTCCATCATTTCCAACGCAAAATGTCTGAGGTGAAGAGCCAGTGGATATCGCAGGTATAAACAAAGGTGAATCGTCAGGTATGATGAATATTGCTGATGCTGTACATGAAGTAACCGTGTTCGTCACTTGAATCGAATAATCGCCAACCACTAATTTCTGCAGCAAATTCGGATTGTTGGTGGATGACGGAGCTGTTGGAGGCGCAAAGGCTGTTCCTGTAAGATCAAGAGATGGATACCACGCGAATGTGTAAGTGCCAGTTGTACCATCTTGCTCGATAGCTGTGGCCTGTAGTTCGCCAGTGCCTGTGGTTGCAATACAACTGATCTGCTTCACTGTCTGTGTAATTGCAGCTACCGGGTAAATAATATTGTCTGTTTTAATAACAAACTGTTTCGGTCCCGATTGACAATCTGTTTGCGTGTCGATTACTTTAACAAAGTGGTCGCCAGGCAATAACCCTACTGTTGCTGTGTTGCAGCTGTTGGGCAGTGGGCCAATACAAGGCAGTGTCGGAGCCAATTGATTCGATAGTGTACCTTCATACCATGTGTAAATAAAGCGCGGAGGTCCAAGGGCTGCTCCTGTCACCTCGTTGTTCGGTGGAATTTGTGGAGGTTGCAGTGATGAATTGAAAGTACTTCCCAATGTGATCTTTGTCACTTCTGCCCCTGCTGTAGGGTTACAATCCTTTGGATCTAAAGTAGCAACATCAATAATGTTAGGTGTACTTCTGGTTTGATCGAGCAGCAAATTGAAGCTCGCATCAAACGGGCAACCCGTGTTGGTGTTGGTTGCGGTGACAATGTATGCCCCGTCCAAAGCATTGGTAAGTACACTCTGAGGTGTGGCATCTGTTTGGATTGGAGGAACTGGGAGCACAGATGCAACGGGGGTACCATTAAGTGTCCATGCAAATGTATAAGGATCTGTTTGCGCTCCATTTTGCTCAGATGCAATCGCAGTCACCGATCCGTTAGCTTTGGCCACATTGCAGGCCGAGTTAGCTAAAGATGTGAATGCAACTTTCGGATATAAACGCTGGTCATCAATGTCAATTCGATATGGAGCGGATGAACACTCCTTTCCGGGAAATCCGACCTTCCGAGTAGTCGTGACATAGTATGTTCCAAAACCAACCCCAGGAGGAATTGGTGGGTTGTTGTAATTGGTATTGTCAAGGAATGCATTTACCGAATTAGTGAGCACATTGGTAGTCACCCCGGCAATCACGCGATCG
Source organism: Bacteroidota bacterium (assembly GCA_016178785.1). Classification (GTDB taxonomy): domain Bacteria; phylum Bacteroidota; class Bacteroidia; order Cytophagales; family Cyclobacteriaceae; genus ELB16-189. Next base: position 38,792 of record JACOSO010000041.1, on the reverse strand, counting down.
TACGTGAAAACAAAATCAGTAAGAGGAAAATCAGGAGGCGTATTCAAATTACTTTGAGTAACCCCATTCCTGTCAATGATCTTCACTTCTTTCACTTCCAGTTTTCCGTCCGGCTTGCACAAAACTTGCGCGGTTGACACGACCAACTGAGTGAATACAGGTGTTCCATTCTTGAAAATAGTTGTGCTGCCGTCTGATGAACATCCGGTGACTGCGTTCGTTACTGTTACTATAAAGTTCCCATCTTTCAATCCTTTCGGATGATCGTTGTCGTTGTCTATCCCTGCTCCGTCATTTTCACCGCCTCCAAAACCATCGCCATCATTTCCAGCAGAAGCGGCAATGGCTGTGACTGCAGTTGGCCATGTATAATCATAAGTAAATGGTATTCCGGTTAATGGTGCCGGTATATTCACTGATGCATCCGTAACCTTCACCTTGATCTCTCCTTCAAAGAAAGCCGGATCGCACGAGGTGTTCGCCAATGGAGTTAGAGAGACCGAAGGTAAAATCCTCTTGTCCAAAATATCAACTTTGTAAGGTGCCGCGGAACAACCCGCTCCTGGGCTTCCACTGTTACGCGTAGCCGTGACAAAATAAGTTCCGAACCCGATAGTACCGTAGTTAGTGTTGTCTAACAGTGTAGAAGGGGAATTGGGGCCAAGCACCGTTGTACCAACGGCACTGCGATCATATGTAAATACGAAGTCTGCGATAGGAAAATCTACTCCGCTCAATTTGGTAACTCCATTGCGATCGATGACCTTCACCTGGTTAACTACTAATTTCCCGTCAGCAGTACACAGTACCTGATCTGTAGGCGTAACCAGCTGTGTGAACACGGGCGTTGAATTTTTGAAGATCGTTGTCGAGCCTGTAGACACACAACCCGTCTGTGTATTCGTCACTGAAACAGTGTAGTTACCGTCTTGAAGCACCTTAGGGTTATCACCGTCTCCATCTGCGCCACTTCCATCGCCATCATTTGTTCCAGCCACCACTCCATTGATCACTGCCGGTGTGGCTGACACGGTCCAGTTATATGTATAAGCGTATGGAGTAACGAAAGTATGAGCAACGTTATTCGCAGTTGCATCCGTAACCCTAACCTCAATTTCCCCTTCAAACACACCTGAGCACGAAGTATTGGCAAATGGTGAAAGGGCTACTACCGGTTTAGTCGACTTGTCTTGGAGTACAATTGTATAAGGCGCTGAGGCACAATTGGCACCGGGGCTTCCTGCTTTTCTTCTTGCAACTACAGTGTAAGTTCCTGCCCCAAAAGGCTGAGAGGCGAAAGCTGCATCATAGTTACCTGCGTTCAACGTAGCCCCAGCCGGAGCAACACCGCTGTTCATGACTTCTATGTGTGCGTCCGCAGGCCTTGTCCACTCGAATTGAAAGTCGGTCAGCAACGCTGGTACTGTTGTGTTATCAAAAGTGGTAGTTGTGCCAGTGCGATCATTAAGAGTGACTTTAGCAATAGTTAAACTTCCATCGGGTGTACACACAATCTGATCAACAACAGAAACATTTTGAACAAAAACTGGAGTAGCATTTTTAGTGATGACAGTTGAGGCTGTGGTTTGACATTGAGTCGATGGATTGACCGCTGTCAGATTATATGTACCATCTTGCTGACCGACAAGGAAATCCTGATCCGGTCCTGCGCCATCGTTCACTTCGTTTCCATTATTGCCGGCTGAAGCTCCGGGTGCGGTCACACCCGCAGACGCTGTCCAACTATAATTGAACGTAAACCCACCTGCAGGTACAGGTGTAAAAGTGGTGGCATCTGTGACCTTCACCTTTATCTCTCCTTCAAAAGCTATGTTGCAAGATGTATTTGAGAACGGAGTCAACGTAATCACTGGATTGATGCGCTTGTCCTTGATTGTTACGGGGAATGCCGCTGATTTACATCCATTACCGGGTGATCCAGTTGTTCTGATGGCAGTTACTGTGTAAGAGCCAGCACCAATTCCTGTTCCGCCCAAGGCTCCAATATTATAGTTACCAGAATTGAGAACGTTTCCGCCAACTCCGGTTGTTGTTTGAGGGCCAACACCGGCTCTCGTCCAATCGAAGTCGAAGTCAGTAATATTACCTTGGCCCGCTCCCGGAGGCGGTGGAACATAATCTGTGCTCGTTCCAGCACGATCATTTACAGAAACTTTGGCTACCGTAAGACTTCCATCGCCAATAGCAGCACAGGATATCTGATCTGTTGCATTCACTGTCTGCACAAATACAGGCACAGAATTTTTAAGAATCGTTGTATTTGCAACAACTGTGCAACCAGTTAAATTATTTTTAATGGTGAGATTGTAGGCACCGTCAAGAAGCAGCTTTGGATTGTCTTCGTCACCATCCGTTCCGTCACCATCACCATCGTTTGCTCCGGGGTTAGCAGCGGGGATCACTTGGGTTGGAGGAAGTGTATTCCAAGTATATGTGTACGTGCCTCCATTGTTTGGAGCTGGTGTAGCATCGTTTACGTTTATCTTGATTTCTCCTTCGCCAGGCGCCATACTGTTGCAAGATGTATTGCTAAGCACTGTGAGGGACGGTACAGGTTTTACACTCTTGTCCTGAATCTCAATATTGATAGGCGCTGAAATACATCCATTACCTGGAGAGTTTGCGATCCTCTTTGCAGTAACCGAATAAACATCAGCACTAATTCCTGGATAACTCGCAGTGTTCAAAAGGGCTGATGCATTACCTACTGTACCAACAACAGGCCTCGTCCAAGTGAATGAGAAATCCACAACAGGCGCTGGCTGAGGATTTCCGAATCTGTCTTTGTAAGTAATCCCTGTGATCTGAATATCTCCACTATTATTGCAAATCAACTGAGGAGTGATCGTGAAGTTGTTAACAAATACAGGTGTTACATTCTTAATTATGGTTGTGTTCGATGTAGTCGCGCAACCAGTCATATTGTTGGTTGCTGTCAATGTATAGTCTCCGTCCTGCAGATTAGCAAACGTAGTAGTTCCGTTGACGTATGGATTGGCGACAACCGGAGTGGTCGTGCTCGTGACTACCCAACCATAATTGTAATTGTATGGCGTTGACGCAGGTATTGTGACAGAAGCATCGCTGATGGTTACATCGATTGATCCTTCAAATCCTGCTGCAAGGTTACAGGAAGTATCGCTGAAAGGTACAAGAGTAACAGTGGGGTTGACGTGTTTGTCATTAATATTGACTTGAATCGGAGGAGTAGTGCACCCCTGCCCAATCAAATCGCCTGCTGCAGATTTGTGCTTCGCAATAACATAGAACAAACCAGAGCCCATAGTTGGATACTGACCCGCTCCTGCTCCATCAGTCAGCTGTTCTCCGGGAATTACAGTTGCTGCTCCATCTGTCAACGCAGACGGATCAACAAAACCGGTTGGCGCGGTAGTTCTGAACCATCGGAAGTCAAAATTGTTTGCCAGTGTTGGTGCAATCGCAGGTGCATAATTAACATTAGCCTGACCTGTCAGCGTACGGTCGGTAATGATCTGTGTTACGTTGATTGATCCATCGGGATTGCACATGAGTTTATCCTGCGATGTGAACGCAGTTATCGTCATAGAAAACTTAGAGGGGGCAATGGTAACATTGCTTTCAATCTTACAACCATTTACGTCATTGGTTGCTCTCATTGTCCAGGTGTTATCCAAAACGGAGGTGTACTCAAGCGGAGCCGCCCCTGGTCGATTCGGATGAGTTGTTGCTGCTCCCAAGGGATCAAAAATGTAAGTATAGGTTGCGCCACTTACTGCGGGCACGCCACTATTCGTAACCGTGTTGATTGAAATACTTCCCTCACCTATGGCTGGATCGCATGAAGTGTTGGGTATTGAAGTGAGCGTCATCGTTGGAGCGACATGTTGATCTTGAATTGTGACTTGCACAACCTGCGTATAACAACCTACGCCTGACGCAGCTGTCGCATTCTTCTTTCCTCGCACGTAAAATATCCGATCACCGCTACTCAGTCCGGTTGCTCCCATAGGCCAGACAGCCGGAGCCACAATTTTACCTTGATTCAATAATTCTCCACCGGTGCCCAAGCCATTGCCTGGTTTGGGAACGGCTATTCCATCGTTAACAATACTTGCCAGAGCATTATCGCTGTACCACTCAAAGTCATACTCTGTTACTGGATCAGGCGCAACGGAAGCTAATGCACTTCCATTCGATGAAGGGGTACACACTGACTCAGGTGAAGGAACTACCGTTAATGGGCTGGGAACAGCTTGCTGATCAGGGATGATTACGACTGCATCAGTTGTGCATTTACTGTTATCATCAGTCACCGTAATTGTGTAAGAAGGTACTGTTGCTTGCGGCTCAAACCCATTCATCAAACCGGTTGTTTGCCCAGAAGCACCCGTCCCAATTAAATTTCCAGGGGCAGGATTCAGGACAAATCCTACAGGTAACGGATTGATATTTGAGACGTAGTACAACTTGGCTTGCGCATCGCTTGCATCACTATTTACAGTTAGCTGTACTTTTCCATCAGCGGATGTATTTGGGTCGCACGAAGTGTTAGCAACGATTTGATCAATTGTAATTGATGGAGGCAATACTTTATTTATTAACACCTGGTTTCTACCCATCGGACAGGCGGGAAAATCTTCATCTGTTACCTCGACAAAATACGTTGCTGCCGATAGCGTAGCGGCTGTACTCAAAACGGGTGTTGGCGCCAAAGGAAAAGGCGGACCGGCATTTTGTGTCAACAATGTTCCGGTTGCATCATTACCTAAAAAAATCTTAATGGAATACCCGTTTACGTTCACTCCAGTTGTCACCTGAACATCTAGTTTACCATTTGGCACATCACATCTTGTAATATCTGTGGGGGCAATGGTAAATGTCGGTGCACTAGCTGTTGGAACGTTATCTGTGTGATAAGTTCCGCAACCATCTGGATCGAACACTACAAGCGTGTAGGTTCCTGCGCCAATAGTAAGATCACCTCCTGTGATACCAAGATTTTGCCTTCCATCGCCATATATCTCAGGGCCGGCAAACGAAGGAGGGTTGGTGAAAAAGTTAATAGGCGCAGTAGGATTATTGGGCGAACCTGTATACCAATGGTAAGTGTAAACAGCTCCGGGCAAGACCGTTGGATCCATGCCGCCATTCCCACCTCCGCAAGCTCCTGGTACCGCATGAGTAATAACGGTTATAGTACTTTTTTGAGTATTATCAATGATCTGCTGAGTGACAGGAGTCGACTCGCACATCGTATTTTTATCAACGACCAATGCGGTAAGGTAGCCTGGCATCATTCCGGTGTAAGGAGCCGGAACAATCGCCTGATTAATCAGGCTGGTATAGGTATGATTAGCAGGGTCGAAGGGAGGCGGTTTTATTTCAGTTGGATCAGTTGGGTATGCTGCACCACTAAGCGTGGAAGTGTAAACGTAATGTATGTCATACATTGTGGGAGCGGACAGGTTAGCAATTGATGCAGTCGCTGAGCCATCCGGAGCGTTGCACTTAGTTACGGGGCTGACTCCCATAAAGGAAAGCGAGGGGTTCACAATATTATTGGGCACAAAGTCAGATTCAGTACTGACGCACCTTGTTACATTATCAGTTACCTGAATGGTGTAATCTCCAGAGGCAAGCTGATCTATAATTCCTGAATTAGCTGCCGTTTGCGCATGCGCTGCACCACCAGTACCAATACCATCGAACCACGCATAGCTTACACCCGGAGATGATGCCGCCAATTTTCCATTGGGTGTGCCACTGCATGAAGTTTGATCGGTAACTGTTACCGATATCACTGGATAAGTTAAGTTATCATTTATCGTAACTGTAGCAAGATTCGAAATACAGTTGTCGTTGTTGTTCGTCACTGTGTTGCCTGCAATTGCTTTTACTTGTAACGTATAATTACCTGCAATGAGTGCGGTGATCTTATCGGCAGGGCCAACCGTTCCGCCAGACCAAGTAAGCGTAAATCCTGTATAAGGACTCGTGATCGTTGTTCCACGATAAGTGAATGGTGTAACAGCATCCACAAATGCCGTTCCGTTAAATGGAGCGGTACAATTTTGATTTGGAGTTGAGCTCAACGGAGTGATCAATGGCAGTTGGCTCACATCTTGAATTGTAACAGTCTTCGATCCTCTACACCCGGTGGAGGTAAGATTAACTTCTACAGTAAAGTCTGCTGCCCCTTGCTTTCCAGAAATGCCTGCAATTCCTGTTGGTGCAGCTCCGTTAATCTCCGTTCCAGGCGCACCCACTGAATTTCCCGCGTACCAACGATACTCATACGTGTCAGCAGGAAGTACTGCTGTCACAGTTGCTGAGCCATTCGGTGCTCCACCAGCACAGTTCGTTGAGTTCACTACCGAAGTAGTAATCGTAGGATAGGTTAGTAACTCTTTAATTTCTTGAGTGACTGGAGCAGAGGTACAACCCAGTCGATCATTCTTAACCGTAGCTGTGGCAAAACTCGCTGGTTGAATTAGGTACGCCATCGAAGCACCGGTCTGCGGTGCTGAAACTGTAGAAGTGAAGGACACCGTATATGTATCTCCACCCAGTGCATTCGGATCAGTAAGACCAGCTACAGTAGCGCTTCCGTCTTCCGGTGCAACGCATTTGTCATTGTCAACGATCGTCAAAGTAAATGTTGGCTTGACACTATTGTCAGCTAGCGCCTGAGTGAAATTAGCTTTACATCCAGTCTGGTTGTTGGTAGCCTGAACGGTGTAGTTCTGGGCTCCTTTCTGGTTTGAAATAGTTGTAGTTGGTGAAGCGTCTACTGACCCCACTGCTGGATCTGTCACTAAGTTTCCTTTGTGCCAATCGAAAGTGAATGTGTTTCCCCCCGCATTGTTGACGGTCGCTGAGATGCTTCCGTTATCAGCGCCTCCGGGGCAGTTCGTTGAAGGTGTTGGCGTGACAGTAAATGCTGGCAACACTGGCACATCCTTTACATCAACAATCAAAGGATCAGATGTACAGTCTACCGATGTGATTGTGACAGTTGCAGCATATTTTCCTTTTCCTAACGCGTTCCATGAATCAGTTACTACCGCCTGGTTGGCATCTGTATGATCTGCAGGAAGTATAAGCGCTGACGTGACAGGATCTGCATTGTACCATGTATAAGTGATAGTACTTCCTGCAAGTTGAGGATGAGCTATGCCGGAAGCGTCTACGTGGCCGTTGAAAGGAATTCCTAAGACGTTTGTACAAACAGAATTATCAGTCGCTGCAAAATTGAATGTCGGCTTCTGACTTAAGTCGGAAACCTGAGCAGTGTTACTGGTGACACATCCTGATCGAGTGTTGGTAACTGTAACTTGATAAGAGTTTGGGGCATTGGTTGGTCCACCCAATTTTATAGCTGTAGCAGTAACAGCATTATTGGTAATGTTATTATTGGTTCCGTTGATAGCGGTTGTTGGCGCTACTTCAACCCAAACGAAATTGAAATTGTCAGCACCTGCATTGGTAACAGTGGCTGTAGCCGTTCCATCCGAAGCAACTGCGTTGGTACAATTATGAGAGCCTGTTGTGGAAAGTTGAAGGGCAGGATTAATCTTTTGATCTTGAACCATGTCTGTGGCCAGAACTGAAATACATCCGGTCTTGGTATTCTTGCCTGTTACAGAATAGGTTCCTGCATCCAACTTAGGAAGTGTTACAGTAGATGTTGGCGCTGGCTGAGGATTATGTTGCACGCCTGTTGTATTACCATCATACCATGTGAATACATAGTCGGCAGGAAAAGCACCAACCGCTTGTGCATTGGAGAGAGACACGGTCATACTTCCGGCAAAACTAGTGGCAGGGCTACAGATATCATTCGGCTGAGTGCTCGTCAACAAAATGGGTGACACGCTTAAGTCAGCAACTACGGCTGTTGCAAAAGCGGTACAACCAGTTGGGGTGTCAGTAACAAGAGCTGTGTAAGAATGAGGGGCCCCAGTCGGTCCGCCAAGTTGAATTGCAGTCGCTGATTTACCATTGTTTGGAGCGGTTGGAACGGTAGGAAAACCACCGGCTATTGGATCTCCACTGCCCACATACCATTGGTAAGCATAAGGACCAGCTGTTCCAGCTGCAGAAACAGAAACAGTGCCATCAGGGGTAAGCGTATTGTCGCAATTGTTTGAACCGGTAGCTGAAGGAGTAAGCGAAGGGAACACCCTATTGTTACTAACAGTGTTTGCAAATGAAGCTGAAACACAACCTGTTTGTGTGTTTGTGCCAACAACAGAATAAGATCCATCGGCAAGTTTATCTAATACTGTTGGTGTCCCTGGTGTAGGATCTGGAACAACCACTCCTACTGAATTTTTCCAAACGAAAGTATAATCGGCAATAGTGTAAGGTGGATTTACCGGAATGTTGGTGACGGTTACTGTCATCGTACCCTGATAACCCAAAGCTGGATCGCAGACTGAATTAGGGGTAGTTGAAGTGGATAGAATAGGAACAATACTATTATCTGGAACGGAGGCGGTTGTGTAGTTTGTACATCCCGTTGAAGAATTTGTAACGAGAACAGTGTAAGATTTTGGTGCGCCCGTTGGACCACCAACTTTGATTGCAGTTACTTGAGTCCCGTTATTCCCAGCAGGCAGGATGGGCAATCCATTTGCTATCGGATCACCACTACCCGTATACCATTGTTGAGTAAATGGCCCGGCAGATTGAGCAGTGTTAGTAACAGAATAACTTACTGTTCCGTCAGGCGTCAGCGCAGGATCACAATTATTCGATCCTGTTGATGCGGGTAATAATGCAGGGAATACTTTGGCAGTGATCACCTGATTGGTGTACAATGATGAAATACATCCGGTCTTAGTGTTCTTTCCGGTAACCGAGTACGTTCCGACATCCAATCCCGAAATGGTTACACCCGTAGTAGCCGGATTATGAGGCACGGCTGTTGTGCCACCATCGTACCACGCAAATGAGTAATCTGCAATTGTGTATGGAGGCGACAGTAAATTAGTTACGGTTGCTGTCATACTCCCATTAAAACTAGAAGCGGGCGAGCAAATTGAATTTGGTGTTGTGGAGGTTGAAAGCACTGGTATAACACTCACATCCGAAACTGTTTGCGTGGTTGTATTATCGCAACCTGATGTTTGGTCAAGTACATAAACCGTATAAGGATTCGGTGAACCCACCGGCCCCCCTACTTTTATCGCTGTAGCGGAAGTTCCATTGTTTGCTGCACCTAAGGCATTTGCCGGTACAACAGAATTACCTTTGTACCATTGGTAAGTATAATTGTGCCCCGCTTGAGTATTGGTAATAGCAACAGTGACTGTTCCGTCAGGAGTTAGAGCAGGATCACAATTGTTAGAGCCTGTTGATGTAGGGCTTAATAAAGGTTGCACCGTAGTCTTTAAAACGGTTTTTGTCTGCGGCACCGAAGTACAGAAGAGGTCTGTTCGCGTAACAGTAGCGGTATAGTCTGCATCTTTTAATCCCGAAAGGGTTGGCCCGCCAGAAGTAGCCGGGTTATGAGCCGTAGTTGTAGTAGTTCCGTCATACCAGTTGAAGGTATAATTAGGATCGGGCAGAGTTATAGTATTCGTAACTCCCCCTTGCGTAAACGTTACAGTAGCGGTTATTGAACCGTTGTAAGCAATAGCAGGGTTTGTTTTGGCAACATCGCAGATTGAATTAGGTGACTGCGCTAAGGTCAGCACGGGCGTATTTACATCTTCTATCAAAGTAAGCTTGTTTGTAGCTGAACAGTTGAGCGGAGTAGTAACCCTTACTGTATAGATTATTCCACCACCTTTTGCTTTGTTGAGGGTCTCTCCTTTTGCTCCCGAAAGTGTTTCAGGCCCGCCTGCAATAGGAATTAAGTTGGCAGCCAAAGTATTGTCTCCCCTAAACCATTCAAACTTAAAATCAGTAGGATTCGAATAGCCGGCTGCAGTACCAGCAGCTGTTAAGATGCCATTCGGCTGATTGGGGTCGCAAGAAGTCTGGGGAGCAACTTGAGAAATTGCAGCTGTTGGTAAGACCGTACTCGTGGTCACCTGCGCAAGAGGTGCTGAGGTGGCATCACACTTAGTAGTGTTGTCTGTAACTACCACTTGATAATAACCTGCGGCTAAACCCGTTCGTGTCTGGCCGGTACCATTACCAGCTGGCAAAAGACTACCTCTCGTGCTTGTAGCAAAATTATAGAAATACCAATTGAAGGTGTAGCCGGCTGGGTTCTGAACGGTACCGTTAAAGATTGCATCTGAAGTAACTGATCCGCTATTTGGGTTAAGGCAGTCAACTACATTGGCAAGAGTTGTTGCCGTTGCATCCGGGTATTTAGGACCATCAACGAAGCTTGGTGGAGGACTGACAGGATTGGTACAAGTGCCCCGTGTAATCTGAACTACATAATTACCTTTTAGCAGATTCTTTGCATCTGCTCCGCTTACACCAATAGGGTTAAGTGCATTGTCGAGCCAAGTGTAGGTGTAACCAGTAGAGCCATCTACGGGAGCTACTACGAGTTCGCCATTCGCAGGTGAACAAAGGGTCTGATCAGAAATCTTTGTAATTGTAAAACCGGGGAAAGCCGGATTGGCTCTGGTTATTGTTCCAGGAACTAAGGCACTGCTACATCCTTTCTGGGTGTTAGTAACTTTAACATAATATGTACCCTGATCAAGATTTGACAGGTTATATAAAGTAGCCCCTGATATCGGATTTGAGCTGGCATCATACCACTGAAAAGCATATGGGCTATAATCGACTTGCTCTACCCCATTAATGTAAATTCGAGAGCGCAATTGTCCGTTGTTAGTGGCGGCCGCATAGGGCGGACAATTCAAATTATCTTGAACCGTTTCTGTAGTAACCGTAAAAGGAGAAGGTGAAATAACGGTAGAGTATATGTTATTTGAGATGGTGCACTCTTTTGTACTTGATCCCGTCAGCACAATGGGCAATACACTACCATCATTATAAATTACCGCATAAAGCGTAAACGTACTGCCAGGCCCATTGAAGGTATAAATGGGTGAAGTATAAGTTTGACCGATTCCTAAGTTGGTAACGTTCATTGTCGTGTTGTAAAGCCTCACGGCAGAGGTTCCTACAGTAGGATCACCATTGAAAAAGCTTATAGGAATATTATCGGTAATGGCAAGATCGCCATTGTTTACAATATTGAACTGTGCGGTTATACCAAGGTTACCGCAAATGGGGGGCGTAATCTTAACAGTAGGTAAGTAACTGCCATCCCCGTTGGTGTCACATCCGGCTAGAGCCGGATTGGCATCACAGGCCGGGCTTGGAGTATCCCCATAAAATGCAAGGTCAGGCGCTGGAAATTCAGGACAGCCGCTGGCGCTGAGATGTGGCACTTGGTCCATGAAAAGATTGAGGGGCATCTGCGGGCCTTGAACTCCGTTAGGACAAGCACCAGTGCCAAAGACAAGATCCTGACTTATCTGAGTAGTAGGTAACTGAAGGTTGTCTAGAATATTAGTGACAAAATAGGGATGTTGATTCCATACTTTCCGTGTGGGAAGCCAGCTGCTTGAGTTGGTGTAGTAAACGTGAAGCTGCCCCAGCGACTGTTGCTGAGGAGTACTCTTGTTAATGTCGAATGCACCCGTATTTGTGTAACAAGTGATGCAGATATCCGTAGCTCCATCACCATTTACGTCAGCAATGATCGGGCCTTCGGTCATTGTGTGCGACTGGCAGGTTGATGCAAATATGGTTGTCGCACCCGTCTGTCCATCGCAGACTATCAACTGTTGCGTGTCTCGGTAAACTACCTCAGGATTACCATCATTATTAAAATCATAACAGGTAAGACTTAGGATCCCGGACAAAGCATCATTTGTAGTGCGAACCCAAAGCGGGTTTCCCGTAGTAAAAGTAGCTTCGTCTAAACAGAAGACTTTATTCCCCGCGGTGAATAATGCTTCAAGATGTCCATGATTCGGATAGACGTCATATAGATTGATGCGGCCTGTTCCCCAATTCCAACCAAGCGCATAGGTACCATCTGGGGGTTGATATGTTTGAAGGGTATTTTTTTGAACGTTCCAGTAAAAAATAGTTGTCCTGTTGGTGCCGCATGGTGCACCCTCATTGCCTGAACAGTTAACAGCTCCGGTGATGAACACATCTACAAAACCATCCGCATCAAAGTCAGCGACACTGGTTGTACTTGCCTGTGTTATTCCATATTCATTGACGTCATTGTAACCTTTAGGATAGAATTTAGTCGCAGGAAAGTCTACGTTCATATCCTTATAAACCGTAAGCACTTGAAGCGTACGCGAAGCAAGGCTTGGAACGGTATAGATAAGGTTACCACACACCAACTCAAGTTTGCTGTCGCCAGTAATGTTAACCGCCACAGACCCCGTGTTGATTGCAGTTAGCCAATTCCCTCCGCCATCGGCCAGCAAGGCGCCTGATTCGGCAGCAAAAATCTTGTTACGAATGTAGACTTCGGCTTTGCCGTCACCGTCAAAATCTGCTAGGCCTGGATTACCGGGTCTGTTGACTCCTAAATCCACTGCATTCCATAAAGGAATAAGACTGTTGTTTGCGTATTTGAACCCACATAATACAAATTGTTCTGGGGGGCTATTGGGGCCACCCGGGCGCTTGGAGGCTATTGTAAACATTTCCCCGATACCATCTTTATCGATATCCGCTATCGCCATTTCGTGCTCGAAAGTCCAATCTGCTCCTTTCGTTGGAAAAATATTTTTGCCAGGAGTTCTCCAGTCACCCATAATATCTCCAGGACTGAACCCACTCGCAGTGGCAGTTGCTACTACTTGAATAGTACTATTCCATTTTGAAGTAACACAAGCATCTGGTACACCATCACCATTCATATCACCTACAGCAACGTGGGCAGGCGTATCGGCTGTGTTTTGTGCCGCAGCGGCAACGTTCGCAACACCAGTAAATATGGAATTGATATTTCCGGGAGGAGGTAGAGTACAAGTTGAACCAGATCCCACAAATGTCAACCCGAGGTAGGAAGCGCAATCAGTATCTGCTCCGTCTATTTTTCCATCGCCATCGTTGTCTACACCATCGTAGCAGTTACATCCTTTTTCTATGGTAGCTGCAAACGAACAAGTAACTCCTGCCGATGCCGGACATGCGCCACCCACAGGCTTACAAGTCTGCGCAAATAAGGCCGTGGAAAAAATGAACAAGCCTAGAAAGAGAATTAGCCTTCTGTAAACCTTCACTGTATATGTTATCATCTTCTTTTATCTAACAACTAAAACACTGCCTGTTGCGGGTTTGTCTTTTGAATTGCTGAAAACATAAAAATAGGTTCCGTCTGGTGAAGCTTTTCCACTGAAATTTCCGTCCCACGCATTCGTGGAGTTATATCCCTTCTGCTGATAAATTTTACTACCGTGTCCATCGTAAATCGTCATGATCCAATCAGGGTAATTGGTCGCGTCAGGAATCTGCCATGTGTCATTTATTGTATCGCCATTAGGTGAAAAAAGTACGGGCGGTTTAATTACAGCCCCACCTGTATCGACATTGACAGTTACGGTATCACTTGCATTGCAGAACCCCGTTTTTTTTCCTACAACGATATAGGCCGTAGTAGTCAGAGGTTTTGCAATTGGATTTGCAATGATTGAATCATTTAATGTTTTTCCCGGTGACCACAAGTAACTATCAGCCCCTGCAGTGGCAATTAACTGCGTAGTGTCGCCTACACTTATGGCAGTTCGCTTAGCGGTTGCCACTAATGAGAGCGTTGGCTTTAAGTTGATGGTAAGGGAATCCTTGGAAGCGCATCCATTCGCATCTACGGTGTTTACTTTATACAATGCCGGTTGGGTAATAGCAACACTCGAAGTTGTTCCGCTTACTCCTACCCAGTTAAAAGAATTGAAATTTCCTGTAACAGAAAGCGTAGTTTGGTCGCCTACACAAATGGGGTTTGCTGTCGTCTGAATTTTGGGCACAACAGGTGCATTCACAGTCAATGGCTTTGCCACATTATTCGGGCATGCGCCTCCATAGCTCACCAATAAATTGGGGCTATAACTATTTGCCGTGTTATAAGTGAAGGATGGGTTTTGAAGACTCGAAATATTCACTCCATCGAATGTCCATTTGTAAGTTAAGGTACCTCGGCTATCAAATGTTGACTGATCTGCAAAAGAAATTGACTGACCTTTGCACTGAGGATTGGAGAATGAAAAACCAGGAACAGGTGCAGACAATACTCTCACCGTAGTTTTGGCAGTCTCTTGCGTGCATGAGTTTGCTGTGCTTGTTACCGACACACTATAATCACCTTCATTAGCCGCAGCTAAAGAGGTAAGCGAAAGCGATGTGCCTGTTTGACCACCAATTGCACTACCATCCTTATTCCATTGAAAAGTGTAGCCAGAGCCAGTCACGCTCAACGTTATGTTTCCCCCTGTGCAACCCGTGGCTGATGGTGTAGCAGTTACCGGAAGCACCGGCACCGAGGCAACATCAAGAAGTTTCGTTACAACATTACTTTGGCATCCGTTACTCAAAGTAACTTGTAAATTGTAATTACCTGCACTCTGCTGTTGAACGGGTGCTATCGTTGGGTTTTGCTGGGTCGATGAAAAATTATTTGGGCCTGTCCATTGATACGTTGCAGTCGCCACTGCCGCAGTTGACAAATTAAGGGAAGAATTCAAACATGGAACGTTATTACTTATTACCGGATCGGAGGGAAAAGTGTTTACATCTTGTGTAAGTGTATAACCAGGAGAAGTATTTATACACCCTGTATCGACCGTCCCCGTAAGAGTTACTGTGTAAGTCCCAGCAGCGGTTGCGTTCAATGAGTTTGTTGCGCTTGATTGAGGCGACCAACTGAAAGATGCGCCCAATGCGGGTTGAGTTTGCAATGGTATTGTTTGTCCTGAGCATATCGTTGTTGATGAGCCGGTGATGACAGGCTTCCAACAATTCGCATTGCGAAGCACATTCATGGTAAACTGTTGCCCGGCTTGCACCGCAAACGCGGTGAAGGCTATATCGGGTTTGCCATCGCCATCGAAATCCCCCACTCTCAGATTTCTGGTAGGTGATGTCGTGGTAAAATCAAGTCTGGTAAAAGAAAGAGAAGCGTCCTGCCTGAAGATGTTCATTTTAACATCGGTAAGGTCAGGTGTAGCTGCATTTTTATTTGCCACAATTATATCCGCATCTCCATCTCCATCAATATCACTTACATCAACACCCCAGGGGCCTTTCGAAGTAGTCAAAGTTTGAGATGCATTAAATGAAATAGTTCCCGGTGTAGATTTATTGATCCAAATCTGCATGTTGTTGTCGAGCGTGGCTGTGGCGATAAGATCCAGCAGGCCGTCATTGTTTAAATCAGAGGAAATTATTTGAATGAATTTTCCTGCTGCAATCACCTTTTGTACGGGGTCAAAACTGATGTTTCCCGTACTCGTGTTTCTGAAAATAAAAACATCGGGATCTTGAAATTGATTAACTATAATATCCGGTCTCGAGTCTCCGTCAAGGTCTTGCACTTCTAAACCATAAGTTGAGTTTGCCCCCGTAACGTTCAGTTTTATTGGCGTACCAAATGAAATGGTGCTTAAGGTGCTTTGATTTGGGAAAATATAAATCTGATTGTCTGTGGCAGCATTCAAATCGTCAAATGAATTACTGACGATCACTTCAGGCTTACCGTCCCCATTCAGATCGCGAATGGAAATTCGAAAAGCAATTTGGCTTACGTCAAGCAAGAGTTTTGCTTGTGATGCAAATGCCATTGTACCAACAGTGGTATTCGTGTTTTTCAAGACAAAGACCTCATTGCGCGTGCTCCCTCCCCGTGAAGCTAAAATGTCGGGCTTACCATCTCCATTAAGATCACCACAAGCAACATTCACGGTTGGTGCACCTACACCCAGCGATGACAAACCTGCGCTCGTCTTATCAAACCTTGTAAAAGTTATGGCTGCATTTCCGCTGCCTATGGTAGTGTTCCGAAAAATAAACAAATCAGTCGCTGCCGAGATTGCCGGCCCCCCTCGAGTAGCAACCAAGTCAGGCTTGCCGTCTAAATCCAGATCACTTCCGGCAACATCAAACATCTCAAAACTGGGATCGGAATTAGTAAAACCTATTGCCGTTTTTGCAACATCGAATTGAACCCCTCCATAGCTTGGAAGAAACTTCAATTTTGATTTTGCTGAGAGGTTATTGCCTAAGTTAATGACTTCTAAATTTGAGAAACGCGCCTGTGCCGGTACTTGAACTTCTAGTGAATAAATTGTAGAGGCTGTTACCTTTCCTTTCACATGATCAAACCATACCTTCAGCTTTGAGGTGTCAGTACTAAAGCCGTTTCCTGTAATCACGACTTTCTGATTAGGCCCTGCATTTAGCGGCCTTACTTCATTGATAACAGGCGCCTGAGCAAACGAACTCAGTGTAGCAAGGATGCATATCAATCGAAGAAAGTATTTCATCTATCAATATCTATTTTTATAGTCAATGGTCTTCACGCAATTAAGGTACCTTTGAATATGAATTATTGAAGGACATTTCATTTTTCTTACTTGTGTACTGTTAGCAACCATGCATCTCTGAAAATTGTCAACTTCCTATACTTATCGCGTTCAGCCTTTGCTTCATTAATATCACTGGTCTGCGCTATGTAAACATACCACAGGCTTTTTTCTGTTAAGAAGCCGAAATCGGAGGTAAACGACATTTTGTTCAAACCAATACTAAAGCGCTCTGAATTGGGGCGACCTTTAAACACACCAACGATTACATAATCTCCATAATCCATTTCTTCATGGTGGCTTCCTTTCTTTACAAATTCATGTCTTTCTGCATGGGGATGAACCAGCACATCTCCATGCTCCTCGGTGGGATTGTCAGCGTGGACTTCCAATCGTTTTATTTTCTCCTGCTCTTCCAGATGCAGAGGATCAACCGTTGCTTTCTGCTGCTCAGCAATCAAGTCCGCATGCTGTTTCATTCGAGGCCCACCGCGTGCGGTGTCTTTCTTCTGCTCAACTTGTACGAAGGGCTTATCTTCAACCTTGGGAGTTTTTTTTGCAAGCTCCTCTGCCTTCTGTTTTGCTAAAAGTTCTTCATGCTTCTTCTTTTCATCTGCAATCTTCTTAGCTTCAATCTGCTGTTGCTTCTTTTTCTCTGCAAGGATCTCTGCAGCAGTCTTCTTCTTTACCTTCTCTTTATGGGTATCAACAAATGAATAAGCATTCGCATTCTTCTTCTTGTTTCCCACCAGATAACCGAGCTGAATTTCATAAGAGGGCGCAGGAATTTGGTTGGTTCCCCCGTTCTTTAAACTGTAAGAGAACCCAACTGCAAATTGATTTTGAATTTTAAAGCCGAGAAGCCCCGAGATTCCAAACTGCTGCTTGTATGAAGCCCCAACCCACATCACGTGTTGCAAATGGACTACGGCTGCAAGTTCAAACTGCGAAGGCAAGCCATTGTTTAATCTGTATATCAAATAGGGTTCGAAAACGGTTTGATCCTTATTGGAATAGAATCGGTTGCTCGCATGTACCACAATCGACTGAAATGGTTTTAGCGCGGTGACATTGAAGGCGTCCTTACTTAAATAAACAGGCTGAAAAATATTCGGCATCGTCACTCCTCCATGGAATGTGCTCTTGTGAAAAGAAATACCTGCGTTGCCGATAAGGAAAGAATTGTTAGACAATAAAGTCTTCAGCGCTGGATCTGAAGTAACGGTACTCGATGCACTGGACAAATCCACACTATTGGATCCATAGCCTGCGGAGATACCAAACCGAATAGAGGTTGTATTGTCGATCACTGCGGTGTAACCGACAGTAAGCATAGCTGCAGAAACTTGGGCAATACCTCTCTTATCACTGGTGGCACTAAAACCAAAGTTAAGTTTCGAACTCAACGGTGTGTGAAGAGAGAAATTGGCGATGACAGGTGCCCCCTCAATGCTGGTCCATTGCTTTCTGTAGCCTGCAAACAAAGCCGTTCTTCCTTCTATGCCAGCATAAGATGGATTAAGCGTATAAGGATTGATAAAAAACTGGGTGAAATTTGAGATATCCTGGCCAAAGGCAGCAGTTGAAAGAATTCCAAAAAGGAGCCAAAAAAGATGCCTCATAAAGCTTCGAAATGTAATTATTACATACCTACTAACTCCTAATTTAACGATAAATCGCTGATTTTCGCGCCAAAATTATTTAAACGATCGACTACGGAGGAGGTCTTACAGAGGATTAAAATCAAAATTTTTATATATGAAAAACTACCCAAAATGGATGTGTTGGCTCAGTGTTGGAATCATAGCAATGGCAGCATCTTGCAGCAATGACAACACTCAAACAGCAACTTTACAAGTAAGACTCACCGATGCGCCCGGTGATTATCAGGAAGTGAACGTGGACATTCAGGATGTACAGATCAATGCCGAAGCAGGGAATTCAAATTCGGGTTGGAAATCGCTAAATGTTAGGAAAGGAGTGTATAACCTTTTGAAATTTACCAACGGGTTAGACACTCTCCTGGGAAGCATAGAACTTCCTGTAGGGAGAGTTTCTCAGATAAGACTAGTACTGGGAAGCAACAACGCAGTAAAAATTGCAGGTCAATCTATCAGCCTTGCAACTCCGAGCGCTCAGCAATCGGGCCTTAAAATTTTGGTAAACACTGACTTGAGAGCAGGTGTGACTTATAAAATTACCTTAGACTTTGATGCCGCCAGCTCAATCGTAAAGACCGGAAACATTACTTATATTTTAAAGCCTGTGATCCATTCTGTCGTTGAAGCTGAGAGTGGTGCCATTAAGGGTATGGTAGATCCGGTTGCATCAACACCTGCAGTTTATGCCCTCAGCGGAACAGACACTGTAGAAACAGCTTATGCCGATCAATCAACAGGGAAGTTTCTGCTCAAGGGTTTATCTGCAGGAAATTACAAGGTCAGCTTCGCTCCAAAGAGCGGCTATCTCCCAAAAAGTGTTGACAATGTAAGCGTCACTGTGGGAAACGTAACCGACCTGGGCACCGTGAAAATCAGCCAATAACATAAGCCGACTGGCAAGTGAAACCAAGGGCCGTCTTCATTTATTGAAGGCGGCTTTTTCTTTCAGCAAACTTTAGAGAACTTTAGCCTAAATGAGCCTTAATAAAGCCCTTGTCCTTTTAGCTTTTTGTTTGAATTCGCTTGCTGCATCCGCTCAGAAATTCTCCTATGGGCTAAAAGCAGGTGTGCTCGGTGTCTACACCAACTTCCCTGATCAACGAGACACTTTGAAGTCTCGCATTAAACTTGGATTTTCAGTTGCAGGGTTCGTCAGCTTCCCGATGAAAAAAAATTGCTCGTTCCAGGCAGAAGGCGGATTTTCTCAACAAGGCAGATCTTACACCTACGGACCTAGCGGAGATAAATGGTCAAGCACCTATCAATTTATCGATTTATCGATGGCTCTTCGCAAAAATTTCAAGCTGAAAATAATAAAGAACATAGGCACCAACTGGTTCGTGAATGCAGGGCCTAATATTAATTACTGGATAGGGGGAAAAGGCAGCTTGGTTCCCTACGTAGGGAGAACCCAGAATTACTCGTTCGCCTTTGACACACCTCCCGGCCCTGACTACACAAAAATCTATCTGAACAATATTAATCGATGGCTCTACGGCATAAATATTGGAATCGGATTTAGCGCTGTCACTCTGAAAAATCAAATGATACTTACGGAGTTAAGGATGACTTGGGGACAAACGTACGTGGGTCAAAAGGGCAGTGAATTTATTAACGGGGTCAACGGAATTGGTGATGAATTAAGTTTAAAATGTAATCTTAAGGTTCTTAATTTATCTGTAGCCTACGTATTTGATCGCGATCTTCAAAAGGGAAAAATGGGCAAGAGTACCAAGAAGGTGAAGTAAAAATTAGAACAGGTTCGCTTCCTGAATAACCTCTTTACTTACCGTATAGAATTCCTTGTGCATGTTGAACAAAGGTTCACCGTTTTGTTCCCTGATGCGATAGCTCCCATCTTCTTGCATCGTGTAAGAGTTCACGTTATCACGTAAGTTGAAGTCCAAAATATTCATGGCCTGTTTTCGAAGCATTTCTTGCTCCAGTATGAACAACGACTCAATCCTTCTATCAAAGCTTCTTACCATGGCATCGGCACTTCCAATGTATACTTTCGGATTCCCTTCGTTGTGGAAATAATAGATTCGGGAATGTTCAAGGAACTCTCCTATTACCGAAATCACTTCAATATTTTCGCTCACCCCTTTTCTTCCCGGTCGAACGCAGCAGATTCCACGCACAATCAATTTTATTGGAACTCCTGCCTGAGACGCATCATATAGAACATCGATCAGTTCTTTATCTTGAATCGAATTAAGTTTGATAACAATTCCCGATTGTAGCCCTTTTCTGGAATTCTCCGCTTCGCTTTGAACCATCGAGATTAACTGCTTTCGCATATCACTTGGTGAAGTGATCAGATTGATGTACGAATTGGGATGAGAGTGCCCTGTGATAACATTGAAAAACTCGGATACATCATGAGCATACGTTTCCGTAGTACTCAGTAATCCCAAGTCGGTATAGAATCGGGCAGTTGTCTCATTATAATTTCCGCTTGAAAGATGTACATAACGATAAACCCTGTCGGGCTCATTACGCACAATCAAGAGTAGTTTAGTGTGGGTTTTCAAACTGCTTACACCATATATTACAAAGCACCCGGCCTTCTGAAGTTTTTGTGCTTCGCGCAAATTATTCTCTTCATCAAACCTGGCTTTCACTTCAAAGAGAACTGAAACGTGCTTCCCGTTCTCGGCTGCCTTCAGAAGTGCGGCACTGATACGTGATTCCTTGGCAAGCCGGTAAATCGTAATCTTAATGGAAAGAACATATGGATCGTTGGCCGCCTTCTCCAATAATTCAAGAACTGGCTCCATTGAGTTGTAAGGATGGTGCAAAAGGATATCTCGCTCTTTGAGCACTTCAAACAAATCACGGTTGCCCTGCTCTGGAAATGAAACGGGTTTAACCGGAGTCATCGGCTGGAAACGCTTCGACTTAAATTCGGTATGATTGACGATCTGTGTTATTCCTGTAAAGTCGACCATTGCTCCTTTTGGGATGATGAAAATATTCTGATCGTCAAGATCCCACTGGATTTTCAGCATGCGCATCATCCATGGATCCGGGTTTTCTTCGACATCAAGGCGGACGACACGACCGCTTCTGCGCGTTTGCAATTTTCTTTTCAGTTCTTCAAGGAAATTCGATTCAATGTCTTCGCTTTCTTCCAATGTAAAATCTCCGTTGCGATTAATGCGAAACAAATTCACACTAACAATTTCAATATTCCTGAACAGATGCTGAATGTTATTACGAATGATGTCTTCTACTGACACGAAAGAAATAGAATTGTCTTTATTCAATATTTCAAAGAACCGTGGTATGTTGCTTGGAACCTGAATAAAGGAAACACGAAGTTGGTTTTGCTGATCCTGCGTTGCTTTCGTTACAACTCCAAATAACAGCCGGTTGTTTTTTAAAACCGGAAATGTGTGGTAGTTGTCAAACAGCATTGGGGTGAGCATCGGGTAGATGGTTCGCTGGAAATACAAATCCACCCGCGCTTTGTCTTCTGCACTTAACGCAGGATAATCGGCAATGCTAAAATTATTTTTCTCGAAGAGGGGTTTTAATTTTTTGATAAAGTAGTCACATTGCTCACCAACGAACTTGTGAACTTCATCCATCAAACAGTTTCGAAATGGTTCTTCACGCAGACCACTATAGTCATACCTCTCCTTGCTGTAATCGAGATAGTTATAAAGGCTTCCTAAACGAATAGTGCAAAACTCATCCAGATTGGAAGCAGTGATCGACAAAAACTTCATCCGATCAAAAATACTTCGGTCAATATGTTTGGCCTGATCAAGCACACGGTAATTGAATTGCATCCAACTCAAATCACGGCTGATGTAATTGCTCTCGTAAATCTGTTTAGCGACCAGATCGGCATCGACTTGCTGTGCAACTTCACTTTCCATATTGAATTACAAATTGCAGATTACATATTTAAAATTCAAGGCTGGCAAGATTATGAATTTGTAATTTGAAATCAGGAATTTTGAATCATCAGACATCCAACTTCGCATACTTGGCATTCCGCTCGATGAACTCTCTGCGAGGAGCAACTTCGTCACCCATGAGCATGGAGAACAGGTGATCAGCTTCTGCGGCTGATTCAATGCTCACCTGCTTTAAGGTTCGCTTGAGTGGATCCATCGTTGTTGTCCAAAGTTGCTCCGGGTTCATTTCACCCAAACCTTTATAACGCTGAACCCCTACGCTGTCTTCTTTGCCGTCTTTCGCCAATTGCTTGATCAATACATCGCGCTCTTCTTCATTCCAGCAATAACGTTCCTCTTTTCCTTTTTTCACCAAATACAATGGAGGCAACGCGATATAAACATAACCCTGCTCAATGAGGTCGCGCATGTAACGGAAGAAGAAAGTCAAAATCAAAGTACGGATATGACTACCATCGACATCAGCATCCGTCATGATAATGATCTTGTGATACCTGAGTTTATTGAGATTGAGCGCCTTGCTGTCATCGGCTGTACCAAACGTAACCCCCAATGCAGTGATCATATTTTTGATCTCCTCGTTCTCATATATCTTGTGTTCTTGCGCCTTTTCTACGTTCAGGATTTTTCCGCGCAACGGAAGTATAGCTTGAAAATTCCTGTCGCGGCCTTGCTTGGCCGAGCCACCTGCCGAATCTCCTTCAACCAAATACAATTCACAAATCGATGGATCGGAACTTGAGCAATCCGCAAGCTTGCCGGGTAGGCCGGTTCCTGAAAGAACGTTCTTGCGTTGCACCATCTCGCGAGCTTTGCGCGCAGCAATGCGGGCTTGAGCAGCAAGGATAACTTTGCTGATGATCAGCTTAGCTTCCTTGGGGTTTTCTTCAAGGAAATTCTGAAGCATCTCTCCCACGGCAATGTCAACCGCGCCCATAACTTCAGAGTTGCCAAGCTTTGTTTTCGTCTGTCCTTCAAACTGAGGTTCCTGGACTTTTACAGAAATGACAGCAGTGAGTCCTTCACGAAAATCATCTCCACTAATTTCAACTTTCGCTTTTTCAAGCAAACCAGATTTGTCAGCATAGCTTTTTAGTGTTCGAGTCAAGGCTCTCCTAAAACCGGCTACGTGTGTTCCACCTTCATGCGTGCTGATGTTGTTTACGTACGATACCAAATTCTCGCTGTAAGAAGTATTGTAGCCAAGCGCGACTTGTACTGGGATTTCGCCTTTGTTGTTCTCTATAAAAATCGGATTGGGAATCAGTTTCTCACGCGTTGAGTCCAGATACTCAACGAATTCGCGCAAGCCGACTTCTGAGTAAAACTTGTCTGACTTGGGGTTGCCACTCTCATCATTTTCACGAAGGTCTTTCAGATTAAGTTTGATTCCCGGATTCAGAAATGCCAATTCGCGTAAGCGCGTAGCAATTGTTTCATAATTGTACTCCGTAGTTAGAGTAAAAACTTCGGAATCAGGTTGAAAGTGTATTGTTGTTCCTCTTCTTTTACTTTCACCAACCACTCTTACAGGATATTGCGGCACACCGCGATGATACTCTTGTTCAAATATTTTTCCCTCCCGATATACCGTTGCTTTAAGTACCGCTGAGAGCGCGTTCACACATGAAACACCCACTCCGTGCAGGCCACCTGAAACTTTGTATGTGTCCTTGTCAAATTTTCCACCTGCGTGAAGTACCGTCATTACTACCTCAAGAGCGGAACGCTTTTCTTTTTCGTGAATGTCTGTTGGAATACCTCGGCCATTGTCCTCAACCAGTATCGAGTTGTCGGTATTGATTGTTACTTGAATTTCATCACAGTAACCTGCTAAAGCTTCATCAATACTGTTGTCGACTACCTCCCAGACTAAATGGTGGAGGCCCTTTACCCCGATATCGCCTATGTACATGGCAGGTCTTTTGCGTACTGCCTCAAGACCTTCTAAAACCTGAATATTACTCGCTGAATAATTAGTTTCTTTACCTGCTTTTCCTTCGCTCATTTTAAGTTATTATAACCTTCAAAATTAAGGTTTTTACACGCGTTTTCCGCATTTTTATGTCCCTTTATTGATAAATATTTCAATCTAACTCTGAACTTTCTTCAATTATTAAATTCTCATAAATTTTTCATGGAAAATGAGTCAAGCAAACCGTTAATTCCACCAGTCTTTGATTATACAATTGGTATCCTACCGGAAGACATTGATGAACTCGGGCACGTCAACAATGTTATCTATCTGCGATGGGTTCAACAAGTAGCTGCAGCTCATTGGAATTCGAAGGCAGCAAGAGCAATAACGGACAACTATTTTTGGGTAGTGCTTCGCCATGAAATCGATTACCTCAAGCCTGCTTTACTGAATGATAAGATCACGGCTCACACTTGGGTAAGCAGTATGGAAGGAGCTAAGTCTGTTCGTCACGTGAAATTCTTCGCAAATGGAAATGCACTTGCATATGCTAAGACAGTTTGGTGTTTGCTCGATGCTTCAACGATGAAACCCAAACGAATTGGGGATGATATCAAAAGCATCTTCACCTAATCTCTTAAATACCCACACTTGCTTTATGTTGCTTGATGTAAAAACCAAACAAGCACAAACTCAGTTGAAAAAGGGCTGTAGCTGCGATGGCAAAAAATAGTAACATAACTCCATCAATTGTAAGTTGAACTTAAAGTTAAAGTAAATATCAATAAATATACTAATATTCAATAAGTTAATTCAAAATTAATATGAACTTAAAGCAGGCGGCATTGAAGGAACATTCTAAATCTCAGTGCAACAAAATTGTAAAGTACATTGGCAACGACCCAAAGAAATTCTCAGAGCTTGTTGATGTATTTCTTGCTGGTCCTTACAGAGTAAGTCAACGCATTGCCTGGCCGCTGAGTTGTTGCATCGAGGAAAATACCACATTAATTCACCCCCACTTAACAAAAGTTTTGAAGTACGCGCAGCGCTCTGATGTACACGATTCTGTAAAAAGAAATGTTGTACGGCTGCTTCAATTCATAGACATACCAAAAAAGCATCAGGGAACTGTTGCAGACGTTTGCTTTAAATTCTTTAATAACGCGAAGGAGTCGATAGCGGTGCGCGTATTTTCGATGACGGTGCTGGCTAATCTTGCCAAACAAATTCCTGAATTAAAAAATGAATTGATTCCTATCATTGAAGATCAATTGCCATATGGAAGTGCAGGCTTCGTCTCGCGCGGAAGAAAAGTGCTTAAAGATTTAAAGGTTTAATTTGCGCTCCAATTTTTGATGGAACATATAGCCCACACATGTAAAAGCTGCGGCAATGTATTTCAAGGCAATTTCTGCAACCTATGCGGAGAGAAAATACTTCATGCCTCAGATCGATCATTCAAGAGATTTGCAGAAACCATATTCAAGAGCATCACTTTTGCTGATTCCAAGTTTATCAAAACACTCTGGCTTGTTTTGAAAAAGCCGGGATTTCTTACCAAACAATTTGTAGAAGGAAAAAGGGTGAAATACTTAAAACCTCTCTCACTCTTCCTTGTGCTCAACTTGGCTTATTTCTTTTTCCCTGTTATCCAACTTTTCAATGCCTCGCTAAACACGCAGCTTCGATCATCTTCCGTGCTCCTTTACTTGCGGCATTTGTATTCCAATGTCGTGGCAACCAAAGCATCGACTATGGGTGTAGATCTCGCAGCATTCAGTCTTATCTACAATTTAAAAACGGTCGGGCTTGCCAAATTGATGGTGATGATCTTTGTAGTGATAGCCTCGCTCCCATTGAACTTACTTTACTTCAAACGGAATCGCTTTTTTACCGATCATATCGACTACATGGTTGAGTTGGCATGTTTCAATTTATTGGTGAATGCGATAGTGCTGTCAATCGTAACAGCATTTACCGGCTTGGGAAATTACCTTAACGAAACCTCGTTAACCATAATCTTCATTGCGACTAATCTGTATTTTCTGATCAGGGCAAGTGTACAGTTCTATGACGAAAAGGGGTGGCGATTGATCTTAAAATCAATAGTAATGATGTTGTTCTTGAAAGTTGCCCTCGAGCTGTACCGAAGCATCCTTTTCTTTGTTACGATCTGGTCGCTTTAATTTCCCAGCGATTGAGAAAATGCTTGAATGAGTTCTTCAGCTTGAACTCGCTCCTTTACTGAAACTAATCTGCAATAGGATTTTAACGAATGAATCGCCTCTTCAACTTCTTTATTCATTGCCAATGTGAGCCCGAGATTGAAATGGCTATTAGGAAAATGTGGTTCAACCTCTATTGAAATTCCATAATGTACTTTTGCCAAGCTGAGATTTCCAACTTCAGCGTAAAGGTTTGCTAAGTTATAATGCGCTTCAAAATGACGCGGGTTTTCTTTCAGGCATTTTGTAAAACAATCTATGGCTTTGGTGTAGTGGCCGTTTTGTGACTCAAGAATTCCAAGATTGCAGTATGAGTCAGCAATTGAATCTCCCTCGTCAATAGCACGTTGATAAATCTCTTTCGCCTTTGCATCACCCCGATCATCGAGCAATAATGCCTCTTCAAATCGCGATAGCTGATTAAGACTTACAACTTTTCCTGTTGAAAATAAATCAAGTTGCCCCGGCTTTCTTTTGGTTGGTTTGCTGTTTTTGCGAACAGGCCTGAATCCAAACTTCTCAACGTTGGGTCTTGGAAACTGAATTACTTTGGCCATACGCAAAGGTAATCAGTTTAGCGATAATTCTGCTGGCAACTTCAATACGAACTTAGTGATGGAATCTTCCCTACGCTCAAGTTTGATAGTGCCGCCAAGTTTTTTAAGTGACTGCTTCACAATATACAGTCCGAGACCAACATTGTGATGTTCTAATGCAGCTTTAGAAAACATTTCGAAGAGATGCTCTCGTTCGCTTTCTTTTATGCCTATACCGTTGTCGGCAAATGAGATGAGAATTTTACTTTTCTTTTTTACTCTGATCTTAATAAAGTTATTTTCACCCGGGTTTTTCTGAAACTTCACTGCATTTTCCATCATGTTGAAGAAGATTGTTTCGATAAGAAATTCGTCAGAATAAAAATCGAAGTTATCTTCGATCTTAACATCAAACGAAATTTCAAAGTAACCTGGCACTGATTTCAATCGGTTTCTAATTTTTTCAACAATAAGATCGAAATAGATCTTCTCTTTACGCATCTCGATGTTATTGATGCGCACTACGGTTTTTAATCGATCAAAAATGTCATTGAGCTGCAAAGAAGTAGTTTTGAGAAGGTCAAAGTACTCCCTGGCCTTCTTTTCTTCCACATCCATCAATGCAACATGACAAATGCCGAGAAGTCTTACCAGGGGCCCCTTCATGTCATGAGATGATTTATAAATGAAATCATCCATTTCATGATTGAGTGCTTTTAACTCACGGTTGGCTTGTTCCAATTCTTTCGTGCGAGAATCAACCGTGGCCATAAGGTCTCTGTTAAATCCTTCAAGCTTTGCCTGCGCCAACCCAAGTTTTTCGTTGGTAAGCATCAATTCTTCTCGCTGCTGTGAAATCTCTTGGCTCTGACTACTGATCTCATCATTTTTTTGAGCTAAACTTAAGCTTAGTTTCTTCTGCGTGCGATAAAACCATGAGATGGCAAGAGCAAAGAGAAATACAAAAATTATAATGATGAGAAGAAAGTTATTCTCTGTATTGCTCTTTTGAATTTGCATTTCTTTTTCCGCGAGAGCTTGCTTATTTTCTTCATCAATCAGGTTTAGTTCGAGGTTAGAAAGGCTACGCGCAAGGTTCTCATTGAAAAGATTGCTGTTCAGCTTTGTATATTGTTCCAAATAATAAAGGGAACTGTCGTATTGTTTGCGTTCGTAGTACAAGTCTTTATATAAGGCATAGTTTTGAAGCTGTCTTCCCTTCGCTTTTATTTCTGCAGCAATGTGTTCACTGATCTTTAAGTAGTAGAAAGCTGAGTCAAGTTTCTTCTCACGCTCATTTAGAAGACTTAGAAAATAATAGATCTCTGAAATGCCGGTTCGCTCGCCTATTTCCAACCGAAGCTTAAGTGATTTTTTAAAAAGCTCTCTGGCCAACTGATTTTCCTGATTAGCCAGCTTGATCTGGGCTAGACCGCTGTAAGTAGTTGCATGCCAGTTATTGTTCGTTACATGTTTCGCTACCTCAAGGGCGCTGTTGAAATAATCTTCTGCAATTTTATAATTCTTCTCCAGCAAATAAGTGAATCCGATATTGTTAAGTGTGTAGAGCTCTCCGTTCTTATCTTTAGTCGATTGTGCAACTTTAAGCCCGTCTTCAAAATAAAGCCGTGCCTTATTATAATCTTTTAGTTTGGTATAATTCAAACCAATATTGTTAAGTGAAAGACCTATGCCATAGTACGTTTTGAGTTTATCTCGGTACTTTAAGGCCTTCAGAAGATATTCTATCGATTCGATGTACGAACCCATGTGATAAAGGGTGAAACCGATATTGTTGTAGGATGAGGAAATCAATAGTGGATCCTTCACTTGTAATGCGAATGCATTTGCTCTCTGATTGTAAATTAAGGCAGAGTCATAATTTCCTAAATACGGTTGTACCCCACCCATCATGCGGTTTGCAATGGACTGACTATAGAGACTTTTTTCTTTGATAGCGCTGTGCAAGGCTTCGCGAGCGTAAGCTTCAGCCGAATCAGGGTAATTAAGCCATAGACTAATAATTACCAACTGATACGCTTTGATACGTTTGTCGATGGGCGAATCGCTTTTGATAATACTCAGCAGGCTATCGGACTTGAGTGAAGTTTGGGCTTGTCCAACGGCTAGCAGAAAACAGAATAGGAGTGTTGAAGTTAGGTTCTTCACATTGCCAACGTTATAACAACGTTAGCGATAAATAATAATTCAGGCAAAATGCATATGCTTGCGAGCATTGCCGAAAAGAAAAACTAAATCCAGGTTGATTTTTAATGAATCGCTGGCTTCAACTTTTCAGAATTGTGCTTGTAACTGAATACAAATGGGAAGATGACACCCAGCACGAGAGCGTACCCTGAGAATGTAAACCAAATGCTCGACCAATCGCGCACGCCATTGGTTGTGAAAAGATCAACTACCCAACCACTGAAGGCTCCGCCAAAAAAAGCACCAATGCCATTAGTCATGAGCATAAACAGTCCCTGAGCGCTTGCCATCATACTTCGATCCGCTTCTTTTTCCACAAACAATGACCCCGAGATATTAAAGAAGTCGAATGCCATCCCGTAGATGATCATCGATAAAACCAAAAGAATCAACCCATCACCAGGATTACCGAGTCCGAATAAACCGAAGCGCAGCACCCACGCAAAAATACTGATGATCATTACTTTTTTGATCCCAAACTTGTTGAGAAAAAAAGGAATGGTAAGAATGAATAACGTCTCAGATATCTGCGAGATGGAAAGCAGTAAGTTAGGATGCTTAACACCAAATGAATCGGCATACACTACTTTAAAATCTTCAAGGAACGTTCCCCCAAAAGTATTGGTGATTTGTAGTGCAGCTCCCAAGAGCATGGCAAAGAAAAAGAAGATTGCCATTTGTTTTCTTTTAAAGAGCACAAACGCATCTAGCCCGAATGTAGAGAGCAATGTGCGTTTCTTTGTTTCCCTAACAGGCGGACAAGCGGGCATTGTAAATGCATATAAGCCTAATGCCAAGGCAGAGAATGCGCTGACATAGAGTTGAATTGGGCTCAATGTCCAATGGCCAAAGTCAATCACCCACATGGCTACAATAAAACCTACTGTACCCCAAACGCGAATAGGTGGAAAAACTTTTACCACATCGATTCCTTCTTTCTTCAGCACAGCATAAGACACAGTATTGTTCAACGCAATGGTTGGCATATAGAACATATTGTTAAGCAGCATAACAACATACATCGTTTTGGAATCTTTAATGGTAGATGCATACAAAAGCAATCCTGCACCGATGAGGTGACATACGCCAAGAACACGTTCTACATTTACCCAACGATCTGCAACGATACCCATAAGCGCAGGCATAAATAAAGAGGCAACGCCCATGGTGCCATAAATACTTCCTACCTGGATGCCTGTAAACTTTAATGTGTGAATCATGTACCCCCCCATCGAAATCAACCAAGAGCCCCAAACGAAGAACTCAAGAAAATTCATTACGATAAGTCGGAGTCTTATGCTCATGATTCTATAATTAATATGAATAGATTAGAGTTTTTCCCACTGATCTCTGGGAATATCAGCGCCAGAAGAAATATCGCTTACATGTGGATTAGGAATCGTAATTCGGAGTTGCTTTCGCATCATGAATTGATGCTTACCACCAGAATACGGTCCTTCAAAACCAAGTAGCCTTAAGTATTTTATTAAATCCTTGCGCTTGACCGGACCAATAATTGGCATCCTATTCTACTTCTTTTACTTCCAGCGTAAGCCCATTCACTATCGGTAAGTCCTGATTTTTTGATATGCTGAATATTATCCAATCTTCAAGAACGGATTCTAATTCTTCCCTGCATTTCTCAAGCGAATTTTCATTTGCATAAACACCTCTAAATCCCGCAATCTCTCCGTAGAAGGTCTTGTCCTCCAGGATTTCATAAGTCGCTAAACTCATGGCTGCACGAATGTATTCAATAATCATGTCTCAATTTCTTTTACCAAGCTCGTCCCGGATTTTTGCAGCGCGCTCGTAATCTTCTTTGTCGATAGCGTCTTTGAGAAGGTCACGCAACTTGTCAGTGGAAAAACTTTTGAAGTCCTCTCCTTTTTTAATCGGAATTTTTTTCTCTTTTGATTTTGCCTCAGGCTTGACGGTTGTCTTTTCTTTTTCTTCCTCTTCCTCCTGGTCCGTCAATACGATGCCTGCTTCAGCCAAAATTGATTCATATGTGTAAATCGGTGAATCGAAGCGCAATCCGATAGCAATAGCATCTGAAGGGCGCGCATCGATTTCTGTTTTCTTCAATCCATCACTGCAAACAATTTTGGCAAAGAACACGCCTTCTTTCAAATCAGAAATCACGATCTCTTCTACATGGAAATGAAACGTGCTGGCAAACGATTTGAAAAGATCATGCGTCATAGGGCGGTTAGGAATAATCTTTTCTATTTCGATCGCGATGGCCTGTGCTTCAAACATTCCGATGATGATCGGCAAACGTCTGTTGCCCTGCGTCTCGCCCAGCACTAAGGCAAATGAGCCCGTCTGTGACTGACTAGAGGATAAGCCTAGAATTTCGAGTTTAATTTTTTTAGGAGCCGCCACTTAAAACAATCTTAAAGAATTCAAGTTAAAAAAAAGTTGAATATAATTTGTGATTTATGTTGTCATGGTCTGTGTCGACACAGACCATGGATATTATTTGGCAGCTAAAACTGCTTCAGTCAATTTTGGCAAAACATCAAATGCATCACCCACTATTCCATAATCAGCCGCTTTAAAAAATGGCGCATCAGCATCTTTGTTGATTACCACAATACATTTGGATGAATTCACTCCCGCCAAATGCTGAATCGCACCAGAAATACCGACTGCAATATACAGTTGAGGGGCTACCTTCACCCCTGTTTGGCCAACATGCTCATGGTGAGGTCTCCAGCCCATATCACTTACGGGTTTGCTGCAGCCTGTTGCCGCATGTAAAGCCTTTGCCAAATTCTCTATAATGCCCCAATGCTCCGGTCCTTTCATTCCGCGGCCACCAGAGACAACAATCTCTGCTTCAGGCAGAAGAATATCTCCCGTTGCTTTTTCATGAGAAAGAGTCTTGGTGTTGAAGTCAGCATCGGTGAGGGCAACGTTATAATTTGTTACGGTTGCGTTGCTGCCAACCTCCTTTAGTTCTGCCGCATTCTTTTTAATCGCAATAATCTTTTTAGCGTTTTTCAATTCAACATTTGCGAAAGCTTTGCCGGTATAAATGCTCCTCTTCACAACAAATCCTGAACTTGTATTTGGTAATTCAGTCACGTTGCTGGCAAAGCTTGCATTTGTTTTGATGGCTACTTTGGCTGCTACAGGTGTTCCTAAAGAAGAATTGGCCAGCACGAGAACATCGGCATTTTCATCCTGCATGGCTTTTGCCAATACTGATGAATAAACCTGTATCACATGCTGATCTAATTTTGCATCAGCAACGTGCAATACTTTTGCTGCGCCATATTTTCCTATCGATTGAAGCTCGTTGGCATCTGCTTTTCCTAAAACGATGCCTGTGACCGTTCCGCCCATCGCATGTGCGTAAGCCACCGCTTCCAATGAGGTCTTTCTTATTTTTCCTTCTGATGTCTCTACAAAAACCAATATGTTCATCTTGTTTTCAAAATTTAAAATTCAACATTCAACATTCCAGCTCAAAGTTCAAAAGAATTTCAATTTTGAATCTTGAACTTTGACTCTTGAATTAAAGCACTTTCGCCTCCGTCTTCAACCTCGTTACCAACTCTGCTACATTATCTGCACTGATCATCTTCACGGCTCCCTTGGGCGCTGGTAATTCAAAGTTCTTGTTGACAATAGAAGCCTCTGTACTCTTTGGTTCAACCACATTTAATGGCTTGGTTCTCGCTGACATGATACCACGCATGTTGGGTATCTTCCATTCGGCAATTGGTTCCTGACAGCCGGCAACTAAGGGTAGGGTTGCCTCCACTTGTTCTTTGCCGCCTTCAATCTCCTTCGTCATTTTTACATTGGTGCCATCAATATCCAATTTCATCACTGGCGACACTGATGGAATTCCCAACATCTCGCCTACCATGGCATGGACTACACCACTATTAAAGTCAATAGATTCGCGACCCATTAAAACTAAATCATAACCTTTAGCGTGCTCTGCAATTTGTTTTGCTACAAACAGCGAATCCGTGGGTATGGCATTAACACGAATGGCATCATCTGCACCAATTGCTAATGCTTTGCGAATGGTGGGTTCGGTATCTGCCGGGCCAACGTTAAGTACAGTCACTGTTGCCCCCATCGTTTCTTTCAACTCAATAGCGCGGGCAAGGGCATAGTCATCGTAAGGACCAATAATAAACTGAACACCGGTAGTATCGAACTTGGAATTGTTTTCAACAAAGGTAATCTTGGAAGTTGTGTCAGGCACGTGCGAAATGCAAACTAATATTTTCATACTCAATTCTCTGTCCTTTAATTTTAAATATTGAATTTTAAATTTTGAATCAAATTGGGCTCAAGATAAAGGATAAATAACTAAAAAACCGAATTGTAACGGATGAATTCTGATCGAATAAAAATGCTTGAGCAATTCATTGCTGACGATCCAAATGATCCCTTTAATCACTACGCCCTGGCGTTGGAATTAATGAAGTCGGATAAAGATCAGGCGAAGAAAATTTTTGATCAATTGATAAGCGCTCATCCGGAGTATGTTCCCTCCTATTACCAGGCTGCACTACTATATCTTGAGTTCTCGTTGAGTGATGAGGCAGTAAAAATTATCAATCAAGGAATTACCGAAGCTAAAAAGCAAAATGAATTGAAGGCTTTGAATGAGTTGAGGTCATTGTTAGATGAAATGGATTGATTCACTCAATCTAAACCTGAAAAACAATCTTCCCCACTTTATTGGGCTTGGCAATATCAGCGAATGATTCCATCAATTTTGAAAATGGCCTGATCGAATCTACCATTGGGCGAATCTGGTGTTTACTAACAAACGCAATCATCTCCTGAAACTCCTGATCGCTGCCCATAGTTGTGCCGAGAAGTGAAAGCTGATTCCAGAACATGCGGTAAAAATCTACATTGTTTGGTTTCCCATTCGTGGCACCGTAAAAAACAATTTTGCCCGAGGGCCTCAGCATCTTTATAAAGTTGTTGATCTGGTCTCCACCAGCGCTATCAATGATCAGATCAAATCCACCTTTCGTTTTCCAAAGCTCATCAAAGGTGGCCTGCTTTTTATAATTGTAGCCTCCCTTCGCTCCCATCTTTATTGCTTTTTCAATCTTACTATCACTGCCCGAGGTAACATATACATTGGCATCTGCTGCTTTCGCAAATAAAAAAGCGAACTGAGCCACGCCACCACCAAAGCCCGAGATCAACACGTTTTGCCCTGCGCGCAATTCTCCTTTGCGAAACAATGCACGGAATGCAGTGAGCCCCCCTAATGGCAAAGCAGACGCTTGCAAGAAGTCAAGATGAAACGGCTTGTGATGCAACCGATCAACGGGTACAGCAATATATTCGGCAAATGTTCCGTCTACCGGCATGCCAAGTACAGTATACCTTGTAGATTGTACGTCAGGACTCTGTCCCCAATCAATGTTTGGATTGATCACCACTTCTTTGCCGATCCATTCTTTGTGCTCATCATCATGAACGGACTCAACAACTCCGGCCCCGTCAGAACCCATGATCATTCCGGTTTTAATATTGGGATACTTGCCTTCGCGTATCCAATCATCGCGTCTGTTGAGGGCCACGGCTTTGATCTTCACTAATGCTTTGCCGGTTGACAAAACAGGTACCGGCACTTCTTTCATTTCAATTTGACCAGGAGCAGTAAGTACAAGAGCTTTCATATAGTGATACTTATGATTTTGCTGATTTTTGATTGCAGCAAATCTCAAATCAAAAATCGTAATTCTCAAATTAAGGTAAAGACAAATTGCTCAACTATACAAAATAGTTTGCTCTTTCATTGCCAGAAGGCAACTATCATTACTTATTGAACATCCAAAAGGTTAGCGAGTAAAATAGATCTGCCGGCCGGTGTTGTCGAAAACTACTTTCTCCCTCACATAACCGATTGTCTCGCCACTGAGATTATAAAGGATTTCATTAAGAAAGTAGCCAATATACCTGCCAAATTGATCGTAAAGATTCTTAAAGTCACCACTATAAGCGACATAGTTTCCATTTGAATCATAAAATCGAGCCATAGAAAACAATTGGTTTAGTTAAAACGGGGCATCGTCTCCCGGGAATGGTGGTGGTTCGTTCCTGGTATTCATCCTACTTTGGATGTTGCTCATCGGAGTGAACCCATCAGGCGCATCGTAGTCGGCAAACTTGGTGTATTTGCCAATGAACTTCAATCGGACGCTATCGAGTGAACCATTTCTGTGCTTGGCAATGATCACTTCGGCCACGCCCTGTGATGGGGTGCCGTCTTCATATTCAGTGATCTTATAATATTCAGGTCGATACAAGAACATAACAATGTCGGCATCTTGTTCAATGGAACCGGATTCACGCAAGTCGGAAAGCTGCGGGCGTTTGTCTCCACCGCGCGTCTCTACACCACGACTCAACTGCGAAAGTGCGATTACCGGCACGTTCAGCTCCTTGGCAATTCCCTTCAGCGCACGCGAGATGGATGCAATCTCTTGTTCACGGTTACCACCTGCCTCTCCTTTCATCAACTGCAAATAATCGATTACGATCAATTGAATGTTATGCTCAGCTTTCAATCTTCTGCACTTCGCCCGAAGTTCAAGAATAGAGAGCGCGGGAGTGTCGTCAATGAATATTGGAGCTGACGATAAGCGATTAGTCTTGTGCACCAACTGTTGCCATTCAAATTCGGCAAGGTTTCCCTTCTTAATTTTTTCCGATTCAAGTTCAGCTTCGGCTGATATTAATCGGTTTACTAATTGAAGCGAAGCCATCTCCAACGAGAAAATGGCAACAGCATGGTTGAAGTCAACGGCTGCGTTACGCAACGCAGAAACAATAAATGCAGTTTTTCCCATCCCTGGTCTTGCTGCTATAATTACCAAATCCGATTTCTGCCAGCCTGAAGTGACCCGATCCAACCTTGAAAATCCACTGGGGATGCCTGTAAGTCCGTCTTTGTGATTTTTCTTTTCCTGAAGCTCCTGAATCGCCCGGAACATCAACGACTTCATGTTGTCGTAGTTCTTGCGAAGGTTTGAGTCCGAGATTTGAAAAATGGATTGTTCTGTTTTATCAAGGAGATCAAAAACGTCTGTTGTGTCTTCGTAAGCTTCGTGATGAACTTGTGAAGCTATATGAATAAGATCCCTCTTGATCGCCATCTCGATAATGATCCTTGCGTGATATTCGATGTTAGCAGCAGAGCTAACTTTTGAGGTGAGCTCAGCGATATAAAATGCTCCCCCTGCCACCTCAAGCTTTCCATTCTTGCGAAGCTGCGCCACCACGGTGCGCATGTCAACCGGCTCGGAAGACTTAAAGAGATCAATTATCGCAGTGTATATTTCCTTGTGCTGGTCGGAATAAAAATGTTCAGGACGTAGAAATTCAACAACAGCAGTTAGCGCATTTTTCTCGAGCATCAATGCTCCCAGGATGGCTTCCTCCAGATCAAGCGCCTGAGGCGGTAATTTGCCCAAACTCTCGGAGATGTCTCTCGCGAGCGTTCGGGGTTTATTACCTATTCCGCTCATCGCAGAACTTAACCTCACTGGCGTTGATCGTTGCTCCATACTCTTGTGGTTGTTGGTACGAGTTGCTTTTTAAAAAGGGAGACAAACGTAACTTCATCTTTCAAAACGCTATCCCCAACTGTTGCAACTTGTACACATTCAATAAACACAATTCTTTGTTGATAAATTTAACCGGGATATCTTTTTCTTGATTTATTTCTTTGCAACTGATATTCCTCTTTGCCGCATTCCTGATTTTGTATGATTAACCTGATAAAGCACAGTGCATTGACAATCATGTGGATCACATTGATCAGCGAAACTTGCCTTTGAGATAAGATGTCCAATCCCATCATTGAAAATCAGTGGTGAGATTTTCAAACCTCTGGCATTTTGTTTTACTTTGCTCAAATGCAATCCGCCCCTTCAACTGTATATCGTCAAAGTACTGACAAACAACGCATAGTCATTGCCGGAAAAAGTAAAGCAAGAATTGCTGAAATGATTGCGTTTGTATTGAAGGAGTGTGGAAGAAAGATTGACCTATCTACTTCTGCATCAGAACAAATTTCAGATGCACCTACAATCGTGATTGAAGCTAATGGCGATCCTAAATCCATTGAAGAATACCAGCATCACATTCTCATATTCAGTCAGTTGCCTTCTTCCGAAAAAGAAAGTTATTCTATACTTGCTGACCGTACTCCCAAAAGTGGTGGCATTTTCTTTGACGATAGGGATGAACTAGCTAAATCAATAGCTAAGAAAGAACGAGCAGATGTTACCGTAATCCCTTTTTCACTCCCGAAATTTGAAATGCAAAACGGAAGAGCCATTCTTATAAACTCAAATGAAAAAATTCCGATCCAGGTGTCCTCAACTGAAGACTTAATGGGTGTTAGCGCGACCAAAGAGTTGCTAAGTAAAATTGGAATTACATCCAGTCAATTTTACAAAACCATCTCCTCTTTTAAATAATTTCCTGTCTTATTTCTAAATGAATTTAAACCTTAAAATACCTCTTTGTTTTTTCGACATCGAAGCAACCGGAGTCAACGTAGCCAATGACCGGATTATTGAAATTGCCGTGATCAAGGTTCTGCCGAATGGAGAAATCCAGCATAAAACAAACTTGCTCAATCCAACAATTCCAATTCCCGCTGAGTCAACAATGATTCATGGAATTTCGAATGAAGATGTGAAAGACAAACCAACCTTTAAAGAAGTAGCCCGTGACTATGCACGTTTTTTTGAAGGTGCTGATTTGGCCGGCTTCAATATTCTGAAATTTGATGTTCCCATGTTGGTGGAAGAATTTTTACGGGCCGATGTCGAATTTGACTATAGCAGGAAAAAAATCATCGACTCACAAAAGATTTTCCATTTAATGGAGAAGCGTACACTCTCTGCTGCGTATAAGTTCTATTGCCAGAAAGAAATGGACAATGCACACTCGGCCGAGTCAGACACCCAGGCTTCGATGGAGGTACTGCTGTCACAAATCGAAAAGTATGATGGCCGTGAAGTGACTGATGGCCTCAACAGAAAAGTAGGTATGATCAAAAATGATATGGAGACTTTGGCCAAGCTCGTAGGCGATGATATGGTTGATCTAGCAGGTCGAATGGTGCGCAATAACAAGGGCGAAGTGATCTTCAATTTTGGAAAGCACAAGAGCAAAACTGTGGAGAAGATTTTTAAAGAAGAACCTGCTTATTACGATTGGATGATGAACGGAGATTTTCCTCTCGATACAAAGCGAAAACTCACGGAAATAAAGCTTGCCGGCTTGAAGACAGCAATGAAAAAATAAAACCCACCGGGTTTGGTTGGTGGTTTCTGAACCCTCTTATGACAAGTTTTGGGCTGCTTTCTTCCGCAATCTTCCACTGTTATCCTGCTTTTAGGGCGAGGCCCCGACAAGTCGGGGTGAGGCCTGATTTTGTAAGTCAGCTTGCACCCGGTATTGTTTTTATTGTTAGGTTCAGCAAACGTGTCCCAAACCCGAGTGGGAATTACGACTCAAAGATACAGGTTTTAGAAGCGAGATTTCCAAAATATTTATCAATACTTCCCACATATCCCTCAATAAATTCATCTTGGCGTAAATTCTTTGACTAAGGTTCAAATTTTGATTTAGTTTGATTAAGATATTCAACCCCTCGCGATGTCTAAGAAAAACTTTGTGTTTTGTCTATTTGGCCTGTTTATTGTTTGTAACTCTTTTAGTCAGAATTTCATTCTTCAGGAATCCAACCTTGACCCAAAGAAGAATTCT
>JACOSO010000034.1 GCA_016178785.1 Bacteroidota bacterium | reverse complement strand
GAATCAGTTACATAATGTATTCCTTCTTGTTGCATAAGTCACTTCTGCTTTTATAATTAATAATAAGAAAATTTACAAAAATTCTCGTTGTTTTACAACCTATTCGAAATTAAAAATGGCAAACGATTTTATGATATAACATATATAAAATCCTTAAAAGGTAGATTCACCGTTTAATGGATTGCAACGGTGGATTCCCGACTTTTCAATTCCCTTTTATATTGTATTTCTATAGATTTATGGTTCTTAATTGAATTATAATCACACGAAGCAGGAATTGAATATAATTAATGAATATTCCACAACTTGATGTACCAATTGGAACATCAAAAAATGAGATTAAAAAATGAACGAAGTAATACGTAAGAGTTTACTCACGAGGGTAAAAGTCATGGAATAGGAGATTGAATAAATCGACCTCTTTATCTAAGGCATAGGCGTCGAGCGCTTGTGTAAAAATCGAGAGCACATCCGAATCATACTTTTTCTTGAGCGTCCAGAGGACAGTCATCAATATCTCGCGAGTTTTGGCGGCAGACAGAGAATGGGAACCAAAGCTTACTTTTCTTGAAATAACTACTTTCCGAACATCTCTTTCTGCCTGGTTATTTTCTGCCGGGATTCTTCGGTCATAGACCCAATGAAAGAGCCGATGTTCTTTTTCGATAAATATTTGCTGAATTCGCAGGATACCGGCATGTTTGGCCGGAGCCTGTGCCAAGCAAAGAATTTGTTCCTTACAAAGACGAGCCCTGCGATAATATTCGTTATCATCAATGTCCATCGTCCGAAGGTGCATTGCCTCTGCCGGTAATGGAGCAAATGCTGCCACAAATTGCTGTACTTCTTCTACTTTCGCGAATTCTTTTCCTAAATCCTCCACCTCTCTGTGCAGGTGCGCATAGCAATACTGTAACAGACATGGCGACTTGTTATATCCGGCATACCTGTCAACTACCAATACGCCTGGCAATGCTTCATCGCCAAGGGCTTCTCGTACGATTTTTCCGGAACGGCTTGTACGGAACATGAAAATAATCAGTTCCTTGGTGCTGTATGACCACGCATAGCCATTTCTTCCATCTATGCGCCAAACCGTTTCGTCGGCATGTTTGACCGGACTCTGCCGATAGAGCAAAAGGAGTTGCTCCGGTATCTCCTTGAATATTCCGGACAACTGATGGAGTCCCTTGAGCATGCTTCCACTCCCGACGCCTAATTGTTCTTCCAATCGGCCAAGCGGTATTCCCATCACATAATGCGAGTGTGCGATATACCCCAAGAGTTTATTCCCATACAGGTTTTTAGGGAGTATCCCTGTGGCTTTTGCCTTTAGTTCTCTGCCACAATGCGAACAACGTTTCCTTTGCAGCGACAATGCGATGGTCTTCACTTCCGGCGGTTCTAATTCTTTTATTATTCGCTCCTGCGTTCCGATGGTATGTAAAGGGTTCCCACAATCAGGACAGATGGTTTCCGTAACAGAATAACTCACCCGCTCATCAATTGCATCATCAGCTATCCGTTTCCGTCCATTACCCGGGTGTCCGAGTTTCTGACCCGGGGCTTTTTTCTCTCCAGGTGTATTGGCTTTGACTGGAATTTGGGATGATGGCGTTGATGACCCGAAGACTCCTTCAGTTATACTCTGCTCTTTCCTTCGCAACTTGCTTTTGAGCCGTTGCACTTCTTCGCGGAGTTTCATGATTTCTTCTTCCTTTTCCATGCAAGCGCGGCATACGATTTCTCTGCTCATTGCTCTGGGAACCTCGCAAAGTCCTGTAGACAGCCTGCAGATAATACACTACGGAATTGTTTATCCGGTTCATACACGTACACATCTTTTACCGGTTTACCATATTGCTTCTGACGGTCATTCCGCCCTCTACCTTTCGTCTGACCTATCTTTTTCCAGTTCGCCGCTTGATAGCAGGTTCCGCGAAATCGATTGCTTTCCACATACGTCTCTACCAACGCTATTTTGTGACCATACCGCTTTTCCATATCCTCATTGATGCGCTTCATCATTTTTCCCAATACATACGACGCCAGATTCTTTACGCATACCCAAGGTAGAAGTAAAAATCGTCCGTTGTTAATAACCATCGACAAGTTTTTCTCCCGCTGTGACTTGTTCCATCCTATATACTCATCACGACAGCCTACTTTATACGAGGCTCCCTGAAATCCTATACAGCCAAGCAGTTGATTGGAACCATAGACCAGATAACGCAATTGCTCCCCGCTTCCCTGATGGTAGCCTAAATAATGATAGTTCCCGATGAGACTTTTGTATATTTCATTCTCTGCCTTTTCTTGTATCATTTCTATATGAATCGTTTTGAGATTTTCTACGCTTCCGCTCAACGGCGATTCGGTAATGTTATGGTGCGGACTTACTTTGTTTTTATATCCGACTTTTCGATGTCCGGTCAGCAATCCGGGAAGTGTGATTATTCCCCGGCGTTCTAAGCGCCGCAACAAATCCCGGCAACTGATGTCTTGATATAGGCCCCGACTATTTTTCCAGTTCCATTCTACACACAATACTCTCGAAATGTGGGAACGTCCCAGATGTCCTTCTTCGGCTATCAGTTTTTTTATCTCTTCAATGTCTTCTGATTGAACTACTCGTTTGAGTATGGTTATTGGATATTGCATACGCAAAATTAATTATCGAAGGAAGGTGAAACCAGTCATAAATTATTCCCCTTTTTTCCCTTTTTACCCTCGTGAGTAAACTCTTACAACAACTTGCCGACCATATTGAAGCCCTGATCCTGGGGCAATCTCAATTGTTGCTTGAACCGGTTTCGGAAACTATCGAGATGTTGGCACAAAAATTTTACTCTCAGTTATGCGAGAAAAAAAAGGTAGAACTTAAACCCATACCACCTGTTGAGAATGACCCGCCGGAGGAGGAGAAGGAGGATGCCCTTGTAAAGCTGAACACACTTTCGCATGTGCAAGTAAACGAAATAGGCTCCGAGTGGCTTTGCCTGCAAGCAATACAGCAATTGAATTTGCCTGAGTTTTTTACTAAACAAGACTGGAATGAAAAGCAAATTAACATTGCCCTGACTCACAGGATAGAAGATAATTCTGCTATAACGG
>JACOSO010000033.1 GCA_016178785.1 Bacteroidota bacterium | reverse complement strand
GTTCGTCTCGTTGATAGTCCATGTTTAATATATAACATATATCAACAACGATGTCAACATCTAATTCTGGTAAAGCAGAAATCGCCTAACCTTCTGCGCTAAAGCGCAAAGGCTTGCGGCGGGCTAAAGCCCCAATTGTCATCAGCGGAGAAACACGGGTTTGATTTACAAAGCATTGAGGTTATGCCAGACCATGTGCATTGTTTCGTTGGCGCGTTGCCTTCGGTAAGCCCGTCGCATATAGCCAAGATTTTGAAGGGGGCCGCCTCTTGCATATTCCTTCGTGACAACCCAAGTTTTAGGAAAACGATGAAGGGGTCGGAACATCTCTGGAACCCCTCTTACTATGTTGGCACAGTGGGCGACATGTCTAAAGACGTGGTTCTTCGCTACATCGAACGCCAGAAGCAGGATATATGATTCAAGCGGAATTGAAATTAAAACTTAAGAAATCGCAAGAGGCCTTGCTTACGGGGTGGTTATGGAACCTCACTGGAGTATGGAATTGGGCGATTAAGCGCATTGAGGTAGACGCCAAGGATAAGATATATCATTCACCAATAGCATTCCAAAACCTGCTCTCAAACCACGGAAAGAAGATGGGGATTCCATCCCACACTATGCAAGGCGTCCTCGCATCTGCCCATGCCGCGTGGACTCGGTGCTTCAAGAAGATAGCCAAGAAACCAAGGTTTAAGGGGATAAGAAACCGCATGACCTCTATTCCCTTTCCTGACCCAATTATGCGGCCAAAAGATGGATATATTAGTCTACCTATATTGGGGAAGATAAAGTTTCATA
Source organism: Bacteroidota bacterium (assembly GCA_016178785.1). Classification (GTDB taxonomy): domain Bacteria; phylum Bacteroidota; class Bacteroidia; order Cytophagales; family Cyclobacteriaceae; genus ELB16-189. Next base: position 1,772 of record JACOSO010000033.1, on the reverse strand, counting down.
AGCAAAAGTTAAAAGAAGGGAAGATTAAGTGTGGTCGTATCGTTAAGCGTGCAAGTGGATGGTATCTCTGCTTGTTTATAGATGCAGAGATAAACGCTATTCCCCGCATTGGATACAACCAAGTTGGCATAGACCCCGGGTTTAAGTCTCTCCTCACTCTTTCTAACGGAGAAAAGATAGCGCACCCGAGAGAATTAGAGGCGGCGGCTGCCAGACTTGGGCAGGCTCAACGGGGACGCAACAAGAAACTCGCAGCGCGCCTCCAAGAACGAATTGCCAATAGACGCAAAGATAGGAATCATAAATTAAGCCGCCGCCTTGTGTCTGAAAATGCGCTAATCGCGTTTTCCGCTGACAATCATAAGGGGGTATCAAGCAAGTTCGGAAAGGGCGTAAGTAGCTCAAGTCACGGTCAACTCCGACAGATGCTTTCGTACAAGTCGCCCAAAAGCGGTACGGAATATATCGAGGTTGACCCAAAGAATTCCACCAAGAGCTGTTCGTCATGCGGGGTGCTATCAGGCCCCACAGGATGGAATGGCCTTGCGGTAAGGCATTGGGATTGTGAGGCGTGTGGTGCCCACCATGACCGCGATATAAACGCGGCCATAAACACGCTCAATGCCGCCCTCGGATCGAGGGTCGAGGAGATTGCCGCATGAGCGGCAGGCTGTCTGATGCCCCCCACTTTAGTGGGGGGAGGATCACTGATCGGTTTGTGACCATGCGCATGATGGAGTATGGGCCAAATCTTGGCATGCCGCATCACAGGCCCAAAAGGCATTTGATTATATTATTCGCCCACCATTGGGCGAATAATATAGAACTAATCATGATAACCGCTAATCATGCTAGCATGATATAATGTTGACATGAAAAATATTTTAATTGCACATACATACAATATTTTGTATAACATAGAAAAATGACTCATTTCAGGTTTGTTAAATTCTTGGGTAGCTCTCTGGTTTTTTATTGGATGGATCCCGAACAAGCTTGCGCAAAGAGTATATTATTAGAGAGAATAAAATGCCGAGGAAAATTAGAGAACTTATAAGAGACCTACAGAAGGCTGGGTTTGTAAAGCAATGGGGAAAGGGAAGTCATAGGAACTTTAAGCATGTAAATGTTAAAAATCCAATTACTCTTTCGGGTAAAGAGGGTGATGACGCACAGCACTATCAAGAAAAGGATGTCCGCCGTGTCATAAAGGAGGCTAAAAGATGCATGAAAGCGCAAAATATGTAAAACTTGTTAAGTGGTCTAATGAGGATAAATGCTTTATTGGCCGTTGTCCAGAGCTTTTTAGTGGTGGATGCCACGGGGATAATGAGCGTGAGGTTTTTGAGGAGTTGTGCCAAATTGTGGAAGAGACTATAGATTTTTATCAGCAAGATGGCAAGCCTCTCCCTTCTCCACTTACTGGTAAAGAGCTTTTGAGTGTACTTCAAAAAGCGGCCTAGATTTAACAGAGAGCCGTTACCGTAATTTAATGGAGGAGATAAGCAGATGAGGACTGAGGAATTCGACAGCGTGTGGGATGCCATTGAAGACCCCCACGAAGAAGCCGAGAACTTAAACGGATGTTCCCCCTCTTTTTTAATGAAAATTAAATAAAGTCTTTTATTTTCAATATGTTTTGTGGTTTTATGCTAAAAGTGTAGCCACTACTATTTATATTTTATGTTGACATTGCTTAATTTATTGTGATATTGTGTGTCCACTATGTATCTGGACGTGTCCACACTTCAGCGAAACGGGAAATCGTATAC
>JACOSO010000022.1 GCA_016178785.1 Bacteroidota bacterium | reverse complement strand
CTGCTTCTAAAGTTGTTACTGTTAATCCTAATGCCAATGCGGGTACCATCAGCGGATCAAGCCCTTTATGTATCGGTGCTTCTGCTACTTATACTTCTACAGGTAATGCCGGTGGAACTTGGTCTAGTTCCAATACTATTGTGGCTACTGTTAATGCTTCTACAGGTGTAGTAACTGCTGTGTCTGCCGGTACTGTAACTATTACTTATACTGTTAGTTCAGGATGCAATAGTCCTGTCACTGCTTCTAAAGTTGTTACGGTTAATCCTAATGCCAATGCGGGTGTTGTAAGTGGTACAAGTCCTTTATGTATCGGTACTTCTGCTACTTATTCCTCTACCGGTGATGCCGGTGGAGCTTGGTCTTCCAGTAATACTGCTGTGGCTACTGTAAATGCTTCCACAGGTGTAGTAACTGCTGTATCTGCAGGTACTGCAACTATTACTTATACCGTTAGTTCAGGATGTAATAGTCCTGTTACTGCTTCTGCATCTGTTACTGTTAATCCTAATGCCAATGCTGGTGTTGTAAGTGGTACAAGTCCTTTATGTATCGGTGCTTCTGCTACTTATTCCTCTACAGGTGATCCTGGTGGAACATGGTCTTCGAGTAATACTGCTGTGGCTACTGTTAACCCTTCCACAGGTGTAGTAACTGCTGTTGCTACAGGTACTGCTACCATCACTTATACCGTCAGTTCAGGATGCAACAGTCCTGTTACCGCTTCGGCAACTCTTACGGTTAATCCTAATGCCAATGCAGGTGTTGTAAGTGGTACAAGTCCTTTGTGTATTGGTTCTTCTGCTACTTATTCCTCTTCAGGTGATCCTGGTGGATCTTGGTCTAGTTCCAAGACTGCTGTGGCTACTGTTAACCCTTCTACAGGTGTAGTGACTGCTGTATCTGCAGGTACTGCTACCATCACTTATACCGTTAGTTCAGGATGCAACAGTCCTGTTACTGCTTCGGCAACTCTTACTGTTAATTCTAATGCCAATGCTGGTGTTGTAAGTGGTACAAGTCCTTTATGTATCGGTGCTTCTGCTACTTATTCCTCTACAGGTGATGCAGGTGGATCTTGGAGTAGCAGTAATACTGCTATAGCTACCGTTAATGCCTCCACAGGTGTAGTGACTGCTGTGTCTGCCGGTACTGTAACTATCACTTATACCGTTAGTTCAGGATGCAATAGTCCTGTTACTGCTTCTAAAATAATTACGGTTAATCCTAATGCCAATGCAGGTATCATCAGTGGCACAAGTCCTTTGTGCATCGGTGCTTCAACAATTTATACAAGCAATGGTAATACAGGCGGGGCTTGGTCTTCCAGTAATACTGCTATAGCTACTGTAAACCCTTCCACCGGACTGGTAACTGCTGTAACAGCAGGAATTTCAGCTATCACTTATACTGTTACCGGTTGCGGTTCTAATTTATCTACCATACAAATAGTTACGGTTAATCCTAATGCCAATGCAGGTACTATAAATGGTACAAGCCCTTTATGTATTGGTTCTTCTGCTACTTATTCCTCCACAGGTAATTCTGGTGGATCTTGGTCTTCCGGTAATACTGCTATAGCTACCGTTAATGCTTCCACAGGACTAGTGACTGCTGTTTCTGCCGGTACTGCTACTATTACTTATACTGTTAGTTCAGGATGTAACAGTCCTGTTTCTGCTTCTAAAATAATTACGGTTAATCCTAATGCCAATGCGGGTGTTGTCAGTGGCACAAGTCCTTTGTGTATCGGTACTTCTGCTACTTATTCCTCTACCGGTAATGCTGGTGGAACATGGTCTAGTTCCAATACTGCTGTGGCTACTGTAAATGCTGCCACAGGTGCAGTAACTGCTGTTGCTGCAGGTACTGCAACTATTACTTATACCGTTAGTTCAGGATGTAATAGTCCTGTTACTGCTTCTGCATCTGTTACTGTTAATCCTAATGCCAATGCTG
>JACOSO010000040.1 GCA_016178785.1 Bacteroidota bacterium | reverse complement strand
TTGGACATCAATAAGTTGACCAGGCCCATCACACGTGCAAGTGGTGCTCGTAAGTTATGGGCATTGAAAAAAGCATAATCCGACAATTTTTTGTTTTGCTCTTCAAGAACTCGCGTGCGTTTTTGCACCAGACGCTCTAAATTTTCGTTCACTTGTGCCATCTTTCGGTTGACAAGTTCTATTTCCTGGTTCTTCTCCATCAGCGAATCCCGTTGGGCCATCACTTCTTCACGCTGCGCAACAATTTCTTCGTTAAGTGCGATGAGCTCGTCTTGCTGTCTTGAGATTTCTTTATTGCGAGCCTTCAATAATTTATTGCTCTTCACTACATTGAAAATGAAAAGGCCCAAGAGAATCAACATGGCAATCGAGAAAAATAACAATGCATTTTTAAGCGTGAGATCTTTTTCTTTAAGCTGTGTATCTGCCTTTAGTTGATTGATTTCCAATTGTTTTTTCTGCATTTCATATTCAAGCCTAACGGAAGCGATGCGCGATGTCTCCGTTAAATTTTGAATACTATCACGATAAGCGATTGCATTTTTGTAGTGCTCCAGCGATTGTTGGTATCGGCCTTGCGCCAACTCAATGCTCGAAAGCGTGTTATACGCATCCCTGAGTTGTGCTCTATACTTTCCTGCCAGGGCAATCTTCAAAGCAACTAGAGTTAAAGCCTCTGCATCTTTGTAATTGCCTTTCTTTAAATAAATAGAGGCAATGGAAAGCCGAACCATCGCTTTTTCCTTTCCTTGGTTGAACCTGTCGCTCAACTTTTGCGAAATCTTGTAATGATTCAGGGCACTGTCGAGGCTGCCCATAACCTCGAACACATTGCCAATGTTTCGGTTGTTCGTCTCCATTAAAAAATCAACAGTGATTCCCAGCTCTAGTGATTGGCGATAGGTCTGCAACGCTTTTCCAAAATCCTTCTGAAAGTAATAACAGTCGCCCATGTTGTTGAGCATAATGATCTCACGCTTCCTGTTTTTTAATTGGCGCTGCTTACCAAGGGAGCTCTCAAAAAAATGAAGCGCCTGTGCATAGTTGCCAAGCCCATTGTAAACCAGTCCGATGTTGCCTGTAATGTCAGCTTGGATTTGAGTATAATTCAACGAGTCCGCGATTTTTAAACCCTTTAGGAAATAATCAAGAGAGTTAGATAGATTGGCCTGAGTCCATAAGGCCAAACCCATGTGCCGATAAGAAAGAGCCTGTCCCCGGAAATAATTCAATCGTTTCGAAAGCTCTCCCGATTCCGTTGCATGTTGCATGGAGGCTTGAGGATCGCTGAAATGTTCTTCAAAAGCAAGGCTGTTGAGAATGGACACCCGAATGGTGTCTGGCTGTGGATGATTCTCTAATACTCTTTTTAAACTGTCGGCCTTTGGATTTTGAGACTGCGCAGCAAAAGCAATGAGCAAAAGCAAAAAGATATTTTTCAAGCGCATGGTTTTGATAAAGCCTACGCATCAAAATACAAAAAACTTTTGATTGAAATTACCGCCCAATCAGGTCAGCATTCCTCCATCTACCTGAATCACTTGACCTGTGATGTAAGAAGACATGTCTGAAGCAAGGAACACACAAGCGTCTGCAACATCTTCAGGTTTGCCTCCACGTTTTAATGGGATTGCATCACGCCAGCCCTGTACCACTTTCTCATCGAGCTTACCAGTCATTTCTGTTTCTATAAAACCGGGAGCCACGGCATTCGAGCGAATTCCTCGCGAACCTAATTCAAGAGCAACAGATTTGGTAAAACCTATGATTCCAGCCTTTGATGCTGCATAATTTGCTTGTCCGGCATTTCCTTTCAATCCAACGACCGAAGTCATATTAATTATAGAGCCGCCCTTTTGTTTCATCATCGGCTTGGTAGCGGCCTTTACCGTGTTGAAACAACTTTTCAAATTCACGTTCATGATTTTGTCCCATGCTTCTTCATTCATGCGAAGCAATAGATTGTCCATAGTGATGCCCGCGTTGTTGATGAGTATGTCGAGAGAACCAAAATCGGCAACTACATCGCTGATGAGTTTATCTGCCTGAGCAAAATTGGAAGCATCAGAACGGTAGCCTTTAGCTTTCACGCCTTTTGCTGACAATTCGTTTTCGAGTGCCTGGCCTTGTTCCACACTTGATAAATAAGTGAATGCAACATTGGCTCCCTGCTCGGCAAACTTGATGGCAATACTGCGGCCGATTCCTTTGGAAGCACCTGTGATAAGTGCAGTTTTATTTTGCAGAAGTTTCATGGTTCGAATTTTGATTTTGTTTTGAAACAATTGAAGAGACAAAGACGATCGTGATGCCAGTACCCAGCCCGAAGAAGAAATCTGCGCCATGCATATGTGTGATATGGAAAAACGCGCCAACTATTACCCCTACTGATCCGGAAAAAAGCAGAATGGAATCTTTCAAATTCATGATTACGACAAACAATATTTGTGCGAAACTAATCTTTTTTTGGCATCCAATAATTTGGATTAATTTGGCATCGCTTTTTAAAGACTAAAAAATAAATCGAAGATATTATGGCAAACTATGATTTGATCGTCATCGGCTCGGGCCCCGGTGGTTATGTGGCAGCTATTCGTGCGGCACAATTGGGAATGAAAGTGGGGGTGGTGGAAAAAGCCGAGCTCGGTGGCATTTGTCTCAACTGGGGTTGTATCCCTACAAAAGCTCTGTTAAAGAGTGCCAATGTGTTCGAATATATACAGCATGCAAAAGATTATGGCATTGATGTGAAAGATGCTTCGGTAGATTTTGCCGGAGTGGTAAAGCGCAGCCGCGATGTAGCCAATGGCATGAGTAAAGGCATTCAATTCTTGTTCAAGAAAAATAAGATCGATCATATTGCAGGAAATGGGAAACTCAAAAAAGGGAATAAAGTAGAAGTAACTGACGTCTCAGGAAAGAAAACGGATTATGATGCCAAGCACATTATCCTGGCCACAGGCGCACGATCACGCGAGTTGCCTGCTTTGAAGATCGATGGAAAGAAAATTATTGGCTACCGTGAAGCGATGGTGTTGCCCGAGCGCCCTAAAAAATTATTAGTGGTAGGTGCGGGTGCTATAGGAGTGGAGTTTGCCTATTTCTATAACACAATGGGTGCCGAAGTTACTATTGTTGAATTCCTTCCACGAGTTGTACCGGTGGAGGACGAAGAAGTTTCTAAACAATTGGACAAGTCATTCAAGAAAACGGGCATTACTATTCACGTGAATTCAGAAGTCACGGCAGTCGATACCAAGGGCAAGGGTTGTGTTTCAACGGTGAAGACCCCGACCGGTGAAATTAAAATTGAATCTGACATCGTGCTTACTTCGGTAGGAATTACAACTAACCTTGAGGGCATCGGACTCGAAGAAACGGGCGTGAAGACAGATAAAGGGAAAGTTGTAGTGGATCAATTCTACAAAACCAATGTGCCAGGTGTTTACGCTATTGGCGATATTACTTCAGGCCCCGCACTTGCACACGTTGCCTCAGCCGAGGGAATTATTTGCGTAGAAAAAATTGCCGGGCAAAACCCTGAGCCGCTTAATTATAATAATGTGCCAGGCTGCACATATTGCTCACCAGAGATTGCATCAGTTGGTTATACTGAGGAAGCTGCGAAGAAAGCGGGCTATCAAATTAAAGTAGGCAAGTTTCCGTTCACGGCATCGGGCAAGGCAAAAGCTGCTGGTGCACCTGATGGCTTCGTGAAAGTAATCTTTGATGCGAAGTATGGCGAATGGCTCGGAGCCCACTTCATCGGTGCAAACGTAACTGAGATGATTGCAGAAGTGGTTGCTGCACGCAAACTGGAGACCACGGGACACGAAATCATAAAATCAGTTCACCCTCACCCTACAATGAGTGAGGCTATTATGGAAGCAGCAGCTGCGGCTTATGGGGAAGTGATTCATCTTTAGAATTCAAAATTTCAAATTCAAAAATTACAACTATCACAATTTTGAATTTTGAATCTGAATTTTGAATTAAGATCCTATGAACTCAACCCCTTCAACGTGTTTTGAATGCTCTCCACTTTTTGTTTTTGAATCACTTGTAGTGGTTTTTCTGCACGCTCTTTGCAATCAGTAGCAATGCATCGCTCGCAGGTCTCGCTTACCATTCGGATGGGGATTTGCGGATCGTTCCAGAATTTTACTTTCTTTTTTAATTGATCGGTTAGCAAAAGACCGATGGAAACGCTGTTGTGCTTTTCTGAGCCGAACACAATCGGTTTTGCAAAACTGATGATCAGGTATTCTTTGTCTGTGCCAATGTATTTGGATCGTTGTATTCTGCAGAGGGATTGTTTGTAGTCTCCTGATTTTATTTCTTCAGCCAGCTCCTCCAAGATGGTTATGCTCACCCATCGCCTACAGTAATGTTCACTCATCATATTGATGTGGGGAATGTGCAAGCCTGACAAATGCATTTCTTTAGTCAGGCTGAACACTTTTGAATCTTGCGTTGTGCTGAGTCGGAGAAAGAATAATTCATTGATGCCAAAGAACCTTGGCAAAATATTGGTTAGCCGGTGCAGCAAAATTTCAGGCGACACCTCAAAGCGATCCATCAATTCCTGAAATGCCTTGATACTGAACGTGGGTGACGCAAGTGTTTCTTTCAGCCAGGCGATCAAATGCGTGCGGTTCAAAAAAAGCGCACAAGAAAAGTAGGAACCTTTAAAATTGTTGATCACTTCGTCAAACGATTCGAAGGTTACCCAACTGGTTGTATAGGATCGAAGTTTGATATCCGTAAAACAAAACCCCGCTTCACGGCCAAGTATAAATGCACGTTGCGTTTTACTCAATGATTTATTGAGCAGCAATTGTGGATTTTTTCCAGGGAGCAAAACCGATCGAAGATCTTGCAATTCGGGCTGCTGAGACAAACCGTCCTCCACAATTTTATAATTGTACTCCTCCGTCAAGACCTTTTGGAGCAAAGATGCGGGTACGGGCTTATCAGGATCAAGCTCATATTTTTTACTAAAGTCATCTACTGCTTTTTCTATTTCTTCAAAATAGTTGTCGTGCATTTCCTGGTACGAACGGAGCGTTGAAAAATATAAATCTTCTACTCGCATTCCGTAATTGCGGCTGATCTCGATCATGGTGTTGATGAAGGCATTTAGTTTTACGGGTGCACTCGAGAGCAATTCAAACAACCGGGGCCTGTCAATACCAAAAACATCGAGCGGCAGTTCGCGAAGGAGATTGCTTTGCAGCAGTTCAGTGATGGGGGCCAGTTTTTTACTCAGTTGTAAAGACACCAGCCAATCGTAGCTCACATCAAGCGCATGCGCGAGGTTGGCGATCTTCTCGGCTTTCGGATATTTTTTTCCTTTTTCGATTTCATTCAGATAGGAAACTGCGAGACCGGAAGCATTGGCCAGTTGCTGCAACGACATCTCTTTTTCTGATCGAAGTTGTTTCAGCTTGAGCCCGAAAATAAGCTTAAGATCTGACCCTTGGAGCGATTGTTTTTTTGTCATGGCTAAAAATTATGCTTCTCTTGATAGCGAACGAAAATATTTTTTTGTTCATCAAAACCATTTAAAAACTGATTGCAAAGAAATTTCTCATTCGCTGAAAGTCTAAAAATAGCGAATATTTACATTCAGCGAATATTCGCTTGATTTATATTTTTCGTTGATCTACGTTTGGCTCATCAAAACGCTAAACATCCCTGATATGATCACCACCGAAATTATCAATGAAACCCTTCAGTTGAACGCGCCTTTGCTCAAGGGAGATGAGCTTGTGCTTACCTCTGAAGCTATAGAATTCGTTGTTGAACTCCACCGCAAATTTGAGCCGCGCAGACGCGCACTGCTCCGCGCACGACAGGAGCGTCAAGAACTTCTCAACCAAAATCAGTTGCCGGATTTTTTGCCTGAGACTTCTTCCATCCGGGCTGGCGAATGGAAAGCATCTCCAGTGCCAGCCGCGTTACAAAACAGGCGAGTCGAAATCACCGGGCCTGTCGATCGCAAGATGATCATCAACGGGCTAAACTCAGGTGCGAATGTTTTTATGGCCGACTTTGAAGACGCCAATTCGCCCACATGGCGCAACTGCATTGAAGGTCAGCTCAATTTGATGGAAGCTGTGAGAGAAACGCTTTCGTATGAATCACCTGAGGGCAAACTTTACAAACTCAATTCTTCCACTGCTGTTTTGAAAGTACGTCCTCGCGGCTGGCATTTGTTGGAGAAACATCTTTTGGTTGACGGAGAGTTTGTGTCGGCTTCGTTGTTCGATTTTGGCTTGCATATTTTTCACAACGGAAAGATACTTGCAAAACAAGGGAAAGGCCCGTTCTTCTATCTTCCAAAATTAGAAAGCCATCTCGAAGCAAGATTGTGGAACGATGTATTTCTCTTCGCAGAAGAAAAACTCAAACTGCAACGAGGCGTAATCAAAGCAACTGTATTGATTGAAACTATTCTGGCTGTTTTCGAAATGGAGGAAATCATATACGAATTGCGTGAGCACATGGCAGGATTGAACGCGGGTCGTTGGGATTATTTGTTCAGCATCATCAAAAAATTCCGAGTTCATAAAAATTTTATTACTCCTGATCGCGCTCAGCTTACCATGGCTGTTCCTTTCATGAACGCTTATGCTAAACTCTTAGTAAAGACTTGTCACAAAAGAGGAGTTCACGCGATGGGAGGAATGGCTGCCTTCATTCCCAGTAAAGATGAAGAGGTGAATCGTATTGCTTTTGAAAAAGTAAAAGCAGATAAAGAACGTGAAGCGTTGCTTGGCTACGATGGCACCTGGGTCGCTCATCCGAAACTTGTGGAGATTGCGAAAGAAGAATTTGATAAAGTTTTAGGGGAATCCCCAAACCAAAAACAAATCCTTCATGAGGAAACAAAAATCTACAAGAATCAACTGCTTGATATTTCTTCTGCTGAAGGAAAGATCACCGAGAATGGTGTTCGATTAAACATAAAAGTTGCGTTGCAATACATCGAGTCATGGTTGCAGGGGATTGGCGCAGCTGCACTTAACAACTTAATGGAAGATGCAGCCACCGCAGAAATTTCGAGAGCTCAGCTCTGGCAATGGATTCGTCATCGTCCGGTTATTGAGGGCGGTAAAATATTTTCAGAATCCATGTATCGACAAATCCGAAGAGAGGAGCTGGATTCATTGCTGCACCGACTCCAAAAAGAAAAACGCGATGTAAAATTCCTGCAGCAAGCTGAATCGATACTCGACCAATTGGTACTAAATGAAAAATTTGAAGAGTTCCTCACACTAAAAGCCTACGATCATGTTCTGTAATATTTCGATCAATAGAAATCTTAAAACACTAATCATTAATCCGAAAAACATGAATACTACTGAAAGAATAAATGCTATAGTTGCTAACTGGTCAACCAATCCGAGATGGAAAGGAGTCGATCGCCCTTACACTGCTGAGCAAGTGGTGAAGTTGGCGGGCTCTGTAAAAATCGATTACTCCATTGCGCGACTTGGCGCCACGCGACTTTGGAATTTGTTGCACACGGAAGAATATATTGGTGCGCTTGGTGCACTTACCGGCAACCAAGCCGTACAACAAGTGCAAGCCGGGCTGAAAGCAATTTACCTTAGCGGCTGGCAAGTGGCTGCCGATGCCAACCTTTCAGGAAATATGTATCCTGATCAAAGCTTATATCCTGCCGACAGTGTACCTGCGGTTGTAAAAAGGATTAACAATTCGTTGTTACGTGCTGATCAGATTCAATCGCTCTCCGGTGAGGGGAATGTGCATTGGCTTGCACCGATCGTTGCTGATGCAGAAGCGGGCTTTGGCGGAAACCTGAATGCATTTGAGTTGATGAAGATGATGATTGAGGCAGGTGCGGCAGGCGTACACTTTGAAGATCAACTTTCTTCCGCAAAAAAATGTGGCCACCTCGGTGGAAAAGTGCTCGTGCCTACGCGAGAGGCTATCGACAAATTAGTTGCTGCTCGTCTTGCTGCCGATGTAATGGATGTGCCGACATTGGTGGTTGCCCGCACCGATGCAGATGCCGCCACATTGATCACAAGTGATGTGGATGAACGTGATACTCCTTTTATTTATGGCAATCGAAGTACCGAAGGATTTTATCGTGTAAGGAATGGATTGGAGCAAGCAATTAGCCGCGGAATTTCATATGCACCCTTTGCAGACTTGATCTGGTGCGAAACTTCACATCCTGATTTGGCTGAAGCAGCTGATTTCGCGGCAGCAATCAAAGAAAAATATCCCGAAAAAATGTTGGCGTACAATTGCTCTCCTTCTTTCAACTGGGCAATGAAATTAAGTCAAACCGAAATGCTTGATTTCAGAACCAAACTGGCGGAGATGGGGTACAAGTTTCAGTTCATTACGCTTGCAGGCTTCCACGCGCTTAACTCGAGCATGTTTGAACTGGCCGAGCTGTATCGCGATAAGGGAATGGCCGGTTATTCGCAATTACAGCAAAAGGAATTTGCGATGCAGGCTCGTGGCTTCACGGCTGTGAAACACCAATCGTTCGTTGGTACCGGCTACTTCGATGCCGTACAAGAGACCGTTACCTCAGGAAATGCTTCCACAGTTGCACTGAAAGGATCAACAGAAGAAGCTCAATTCAATTCATTCCACTAAAATTTAGGCTGAGGCAATGTTTTTGCTTCAGCCTTTCCCATCCTATTCTCATCGAAAATCCACGTTTATTGAAATTAAAAAGCTAACTTGACTATCCATTTAGATAAAAAGTGATCACTCTCGATTACTAAACTTGGTATGTCAAGAGTAATAAGTGTCAGCAATCATAAAGGAGGGGTAGGAAAGACAACTGTTGTGGCAAATCTTGGGTTTGCCTTGGCTCGGCATTTCAAAGTGCTCCTCATAGACATCGACCCCCAGGCCAATCTGTCTTCCGGATTGGGATTTGCAGATTGCAAAGAAAACCTGAGCAAATACTTTAAAGAAAAAATTCATTTTAGAAATTCGAAGATTGTCCCTTCTGTGATCAATCAATACGTCCACATTATTCCGGCCAATGTTGATTTGATAAAATTAGAAATCTTGCTGCGAGAGACCCCGCGTGCTGAACATGTGCTGAACGAAATGCTCTATCCGCTAAAATCCATTTACGATTTGATTTTGCTCGACTGTCCTCCTTCGTTCAATTTACTTACACTCAACGCACTTTACAGCAGTAACCTGATCCTGATACCGGCCAAACCTGAAATTTTCTCCATTAACGGTATTGGATTGATAAAAAAATTTGCAATAGAAAATAATATCCCGTTCAAGATTATCTTCAATCAGGTAAACGTGAGATCAGTACTTCATCAGAAAATTATTACTGAAGCGGAAGTGAATTTCAATGGCAACCTGGTGGGGCACAACGTGCGTAATACCCTGGCATTGGCGGAAGCATTCGAACATGCGCGCGACATTTTCCACTATAATAACAGCAGTCAGGGAGCCGAAGACTTCACCAACCTGGCTGAGGAGCTCCTTCCGTTTGTTTGAGATAGGGCAATCTTGAGAAATCTCCTCCTTCAAAAATCAACATTCGTTATTCCATGTTCGTAATTCAAATTTTGAATGACGAATGATGAGTTTAGAACGTTGAATTGGAGATATATCGTTTCTTTTAGTGCTGCCCATGGTCTTCATGGCGAAAAAAATTAACCGCTAAGGCGCGGAGGCGCAAAGTATCCAAAGGTTATTAATCCCAACTAAACGACATTGATTCGTTGTTCGCAACCAAATCTTGAATTCCGATGATAGCAACTACGAAGTCATCGCTCTCAAAATATCGTGCTGTGTGATGATGTGTGCATTTTCTTTTTCATCACGCACAAGTAGTGCTTTGTTGGTTTTGTTTAGCATCGATGAGAGCACATCCAGTGTGGTATCGAAGGCCACCACCTGCATGGGCGCATCCATGATCTCTCCTACTGATTTATCTTTCAAGGTAGGATCGTAAATAATTTTTTCAACAAGACTCGCGGTGGTTACGCTCCCAACAAATTCTTTTCCGTCAATCACCGGCACTTGATCAACACCTTCTTTATTCATCAATCGGATAGTTTCACCAATGGTAGATTTTTTTGTGACCGTATGTAAACTGTCTTTGCCATTTCTATTCAAAATGATTTCACGAGCGGTGGTAAAAATTCTTTCTTCGGTGAAGCCATGGTCTTTCATCCACATGTCGTTATATACTTTGTTGAGGTAGCGCGTACCATGGTCGGGGAGGAGGATCACCATCATATCGCCTTTTTTCAAATTGTCTTTCGCATACTCCAGCGCACCATGCAATGCTGAGCCACTGCTCCAGCCTACAAACAATCCTTCTTCGCGTGAGAGCCTGCGGGCCATGATCGCCCCGTCTTTGTCTGTCACCTTAATAAAGGTGTCGATCACATCGAAGTCTACATTCTTTGGTAAAATGTCTTCGCCAAAACCTTCGGTGAGGTATGGATAAATTTCATTGCGATCGAAAATGCCGGTCTCTTTATATTTTTTGAAAACAGAACCGTAGGTGTCAATGCCTACCGCAATAAGGCTGGGATTTTGTTCTTTCAAAAATTTAGCAGTGCCGCACATGGAGCCGCCTGTTCCAACAGTTGCGCAGTAATGTGTGATCTTACCACCTGTTTGATTCCATATTTCAGGGCCCGTGGTCTCGTAATGCGCTTTTGAATTTGATGGATTGTCGTATTGATTTGGGTAAATGGAATTCGGAATCTCCTGATTCAATTTTCTTGCTACAGAATAATACGAGCGAGGATCCTCAGGCTCAACGTTTGTGGGGCACACAATTACTTCTGCACCCACCGCACGAAGGATATTTATTTTCTCTTGCGATTGCTTGTCGGCCATGGTAAAAATGCACTTATATCCTTTGGCCACTGCGGTTAATGCCAATCCCATTCCTGTGTTTCCTGAAGTTCCCTCAATGATCGTTCCTCCGGGTTTCAATTTTCCGTCTTTCTCGGCATCTTCAATCATCTTGAGCGCCATTCGGTCTTTAGTACTATTGCCGGGATTGAAATATTCTACTTTAGCCAGAAGCGTACCCGCAATGCCTTTGTTTAACTTATTGAGCCGTACCATGGGTGTATTGCCAATGGTCTCGATAATGGAATTGTAAATCATAACCTAAAATTTGGCTGCAAGTTAGTAAAAAGGCGGCAGGCAAATTCTTCGTTAAATAGCAAAATGGAAGAGTCCAAAGATGCCCTTGACCAAATGGGAATTAGTATAATAGGTGAGTGGGCTTGCCGAAGGGCTTACTCCAAATTCTCCCGGATTAGTATCTTTAACCTGATAAGCATGGTGACAAACCTGCTGATAAAAAATAGAAACCTCATAAGACTAATCCATGGAAAAATTAAAAGATGTAGCAATTATAGTGATCCTATTAATTGTTGTAGTGGCACTTTACCAGGTTTTTGTTACAAACAGTAATCTGCGGGCAGCACTCAAAACCCTTGACGGAACTAAGAAAAAACTTGATTCAGCCTCAATAGAAATTAAATACTCAAAGATTCAGGTAGATTCACTTCAACAAAATTTTGTCAGGTTTGGCGCTTACATACACGATGTTCAGGGACGGCTGGAGAGACTGGACTTAGAGAAGCGTATCAGTGATCAATCGTTTATAACTAAAAGGGACAGCATCAGGGTGCGGTTGAAAGAATTAAACAAGACCGTAGATCTTACCGGACAAGACTTGCCCGAAGTGCCTGTAATCGAAACCAAAAAGCCTTGATCATGAAAAAACTTTTCTTTCTTTCCTTCCTGATATTATTTCTTGAGACCCCCAAGCTATTAGCGCAGGCATTCAATTGTACAGGCTTAAGTGCAAGCCGGTATTATTTGAAGGATACGATCATGGTGAATTGCGACACAGTTTTCCTGCTAAATAAAATGACCTATTCATTCTATAAAAACCAGCTAAAGAAAATAAATGCGGCCGATCCTAAACTTAAAGAGTTAGTGACCTCTCAGGGCGAACTGATCAACCTGTATGAAAAAAGGATTTTGGACATGGGCAACCAATATGCCGAATTGCGAAAAACATTTGATGAAAATCTGAAGAAATCAGCTGTGTTTATTGAAGGATCGAATAGAGAAATGACCAGTATCAATAGCTCTCTGACAAAAGCGCAGGGCAATATCGCTGCTGCGCAGGATAGTATTTCATCGGTGAAATCAATTCTGATTAAAGATATGGCCAAAATCAAAAAAAATAATTTGAAGTGGGGAATTGGCGGAGTGGTTTTCGGAGTGCTTGCTACTATGGTCTTAAAAGGTCAATAACAAATCTATTATGATAACCATCAATGATAATTGCATCAACCTCATCAAAAGTTTTGAGGGCCTGGAACTTAAACCTTATCATGGCGCAGCCGATCTTCCTAATATTTTCACCATTGGCTATGGCACTATCAAATACCCACCGTATTATATGCGTGGTAAAATGGTGGCTCTTACCGATCCGCCTATTACTGAAACCCTTGCGGCAGATTTTCTGAAATATGAAATGACTCAAAAGTCAGCAAGTATTGACCCGCTGCTGCGCGATGACCTCACCCCAAATCAGTTCGGATCTCTTATTTCTTTTGCTTACAACCTGGGAGAAGGTGCGCTCAAGCAAAGTACGTTGCGCGTAAAAGTGAACGCAAATCCTTTTGATCCAACCATTCGTGATGAGTTCGCCAAGTGGGTTCATTCCAATGGAAAAGTTCAACCAGGCCTGGTGCGAAGGCGCAAAGCTGAAGCCGATTTATATTTTCGAGTCTAGCGATTACTAAACAAAATAGTTGGGTAAGAATTTTACGATCTACCTTTTCAAATATGATTCCTCCACGCGAAGAACAACAAATCATCTCTTACCTCACTTTACGGGTGCTCATTGGCGCAGCAGGGATTGCGCTGCCAGTACTTTGCCCAATAGTGACTTACATTTTGAGTGGTTATTTCTTCATGCCTTCTATCAGTGATTATTATTACTCTCCGGCCCGGAATATTTTTGAAGGTATTCTCTTTGTGCTCGCGTTTTTTCTGTTGGCATATAGAGGTTATGATACCCGCGACAGCATTATTGCCAATTTTGGTTTTGCGTTTGCGCTTGGTGTGGCACTCCTTCCTTGCCAAAGCAGCTATAGCGCTATTCATTTCATCTCGGCAGGTCTTCTCTTTGGTGTGTTCATCTGGTTCTCCCTCGTGCAGTTTACAAAGCATAAAGGAGACGTGAAGTCAGAGAGCAAGGTAACACGCAACCGAGTATATGTTATTTGTGGCTGGGTGATGGTAGCCTCCATTGTTGGTATTGCGTTGAGTGAGATAGCAATGAGCGAGACCATGCGCGCGCAAAACCATGTGGTGTTTTGGTGCGAGTCTATTGCCTTGTGGGCGTTTGGTTGTTCATGGCTGGTAAAAGGCGAAGTGCTCTGGAAGGATGAAGTGGTTGAGAAGGACGTGATGTGACTTGTTTGAACCGGTATTTTAGCGCGATGATCCAACCTTCAAAAGATTCTTAAATTCAGGATGTGCCTGAGAGGAAAGAAATTCGGTGACCGTAAACTCAGCCAACTGGTGAACATAGAACGGATCTTCTTTGATGATGCTGTCGATTTCTTCTCTGGAATTGGCTTGAGCAAGGATAATACCACCCGTGCGAGGTACTTTGCGGCCCGAGACAATGAAAACATTCTGTTTGTAATATTTGTGCAAATATTTCACATGTTCAGTCATGTGGGCATCAAGCTTTTCCAGCGGTACAATGTAGTGTAAGTCAATAATGAACATAGTTTGACCAAACTTACGCTCCTCTTTTCAAATAACCACTCAGTTTTCTTACTTGTATCGTTGCTCCGATAAGGAACAATACAAAACAAATTGCGATCGCCATCTGTATGTTTGGGTCTTCAGGACTTGAGGCTAAAGGTGAGTCCAAAGGTAATCGTGTAGCTGTTTCAATAATACCTGGGATCATGTTAAAAAGAAATGTCATTGAAAACCCAACGGTCACCACGTAAGGCGAGAATCGCCCGAAGAAACTTCTTTGTTGTGCAAGGTATATAAAACCAAAAACGACTAACGTGATCACGCCAAGAGCGTGAGGCTTTCCGAACCCACCATGTTGAAATATTCCAAAGCCGGTAAGGCAAGTGATGATGGTGGTTATCACGTACGTTTTTCCAACAGCGTTTTCCCATGAGATTTTCCCATCGCGCGTCAAAGCAACGATGCCGGTAACAACAGCCACCAGACTGATTAGGGTATGGAAAATACCTAACGGAGTGAGGCCAAACATAAGCTCAGAGTTTAATTTAATGAATTTTGAATGAACGACTAAGCTACGAAATTAATGGAAGGCAATTCGCGAATCACTTCTTATATTTGATTACCCTCAGTTAAACACAAACACAAAACTTATGCAACCCATACAATTCTATTTCGAAATGGTAGAGCGCGTGATCGCAGAGTTTAAAGTCGATCCCCAACTTTGCCGTGGTCAGCAGTTGGGCCAATGGAGTATGAAGATTGGTTCGGCCAGCATGTGGATCGATGTTTTCCAATCGAAGGATGCTCAAGGAAATTACATCGACTCCGGCTATCTTCAAGTGATGTCACCGATTATGGCAATTCCGGCCGACCGGCAGTTAGATTTTTTTCGTGAACTGCTGGAGATCAACCACAAACTTTACGGTGTCGGTTTTACCAAATTCGAGAACAATGTCTATATTAAATCCATCCGCGAACTGGAAGGCCTTGAGCAATCAGAGGTACTGAGCACCTTCAAGCGCATTGGCTACTATGCCGATGATTATGATGATATGCTAAAAGCGAAATACGCTGCTGCAGGACGTGATCCTCAAACTTGATTGCGTTCGCCCTGCAATCGAGGGATAATTATTTGTGCCATCGTCATAAGTACGACATATTTCCTTACAGGGGTGGTGTAATTTTCCTGCATGAAAATAGGGGGTTATTTATTTCTCGGTCTGCTGGTTTCAGCTAAAAGCTTTTCCCAGAAGATCAACTTCGTAGATGCAACTTTGGGTGGAGCCAAGTATCAGGGCACGTTGTCCTTGTCGTACGTGCATCTTTGGTCGCTTGGCGCGAAGCAAATTTTTTTTATCGGGATAGGGGGAAGATTCACTTCTTACCTGGGAGCAAATCAATATTACATTACGGCACCCGCTCAGCTCACTTCTGAGAGCACGGGGCCGTTGATTATTTTTAAAGACAATATCACCTCAAACATTGATACATTTTTGGTGAAGTCGCCACAAGTGAACAGCATTAACGCCAGCATCAACATTCATTACAAATTGAGTGAGCGCTGGAGTATTGGTTTTAATATCGATGCGATCGGCTTTTCTTTTGGCGGAAAGCGAGACGGGAATTATATCAATGGTTTCACCGGAAAAATGACAACTGCATCACCAACGCCATTCAATGTTTTATTGATCAGCGACAACGACCGCGGGACCCTTAACTCCGAATTTTTTGCGAAATATTCTCTTAATGAAAGGTGTGCCCTGAAAATAGGTGCCCAGTTTTTATTCACTGAGTACACCACAGCCACAAAAGTGCAGCAATTTCCGGAGCCAAATGATCGCTTCCGAAATAAATCACTTCTGGTGTGTGCCGGAATTAGTTACAGACTAAAAAGTAAAAATAAGTTATGAAATCGTTCGCCTTTCTTTGCTTGGTTTTGGCAATGCTAAACTGCATGCCAAAAAACATTACACCCGCTGTTCCGCCTGCTTCAGGTAGTTCAATTTTTGATTCAACGAAAGCTCAATTGCTCAAAACCGGAATGTTTGTAGGGTTGGATGGGCCAACCTCGGGCACAGCCTCAGTTTATGATCAAGCCGGGACAAAATACATCGTACTCAATCCGTTTCAATCGCACAGTGGCCCTGATTTATATGTGTATCTGAGCAAGGACAAGGATGCTGTCGATTATATTCGCGTGGGTAAATTGCAGGCAATTTCCGGTAAGCAAATTTATGCGGTTCCTGGAAAACCGGTCGTTTCTGATTATGGTTACGTTCACATTTGGTGCCAGCAGTATTCGGTTGATTTTGCCAGAGCGGAGATAAAATAAAAAACGGACACGGTTATTGCAGTGTCCGTTTTAGTACCCAAGGTCTCTCGCCTGCTGCTCGAGCAGAGAATCGAACCTCTGCTCAATTCGAAGACCATCAAGAAATCTTCTTCCGGCACCCGTTTTTAAAATATTTTTCTCTATCGCGAGCGCTTAGTGCATTAGCAAATAATTCCGAGTAAATAATCTTCCAAGGAATATGATCTGATGTGAATTTGCATTTTCCAGAATTGTGTTCACTAAGCCTGTGCTCCAAATTTTGCGTCATGCCAACGTATCGGAAACCATCTTTTTGACCTAATAGAACATCTACAGACCACATCTTTCTCAGCATCAAAAATAAAAACGGACACCTACTGACTTCTGAAATATAATCTTGCATGGAATGGCTCTCATAATGTGTAAATAGTGCAATATGTTACACTAACATGTCCATTCTTGTTATTTTTAGGTTATTATTATACTTATAGTGCATTATAAAGCACTTATTGTCATAATATCATATATAAATTGTTATATTCGTACTAAAAGAGCAGTATAATGCACCAGGAAGATTTAATACGAGCCCTAAAAGAACGTAGAGAAGTGTTGGGTGTTAGCCAAGACCATCTTGCTGAATTGGCAAAGGTTGGGTTAAGAACACTGAAGGGAATAGAAAGTGGAAAAGGCAATCCCACATTTGAAACATTGAATAAACTGGCAGAAGTATTAGGGATGGAATTAAAGTTGGAAGTAAAAAAGCTCACACCATAAATGCGCAGAGCAAAAGTGCTAAGGAATGGACAACTGGTAGGTTATCTAACAGAAGATGACAGACGAATTTACACATTCGAGTATGATGACACATGGTTTGCAGACACAACAAAACAAGCAGTAAGCCTAACTATGCCAAAAAATCAAAAGGTTTATAGTAGCGAATATCTTTTCCCATTCTTTTTCAATATGCTAAGTGAAGGAGTAAATAAAAGATTACAAAGCAATCAATTACACATTGATGAGGAAGATGGTTTTGGGCTACTAATGGCGACTGCTCAATCAGACACCATAGGAGCTATTACGATAAAGCCAGTCGAACTTGATTCTGAAAAGTGAGTAAAGAAAAAATAAAATTGCAACAAGAACTGACTGCACATGCCCAAGTAATGGTAAAAGTTTGTCCAGGAACACTGGCAGAGGGATACACAACCTATAGTCCAACTTGCTTGAGGAACCTTTTCAATAATAAAAAAGTAAATCATGTCTTGCCCTACGATGCCCCCCAAAAAAGTGAAGCAGTAGCTGAGCAATTTATGGAGAATCGCAAACGTATTTCCATTTCGGGGGTGCAAGAAAAGTTGAGTATGATCCTGGAGAAAAATGTGTTGCGCCTGACAAAAGAAGGTGAGCACGGAACCTATATATTAAAGCCGATCCCTAGAGACCTAAAAAAAGTCGACCAAGTGCCGGCCAATGAGCATTTGACAATGCAAATAGCAAAACAAGTTTACGGAATTAATACAGCCGAGAACGCTATAATTTTTTTTAAAGATGGGTCACCGGCCTACGTCACTAAGCGGTTTGATGTAAGGCAAGATGGATCGAAATTGGGCAAGGAGGATTTTGCATCATTGGCAGGAAAGACAAAACACAACGCTGGCCCTGATTTTAAATATGAATACAGCTATGAAGAATTGGGAGTACTTTTTCAAAAGTATGCACCGGCATGGCGAATAGAAATTGAGAAATACTTTTCCTTAGTCCTATTCAACTATGCATTCTCAAATGGTGATGCACATTTAAAAAACTTCTCATTGATAGAGAGTAGATCCGGAGATTACATTTTAAGTCCGGCTTATGATTTGGTGAATACACGAATTCATGTAGATGATACTGACTTTGCGTTAAGCAAGAAATTGTTTGCCGATGGATTTCAATCTCAGACCTGGAAGAAGACGAGTCATGCAGCAGCAGCCGATTTTATTGAACTTGGAAGGAGGATAGGTATAAGTGAAACTAGGAGTAAAATACTTCTGCAACCCTTTCTGGAGTGGCAAGCGTCAGTGGAGTCTTTGATCGCCAGATCGTTTCTTAATGAGGCAGAAAAAAGGGGCTACCTACTTCACTATAAAACAAAAAGAAATTTCCTTACTGCATGACTTCATTTGTGTCCCATAGTTTAGGATACCAACAAATCCAGCGTTACTACTAGGCGGTGAAAATGTTTTAAAGGTTTTGATTGAAGATATCTTAAAATAGGAAAAGAACAGGCATGAATTTGTTATGAAAGATTTGTTTGGCAAACCAATTAAAAAACTCAGGTCGATTCACGAACAATATATTCTTGATAAAGGCACTCCTTTGTTGAATATTACGACCAAGAGGCAGTCAACCGAAAAATTAACCTTTTTGAAAAATCTTTAGAATTTGAGTATCAAAAGGAATTTAGGATTTATGCTGAGAGATTTTCTATAGAGCCTTTGATCTTCGAAATGGGCAGCCTCGAGGATATCACAGAGGTACACCCGTCTGCCTTGATTGTTGACGATTTGAAATTGCAAATTGATAGAGATAAAAAGAGGAGATAAACCATTATGTTTGGAAAAAAGTCACTTCAATTTAATTGAAGACCAACGTGGGTATTTTCCATCGAGCTCACATGTCATCGTTGATTATGCGGTTGCAATGCTCTTAGTGGCGGGCTTTGCGACACTTATTGTAGTTGGGTAAGAAAACAATATCTATATGGCCTACTTCCTTTTTATTGATGAGAGTGGACAAGATCATCACGATTCTCCTTACGAAGTTTTAGCAGGTGTAGCAATCCAAGACACAGAGCTCTGGAAATTTATCAAAGATGTTCATGATGTCGAATTAAATTGCTTTGGAAGAAGATACCGCCTTGAT
Source organism: Bacteroidota bacterium (assembly GCA_016178785.1). Lineage (GTDB taxonomy): Bacteria > Bacteroidota > Bacteroidia > Cytophagales > Cyclobacteriaceae > ELB16-189. The sequence continues at coordinate 77,015 of JACOSO010000040.1, read as the reverse complement.
GGTAGGGAGATTAAAGCAAAAAAATTTCTTAATAAAAAGACCTTTAGACTAGCCCATCAACTTGAACCAATTAATTTACTCGAGAGAACTGAGTGGGCAAAGCAAGCTTTAGATAATGGTGAAACTGTTACTAAAAATCAACTCACTGCTTTAGCTCAAGCTAAACTATCCTATGTAAAACAGGTTTTTCAACTGTGTCAGCAATACAGATGTAAAATCTTTGCTTCCATCGTTGCTGACCCTACTAAAGTACTTTCGGATACCGCCATGCTTCGAAAGGACTATATCTATTTGTTTGAACGTTTCTATTATTTCCTTGAGGACACTCCCGGAGAACCCAGGGGAATTGTTGTGTTCGATGAATTGGAGAAAACAGCCAGCCATATTCTTTTGACTCAAATGGATAGATATTTTAAGAATACGGTGAAGGGCAGATCAAGAAGTAGCCTTGTAATTCCTGAGCCGTTCTTTGTACATAGTGATCTCACAACTGGAATACAAGTAGTCGATTTTGTTGCCTATTTGCTTTCTTGGAATTTTAGAGTTGGTGGTTTAAATAAACCGAGCAGAGATGAACTAAACAGATTTCTTGAGCAGATCAAACCATTACGATACAGAACGACAAGAGAAATTGGATCGATTAAGGAACACGAGATATGGAGTGTGACCGTGGTATAAAAGAAAAGGCAATGTCAGTCGCCCAACAAAGCCTCCATCACAAAGGTAGTCAATTCCGTGATGAAGTCAAAGAATCGGGAATTTTTGACACCTTTCTCGACACCCACTAAAAACAAAAGCACTGAATAACAGTGCTTTATGTTTCATTTAAGTACCCAAGGCCGGAATCGAACCGGCACACCTTTCGGTACACGATTTTGAGTCGTGCGCGTCTACCAGTTCCGCCACTTAGGCAAAGTGGTCACATCTTTTAAGAGGCTCTGTGCGCGCCTGCCCTCCGAAGCATTCGCGAAGGAGGGTCTACCAGTTCTGCCACTTAGGCATTTGAAAAACTGGGGTGCAAATATGCCAAAACTTTGTGTTCGCGCAAAATCCAAATCGATCTAAATATTTCAATGTAGCCGCTGGCCCTAAAGAAGTTCTTTTGCTGAGTTGTTTTTGGGAATTTTAATCCCTGAATCGCACGAATGTGCCCATAGGCAAATCATTTCCTTTTTTAGGGTGCAAGAAAAATTCACCAAACTCAATATCGTTCCTATTAAAATGGGTCTTTACGACATTGAGTCCCACGGTTGCTGATAATCCAACGGCATACATTGATAAAATGAAAAACCGGTTTTTCCCTTCAAGCAACTGACTGCTGAGATAAACAAGTTCATCCAATTTTTCTTGCAACGTCCATTTTTCGCCTTCAGGGCCACGGCCATAGGGCGGAGGATCCATGATGATGCCATTGTATTTGTTTCCTCGCTTAGCTTCGCGTTTCACAAACTTCAATGCATCTTCGTATACCCAGCGAACATTGTCGAGCTTGTTAAGCTGCATATTTTGATTCGCCCAATTCAGTCCGGGTCTTGAAGCGTCACAATGCGTTACATCGGCACCTGCTTGTCGTGCCACAACGGAAGCAGCACCGGTGTAGGCAAAAAGATTCAACACACGCGATGATGCTTTCCATTTGGAAACAGTATCAAAAATAAAATTCCAGTTTTCACCTTGCTCAGGGAAAATGCCCACATGGCCAAAACTGGTAAGGGCCAACCTAAGCGTAAGCGATAAATTTTGGTAATCATAATTCACATTCCAGCTGTCTGGCATGGATTCTTTTTTCTTCCAGCCGCCTTTCACGTCATCGCCAAAACGGAAATGATCTTTTTGCTCGCGACTGAAATGCGCGTGAGCGAGCTTATTCCATTCCTCCTGTGATTTTGATTTTTGCCAGATGGCCTGTGGTTCAGGGCGGATCAAAACAAATTTTCCGAAACGCTCGAGCTTTTCTCCATCGCCCGAGTCGATGAGCTCATAGTCTTTCCAGGAAGAAGGGTGGAGGAGGTTCATCGGGGTTTATTGATCAGTGAGTAACTAATGACAAAGATTAAAGGTATGATCGTGAAATCAAAAAATGATGTTCATTAAGATTGATTCATTCTTCGTAAAACTCGATCAGTGACCCAAAGTAAGTTTCGTTCCAACCTTCTACGATGTCATCATACGTTTCATCAGGAATATTGGTGTGGCGCAGTTCGGCAGATGTTCCGGATGGATGCGTATGCAATAGAATAGTTACTATCGAATCTTCCTGCTGATCGCCAAAGTACCAGTGTTGAACGATTTTTTTGTTTTCCACAAACTCGATGTTCTTTCCTACAATACCTCCATCCCATAAAGAAAATTCACTCCCAGCCTCGGTCGACATTTCGGCCTCTTCACCGCTCCATAAATGAATCGTAGCCGGAAGTGTGAGTGCCCGATACACATCTTCGGGTGGGGCAGGAATGATGAAATACTTTTTGTAATCTTTCATGAAATCAAAACGGAAAGTTAGTTGATTGGCGCAGTCAAAAGAAGCCAATCATTTTTTTAACTTCTCTTTTCTTCTCACTCGTACTTCAATGAATCCACTGGATTGGCAGTGGCGGCCTTGAACGAACGGTAGCCTACCGTGAGCACGGCAATTGAAAATGTCGCAACAAAACCAATTATGAAAATCATTGGGCCAATGGAAATTTTGTACGCAAATTGGTTAAGCCATTGATTAGCAAAATACCAGGCCATAGGTGCTGCTACGATAAATCCGACAATAATCAGGGCGACAAATTCTTTAGAGAAGAGCATGATGATGCTGTTCACACTTGCGCCCATCACTTTACGCACTCCGATTTCTTTTGTCTTTTGGTTGGCCATGAACGAAGCAAGACCAAACAACCCAAGACATCCGATAAAAATAGCCAGCGAAGTGAAAATAGCGAGCAGGGCAGAGGTGCGCTGCTCATCTTCGTAAAATTTGCGAATCGATTCATCCAGGAATTCATAAGAAAAAATAAAATCGGGATAGAGCGCTTCCCACCTCGTTTGAATTTCTTTGATCGTCTCTTGCATACCGACTGGAGAAATCTTTACAGCCAGCGAACCGTAATTGCTAATTCGATTGAACATGATGGTTGCTTCGATTGGTTGGCGAAGAGACATCGTATGAAAATCTTTTACTACTCCTACCACAGGAAGTTTCCTGCCCCACATGCGGATTACTTTCCCTAAAATTTCATTTGGATTCTTATAGCCGACTGTTGATGCTAGCTTCTCATTCACTATAAAGCCATGTGCTGTATCATAATCGGCCAAATTTTTTCCTGCTGCCAATTGTAATCCAAAAAGATGGACATAACTGCTGTCAATAGTTTTGACTTGTGTTTCATAAAAGTTATCACTGCCTTCAATTGTAAAACCTGTACCGGAGACGCTGTTAGATGAGGGAGCAGTATTGTTGAGGCTAGCCAGTTCGACTCCCTTCAATCGCATCACTTCGGTCCGCAACGTGCGCATCCGGCTAGACTTCGAACTGTCGGAGGTTATTGGCTCTTCACGAACCGGAACGGGTACGGTAATGATGGCATCCTTGCGGAAGCCGAGTTCTTTATTCCGGAAGTAATTCATCTGCGCGATAAGTACAATGGTACCGATGATTAGAATTTGTGAGATGAAAAACTGCGTCACCACCAGCCCTCTACGCAATAAATAACCAGATGAATTTTTATTGCTGATTTTGTTTTTCAATGCCAATGCTGGCTGATAACCGGAAACTACGAGTGATGGGTAAAGGCCTGAAAGTAACGAAACAACAATCGTAATGCCGATTGTGAAAACAGCGATGATCGGATCAGTGAGCGAGAGAGAAAGCTTTAAGCTCAGAAACGAATTGAGAAACTTTAATGAGAGCAGACTCACAAAAAATGCAAGACTGACAGAAAGCAGTGTGATCAAAAAGGTTTCTCCCAAAAACTGAAGCACTAGCTGTTGCCGAGTGCTTCCAAGTGTTTTGCGAATACCTACTTCCTTTGATCGCTTGATTGCATCTGCTGTGGAAAGATTAATAAAATTAATGCACGCTGTGATTATTAGAAACAATGCAATGACACTAAGGGCAAGGAGCATAGATTTGCTTACCGTATTATAATTGTAATTGCCAAAGCGATCGTCAAAATGAAAAGTGCTCAATGCTTGCAAGGCGAATGTTTGGTGGTCGCGATTCTCTTCACCTAAATATTTTTTCACAAAGGCAGGCATTCTGCTTTCTATGGCGCTTGCATTTACGCCTACTTTAAGTGTGATGTAGCATTGCTCATCGCTCCAGATACTGTGCCATCCGTGTTTTTCGGTTTCACTTTTTATAGTGGCGTACGATAACATTAAGCTGAATGGAAAATCTGTGTTGGATGGAGCATCTTCCATCACGGCAGTGATTTTATATTGATTTTTATCGTATTCTAAAACTTCGCCTAAGGCATCTTCTTTGCCAAAATATTTTAGAGCCAGACTTTTTGAGATTACCGCTTCATTGGGATTTGCGAGTCCATTAACGACATCCCCTGAAATAATTTTACGATCGAATATTTTGAAAAAATTGGCCTGCGCAAATGTTACTCCTACTCCTTCTTCGTAGCGTTTGGGCTCTCCCGATTTTTGAGGAATAGTGATTAACGAGCCCGAACGGTACGAAACAAATGTAACTTCCTCTGCTTCGGGAAAATCATTTTTAAATGCGTCAGGCAGCACAGAAGGAATTCCGCTGGTGTAATCTTTCCCATTGTTGCCATCCGACATGGTCACCACGCGATAAATGCGATCATGTTTGGAATGGCTGAGGTCAAAACTGTTATGGTAACGGATCAACAAAAAGAGCACCAGGCTTCCGGCAATCCCAATGGTAAGGCCGAGAACGTTTAATGTTGTTTTGTTTTTCTCTCTCCAAAGGTTTCGGAAAGCAGTCTTCAGGTAGTTTTTGAGCATGGCTTACGTGTTTCGACTAAGCTAAGACGGACAAGGAGACTTAAAAGTTTTAAGAAGGTAATGCCAAAAGTTGGCATTTGTTGCTAATCGGTGATTTTAGGTACTCAACTGCAGAATTCACTTAGTGAAGTGAAGACTGCTTCGTGCAATGCTTACAAGGGCGGAAGCCACGTTGAATTGCCTCCGTTTCATTTTCAAAGAAAACTCTGTTCTCTTTTTTCATTCGCTTTCCTGACCAACAATTTAACCGACCATAGATTTTCAGCTTCGCGTTTCCGGCAAATTGAATCTTGCTTCCGCGGATCAATCGAAAGATTCCCACACTACTCAAATCACGGTTTCTAAACATTGGTTAATTGACTAATTTGATCATTTAGAATTAAGTAGCATCATGAAAAATAATTCCAAGTGCATAACGCTCACCTGATTTTATTTCGCTCACGCCATGTTTCATTTTTGATTTATAATAACCGCGAGTCCCTTTCACGGGCCTGAAGTTGGTGGTAAAAATTATAGCATCACCTTGATTTAGGGGTGAGCACATTTGCTTTTGATTGCGCACGCGGCAATTGCTCGGTCATTACGAGCTCTCCTCCCTCATAATCTTTTCCGCGTTGTGGTAAAGCAATCACCACTTGAAACGGAAAGTAGACTTCGCCATATAGATCCTGATGCAACGTATTGAATCCACCTTTTTGATAATGAAGAATCAAAGGCGTTGGACGATGCTGCTCCTGTTTATTGCAAAGAGAAATGAAATCGCTGTGCGTGGCAGGATATTTTGCTTCGATTGCCAATGCATCCGACCATTGATTGGCAACAACGGCCAACTTCGAATAAAATTCCTCACGAAGATTTTGAATTATTTCAGGTAGCGGGTAATTGAAATATTTGTACTCACCCAAACCAAAACGATAACGCTGCATATTGATAACACTTCTGTAAATCGGCTTTGAATACAATTGCTTTATTTCTTCGCATTCTTCTGTTGACAAGAGTTCTGAAATTACCGCGAATCCTTTTTGATTGAGTTCCAGATTGATTTCATTCCAGTTGAGTAAGCCTATATATTTCATAAATCAAAGGTCATCGAATGGATAAAATTGCTCAACCCGATTGTTGCTAAAAAAATGATTGAAGAAATTAACCGCAAGGCGCAATGACGAAAGAGGAATTTGTTTTTCTTTGCGCCTTAGCGTTTTGCGGATTCAAAATGAATATTCAACTACCAGAAAATTTCTCTTACGATTTATGCCTTTCGTTTCTGAAGCGATCGCCTCGTGAAGTTTTGCATCGTATAGAAGATGAGACAGTCACTAAGGCTTTATCAATAAATGAACAGCTCGTTATCTTTCAAATCAAAAACGCTGATAAATACTTGAATGTTGATTTTTTGAATCTATCGGGAGCCGCTTCTGTTGCTATTGAAAATTATACTCGCGCATATATTCGTGAATGGTTTGACCTCGAAACGGATTTAAAACCATTCTATTCGTTGGGTCTCAAAGATGAATTGCTCAAAGACCTGGTGAAGAAGTACAAAGGCTATCGTATCATTGGTCAACCCGATTTGTTTGAGTCTTTAGTGTGGGCGGTGCTTGGTCAGCAAATCAATTTGCAGTTTGCATACACACTGAAACAACGATTTGTTGAGCAATTTGGCGAGCGAGTAAATCATAATGGAATCGATTACTTTTTGTTTCCTCAACCTAAAATTGTTTCTCAACTTACCGATACTGATTTGCTTCCGCTTCAATTCTCGCGCCAGAAGAGCAAGTATGTAAAATTGATTGGCGAAGCGTTTGCAAACAACGCTGTTTCGAAGGAGGCTTTAAGTAAACTTTCGTTTGATGAGGCTAAAATGGAACTGATGAAAATTAAAGGCATTGGTAATTGGACGGCCAACTATGCGCTGATGAAAACATTTCGTTATCCGAATGCTTTCCCTTTGGAGGATGCGGGCTTGCACAATGCCATCAAAAATTTGAAACGAATGAAAAAGAAACCATCACCTGAACAAGTGAAACGGATTTTTAAGAAATATAAGGGCTGGGAGGCATATGCTACGTTGTATTTGTGGAAGAGTCTTTGAGAATGCATGTTGTAATTTCAAATTGCAGATTGGCAACTTGTAACCTGTAATTTGTTATCTGTAATTTGCAATCCGCAATTGTAATTTCTATATGCAAAGAATTGTCTTTTATCTTGTTTACCCCTTTCTCTACCTGATCGCTGCTCTGCCATTTGGAGCACTCTATAAACTATCCGATGTTTTCTATTATTTGTTTTGGATTTCGGGCTACCGCAAAAAAGTAGTTTTTGAAAACCTCAGAAAATCATTTCCCGAAAAAAGTGGGGCAGAAATTCTTTCCTTAGCTAAGTCCTATTATAGATATCTGTGCGACCTAACGCTCGAAACGCTAAAGACAATGCATATGACCGAGAGCCAAGCGCGCGAACGGTGCATCTATCGCAAAGCGGATTGGCTTGACAAAATGCATGAAGAGAAAAAAAGCATTCTCATAGTGATGGGGCATTACGGAAACTGGGAGTGGGCGGGCCCAAGTTTTACACTTAATACAAAATATCAATTGGTGGTTATTTACCGTCCGTTGTCGAATGTGTATTTCGAAGAGATGATGGTAGGCATGCGCACTAAATTTGGAACACGCATCACACCTGTAGAGCAAACGCTGCGCGAAATGGTGGCCAATCGAAAGAAGGTGACAGCCACTGCATTGATTGCTGATCAGGCAGCTTCTTCCGCTAATTCATATTGGACTACTTTTTTGCATCAGGATACTTCGGTTTTTAATGGACCCGAAAAACTTGCAGTGAAATTCAATTACCCGGTAGTGTATATTAATGTCAAACGCATCAAGAGAGGGTATTATGAATTGATCCCGGAGTTGCTCTTTGAAAACCCCAAAGACACAAAGGAAGGAGAGATTTTGGAAAAATTCACCCAACGTTTGGAGGAGGAAATTCTTCGTGATCCTGTGATTTGGCTATGGTCACACCGCAGATGGAAGCATAAGCGCGCTTGAAATTTATTAAAGAATATTAGCCTCATTTTAGATACCTTTGCTGGCCTAAACCCTTAAACCAGTCTTTAAAATGCGCTCAGGCAAACAATTGCTGTTGCACAGCAAACAATTTAGCTGCGAAAACCGATCACGAAGTTGGTTTGAGGTACTTATTACGCTCGCTTTTGCTGCCATTATTTTCGCTGTGGCATTTTTTGAAATCGTTCCATTGCCTGCACGAATTTTATCAAGCATTATTTGTGGTCTTTTATATGTTAGGTTGTTTGTGATTTATCATGATTACGAGCATCGCGCTATTTTGCAAAACTCTGATGTGGCGCATTGGATCTTTATATTTCTCGGAATTTATTTGTTGGCACCGGAAAACATTTGGAAACGCTCACACGAGCATCATCACAATCACAACTCAAAGTTGACATTAAGCGGAATCGGATCGTATCCGTTGGTCAGTAAGAAATATTTTTTAAACTTAAAGAAAAAGCAACAACGACTTTATCTGATCAACCGTCACCCGATCACGGTGTTGATGGGTTACTTCACGTTGTTTATTTATTGGCTCAACCTCAAATCGTTTTTGGAGAGTTCTAAGAAACATATCGATTCATTAATTGCGTTGATACTTCATTTCATTGCAGGCCTTGCTGTATTCTATTTTTTCGGTGCGACAATATTTTTTCTTGGTTGGATCCTTCCGTTTTTTCTTGCGTTCGCTATTGGCTCCTATCTTTTTTATTCTCAACACAATTTTCCTAAAGCTGTTTTTCATGAGCATCACGAATGGGCTTACGATCAGGCTGCGCTCAAATCTACAAGCAGAATGACAATGAGTCCCCTCATGCATTGGTTCACCGGTAACATTGGCTACCACCATGTGCATCATTTGAATTCGCGCATTCCTTTTTACCGTTTGCCCGAAGCTATGGAGAGCATGCCTGAATTAGACAATGTGCCAACAACTTCATGGAATCCACTCGAAGTATACCGTTGTCTTCGGCTTAAGCTTTGGGATGCGGAACTCGGTAAGATGATAACCCTGAAGCAACTTCGACACAATTTGTCGGAAGTTCACGCAAATGAGACTGCTGCTGTTATTTCTTCATGAGGTATTTCTTAACAGCATCCTCCCAGATTTTATAGCCGGCAGTATTCATGTGTAGCTGATCTTCAACAAATAGCTCCGGCCTGGACTTTCCATTTCGCAACATCTGCGAATAAATATCAACAAAGACTACGCTCTTTTCACCAGCGAAAAATTTTTGAATCGAACGATTGGCTTCAATAGCCTTTTGCTGAAGTCGATCACGCGAGGGACTGGGCTTAAAAGAAATGTAAATGATAGGCGTAGATGGAAGCTTGGCCCGTATCAACTGATACAATCTTTTTGTTTGGTTCAAAATCGAGTCGGCTGTTAATTTTTCATTGGTAAGATCATTCTCTCCAACATAGATCACAATTTGCTTGGGCTGATAAACAAAGACAAGGTCATTCAAATAAAAAATAATGTCGCTGATCACAGCCCCACCAATGCCGCGGTTAAGCACATTGTAGTTTCCAAACGCCTGTTGAAGGTCATCCCATTTTCTAATGGAAGAACTCCCCACAAATACGATTGGATGTGGCGGGGTTTGATACTGCTGATCAAATTTCTTTATGGTTTGAACTTCATCCCATAAATGAGGAAGAGCCTGAGATGATAAATGGAACGATGCATGAAATGCAACTAAGAGTATTAAGATTCTTTTCATCAGTGTTTCATCCTGCAGAAATAATTTCTATTTCAGTTCTGCGATTGATCTCACGCCCGCCCTCTTCATCATCGTTGGAAACAATCGGTCGTTCTGATCCAAATCCCTTGGCCGATACGCGGCTGGCATCAACGCCTTTGCTGATCAGGTAATCGACAACGGAAGAAGCCCGTTTCAAAGAAAGTGATTTGTTCATAGTAGCATTGCCTGTGTTATCCGTGTGGCCGTTGATCTGTACTTTCAAGTGTTCGTTGGATTTCAACAACTCGAGAATTTTTTCCACTTCGGCCAGCGATTGGGTTTTCAATTCTGATTTTCCTACATCAAAGAAAATATTTTTCAGAACCGCTTTTGAACCTACCTCAGCGGGTGCCATAATGACGTGCGTGTCGATCTCTTGATACTCGGCAAATTTGGGAAGATTGAAGTTGATAGAGTTGAACAAATAGCCTTGCCGCTCAGTTGCCACACCATAATTTCCTCCGTGAGGGATGATCAATTCAAATTCACCGCTGGCTGGATCAGAAGTAAGCTTCGAAATTATCTTGCCCGTTTCGTTATCAACAAGCGTGATGGTTGCTTCCAGTGCATGGGCATCAGTTTCATCAATTACTTTTCCTTTTAACAGGGTGAAGACTTTTTGCTGCTTGAGCTTGTCGATGAGAGGGTCATGAAATTCTTCTTTCTTAGGAGCAGGTTTCTTTGGCTCTTCTACAACAACAGGTTTGGGTTTCGGCTTGAATTTGGGCTCAAGAAATTTTATGGAATAAATATCGATGCCTCCATTGTCACCTTCTTTTACCGTGGCGTAATAGGCTGTTTTCTTGTCGGGCGAGATGCTGAAAAATCCATCGTACTCCCACGAGTTAATTGGATAACCTATATTTTCGGGCTTCGTCCAATTTCCTTTTTTGAATTCAGTAACAAAGATATCGCTGTTGCCAATTTTCGGATGGCCATCGGAAGAAAAGTATAACGTTACGCCATCATAATGAATGTAAGGTGAATCATCATTACCGGGCGTATTCACCAGTGGTCCGAGGTTTACTCCTTTGCCCCATTGCCCTTTGTTGTCAAGTTCGCTCACATAAATATCCAATTCGCCAAAACCATCGGGGCGATTGCTGGCGAAGTACAACTTCTTTCCGTCAGGCGACATACTCGCGCACGTTTCCTGAAACTGAGAAGTGTTAATGTTTTTATTCAACGGAACAGGTTTGCCCCAATCCTTTCCATCAAAAGTCGATGCGTAAATATCTCCACCATTATCCTCATAATAAAGAAACATCGTTTTACCATCGGGTGAGAGGGAGGCTGCGGCATCGTTGAATTCGGTGTTGATAGTCGGGCCAAGTTTTTTTGGTTCACCCCACACGTTTCCTTTCTTGTGCGCAACATAAATTTCTTCATGATGGGGTTGGTTCTTGATCAGCTCACCGCGGTTGGAAGTGAAGATGAGCATATTTCCATCGGAAGAAATGATCGGAGAATATTCATCTTGTGTTGAGTTCACCACCCGCCCCAGGTTTTCAATCACTACATTCAATTCATTCTGCACTAGCGAATCAGCGATCAGACATTCATTAATACGTTCCCTGGCAATGGTAGAAAGGTTGGGATTATTTTCACCAAATGCCTTGAAGTGTTCGATTGCATTTTTAAAATCGTTTCGGTTTTGAAAAGCGGTGCCCAAATGGTAGTCAATGCGGTTATCAATTTTCGGATTGAGCCGATACGCTTTGTCAATGAAGCCAGCGGCTTTGGATTTGGTGTCAGAATAGAGGTAGGCGAGCCCTAATTTGAAATTGACCAATGCATCATCGGGGTTGATGTCTAGTGCTTTCTTGAAAACGGCAATGGCATCTCTGTATTTTTTCTTGCTGTGAAACCGGTCACCTTCGGCCATGAGTTCTTTTACAGACTGTCCGTAAATAGGTGATAAAGCCAACAGACAAAGTATGATAAAAGAGATTTTGCGCATCGATTTGTATGGCTTTTGTGAGATGAAGTTACAAAAATCGACCGGGCAATTTGTTGTAAATGGGAGTAGAACCTACATGACGGTGGGTACTGGTGTCATAAGCGCAGCGTCCCCGAAACGGGAGACACTGCGAGGAAATAAATGGGAGTAGAACCTACATGACTGTGGGTACTGGTGTCATAAGCGCAGCGTCCCCGAAACGGGAGACACTGCGAGGAAATAAATTTGTTGTAAATGGGAGTAGAACCTACATGACTGTGCGTACTGGTGTCATAAAGCACGGAATCCCCGCTATCGCAAACCCCTTGTTAGCGGTTCGGGCTTCTATCGTCCGTGTTATGCCAGATGTGTTTGTCATGTTGTGTCAGTAGCTATTACTTTTTGAATGAAATCTGATTTAGCAAAAGCATATTCTGAACTGTCAATGTCTTTGTCTTTATAGTTTTTGAGTTTAAGAAGTTCATACTCTCGTCTCAAATAGTCATTTTTAGTCAACTTGTCTCTGAGTATAATTTGCTTTTGCACGATGTCCGAGTTAGTCATACAGAAATGCAAATTGAATTTTCTCGGTAGTCCTTTCGTAAACCAAAACCGTCCAATGATTCCTGCTTCTCCTTTACATTCATATTCTATTGTTGCAAGTTTGTCAATGATTGTCGGTGAAGGTGGAAACGATATAGATTCAACTGCTATGTCAATGACTGGTTTTGCCAACAGGTCTGGAACGGCTGTGCTGCCTACATGATGAATCTTGTCAATGGTTTGTCCCAAAGCATTAAAAATTAACTCTTGCTCCTTTAAAAAAATGTCCTTCCATTGCTTGTTATGTTTTTGAAGTGTGATTAATTCCATTTGTCCATTTTCTGTTCTATTGTTAATAGCTACACTAGTTTGGTGCATTGGCTACAACATTCGAATATATGCAATTGAATATATTTTACTCCACCCCTGGCTGCTTCAATACAAAACCCGTTTTCTTTTTCTCTTCTTCCACAATTCTCTTTACATCAGCCAAAAGTTTTTTCGCGTCATAAATGATTCCGTCTTTGATAGTGTATTTCACTCCACCCACACGAATAGTTTTGTTGTTTTCATCAAGCTTGATGGCGCCCATGCCATAAAGTACTTGCAGATTTTCTAATGGATTTTGGTCAACAATGGCAAAGTCGGCCAGCTTGCCTACTTCTACTGTTCCTAAATCTTTGTCAACACCGAGTGCTTGTGCACCATACAATGTGGCTGAGCGAATAATTTCCAATGGATGAAATCCTGCTTCGCGCAGCAATTCCATTTCACGAACGTATGAAAATCCGTACAACTCAAAAATAAATCCGGAGTCGGTGCCAATGGTCACTCGGCCACCACGGTTTTTGTATTCGTTCACAAACGTCATCCATAGTCTGTAATTTTCTTTCCAGGTTACTTCTTGTTCAGTTCCCCAGTTAAACCAATAAGATCCGTGCGAGGCACGGTTAGGCTGGTAAAATTCCCACAGCTGAGGAAGGGTATATTGCTCATGCCACTCTTGCCTGCGCGCGCGATGCAAATCACGATTGGCTTCATAGATATTAAATGTCGGATCGATGGTGAAGTCCAGTTCGATCAAATGGTTCATCACTGCATTCCATTTTTCAGAGAAAGGTGCAGCTGCTTGCTTCCAAAGTTTGCCAGCCTCTTCAAAACGATGCTGTTCGTTTCCATAATTATAATTGAGCGGATAGCTCTGAATGGTCTTGTCAACCAACATCGACTCCGGCAAGCCGTACCAATGTTCCATTGAGGTAAGTCCAGCTTCAGCTGATTTTACAACATTCCATCTTGCTACATCCATTTGTGCATGATGACATGCCGAGCGAAGTCCGAGTTTTTTATTTTCCCGAAGTGCTGCATCCATGATGTCAGGGGCAGCGCCAAAAAATTTTATTCCGTCCGCACCCTTCAATTTATTTTCATTCACCCATGCGCGTGCCATCTCAGGTGTGGTAATTGGAGTTTTACTTCCCATGCCAAAAGCAGTATATGCTTTGATGCGCGGAGCGGTGATCAGGTTTTTTTCGCTCTTTGCTTTTTGGTCGAGCACCCACTCTAGTCCATTTCCGGCCGATGGATCACGGATAGAAGTAATGCCGTGCCCCATCCAAAGTTTAAAAACATATTCAGCGATTGGTGCCTGGCTTCCGCCAATGTGCCCATGCATATCTATGAAGCCCGGCATTAGGTACATACCAGTGCAATCGAGCTCTTTTCCTCCCGCTTCAAGTTTAGGTCTGCGATCAGGATTGATCGGCATGCCCGGGTTGCCTACATTTTTTATTTCAACAATTCGATTTTGCTTCACCACAATATCAACAGGGCCGATTGGTGGGGCGCCAGTTCCATTAATAAGCGTAACCCCGCGAATAATGAGTTGAGTAAACGGGCCATCGCCTTCTTTTACTTCGGGCGCTTTTTTTACAGCGTCTTGCGCATAGACACTAAAGCAAAGGCCCAAAAGGTATAACAGAATTATTTTTTTCATAGGGATAAGTAAGTCTTGAAGATAATTTAATCTCAAAGATGAACCTTCACTCAGTTAACTTTTTTTGATGAATGGTTTGACCTATCTTTTCGTAGTGCGCAGTCTCATCGATAAATATCGCCCCACCTTTGATTTCAATGAAATCCACAAGACGATAATCAACGCTTCACCGGAAACTTGTTACAAGGCTGCGATGGAACTTGATCTGTCAGACTCCCTAATTATTTCAGTTCTTTTTTGGCTGCGTGGCATTCCTTTTAAGTCAACTGTGTTTAAACGTTTTGTAGCAGGAATGAAATTTACTTTGCTTGAAGAATCTCTTTGGAACGAATTCGTTTATGGGTTTCAGGTGAAGAACGAAATTGAGTGGATTGAAAACAAGGAGGAGTTCTGTTCTGACAATACCAACCACAAGTTGAAAGCGGCCTGGAACTTGAAATTTACAAAGACCAATACAGGGTGTGAAGTTTCAACAGAGACAAGGGTAAGATGCTTAAAGCGAAAGTCTAAAATCATTTTTTCTATCTACTGGTTTTTCATAAGGCCGTTTAGCGGCCTTATCCGTTTGGAGATGTTGAGTCTCCTGCGCAAAAAAGTAAGCTGATTTACACCGAGAATCAGAAATAGACTAACATTTAACAGTTGTTAGGGGTAAAAATTACCACAATTCAATCGAATTAGGTAAAATATTTCAAAATATGGCGTAAATATTACCATGTATTCATGAAATTTATGGAAAAATAAGGATTCATGAGTAAGCCGAGAACCCGTTGGATAGTAATCTTTGCAATTATATGTGCTTTGCAGTTCTTAGTTCTATTCGGTGCTGAAGAACCTGTTGCTGATGCAGCGAGCAGTATTGATAAAGCGGATACGGCCTGGATGATTGTTGCCTCAGCTTTCGTTTTTTTCATGACGCCCGGCCTCTCATTTTTTTATGGAGGCATGGTCAGTGTTAAAAATGTAATCTCCACCATGTTGCAAAGTTTTATCGCTCTCGGTGTAATCAGTTTGCTTTGGTATTTGGTTGGATTCAGTCTTGCGTTTGGCGATAGCATCGGGGGGGTCATTGGCAACCCCACCACTTTTTTTGCTTTTCATAATGTTGGGTTAAACCCTCATCCTTCACTTGCACCAACTTTTCCGTTATTGCTCTTCGCTTTGTTTCAGTTAAAGTTTGCTATCATCACACCAGCCCTCATCACAGGAAGTTTTGCAGAGCGTGTCAAGTTTACTTCGTATTTGATTTTTATGTGTTTGTTTTCCTTGCTTATCTATTGTCCATTGGCCCATTGGACCTGGCATCCGGATGGCTTTCTGCGAAAACTTGGCGTACTAGATTTTGCCGGTGGCGCTGTGGTGCACATGAGTGCCGGCTTTGCTGCGTTGGCCGGAGCTTTCATTCTCGGCAAGCGTCATAACAATCAACATCAACCTGCAAACGTTCCTTTTATCATTCTTGGCACAGGCATGTTGTGGTTTGGATGGTTTGGTTTTAATGCGGGCTCAGCGCTTGCAGCCAACGGACTTGCCGTACAAGCCTTCGCAACAACAAACATGGCTTCGGCTTCGGCCATGATTACATGGGTGATGTTCGATGCATTGGTCGGCAGGAAAATTTCTGCGATGGGGGCGTGCATTGGCGCTGTTGTTGGATTGGTCGCAATTACACCAGCAGCGGGTTTTGTAAATATTGGTCAGAGTGTGTTCATCGGTTTTGCTGCCGCTATTGTCAGCAACCTTGCGGTTTATTATCGCCAAAGAACTTCACTTGATGATACGCTCGATGTTTTTCCATGTCACGGACTTGGCGGCATTGTTGGTATGATTCTCACCGGAGTATTTGCAAAAGATGTCGGACTCATTAACGGTAAGTTTGAAACTTTTCAATACCACATGTTGGCGTTGGTGATTGTAGGTGTATTTACTTTTGGGGGTTCGTATTTGATTTTTAAAATCACAGGCATGATGACGCGACTACGTGTGTCACCTGAAGATGAACGACTCGGCCTAGATATCAGCCAGCATTCTGAAACATTGAGCACGGAAGATTTTGGAAAGGTAACTCTTGCAACCGAAGTCGGTTTCAATCCTCAAACAACTCCAATTGCGAAGGCAGCAGGGTAAATGATCTTCTGTGGTAAGGGGTGATTCCAAGATTTCTAATCCCATCACGATGTTCGTCTGTTGGATAACCCACATTCGTGTGCCAGCCATAGCCTGGGTATTGAGTTGCTAATTTCTCCATTAAATCATCGCGATACGTTTTTGCCAACACCGATGCAGCCGCAATGCTTAGGTAATTTGCATCTCCTTTGATAATGCACTCAAATTTTATTTCGTGATAGGGTTTAAAACGATTTCCATCGATGAGCAATAATTCGGGGCGCAAGCTCAATTGATCAAGCGCATGGTGCATGGCGAGAAAAGATGCGTTAAGAATATTGATTTTGTCAATTTCGGTTTGACTTACCTCTGCCACAGCCCAAGCCAGCGCATCGCGTTTTATTTCTCCTTGCAGTTGAATTCGTTCTTCTTTCGTGAGTTGCTTCGAGTCGTTAAGTAATTCGTGCGTATAATTTTTAGGTAGGATAACTGCAGCAGCCACAACGGGTCCTGCCAGACATCCTCGCCCGACTTCATCACAGCCTGCTTCGATTAGATTGGGGGTGAACGAAGAGTGGAGCATTCCTTAATCGTTAATAGTTAAAGGTTAATGGTAATATTGTTTCAAATTTACACAAGCCACTATTAACGAATAACTATTAACGATTAACTTTTAGACATGAGCAAATGGACAACGCTTTCCCACGAAGACATCTATGAAAATCCATGGATCAAGTTAGAAGAACATAAGGTAATTAATCCTGCCGGGGGTAAAGGCATTTATGGGAAAGTGCATTTTAAAAATACAGCTATCGGCATTATTCCATTAGATGAAAATAACAATACGTGGCTTGTCGGTCAGCATCGGTACACCTTAGATGAATGGAGCTGGGAAATTCCGGAAGGAGGAGGGCCTGCCGGAAAAGAAATTCTGGACTCAGCAAAAAGAGAACTATTGGAAGAAACAGGATTAAAAGCAAAGCAGTGGAAGGAAATTCTAAAAGCGCATTTATCCAATTCTGTTTCTGATGAAGTCGGGTTCGTTTTTCTGGCGCAAGGACTTGGTGAAGGCGAACATGAGCGCGAAGACACTGAAGCAGACATGAAAGTGTGGAAGCTCCCGTTTGCCGAGACGCTAGAAATGGTAATGCAAGGCAAAATTACGGATAGTCTGAGTGTAATGGGGATTCTCAAAGTGGCGAGGATATTAGGATTGTAACAAAATCACCTCTCATTCGTCAAAAACTGGTCGGAGCACGTAACAAAAACGAGAATTATCAGTTAATAATAACTTGACTAAATTGCCACATGACTAAAATCATCGAAACCCACAACATTGCCAAGATTTACAAAATGGGCAATAACATTGTGAATGCGCTTCAGGATATTTCGATTTCAATCAATAAAGGTGAGTACGTTGCTTTCATGGGCCCTTCCGGCTCGGGCAAATCTAAGTTGATGAACATTGTTGGCTGCCTTGATTCACCTACGCACGGCACTTACATGCTCAATAATCAAATGGTGAGCGAGATGACTGAGAATGAACTGGCCACCATCCGTAACAAAGAAATTGGTTTCGTATTTCAGACTTTTAATCTTTTACCAAGAGCAACTGCACTTGAAAATGTCGCGCTCCCTTTGATCTATGCCGGCTATAACAAGGACGACCGCCACGAAATGGCAATGGCTGCTTTGGAAAATGTTGACTTGGCCAATCGCCACCATCACAGACCTAACGAGCTTTCTGGTGGGCAACGCCAGCGCGTGGCAATTGCCAGAGCCTTGGTAAACAACCCGTCCATTCTTTTGGCCGATGAACCTACAGGTAACCTTGACTCTAAGACTTCATACGATATCATGAATCTGTTTCAGGAGTTGCATGACAAAGGCCACACTATTATTATGGTGACACACGAAGATGACATTGCTCACTACGCTCATAGAATCGTGCGTTTGAGGGATGGACTTGTTGAATGGGATCACAAAAACGAAAAAATCAACCGGGGTGAGACTGTCGCTGCACACAGCGATGTCAACCTTTCTTAGGTAAGAAAGAAATATCCAGATAATATCTTTTCAAATCATTTGGGTCGATGTACACATCGACTTCTTTTTTTCCATCCAAATAAGGTGCAGGATTATACCAGATGTATTCGCTCTTGAATTGATACACTGTGTTGCTCGATTTGTCGAGCCATTGTCCAACGATAATAAACGGGCTTCGGCCATTGACTTTAAATGAAAAATCTTGATTGACTTCACCAATGGGCACTGATACTTTTCTTCCTTTACCCTTCACCACCAGTTCTTGTCTCATCCGGCTTGCTTTCGAAACCCAGAATAAGCCAATTGCACCAACGCCACCGAAGACAAGCCAGAAGATTCCGAGAAACAAAGTCAAAAACCATGAAGCGAAAAAGGATTTGAGTTCTGCTTTATCAGGTTCTCCGGGAGGAAAATACACTTTGACTTCTTGCCCGGTATACATATCGCTGCTTGAAAAATTTTCATGAAATTCATGGTTCTTTCCGTTGTACTCAAATGAAATTGTCGGGTAACCAGAATTATTAAGTTGCGTGATGATGGCGGGGGCTTCCTCCCATTGCATCGACTTTCTAACCGATTCATACGTAAAGTATGACCAAAGCACAAAGCAGATTGCCCCGACTAGACCGAAAACGCCAAACAAAATATTTTGAGGTCTCACGTATCGAATATAGTCAAACTCAAATCATTTCTTGAATATTCAGTTTTGAATTTGGACTTTCGTTGAATGAAGATTTACACAAAGACTGGGGATCAGGGCACAACAGCGCTTTTCGGTGGACAACGTTTGCCAAAATCCGATCTTCGCATTGAAGCTTATGGAACGATTGACGAATTGAATTCGCATGTAGGCTTGCTTCGCGATCAATCGGTAAATGCTTCGCGAAAAGAGACTCTAGTAGAAATTCAAGACCGGCTTTTTACGATTGGATCTATTCTTGCCACCGAACCTGGAAATACGAAAGTGAAAATTCCTTTATTGGTTGAACAGGATATTGTATTTCTCGAGAAAGAAATTGACAAAATGGACGCACAACTTCCGCCTATGAAATTTTTTGTTTTGCCGGGTGGCCATCCTTCCGTCTCAATTGGTCATGTAGTGCGCACCGTTTGCAGAAGAGCCGAGCGATTGGTGATTGCACTAAATGCGCAAAACCCTGTTGATGCTTTAGTCGTAAAATATCTCAATCGACTATCCGACTATTTCTTTATGTTGTGCCGAATGATGGCCCACGAATTGAAGGCAGATGAAACCGCATGGCATCCACGGATGTAAATTCAAAATTTAAGATTCCAAATTCCAAATTGGCGCCTAATTTTGGCTTCGAATATTAAATTTCCATCTTTGATTTTGAATCTTAAATTTGAAATATTAAATTAATTATGACCGCAGAAATCCATACCAAAAAAGGAGTACTGAAAATCAAATTCTTCGAAGAGGATGCTCCCAACACCGTCAAGAACTTTGTAACACTTGCTGAGAAAGGTTTTTATAACGGCCTCATCTTTCACCGGGTGATTCCTAATTTCATGATTCAGGGCGGTTGCCCCAATGGAATCGGTAATGGCGGCCCCGGTTATCATATCGACTGCGAGCTTACCGGAAAAAATCAATATCACGATCGCGGAGTTCTTTCGATGGCGCATGCGGGTCGAAATACGGGAGGATCACAATTTTTTATTTTCCATACCCGGCAGAGCACATCGCACCTCGATCGTAATCACACGGTCTTTGGAAAAGTTTATGAAGGACTGGAGGTGATCGATGCAATCAGGCAAGGCGATGTAATGGAAAAGGTAATTATCAACAGAGAAGAGTAAATTTTTATATCATGTCTGAGACAACACCCAAAGAAAAAATATTTTCCGGCTACCAGGTTTTCATTATCACCATCTTATCCATTTTACAGTTCAGCATCATCCTTGACTTTATGGTGTTATCACCATTGGGAGCGATGCTTCTACCGCAGCTGCACATTACTACCACTCAATTTGGTTTGGTGGTTTCGGCCTATGCTTTCAGCGCTGGGATTTCGGGGATTCTTGCTGCTGGATTTGCCGATAAATTCGACCGGAAAAAGCTCCTCCTTTTTTTCTATATCGGTTTTTTGTTTGGCACTTTTTTATGCGCGATCGCTCCCGATTATAATTTTTTATTGGTTGCCAGAATTGTTACTGGAATTTTTGGTGGCGTGATTGGATCTGTAAGTTTTGCAATCATCAGTGACCTCTTCAAGTTTGAAGTGAGAGGTCGGGTGATGGGTTTCGTGCAAATGTCGTTTGCGGCAAGTCAAATTATGGGTTTGCCGATCGGTTTGTTGCTGGCGAATAGATTTGGATGGCACTCGCCTTTCTGGATGATTGCTGTTTTTGGAATTGCAGTTGGCGTAGTGATCATCGTTTACATGAAGCCGGTGGCAGGTCACCTCGATATCAAAAACGAGCGGCACCCGATCCAGCATTTGATCAAAACTTTTTCAGTGCCTGATTATGTGAAAGCCTATTTTAGTACGACTCTTCTTGCTACCGGAGGATTTATGCTTATGCCTTTCGGAAGTGCATTCAGTACCAACAATCTCGGATTGACATTAGGTCAATTGCCAATGGTCTATCTTATCGTTGGAATTTTCTCGATTGCCACCGGCCCTCTTATCGGAAAGTTGAGTGACCAGGTTGGTAAGTTTAAAGTTTTCGTTTGGGGAACAGTAGTGGCTTGCATCATGGTGGCCATTTACACTCCTATGGGGATTACTCCTGTTTGGGTCGTGATCGCCATAAGTGTGATCATGTTTGCGGGCATCACTTGCCGGATGATTACATCTTCTGCCTTGATGTCTGCAGTGCCCGAGCCGCAAGACCGCGGTGCATTTATGAGTATCAACGCTTCAGTGCAACAGATCTCAGGTGGAATTGCTTCCGCTATTGCTGGTATGATTGTATTCCAGGCGCCCGATGGAATGTTACATCGTTACGATATTTTAGGTTATGTGGTAGTAGGCACAATGGTCATCACTATCGTAATGATGTATTGGATCGACAAGCACATCCAGGTGATGATGTCGCGTAAAGCAACACCAAAACCTGTCGTTGAAGTCGCTCAAGTGGCGTGATTACAAATTAATTCTTTTCAGTGGTTCGTTTGTTCTCATGTGCCACACTGCTACAGATTAATTCCACCGCTTACTTCTATTCGCTGGCCATTGATCCAACGTGATTCGTCTGTGCACAAAAATGCAACAACGGGGCCTACATCATCAGCTAATCCTACTCTTCCTAATGGTGAAAGACCACTTAAACGGTTTTTCATCTCAGGGTTATTGCGGATGGCAGCATTGTTAAAGTCTGTTTCAATTGGCCCCGGTGCAACCACGTTGGCTCGAATCCCACGTGAGCCAAAATCTTTTGCTACGTGTTTAGTGAACATTTCCACGGCCGCTTTCATGGAAGAATAAACGGGAGTACCCCGGATTTGTGAAGCGGGTTGTCCCGGTGGAAATATTGATTACACCTCCATGATCGTTAATTTGATTGATCAATTTCTGCGTAAGAAAATAAACGCCTTTGAAATGAATGTTCAATAAATTGTCGAAGGCCTCTTCTGTTACCTGGGGGATCATGATGGTAGCCCCGGTCCCTGCATTGTTAATCAGAAAATCAAACTTGTCGGTTGACCAGTTGGCCTGCAGTGTTTTTGTAAATAAGGATACAAAACCATCCAACGATTTGATTTGTGATATATCGAAAGGTATCGCAGATGCTTTTCTTCCTTTCTTCGTAATCTCTTCTACTACTTTTTCAGCCTCGTCTTTGTTGGACTTGTAGGTAAGAACAACGTCAATGTTTTTGTTGGCCAGTGCAAGGGCCATATCTTTTCCAAGCCCACGGCTTCCACCGGTTACTAATGCGATTTTTGTTTTCATGTTTAATTATTATTTAACGATGCAAAGGTGGGATCCTTCTCAAAACAAAGTATGGTGAACACTTCCGAAAAAATGGTGAACACTTCAGTTTTTTAAGGCCCAATTGGCCTCTCTGAATTTCTTGGGGGTAACTCCCTCGTATAACTTGAAAAACTTAGTGAAGTTGGATGGATCAAAATCCAGCTGCTTAGCAATTTGAGCAATTGACCGATTGGAAGAAAGTAGTAATTCCTTCGCCAGGTCTGTTAGCTTTTGTTCATAAATGTTGCAAGGTGATTTCCGCATTACCAGCGAAATAGTATTGCTCAGATGTGTAGGATGGATGTGCATGAGATCGGCAAAATCCCTGATTTCTTGGGTGCGTTCTGCTAAACCATTTCTTAAATCCTCAATATGCTTGTCGAGCTGGGCAAGGTATTCTTTTACGATTTCTTTTTGCCGCAACGATATGGGTGTGAGGGTTTGCGTTGTCATCGTGAATCAATTAAGGAGATATGACTATAGACGAACGCATCTCTCAATTATTTTAGTTCATTTTCACTAAGCTAAATTTATTTTGGCTTGGCCTCACTGAATTTCACCACTATGTTGCTGATGGGTTTGACTGACTTCAAGTATGTATAGATCGCGCCAAGATCTTGCTTCGACATCCCCGCATACATCGTCCAGGGCATGTAACTGTTGAAATCTCCTGCGTTCACCGAAGGAAGAACGTAACTGCTGTCCTTAAATAATTTGAATCTCTGTACGAATGCCTCTTTCGTCCACTTGCCAATTCCAGTCTCTTCATCCGGAGTTATGTTGGTAGATCTCACTACAGATCCATCGGGGAATAAAAATTCTCGACCGCCAGAAAAAGCAAGCTCTGGGATGATGATTCCTTTTTCTACTTGCGTATGACATTCGATACAACCCGATGCATTGACCATGTACGAACCGTACGCTAGGATATCAGATGTATCAGGTTTGATTTGGAAATTTGCTTTTTGCGGAATAGTGTGAATAATAAAATTCATTGGGAAGTCGGGCTCCGAAGGGGGGACTTCATTTTTTACAGGGGAAAGCGATCTCACATAAGCAATGATGCTGTAAATATCTTCGCGATCCATTTTCCCATAATGTGAATAAGGCATCAGTGGGAACATCGCATCACCTTCTTTATTTACACCGGTGGTGATCACACGGAAGAGCTCGCCATCGGTATAGCGCGTAATTCCTTCTGGTGTGATATTTCTCGATAAAAACACACCAGGTAATCCCACTGACTGGTCAAATCGTTCGCCACCTTGTCCGAGAGTTCCATTCTCTAATGGTCCGGAAAATTTTGACCAATCTCTTTTCGAATGGCAATCCATGCAAGCGCACACTGCGTTGGCAAGGTATTTTCCCCGTTCTATCCTTTGTGGCGTGTATTCAAGTGTAATTTCTTCTGCTTTGCCAACATTAGGAAGAGCTGCTTTAACATAGGTGAGCAGAGCACCTATTCCGACTACAATTACGGTAAGAATAATGCCGAGGATTTTAAAAATCTTTTTCATGGGGTTTAGGCTTTTGGGTTAACTCAATTTAAACCATTTGCAGAGAATGTCAAATCGGGACCAGATTTTCAAATAATTCACCATGATAGATTCTGCCGCGAATTGTTAACTTGGATTTTTCAAATCCGTTAAATAATCAATTCATTTACCCGAATATTATGAAAAGAAATTTTACCCTGACTTTTTTCATTGTTTCAACGTTTATCGTTGGCTGCAAAAAAGAAAGCAAGTTTGAAACCCAAACGGCAGAGAGCAACGGCTACTCTTACGAATATGTTACCAACGATCCTCTTCAAGTTAGAGTTTATACGTTGGGCAACGGGCTGAAAGTCTACCTCAGTCAATACAAAGCGGAACCTCGCATCATGACTTCTATTGCGGTGAAGGCAGGAGGGAAGTTCGATCCTGCCAACGCCACCGGCCTTGCGCATTATCTCGAACACATTATGTTTAAGGGCACGGGTGATTTTGGAACGCAAGCCTGGGATAAGGAAAAAATCCTTCTCGACAGCATTGAAAATATGTTTGAGCACTATCGCACAATGACTGATTCCGTAGGGCGACTCAACTACTACAAAAAAATCGATCAGGTTTCTAACGAAGCATCGAAGTTTGCTATTGCAAATGAGTATGATAAGATGGTTTCCGAAATCGGGGCAAAAGGAACCAACGCTTATACCACAGAAGATCGGACGGTTTACGTAAATGATATTCCTTCCAACCAAATTGAAAACTGGCTCTCAATAGAGTCGAGTCGATTTAAACAAATTGTTCCCCGATTATTTCATACCGAGCTGGAGGCAGTGTATGAGGAAAAGAACCGCAGTTTGGATAATGATTATTGGAAGACGTATGATGCGATGAATCAGGCGGCATTTAGGAAACACCCCTACGGAACTCAAACTGTCATCGGTACTATCGATCACTTGAAAAACCCCTCAATCACGGAAATCAAAAAATATTTTTATAAATACTATCGACCCAACAACGTGGCGATTTGCATGAGCGGAGATCTGGACTACGATACAACGATTGCGCAGATTGACAAAGCCTTCGGAAGCTGGGAGCCAAATGCCGAACTTAAAAATTGGGAACCAATTGAAGAAGATGAAATCAGCAAGCCGGTTGATGTGGAAGTATTTGGCCCCAATTCAGAGTGGCTCAATATAGGATTCAGATTTAAAGGAATGAACTCTGCAGATGCTCAACTTTTAAGACTTACCGACATGATCTTGTCAAACTCGCAGGCGGGATTGATCGATTTGAATTTGAAACAACAACAAAAAGTATTGGAGCCCACCAGTTATGTGCAGAGTATGAATGACTATTCACTGCACGTTTTCAGCGGCAAACCGCGTGAAGGCCAATCGCTTGACGAAGTGAAAAAACTTTTGCTTGAGCAAATAGACCTTGTAAGGAAAGGTCAGTTCGATGATTGGCTGATTGAGGCAGTGATCAATGATTTGAAGAAAAATTCGATTGAGCAATCACAATACAATTGGTCGCGTGCCAATGATGAAGTGATGGCCTTCACTACCGGAATGAATTGGAGTGATTACGTTTCAAGGACAGATAATCTTAGGAAATTTGCCAAGAAGGACATCATTAAGTTTGCCAACGATCATTACAAGGAAAATTACATTGCCATTTATAAACGCAATGGGAAAGATCCCAATCCCAAAGAGGTGACCAAGCCATCGATTACAAAAGTTTCTCTTAACAAAGAATCGAAGTCACCATTCCATGAAACTTTGCTGGCCAGGAAAGTTGAAAAAATACGGCCCGTGTTTTTGGATTATGAAAAAGACATTCAAAAATTGAAGATGGATAAAGATGTGGAGGTGCTCTACACAAAGAATACTGAAAACGATTTGTTCACACTTTATTATTTATCGGATGTCGGGACAAACAACAATCCGAAAATGAAGCAAGCAGTGGAGTATCTTGAATACCTCGGCACAAGTGATATGACACCGGAGGATGTGAAAAAAGAATTTTATAAAATCGGTTGCAACTTCGGAGTTTCTGCCGGCAGCGATCGTACGTATGTTTACCTCGATGGCTTGTCAGAAAATATGGATAAAGCCATTGGGCTCTTCGAAAAATTATTGGCCGATCCGAAAGCTGATGATGAAGCGCTTAAAAAAATGATTGACGGCACATTTAAAAAACGCGATGATATCAAAAAGGAGAAGAGTGCAATTCTGTGGCAAGGATTGATGAACTATGGATTATATGGCGCCAAATCGCCATTCACCAATGTACTTACCAACAAGGAACTGCGCGAAGTAAAATCAAATGAGCTGATTGACATCATTAAGGGCTTTACCAAAATGCAGCACCGTGCTTTGTATTTTGGTCCAAAATCCGGAGATGAATTATTGACTTCGATTAATGCCGGTCATAAACTTCCGGATCAATTACAATCTGCTCCTGCCCTGGTAGAATATCCAATGCAAAACATGGATAAACCTTCAGTGTATTGGACCAACTACGATATGGTGCAGGCCGAAATAATTTTCCTTTCAAAAGGTGAAAAATTCGATGCCACAAGATTGCCCCTGACACGTATGTTCAACGAATATTTTGGTGGCAGCATGGCTTCACCAGTGTTTCAGGAATTACGTGAAGCACAAGGCCTTGCTTATGCTGCATATGCTACCTATAGCCCAGCGGGAAAGAGAACAGACAATGACAGTTTCTTTGGTTACATCGGAACACAAGCTGATAAGCAGGCCGAGTCTATGAAGGCGATGATGGGCTTGATTCAAAACTTCCCCAGATCTGAAGGTGGTTTTGAAGTTGCCAGGACTTCACTAATGAATCAATTGGAGAGTGAACGTATTACAAAAACAGGAATCCTTTTCAATTATGAAAATGCCAAGCGAAGAGGCCTTGACCATGATGTACGTAAAGATGTTTACGAGCAGGTACAAAATATGACCATCGAAGACATTTCAAATTTTCAAAAGGAGTTTATCAAGGGTCGCAAATTCAATGTAGTGCTGATTGGCGACCGGAAAAAACTCAACCTGAAAGACCTTCAGAATTATGGTGCAGTGAGGGAGCTTACCCTTGATGAAATTTTTGGTTATGAGAAACCGATGAAAGTAAAAGTGGAAGCGCCAATGCAATAAGATAAATATTAAAAAATAAAAAAAGGCTCAAATTCTGAATTGAGCCTTTTTTATAAAGCGCAGCTTTCTATTTCCCGTAAATCTCATTTAGAATCCCTGCCAGGCGAATTCCTGCCTGAAGAATTCTTTGCTTTGCGGTGGAGAGGTTTTTGTAAGAATATTTATAATTCAAATTGCCATCACCGATTTCATAAACCTGTTTTCTGAAACTCATCGACTCATCGACCCACTGGCGGACAGAATTTTTTTGCCAGCTAGCAATGGTAGCGTGATCGGGTTCATCGAGGTAGCTTGTGAATTCGGTATAGCTCAACTTGGTGTCGTCAATCATGTTGCTGTCCCACACGCTGTGCAAGTTTGAGTCGTTTCGAAACCATTTCACTTTTACTTTGTTGCCGCCTTGATCATCGCAACAGCCTACATGCAAGGGCTGATGAATATCACCCACGAGATGAACCAACATTTTCAAATATTCTTCTTCCGTTTTCTTATCGAGGGTGTGTTTCTTTAATTCGGCAACGATACGTTCAATGGTCGCGATCACGTCCCCCTTTGGATTTTTGGGTGATTGATCATACGTTTTTCCCGTTTCGATTGTAACCCAATGCCAATCGCCCATGTCTTTGTAGGCTGAATCAGATCTGATATCGTCCATCCAATTACTTACTTCGGAAAGTGAGTTCTGTCCAAGAATTTTGATGATATTTTTTTTTGCTTTCGCAGATAAATGGTTCGAAGCGACCAAACCTACTGCACGATGGCCTGTTGGCCCCCAACAAAACACTTTAGTTGAAACAAGAAGTGTAAGGCAAAAAATGAGATGTTTCATGTTCACTGTCGATTTTAAATTCAGATAAATTACTATTGATTGTGTATTATTGACTATAGACTAAGCTGCGAATATCCGCACTTTCACCGACACTAAAATTTACAATGCATGATTTTAATTTTAAATTTGGTCTGCCTGCGGTAGGCAAGGATAAGCGGTAAATGAAAACCCTAAAGCTATCTGCACTCTTAGTGGCCAACCAACTCGACTTGAAGGGGATCAAGGCATTTTTGGATTTGAAGCCAGTGGCCGATTCCTCTTTTGAGTTGCTGTATTCCTTCGGAAACGATCGATTGCAGTATTATTTTAATTATGGTGTTCTTGTTTTCTCTGGCTATACAGAAGAAGAGATTAAAGCCGCAGTGCAAGCGATTTTGCCGTATCAGAAGAACCCAAATTCAAAATGGCTTCGCGATGATCACGAAATCACTGAGAAAGACGGGGAGGTGGAGTTTGATTTTGATCGACTCGTTGTTGGCAGGCTTGATGATAAAGTGATTCGTATCGTCATGTTGAATCTCGCGCAATCGGTCGCTCTGGATTTTTATCATCAGGTTTCTGAAAACTTACTGACCGAAATCAGAAGCTTCACAAGAGATTTAGAAATAACAGGGAAGCTCAGTCTCGGCCGTAGAAATATGATGAAGTTCATCGGTAAAGCGTTGAATACTCAAAACGACATCGCTGAAAATATTTACATTTTCGATGCGCCAGATCTTGTTTGGGATGATGAATATTTAGATAAACTTCATATCGGTTTGATGAAGCATTTTGATTTGCGCATTCGTTTCAGTGAGATAGAATACACGTTGCACATCATTGAAGATAATCTGAAGGTGTTTCGAGAAATTTCTAATCAGCGCGAAAGCGCTACCCTTGAATGGATCATTATCGCGCTGATCCTCTTTGAGGTTTTTGATCTGATTATTTCTAAATTACTTTGATAATCTTCATGTCAGACCGCCACGCGCTTTTTTTAAACTTCGACATCAAGGCCCAGCCAGATGACATTACCTGCGGGCCAACATGCCTTCATGCTTTGTACCAGCATTACAACGATGAGATAGGATTGAAACAGGTGATAAGCGAGGTGAAGAGTTTGAAGTCTGGCGGAACACTGGCAGTTATGCTTGGCAATCACGCGTTGCAACGGGGATATAATGCGCACATCTATACTTACAACCTAAATGTTTTTGACCCCAGCTGGTTTTCACTTTCGTCAAACAAAATGGTGACTAACCTAAAAAAACAGATGCGCTATAAATTCAAGAGCAAAAGATTGCAAGTAGCATCGAAGGCATACATCAAATTTTTAGAGGGAGGCGGAAAAATCCTTCTCACAGAATTAGACGAGAAGCTAATCAAAAAATATTTGAAAC
Source organism: Bacteroidota bacterium (assembly GCA_016178785.1). Lineage (GTDB taxonomy): Bacteria > Bacteroidota > Bacteroidia > Cytophagales > Cyclobacteriaceae > ELB16-189. The sequence continues at coordinate 47,804 of JACOSO010000040.1, read as the reverse complement.
AATCGGTGCCAATCCTTACGGGATTGAGCGCAACTTATTTGTATGGCACTCAACGCGAAATTCCGACTAACAATAAATTCGATAGCATTCGTGGCGAACCTGTGGGCCACTTTGTGATCATCAATGGTTATGACGATTCAAGCAATATGGTTTATCTGGCCGACCCAATGAATCCCAATCCACTGAAGAGCCAATATTATAGTGTAACTTTCGATCGCCTAATCAACAGTATCATGCTTGGTATAGTAACATACGATGCAAACCTTCTGGTCATCGAACCGAAATAATTTTCAATGAAACAATTAACCAATAATTGAAAATTAATTCATGCCTAAATTGATCATAGTCGAAAAACCAGAAACCTGGAATTTTCAGATTGATGATGCAGAAGTTGTATCAGCCGATAACTACATTTCTGGCGAGCAATATCAAGCTGTTAAAAATTTGAAAGTGCTCAATCTTTGCAAATCGTATCAGTATCAAAGCGAGGGTTATTATGTTTCGTTGCTGGCGGAGGCGAGGGGCCACAAAGCGCTCCCCGAAGTTTCCACGATTCAAGATTTGCGTTTTCCTTCCATTCTTCGAGAAGACTCTCTTGATTTTGATATGCTCATTCAAAATACGTTCAAGAATGAGCCTTATGATCGAGTGGAGTTCAATATTTATTTTGGGATTACTTCTTCCGAGCAGTTGAACAAATTGGCGCAACAACTCTTTCAGATGGTGCAGGCGCCATCACTGCGTGCGGTGTTTTCCAAAAAAACAAAATGGGTATTGCAAAGCATTCGGCCTATCAACTTAAATGAGGTTCCTGAGGTCGATAAATCACTTCTCGTTTCATCGTTGGAAAAATATTTGTTGCGCAAGCGTGATTACAAACCAGACAAGAAAAAATATGATCTTGCAATTCTAACCAACCCGGAAGATCCCAATCCTCCGTCTGATGAGCGCGCTTTGAAACGTTTCTATAAAGCTGCAATGGAGGCCGGCTTCAACGCTGAATTCATCACCAAAAATGATATAGACAAACTCATTCAATACGATGCGCTTTTTATTCGCGAAACCACAAATGTAAACCACCATACTTTTCGATTTGCGAAAAAAGCACAATCGCTTGGCCTTGCTGTAATTGATGATCCAGACTCAATCTTGAAATGCACCAACAAAGTGTACTTGCATGAATTGTTGAACTCTCACAAAGTCCTCACACCAAAATCGATTGTGATATCTGAAGAAAACTGTGACACTATTTTTTCAAAAATGACATTTCCATTTATCCTCAAACAACCGGATGGGGCTTTTTCAAGAGGCGTTCATAAAATTCATTCGAAAGATGAATTCAAAAAGATGAGGCAAACCATGTTCGAGAAATCGGATTTGCTGGTGGCGCAAGAATTTCTTCCAACGCCTTTCGACTGGCGGGTGGGGGTAATTGACAGCCAGGTAATTTATGTTTGCAAGTATTTCATGGCCACCAAGCATTGGCAGATTGTGAACTGGAGCGCCAACAAACAAAAATCGCGTGAAGGTGAAGTGGAAAGTATTCCCGTTGACCAGGCTCCTGCAGGCTTGCTCAAGACTGCACTGAAAGCAACTTCGCTTATCGGAAATGGATTGTACGGTGTGGATATGAAAGAAGTGGACGGAAAATTTTATGTGATTGAGATCAACGACAACCCCAACATTGATGCGGGCACCGAAGATAAAATTTTGAAAGACAAATTGTACGAAATCATAATGGAAGTATTTTTGGATAAAATCAAATCCGAAAAATGAGTCAGCCATCGCGTCTCCATTTGTTTCAGGCTTATGGCATTGAGCTTGAGTATATGATCGTTGATAAAAACACGCTGGGGGTCAGGCCAATTGCGGATGAATTATTGAAGCATGAGTTGGGCGAATATGGAAGTGATTTTGAAAATGGAATAGTGACATGGAGCAATGAACTGGTGCTCCATGTTATTGAAGTAAAATCAACCAATCCCGAGTTGAATTTTAGCGCACTCGAAAATGCGTTTGCTGATAACATAAGAAAAATTAATTCTATCCTTGATCAATGGAACGCGATGCTCATGCCCACGGCTGTACATCCGTTCATGAACCCGCTTAATGAAACCAAACTTTGGCCGCACGACAGCAATGAAGTGTATGCGCTGTATGATAAAATTTTCAATAGCAGGGGTCATGGCTGGAGCAATCTGCAAAGCACGCATTTGAATTTGCCTTTTTATGACGATGAAGAGTTTGCAAAACTTCACGCAGCCGTTCGAATTCTTCTGCCCTTGCTCCCGGCTTTGTGTGCAAGTTCACCAATCCTTGATGAGCGTGTCACGGATAAACTAAATAAGCGTCTCGACTTTTATAAAACCAATCAGGCTAAAATCCCATCGATCACTGGCAAAGTGATTCCGGAAGCAGTTTTTTCAAAAAGAAACTATGTCAACACGATTTACGAAAAAATACGAGAAGACATCGAGCGATTTGATGAAAACAAAATTCTCGATCCCATTTGGGTGAACTCTCGGGGTGCGATCCCGCGATTCGATCGGGGTTCAATTGAAATTCGTATCATGGATATTCAAGAATGCCCATCGGCTGACCTTGCCATCATCACCTTGGCAGTTGAATTGCTCAAAGCTTTGGTGAGCGAAAAATTCATCAGCTTGGATGACCAAATGAAAATAAAGACGGAAACGCTGGTGCCTATTTACGAACTCTCCGTTGAACAAGGGCAGGAGGCCTATGTTTATGATCCGGCTTATCTCCAAATTTTTGGAGTCACCCGGTCTTTGACCATGCAGGAACTCTGGAAAACGATTTTAAAACGATTGAAAGAGATAAACCCATCGTTGTTTTCGTGGGAAAAAAGTGAGTACGAAATTATTTTAAATCAAGGCTCGCTTTCGCAACGTATTCTAAAAGCACTGGGTAAAGATCGCTCCACTCAGAATATTAAAAGAATATATCGTCAGTTGAGCGGATGCCTCGATCAAAACAAGATGTTTATTCTGTGAGTCGCTTTAAATCCTGGATCAGAAGCTTCTTTGGGTTTTCGCGAACGGAGACGAATGCCTTTCTTATTTTGCTTCCGCTGATGCTTGTGCTGATTTTCTCTGAACCGATTTATCAGTATTGGTTTGTACATCAGCCGCATGACTATTCAGCAGAAAAAAAACAGCTCGATAGCCTCATGACAACCTGGAAGTGGGAGCGTGACAGTGTTGTAAAAGAATCGGGAACGTCAGCGCGCAAATTATTTTCATTTGATCCGAATCAATCCACAACAAAAGAGTTCATGGATTTGGGATTTGATAAATCATTGGCCAGCCGAATTGTAAACTATCGAACGAAGGGTGGAAAGTTTTTGGTGAAGCGAGATCTGATGAAAATTTATGAAATAGATTCATCATTCTATCAAAAATTAAGACCCTTCATCAATCTTCCCGATAGTATTTCGAAAAGAAAGTCAATCCAAAAAGTGGGTGTAAAAGAAAGAACATTTGTTGCAAAATTTGATTTGAATAAAGCAGACAGTTCACAACTGATAAAAATCTATGGTATTGGTACTAAACTTTCTCAGCGAATAATTGTTTATCGTGAAAAGTTGGGGGGGTATATCTCAGATTCGCAATTAAAGGAAGTTTATGGACTCGATTCTACTGTTGTTAATGAATTAATTTCAAAATCTTTCATTGGAAAGGATTTTCAACCAAGACAAATTAATGTCAATGTCGCTACAGAGAAAGAATTGGGCGCGCATCCTTACATCAAATACAAATTGGCGAAAGCAATTGTGGCTTATCGAATGCAGCATGGATTGTTTGCTTCAGTAGATGAGTTGAATAAAATTACACTTATTGACGGGAGGACCTTTTCAAAGATGAGACCTTACATCGCTCTGCAATAAGGTTAATCAATATGCTGCTAGCTTAGGTTCATGTAAAACTCTTTTTGCTTCGGATTGAGTTTTTCTACAGCATACCGCAACGTGACCCTTGGCATCACCCCAGCGTATTTGTCCAGGAAACCCAGTAGTTTCAGTTTGTCGCGTTTGCCTGCTTCACGCACCCAACTGCCCACGGCTTTATGGATCAAATCGTGTTTATCATCTACCAGCAACTCTGCAATTTTAAAAGTGTCGTCAAGATCGTTCTGGCGGATGAAGAAATAGGTGCTGACAATGGCCGTCCTTCGCTCCCAAACATTTTTTGATTTAGCGAGTTTGTAAAGAATCGTTCTGGGTTTGTCAAACAAGTAGCCACCCACCACAAAAGGCGCACTCCGATCGATCAGATCCCAATTGTTTATCCGATCATGCTTGTTGATGTATAGGTCAAATAACTCTTTCCTTTTTTCGGCTGTAATTTTTTTCTCTCTCGCTTGAAAGTCCATAATGCTGACGGCACCCATCCGTGCTTCATAATACTCGCTATCAAGCAACTTCTCTATTTCGTCAAGATCCATTTGGGCAAATTGTTTAGCGAGCTTGAAAATATTGAGCATACGCACGCCCAGGATCTTATTCTTCTTGTCTTCATCTCTGAAATACCGGGCGTTATCTTCGCCAGGGGGAAGTGCCATCAGTTGTTTAAGAAATTGCTTGGCTGCTAATTTGCCAAATACTGTACCGCTCTTTATTGTCTTTTTGATGATTGCCATACTATCTAAATCTTATTTTTAGCGTGAAAGCAAATATAGTCCCCTCGCTCAGACAGATTCCTTGAAGATGCCATATAAAATTTTTCGGCCGATGTTTTACCCAAAGAAGGGTTATGAACAAAATTCTATTTTAAAAGTTTTGTGGTGAAGAATGCCTGCAAAGACAGCAGGTTGCAGCGAATGATGATCAGGCAGCCACCCTTTTTAGGTGAGAAAAAGTAAATACCTTGCAATTTCTTATTGGTGAGTAAAACCCTTATCAATCTTCGAAGTCGACTTAGGATAATTATGATTTCTTTACCAAGCCAACGCTCACTTGATAATCCATATTTAAAGGATGCTGCTTACACCATTTTATTTGGCGTCCTGTCTGGAGTGTTGAGTGAGGTCGGAGTGGGCGATATCAATTTAAGAGAGATACCGTTGTTGATCTGTTTATTTCATCTTCGTAATCCACTTTTTATAATTGTGCTAAGCCTGTTTACGCTTATTAATTCACCTTCGGAAGTTCCTTATTGGGCAGTATATATTGTACATCTCTTGCCTCTGTTTGTTGCTTGGGTAGCCTTTAGACAGCTTGAGAGAAAAATATTACCGAATATCCTTTTTGGCGTGACTTCGATGTGCATAACCATTGCCTACTATTTGTTTCTTCTTCTTCCGCTCGTAGTTATGGCGCTTCAAATGGTCTCGAATGGCGATGAAACCTTCGTGGAATCTTACATGTCAATCTTGCCTGCCAGTGGTTTTGAAATTATTGCGACATCATTGGTCACGGGTTTTTATTTGATGCAGTTTGAAATCAGAAAGGCGCTGGAACACAGCAATAAAAATTTGGAGCAGATGGTGGAGCGTAGGACAATCGAATTGACAGCCGCTAATAATGAACTTCAGAGCCTGAATGAAGAACTCAAGGCCTCTAATGACGGCATAAAGGAATTGAATGAAAGCCTGGAGCAAATGGTTAAGGAGCGCACCGATAAAATCAATGATCAGCTCAGCCAACTAACGAAGTATGCGCACATGAACTCGCATGAATTGCGAGCGCCATTGGCCCGAATGCTCGGGCTGCTGTTATTGATCAAACGTGAAGATAATGTTGATCAAAAGAAAGAACTTCTCAGTATGTTGTATGATTCATCAACAGAGCTTGATCATGTAATAAAAGAGATGAACCGCCTGCTGGAAAAGGAGATTCGCTTCTACCAAGAATAAATGATCTATCAGATTTTGATTAGGGTTTGGTGCAGCCACCAACCAGTTTCAGTATTGTGAAATTTGCGGTTGTGCAACTTAGCCTGAGGCATACGGCATAATGGTCGAGTAAATATTCTTTTCGTTTTTAGAATAATTAAATTTAAGAATGTAACTTTTATAGTGATTGTAATAGCTCGTGTTTTTTGATCAATTACAATGGCTAACAAACTGAAGTGTAATATCCTCTTTGCGATCATCCTTTCTGCGTCCGCAGTTTTCGGACAAGTATTCCATGTTACATTATTTACTGAAAAAGATGGACTGCCCCCCGGTAAGTTGAATGATATCTATCAAGATTCATCGGGCTTTGTTTGGTTAGCCACTGATCAAGGGCTGATTCAGTTTAACGGAAAAACGTTTACAACTACTAATAAAGGAATCTTCAAAAAGTTTGCAGTAGTCAGCGATGGATCATTAGCCATTGGAGAGAAGGAGATATTAACTCTTAAAAATGGTAAGGAATCCGACTCTCAATTTTCTGCTTATTTAAATACAAAAGGTTTTGAGATCAAATCGATCATAAGTATTGAGCCATGGAATAATGGCAAAGCGCTATGGCTTCTATGCAGCAATGGCCTTTACCAATTTGAAAATAAGACTTTGATCCAATTTAATTTGGATGACTCCCATTTTCATTTTGAGGAGTGCATACTTAGTTCTGCCAATGGGATCTTGCAATTGGTGATACCAGACGGTTCGATTTATCAATGGCATAGCGCCAGCCAAAAATTTGTGCACTTCACTGTCAACAAAAATTTTGAGGGTGTCGAGAAACTCATTTCTTACAATGATACCCTGTGTTTTCTACTTACTAAATCGAAAATATTTAAACTTAACAATGAACATAAAATTTCAGAACTAATGCAGAAGGGCTTGCCACCTTCTATTCATATAACTGATGTCACCAAGTTTAATGACAGGATATTGATCAGCAGTGCCGACCACGGGTTATGGCTGGGTAGGGAATCGGGTCAGAGTTTTTCTTTTTCAAAAGTGATGGATGGGAGCGAGCCTCACCGCATGGTTGATCTTCCTTTCAAAGACATTCGAAAAATTGTTTGTGATGATGCCAATATCTGGCTCATTTGTTCTAAAGGTCTTGCCTTATTACGCGAGCGGCCATTCAAACGAATAAGCTCGGATGTCCCACTTGCCTCTTTCGAACAAGCAGCATTTCTTACGAATGGCCAAATTTATCTGGAGAGCGATGATGGACTGTTTGAGTGTCGAAAGGCCGAAGGAGAGAATGAATACATAGGTTCACATTCGGCTGCAGGGCTTAATCAAATTGTGCAAGCTGTTACCGCTCACGACAATCGGTTGTGGGTTGCTAAAGCTGATTTTACGCTATTCTATTTTGAAGACAATAAATATTCAAAGCTCATTGACCTGCGGGAAAGAGGTGATAATGTTTTTTATATGTACCCCGACAGAACGAAAAATGTTTGGGTCTCGCAAGCTCAAGGAACAAAACCTATAACCGGAGTATTAAAGATTACGCATGATCTGGTTTTAATTGACTATGGTGAGACAAAAGGTTTTCAAAGCCGCGTGCTTGCAACGAAAGAATCCCCTTATGGTCAGCTGTTCTGTGCCGGTATTGGTGAAAAATCTTACCTGTATCAATATGTTTCCGCGAAAGACCGGTTTATCAATATCAGTGCCGAAATGGAATTTGATTATGGAGAAAACTTCGAAGTACATGATTTAGCCATCGGAACTGACAGTGTGATATGGCTGGCTTCCACAGCCGGATTGCTTCGTTATAAAAACAAGACCATTGAAAAAATCTACTTTGATGAATTATATGAAAATGAAGTTGTTGCGATAACCGTAGCCAACGATGGAATGATATGGTTCAGCACAGACCGTAGCGGAGTGGTTCGGTATGATGGACACAATAATAGTTATACCCTCTTTGATCAGAAGTCAGGTTTTGCCTCCAACTTCATGACCTATCGTTCAATTTATTCAACAGAAGATGGAACGATATGGGTCGGATCTAGGGAGGGTTTTTTTATTTCATATTCGGGCTCCGTTCCATGGAAAAAAACCGGAGCCCCTATTATTATTTCTGTAACAGCAGACGGGCAAAAGCAAAACGGAAACACTTTCTCTTACAAGCCAAACCTAACCTTTGACTTTGTTTCTCTTACATTTCCTGTCAAGTCAATTCAATATGCCTATCGCCTGATAGGCTATAATAATGACCGATGGACCAATCTTTTAGCTTACGATTCATTAGTCTTATCCAATCTTAAAGACGGCAATTATCGGTTAGAGATCAAAGCCAGGCAAGTAGGTGGCTATCAATGGAGCGATCCTCTTATTTACAACTTCAGCGTAAATAAAGTTTGGTATATGCAGGCAGGCGCCATTGGTGCGTACCGCCTTTTGGGGTCGATAGCCATCGGCACCGGAGTGATTATTTACAACAAAAGACTGAGAGCAGAGAAGCGGGAACTGGAACAGAAGGTAGCTGAGCGGACAAAAGAGATTTTACATAAGAACAAAGAAATTACAGCGCAAAGCGAAGTAATCTTGAATAAAAACGAAGAAATTTTAGCGCAGGTAGAAGAATTAAAACAGTTGAGTGACGAAACGGCATCGCAACGCGATAACTTATTGCAACAAAAGGAACTGATTGAACAACAAAATATTTTATTGGAGAAGGCGAAGGCCGGACTTGAGCAAAACGTAAAGGAAAGAACAACGGAACTGTCACTTTCCAATTATGAATTGATGGAACAAAATTTACAGTTAGAACAGTTCGCTTTTATGACAGCCCATAATCTACGTGGCCCTGTTGCTAGACTGATGGGCCTCACCTCGATCTTTAATAGTACTGAATTGGCCGATCCCATCAATAAAGAGATAATTAATAAAATTCAGGATTCTGCGAATGATCTGGACGAGGTAATTCGTGATATAGCTACCATTCTTCAAGTTAAAAAAAGCGTTGCCGAATCTTTTTCTACTATCAAAGCAGGACTGATGATTCGAAAAGTCTTGAGTGCGCTTCACCCCGAGATTCAAAAGAAAAAAATAACAGTAGTTAATACCGTAGACCATTCCCTTTCTATTCGTGGCATTCAGCCCTATGTCTATTCTGTATTTTACAATGTGATCAGCAATAGTGTTAAGTATTCAGATGACCGAAAGTGGTCAAGTATCAATATCTCATCCTTGAGAACTGATGATTCCGTTCAGATCGCATTTTCTGATAACGGAATAGGATTTGATGCGGAGTCGCAGCGTGAAAAACTGTTCAAACCATTCTCTCGATTAAACTCCAAACGAGAGGGAAAGGGACTTGGCTTATATCTTGTCAAAATTGAAATGGACTCAATGAATGGTGGGGTGGGCATTCAAAGCCAGATAGATGTTGGCACTACTGTCACGCTAACGTTTCAACAAGATTTAGGTATGCTTTAGTGGCCTATATCAGATGGAGACTGAAATCAGATTTAAAAAATCTAAAAAAACACATAGCACACTTTTTCAATAGACTTTCCCATACCAACATTAAATTTCTGATGCAACTTCATCTGTTTGCTTTATCAGTTGCACGTCAAAGTGAAGCTTTATTTCTTCTCCAACAACAAGACTTCCTGTCTCCGTCAATAAACTCCAGTTCAAGCCAAAGTCTTTTCGGTTTATTTTTCCATTTACCTCAAAGCCAGCCCGAGTATCACCAAATCTTCCTTTTCCTATACCGGTAAATTCAACCTCCAGTTTAACACTTCTTTTCGTTGCGCATAGAGTCAATTCTCCCTGTAGTTCGTAGTTGTCATCTTTTTTTTGAAGCAGACCATGAAATAGAATTTTTGGGAATTTTTGAGTATCCAAAAAATGAGGAGATTTAAGATCGGCATCCCGTCCTTCATGGTTGGTGTCTATGCTGTTCGTGTCAATTTCAAAGTGAACCTTCGCATCGCTAAAGTCTTCGTTTTCATTTTGAACATCGCCATTAAATACTTTAAAAGTACCCGAGACATTGGATATCATTAGGTGCTTCACCTTAAATTGAACTTCAGAATGATTAGGGTCAATCACCCATTTCGATTTTGCTTTTGCTGTCATGATTAAGTTTTTTACAAACCTAAAAACAGCAAGCGAGTTATCTTTTACCAAATGGTAAATTCACTTCTTAGCCCTGATTCTGCTTAACGATTGTTGTGTGATGCCAAGATAGCTTGCCAAGTCGCCAAGGCTGATGCGTTGAAGTACCGGATTGTTTTCTTTTACAAATTGATGGTATCGTTCGGTAGCATTTTCTTCCAGCATCTCACTAATTCGCTTCATCATTTTTACTGTTGCAATAGAAACCAGCTTTCTAAAAAATGTTTCCATGCCATGATATTTCTTACAAAGCCTTTCCATTTCTGTTTGACCAATCATTGTTACGGTGGTATTCTCTAAAGCCACGATATTAAAATTGGAGGGTGTTTGTGTGAGATAACTATCAAAGACTGTAAACAATACGTTTTCAGAAAAGAAGCGCATGACGAATTCTTTGCCATTCTTGAAAAAAAAAGATTTTACAAGTCCTTCATTGATAAAAAATAAATACCTGCACACCTCACCAGTCCGTAATAAATAGTCACCTTTTTGAACGGCTTTGATTTTCAAGTTTTTAAATAACTCGTCTGTTGCAAATTGGTCAAGTGGCGTGAATTGCCTGCAGAATTGAGGGAAGTCAACCATTTACGCTTGGTTTGTTAGATCCAAAGATAACACGCAGCCCTTGCTCTTGAAAAAAATTGGGGTTTGCTCATTACAACAGCCCTTTTTCTTCCAGCATCACCCGAATCTTTTTGTGATTGTCCCAGAATTTCTTTTCGATAGCAGCCATCGCTTTTTTGAATTCGGGAAGGTTCCTCATGTTGTCAAATACAGGATCATCGGCAAGAAAAAGAATCCAGTATTGAATGTTGTCTTCCTTCGAGAACAGTTTCATGTGTTCCATTGCTTTTTGCTGATCACCCATCCATGCATAGTAGCCCATCAAATTCAGATTTTTATAAATGGAATTATCACTGAAGGCATATTCCTTAAAGCTCTTAAAATACTCTTCTGATTTTTCTTTCATCCCCAGTTTATACAGCACCATACCGATCTTTAAATTTTCATTCTTATAAATGTCGAGATGCTGGGCTTGTTTCACCTCAATAAATTTTTTGTAATACCTATAAGCATTCTTGTAATCTCGCTGATAGAAGCAAGATTTTCCGATCTCTTGCAAGAGGTAGAACCGTGTGGTGTCTTTGTTAAATTCTTTTATCAGCATTTGTTTACTCAGCTCACCGTCTTTGGTCTTCGCAAACATGACTCCGACTCTGATCCATGCGGAAAATGGATTATTAGGATTATAAGCTAGGGACTTATCTACATACTTCAGTGCTTCGTCAATAAATCCGGTTTGTATCAGTGCGTTGCTCAGGTGCATGTACGTATAACTTTCGGTAGAAGAATCGGCCGACACATTTATCCGCACTCCTACCAGTGCATATTGCAAATACTTGGCGGTGTTGGGAGTAAAGCCATTGTATAGTTCAGAAATGAAATGAACGGCCAAACCGGAATTGGGATTATACTCCAGCGCTTTTTCGAGATAAGGTATCGCTTGCTGATATTCCTTTTTGTGCATGTAAAATAAAGCTTTCGCCACAAGGCACTCGTCCGACTTCGAATCATAGAGCCACGCCTTGTCGGCATAGTTGCTCATTTCAACAGTGTACTTCGGATCGGTTGAGAATGCATCCAGGTAATAGTAAGCAATGACGGCTTCAGCGTATGCTAAAGCAAACTTGCTGTCCTGTTCGATCGCTTTGTTAAAATACGTGATGCCTTTCTTCAGGTTTTCGCCTCCGCCACGAGACAACAATTCTCTTCCTTTCAAAAAGAAATCATAAGCCACAAGATTGTCGGTAGGGATCTTTTCAATTTTCTTTTCTTCTTCAGGGGTGATGATGGCTTGAATTTCTTCAACAATATTTTTGGCAACCTCCTGCTGCAGGGCAAAAATATCTTTGGCTTCTCTTTTATATTGCTTCGCCCACAAATGTTTGTCGCTCGGGCCTTCGATCAACTGGACGTTCAATAAAATATCATTGCCAATTTTTTGACCGCTTCCTTCCACGAAGTAATTCACATTCAGTTCCCTGGCCATTTCTGGAATGGATTTGCGCTGACTCCTGTATTTTTCGGATGACGTACGGCTGATCACTCTCAAATCTTCAATCTTCTGAAGGTTGGTAAGTGTAGACTCCATTAGTCCGTTGATGAGATAAACATTGGTTGAGTCGTTGCTTTCGTTTTTAAACGGCAATACGACAATGGACCTCTTCAACGAGGTTGCTTTAGATAAAGGACTATAATAAATAAGCAACCCGATGATTACGGCAATCGCCAACGCAACCGAGCCAATGATAAAAATGTTTCTTTTTCGGTTTGATGAAGGAGCGGGAACAGAATTTATTTCCTCCGGCCCCCTCTTGCCAGCTTCGCCCGGTGGATACCCATAATATTCGCGGAAGCATTTGATAAAATAAGAGGTGCTGCTGAAACCCACCTGGTGTGCTACTTCTGAAACATTGAGCGAAGTTTTTTGCAACAAGTCCATGCCGCGCTTCAGGCGCGTGTCACGAATCAGTTGATTCACCGCAAGGTTAGTTTCCTTTTTCACTTTGCGGAGCAGGTTGGAGCGGCTCATGTTCATGGCATCGGCCAATTCAGATACGCCAAACTGCTCGTTGGCAATATTTTTCTCGATCGTGGCCGTGAGTTGGCTTAAGAAATCATTTTCGATGGGAGACTCCGCCATGTTAATTAGAACCGTTTTTTTGAGCCTCCAATTTACCCCAAAAACCAGATTTGCGTCATAGTTTATATCGATGCGTCATTATTTACACTGTTTTCAGCAAATGTGATGCTTTTGTGCGCATGGTTGTTTAGCCCCACTCTTGTGGTCACGCGTTCTTTACGCCATCAAAAAAATAAACTTTAGAACTATGAAAACACAAAAAATCAACACAATGAAATCAGTAACCCGGATTGCTTTTTTTGCAATACTAGTAGTATTCGCCTCTTGCAAGAGTAAAGAAAGTTCAGCTCAAAAGAAGGAATCAGGCCCAGCTGCAAAATCGGAAGTGAAGGCGCCCCAGGTCGACATTCATACCGCTGTAATTACCGACAACCTTGCTGCGCTGAAGCAGCACATCTCTGCAGGCTCTAATATCAATGAAAAAGATCCCTACGGTGGCTCGAGTCCTCTGATATCAGCCGCGGTGTTTGGAAAAAAGGAAGCAGCAAAAATTCTGATCGATGCAGGTGCTGACATAAATGTGACGAACAATGACGGCTCCACAGCATTGCATTCGTCCGCATTCTTTTGTCGTCTGGAGATTGTAAAGATGCTCTTAGACAAGGGCGCAAACAAAACGGTTAAGAATAAGTACGGATCTACTGCTTATGAATCGGTGACTGGCCCCTACAGCGAAGTTAAGAATGTGTACGAGATGATGCAGCAGATGCTCTCACCGATGGGTTTGAAACTGGATTATGCATACATCGAAAAAACCCGTCCCGTTATTGCCGCGATGCTGAAATAATTCAAGAAGAGATTAAAAGATTTTCAAAGGTAAAATATAATAACCTCGATATGCAGACCACCGACAGAAGATACTTTATAGACTGGATACGTGTAATCGCCATAGGTTTGCTCTTACTGTATCATGTAGCTATTGGTTTTCAGCCGTGGGGAATCATGATCGGGTTTATTACTAATAAAACATCATGGGGGTCCTTATGGATTCCCATGATGATGCTGAACGTGTGGCGCATACCACTTCTCTTTTTTGTATCGGGAATGGGCGTGTACTTCGCTATTCAAAACAGAAACTGGAAACAATTGATCGTAGAGCGCACCTGGCGAATTTGGTTTCCCTTTGTGTTTGGTATTTTTTGCATCGTGCCCATTCACGTGTACATCGTGCAATCGTATTATCATATGGGCTTGAGTTATACTCCCAATCAAGGTCATCTATGGTTTTTGGGAAACATCTTTAGTTATGTGATCATTCTTTCACCCTTGATTTTCTATTTCAAAAGAAATGAAGAAGGGAAGATTGTTTCTATTATAAAAAAGATTTTCAGCAATCCGCTTGGACTCCTACTCGTGATGTCAGCTTTTGTTGCAGAGGCATTAATCATTAAACCTTACCCTTATGAACTGTATGCCATGACATGGCACGGATACTTTTTAGGGCTGCTGGGTTTCTTCTTTGGATTTTGCTTTGTGATGTGTGGCAATTCATTTTGGAACATGATTGTGAAATGGAAATGGCTGTTCCTCTCTGCTGCGGTAGTATTTTTTATTCTTAGGTTGGTTCAGTTTAAAATGAATGCGCCAATTTATTTATTGGTAGCTGAATCTGACTGCTGGATCATTTCTGTTTTTGCATTTGGCTTTAAATACCTGAATCGTGGAGGCAGAGCGCTGACATATTTAAGCCAGGCGGCTTATCCTGTTTACATTTTGCACATGATCTTTTTGTTTCTCGGCTCGATGCTGATATTTCCGTTAGAGATTGATGTTCGTATTCAGTTTGTGTTGGTTTTGCTATTTACGTTTGCCGGATGTTTTGCAGTGTACGAATTGATCCGCAGAGTAAATATTTTGAGGCCTCTGTTCGGACTGAAGATGAAGCCGAAGGAGGAGTATAAACTTATGCCGGAGCAAAGTTGAATTCATCGATAATAGTCCTGGGGCCATTCTTCACGGGTATTGTTGGTGTTGGGCGAGTGCGCGCAGTGGCCTCACAACTTATTCTGTTCTCTATTTGTATGTGAAGAACTGCAAATGCAGGGGATTTTACGCAAACCGATAATCAATATTTTTTTTATCTTCGCGGCTTCAAAATCTGGAATCCCATTTCTGTGAAACATTTTCTGCTTCTTTCAATTGTATTGCTTTGCTTTTTTAATGTCAGCGCACAAAAGAAAATTAAGCTAACTAAAACAAACTCATTCGAGACTCGAATTATAAAAGAAGGGATGAGAATTATTTATAGGCAAAACGGTAAGTTAACGGCAACGAAAGGCATTTTAAAGACCGTTGATAAGACGTTTTTGGTAGTGGATGACAGAAAAATTGCGATTGAAGATTTAAGTGCAATTGGTAGAAAAAGAGGAGGCAGCGGTTTCTTTCAATTTGTTTGTGGTGCGGTTGGTGCTGGTGCGATAATTAGTTCAATAAGACCCGATCCCACACCGAGTTGTGGGGGCTGTCAAACTACAAGTACGGTTGATAGTGGTGCAGTTTTTGGTGGAGTCGCCATAGGGGTTGCCATTATTGCAATAGGTGTTAATTCTGGCCTGAGCAATAGCCCGCGAGATTTAACATCAAAATGGAAATTAGAGATCGTAGACTATGCGCCAGTGCATTAAATAATTCCTTATCGTTTGTTGCATATGATTAAAATTAAGACAACTCTACTCTTTATTTTATTTTTGAGCTCATTATCGCATATTTCTTTTGGCCAGTCAAGCATTGGTCTACGGATATTCAGCCCTCAATTTTCGAACTTTACAGACAGGATCGGAGTTTACCAAAGTCCACAAAATGCAGCGTATACCCAAGGAAACCTCACCGGTTTACTATTAGGTGTAACAGGTAGGATCAACCTCAAAGGCCGGCATTATCTGCACACAGAATTGCTCTATTCCATGAGAGGTGAACGCTACAAGTATAACGTCTATACATTGAATGGATATACCATTTCGACTATGTCGGGCGGAAAGTCCTCGATCGAATACTACCTGGACTACCGGACACACTATATTGAAATTCCGGTGATGTACTGTATCGATTTGACTCACGATGCCGGGAACGATTCGCCCATACATGTGTACTTTAGCTCCGGTCTTTCGGTGGGTATCAACGTTGTATCAAAACTTAAGCAAAATAGTTTCAGTATAACTTCACCAGGATCTACTTTTTCGGCTATTGATGAACATACTTCAGAATCACAGGTTTCACAGACTAATCCACTGATCTTAAACTTCGTTACAGATCTAGACATAGAATTCAGAAGACGAAAGACGACCAAGGTTTTCGCTTATGGGCGGTTCAATCAATCGTTGACGAACGTATTTAACCATCAGTACAATGATATGAAGACCAAACTGGTAACTTACGGATTCGGTTTTGGCTTGAGATGGTACCTTAAATCATGAACGAGGTATCCCTACTTCAACCCTTCTTTATACTCAACTTCATCAAAACCCAAGAGCACCACTTTACCGCTCTTCTCAATCAAGGGCCGTTTGATGACACTCGTTTTCTCCAACATCAGGTTGATGGCTGATTTCTCGCTGATCACTTTCTTTTGATCTGCTTCGTCCAGCTGGCGCCAGGTGGTGCCGCGCTTATTGACAAGGCTTTCCCAGCCTACTTACTTACACCACTCGCTGAGTTTGGTAGCCGTGATTCCTGATTTTTTGTAGTCATGGAATTCGAATTCAACTTTGTTTTTATTCAGCCACTCGATGGCTGATTTTACTGTGTTGCATTTTTTGATGCCGTAGAGAATCATAGTGTGAGTTAAATTGTCTTGAAATTTAAACTTGTTAGTCAAGACGACCAAGGACATATTTTCGAACTCCGAAACATCGTGTTATCTTCCGCGCCATTACACTAAGCTCTCTCGCATGGACTCAAAGCTATTCTTCCAATACCGCCTGTATTTTACCGGTCTTATAACCCTGGCGATCTGGTCGCTGCTTGCCTGGAACTATTACCATGGCGGTGTACCTGCTCACCATTTACTGGCCGATCCGAAATTACCATCTGTTTCCAATGCGTGGGGAAGTCTTCTACTTCCTATACTCACATCGTATCTTCTGTACCGCATTCAAAAAAGAAATCAACGCACAGATGAGAGACAAACAATTGACCTCCTAAATCTTCGGAAAACTTTTTTTGCCTTGGCTATTTCGGCTTTCTATGCAATAATTATTGCCTTGGCATTTTCCTTCGGATATAATTCAATCAGTGACTATATGTTTCAGGCGTTGTTGATACTTGCTTTAATCTTTCCTCTCTACCGCGCAGAATATTATCTGGGGTTCGTGTTGGGGCTCACCTATTTTTTTGGAGCTGCATTACCGTCAGGCATTGGGGCTGTTATAGTCATGATCAGTGCCGCTGCCAACTTTGGCCTTCATCCTCTATTTCTGAAATTAAAAAACCGGGTGTTCCTTTCATGATGGGAAACTGCTGAGAGTGAGGTTCTATTTTCTCACCAGAATCTCGCTTCCTGGCGCATTACAACGCAGCCCGAAACGACACTGTTGAGAAGAAATTTTGCCTTGGTCTTCTGTTCATTCGGTTTCAATATTTTCTTTACCCCACTTGCATAGGTCATGCAACAAGCCTACCAGTTTTTTCCCACTTTCCGACAAATGATACTCTACCTTCAAAGGTACTTCCTGATAAATTGTTTTTGTAATCAGTCCCGCTGACATGAGTGCATTGATATTTCGGGACAGCACATGATCTGAGATTCCTTTCAGGTTGACTTTCAGGTGTGAGAACCGGTTAACCCCATCTTCAAGCAATAAAATGATCTCGGCCAACCAGCGTTTGCCAGCCAGTTGCAAGACTTTATTCAACACACACCTTTCTTCAAGGAGTTGTTGATTAATCTGATTAGATGAATTTACTTTTTTCCCCATACTCACTTTTTAATTAGTAGCTCACATTCGAACGTTGAAAACGGAATGTGCGTTTCACAGCATTATGTTTGTTTTAAACTAATAAGCAAATGATTAGCCGTGAAACAAAAAATAAAAGTATGAAAGAAATAATCGTGAAAATAGTTTATGCCTTTAGCATTAGCGGCACGGGAGGCAACCCTGCAGGTGTTGTGTTGAATGCCGATCATCTCACGCATGAAGAGAAGCAGCAAATTGCAACCAAAGTCGGTCTTTCCGAAGTTGCGTTCGTTTCTCAATCGAGCAGAGCAGCATTTAAGTTGGAGTTCTTTACACCAACGAAACAAATTGCGCATTGTGGGCACGCCACCATAGCTACTTTCTCCTATTTGAAAAAGACAGGTTTGATCAAGGGAGACCAGTCTTCAAAGGAGACCATCGATGGCAACCGCGACATCTACTTTAAGGACGGACTTGCCTACATGGAGCAGACCTCGCCATCGTATACAGCTGTGGAAGCTGATTTACCTGAAATACTGTCGTCATTAAATCTATCGAAAGCAGATTTGCTGAACGGTCACGGCCCCTCCATTGTGAACACAGGCAATTCATTCTTGATCGTTCCGGTTGCCAATGAAACTATTTTGAAAAACATCCAACCTGATTTGAAAAAAATCAAGAGCTATTCAGAGAAACATAACCTCATTGGCTACTACATCTTCAGTTTGTCTAATGAAAATAATTTTGCGCCATCCACGCGCATGTTTGCGCCACTTTATGGAATAGATGAGGAGGCGGCAACAGGCATGGCGGCAGGGCCATTGGCATGTTATCTTTTTGATAATTCAATCACGAAGGGAACAGAAATAAAAATTAAACAAGGTGAGTACATGCGAGTGCCTTCGCCAAGCTTGATCAACGTAACCTTAGTACTTGAAAATGACAAGATCAAAAAACTATATGCAGGCGGGGACGCCTTTGTGTCGAGGGAAGTGCTGATCAGGATTTGAGAGGATTACTTCAATCTAGATTTTATGATCGCTTTATGCGGGTCAGGCTTCTTCAAGCCAGCGTAAGACGACTTGTTGAGTCAGACCGACCTGGATTGCACTTAAAGAAAGCGGAATCACCAGGTTCGACCCCGATGGGTCGTATTAGCAATGGCAAAATAATTACCCAGATCAAGCAAAAATTATTTCTCAACAGAGTCTCGCCTCTGACTCAAAACAAATTAAATCGATGACAACAAGTGACAACATCGACCTATAGCAAATTCTAGTTAAGAGTTAAAAATTGCTTCGCCTTTAATTATTCAACCTCACAGTAAGAAACAACGCTACGGGTATAGTGAAACCGAAACTGGTAGAAGTTTGAGTTGAGGGAGTAAGACCGGTGCCTGTTACATTGCTATTGGTTGTTTTCCAATAGTAAGCAGCCTCTGTCGCGAGGAATATTTTTTCGTGAATGCGAAACATGAGGAACATCCTTGGACCAAACCCTGATCCGTTAGATTTATTATCAATTGCAAAGGGAATGTTGTTTTGAGAATTTTCTGTATGCGATTTTGTGCCGTCAAGCAAAAGGTCAAACCCAAAACCAGTGATCCATTTCCTGCTCAATTCATATTTATAATCGTAACCAATCCTAAATGCAATAGTGCGCCCATCGGTCTTTCTACTAACATTATTAGAGTTATCAGTGAAAGTGTTGGTGTTATAATTAAGCCCAACGCTGAAACCTTTACCCGTTTTCCGGGAATTGATGGCATATTGAATCAGATATAAGTTGGTAACTGGATTGTTGTTGTTGCTCAGATTGAATAATTGCCTGATCAATTGATTTGCTTCCACTCCAAGATAATGATAGGTTAATTTCTCCTTCTTGTTGGCATTAGCATCGCTCGCTGTAATTGAATTCGAGGCTGCATTCGTTTGCTTGTAAACCAGAGACTCCACGTGATTGCATTTACTGAAATCGACAAAGTGATTGGTCAGTGACACTTCATCATATTTAACAGTTCTAAAATAGGACTTCGACAAATTGCCGCAATTCACTTTTTCCGACAATGCAGTTCGGAATGAATCATTTACTTGAGGCCCATCATCACTCGAGTATTTTTTATACACCAGTTGCTCGATTGGCATTACATCCGACCCAAAGAAAAATTTCTTGTTATGCTCGTCATTGAATACATAGAGATTCATCGAACCTTCAACCAGCACACGCAAAAAAAGTTGATCCGTGTACCAGTCAGGTTCCCTTTGATTACTTAACGTCCCGTCTTCACCCGACAAGTCCATCGCCACTTTAGCTCGAATAAATTTGAAATTATTCTTGCTGCCAAACTCCATTACATCCGCAATTTTCAATGTAATAGGTTGGACTTCTTGATTTGTTTTATAAACAAATTCTTCGGGACTTGGATTGTGACTCCAATCCACTTTTATCAGGCACTCGGTTTTCTTGCCTTGGTTATCTACAAAATAACCAGTTTCAAAAACACCTTGGCCCATTGATACAAAAGGTGCTATCAATATAGCCAGGAGGAGAGGTCGGATCATGAAAATATTATTGGGATTTAGGCCTGAATGGATTGGAGAATTTTGGATCGCTTACCATCTCATAATCGGTGAGTGTATAGAGAAATTCAATAATCGCTTTTTTCTCGGAGTCTGAAATCTCGAAATGTTTGGGACCAAATTGGTCTTGGAGCCTGAAATCAAGATTGGTGCTGGCTTGTATGCCATGACTATAATGGTTTAAAACTTCATCCAATGTAGCGAATCGTCCGTCATGCATATAAGGCGCAGTGAGCTGAACATTTCGCAACGATGGTATTTTGAATTTACCAAGATCATGATTGTTTTTCGTAAAACCACCCACACCAGGGTCTATACTGTTCACATCTAATCCTATGTTTGCAAACCCGTGCGACTCGTGACACTGATTGCAATTGTACTTTTCAAAAAAAAGTTGTCGGCCTAATTCCTCAATCGCTGTAAGCTGCGACTGCTGAGTTCCCGCAAAGGCCTTATCAAATCTTGAATTGTTGGACCTGATACTCAAAAGAAAAGCTGATAACCCGAGGGCAATCTTCTCGCTGGTAATTTCTTCCTTACCAAAAGCATTTGAAAATAAAGGTTTATATTCTGGCAAGAGGGAGAGTTTTGCTGCCAATTTTTCCAAATCAGGCAAACCCATTTCAATATGATTGAGAATTGGTTTGGTCACCATCGATTCAAGTGAGTTTTCTCTGCCATCCCAAAATAAAAAAGAAGGCGCAACATCAGCCGGTACTCCGGGAAGATAGCCACCAGGAACGGAGGAAGAATCGGTAGTGACCGGGAAACCGGGATCAATAAGTACTGGACCAGGGGTGGAAAAAATATTGGAAACAATATTTTGAATGGGCATGGAATTCCGAACAGTGACTAAGTTTTCATATCCTCTGCTCAGGCCGGAGTTATCGGCAAAAGCAAAAGACTGCTTGTGGCAACTGGCGCAGGCAACCGAATTATTGAGCGACAGCCTTGGATCGTAAAATAAAACCCTGCCCAGGGTGGGAAGCTGGTCGGTGACTCCCTTCACCTGATATTTGTAGGGAGCATCCGGCAGTTGCAACTCCATTTGCGGAGTGCTTAGTTTCTCTTGTTGCGAGCACCTAAATCCTCCGATTCCAACCAGAATTAGACAGAAAAACTTCATCCATTTCATAAATCGAATTTAGTTTGAAAGACTGATGAAACAAATAGGACATATATCCAAACTTGACACTCGGTAAACGAAAAAGGTTGGTAATTTAGTTGTTATCAGTTTAAAAATTTATTGTCGACCTGATGATAAAGACCATGGACCGGAAGACCAACCCCGCCATCACTCCTCTCTTTTTCATAACTCGCAGGCTCCCTTTCCATTTCTCGACCGAGTCTCACTTTCGGACTCTGGCGCATCCACCCAGCCCGAAACGGGAGACAATACTGAGAAGAGGAACTGAAAAATCTGTAATTCATTTAACTTCGTACTTCTTCTAAAACGTGCGATGGTTAATTTTATCGAAAGTGTTTTAAGGTATCCGGAATATTCCCGTCAGTTTAATTGTGGTGAAAGCCTTATCACCGTATTCAATTGCCCGCTGGAGGCCAGATTAATGAAGAACCGTTTTACAGATTTGTGGAGCCAAAATAACTATGTTTTCTACGTCATCGATGGGAGAAAAATCTGGCATACAGTTCATGGCTCGTATGATCTCAAAAAAGGAAGTTGTGTATTCGTACAAAAAGGCGCCAGCATCATTGAACAATTTTTTGATATCGGGTTTTGTCTTGTTCTCTTTTTTATACCGGATAAATTTATTTGTGAAACGTTGAAATCCAGATCAGCGCCTATCAGCAATGCAGACAAAGATTATGGCACCGTTATGCAATTAAATACGAGCGAGACACTCGAAACTTTTTTTCTTTCGATGTCATCTTATTTTGCCAGCACCAAAGAACCAGACAAAGGATTGCTGGAATTAAAATTCCGAGAATTGATTTTAACCCTTGCAGATGACCCCTATAATGGAGAACTGATTTCTTATTTTCATTCTTTAGTGAATGAGCCGCAGTCCATTTCCTTGCAAAGAGTAATGGAAGATAACTATTGTTTTAACCTTACGCTCGAACAATATGCCGAACTCTGCAACCGTAGCTTGTCTGCGTTTAAGAGAGATTTTCAAAAAATAATGCATTCAACTCCGGGAAAATGGTTGTTAGAAAAGAGATTGAACTACGCTATACACTTGCTTGCGAATACGGAGAAAACAGTCAATGAGGTAGCGTTTGAATGCGGTTTTGAAAATGCATCTCATTTTAGTCGCTCCTTTAAAGAACGCTATCAGGTATCGCCTTCCATGGTTAGAAAGACATTTGTAGCCTGAACTTTTAAGGATAATAGTTGGACTTTACAGTAAAGCCGAGCTTTAAGTCATAGCATATTTTTGTTTTATAATTTGCCATCAACAAAAAAGCATTAAATACTAAACTCCACTCAAATGAATATGAATCCAAATAAAGCGCTATGGGAAAAAGGAGACTTCACCCGAATAGCTGACACGATGAGAGAAAGCGGAACAGCGCTTGTCTCTAAACTTGAAATCACCAAAGGCCTTCACATTCTTGACCTCGGTTGTGGCGATGGTACCACAGCAATTCCTGAAGCAAGACTAGGTGCCAATGTTTTAGGCGTTGATATTGCGAACAATCTCGTTGAAGCTGGAAACATAAGGGCAAAAACGGAAGGACTTACAAACTGTAAATTTCAAGAGGGCGATGCCACAGATTTGCGTGATCTTAAAGATCAGACTTTTGATCTTGTGGTAAGTATCTTCGGTGCCATGTTCGCACCAAAACCTTTTGACGTTGCTAAAGAAATGGTGCGCGTTACTCGCAAAGGTGGAAGAATAGTGATGGGGAACTGGATACCGGGCGATCCTACTTTCGTAGCGCAAGTATTGAAAATAAGCTCGGCCTATACGCCACCACCGCCAGACGGTTTTATTAGCCCCATGTTGTGGGGTGTTGAGAACAATGTGATCGAACGTTTTACCCATGCCGGCATACCCAAAGAAAACATTTCATTTGTAAAAGATACGTTTACATTCAATGCCCCTTATTCACCCTCCGAATTCATCAACACGTTCAAGAATTATTACGGCCCTACGATGAATGCGTTTGAGGCAGCCGAAAAGAATGGAAAGGCCGCGTCATTGCTGAATGAATTAGAAGTTTTGTGTAACAGTCAAAACAAAAGCAGTGACAAGAATACCACTTCGATACCGGCTACTTTCTTAAGAGTTACCGTTGTGCGTTGAAATGAAATGAGCACATCATAACGCAGCCTGAAACGACACTGCGGAGAAAAAACACTATTCCCAAATGTTGGGTCTATTTAAGCCAATTGTTCTTAAGTAGGCCAGGAACTGCCCCGTGTGCACCGACTCATGATAGTTGCATCTCAGCAAGAACTCACCAAGGGTTCTGGTTACTCTTTCTGACCGAACAATTTGAATTGCATTCAAGTCTTCTTCAGAAAATCCGCTAATGGTTTTCATGAATTCCTTCCGGAAAGGCTCGGCAAAAAACAAGTTCATCCTGCACATTGGTGTAGGGCCTGGTTGCCCACGGACTGACGGCATCGCCATGGCCGCCTCTGTTATTCACGATAACATGGTAGATGTGTTCGGTTTCCAAAACGTGGCGTACCATTTCGAGGCATGATAGCGCTTTATCATCAGGGCGCCATTGATAAAACTCGGGTGTTAAGCCGGTCCATAGTTTTATGCTTTTCCTTCTGATCTCTTCGGAATTTTGAATGATGGTATTGTGTTCATTGTGGTTTTTAAGCGAATATCGAAATGACTTTTGATTGTTGCTACAAGAAACTTGCGCCAGATTGGTGTAACAAAATCGAATTCATCGTTCCCATATTAATAACCAATTAGTCAGGAGACCAACAACAACAAGGACTTTACTCAATAGGCTGGCAAATTCTTTTCGAGAAAAGAAAAGATTGCATCGAAATGATCCAACACATCAGTATGCCCACCTTCAATGGCCATGTGTTGATAGGGATGCGAAAATCCTTTCAGCTTTAACCGTTTGACCACCTCATCGCTCATTTCAGTTGATGGCCACATCTCATCTCGCTTGGCCGACAGAAGAAAGATTGGGCCGTTGATGTTCTCCACTTTTATTAATGCTCTTTCCACAGCCTCCTTATCTTCCAACATGATTGAAAAGGCTGAGCGAAGGTCGCGCTTCATCGCAGACGGAACAGCTGCCCAGGGCATCGGCACATAAGGCACCTCTTCACCTCGGTACATCCATGACGAAGTTGACGCGCTCAGTGTTAATGCTGGAAACACACAGTGACTTGGCACGAGCGCCATCACACACTTGATGTCGTTGTAATGACTCGCCATTAGCAACGCTAACTCTGCTCCCTTGGATCCTCCGATAACTGCAATCTTCGTTTTATCCACTTTACTATTTTGGGCGGCAGCAGCAATCGCTTGGTGTACGCTTTCAATTGAAATCCTGTCGAGGGTATTGGGTGTACCCTTTGATCCAAAATAACCGATGGCTAAAAATGCGTAACCTTTGGCAAGAAATTGATCTCGTGTTTTTTTCCATCGGCTTCTTGTCCAGGCGTTGCCTCCTTCTGAGCCGCCTAACCCTACCACCAAAGGCTGGTTGTCTCCCTTGCCCAAGTAAAGAATGCTCTCAACGTTACCAGAGTTTTCTGGGGCTTGGGTGCTACAACCGAGTGCAATAGTCATTAGAATAAGTGTTGCGAGTTTTGTCCTCATAGTTTTTGAATTGAATTATGAGGCAAACGTACTGGGGTTCAACACCGGAAGCGTTCCACCGTGATGGATCGAACCTGTTCTTCCACTTTTTAGCAGATTTTATTTCTGTAAAGCCTTGAAGTACTGCGAAGGCGTTTGTGAGGTGGCCTTCTTAAAGATGGTATTGAACGTTGTTTTTGAATTGAAGCCCGAATCCAACGCCATGGCAAGTAGTGTAAGATGACTGTTTCTGGAGTCTTCCATTTTAAGGATCATTTCCTTCACACGGTATCCGTTTACAAAATCAAAGAAATTCTGCTTTTGCTCTTTATTAAGGACTTGTGAAAGATAATTGGGCGAGATGCCCACCATCTGCGAAAGCTCACTCGCGGTTAACTCACCGTTGAGAAAAGGTTTCTTCTCCTCCATTAAAGTTAGTAGCAGGCTATGATATTCTTTTGCTTGCAGAGCCGACAAACCAGAACGCTCATAATTATTAGAGACAGTTTTCATCGACAATTCTTCTTTCAAATGCAGGTCAGTGAAAACAGTTGTTTGCTTAAATCCATAAAAACCAATAGTAAAAAAGAAGCCCACTGAGAAAACTTGCACAGCCATATCAAGAAAGTCGGTTGAGACCAATCCGCTGCTCACCGTAAGCACACCGATCGGCACCAACACTACAGACATCATTAGCCATAAAGAAAAAAGCAACTTCAGCCAATTCAAGCCGATGCGCTGCGTGTTGGAAACAGATTCCAATAATCTCCTTTTATAATC
This sequence comes from Bacteroidota bacterium, assembly GCA_016178785.1. Classification (GTDB taxonomy): domain Bacteria; phylum Bacteroidota; class Bacteroidia; order Cytophagales; family Cyclobacteriaceae; genus ELB16-189. The sequence goes on along the minus strand of JACOSO010000040.1, from coordinate 22,063 downwards.
GCGTAGTAAGGCGTAAGTCAGAACCAAAAATATCGGGTCGATAAGATGAAATGAAATAACAAAGAATAACCACGACACAGCGACCGAGCCATTGACATAGAGCAAACCATTGCTGATGGAAAGATCCACTGAATCAAACACCCATAAATAATAATAAATGAAATGAAGTACGTAAAGCAAAAAAGGAACAAAGAGCATGACCATGTACTTAGCCTGCAATTTTTTCTGTCGGGTAAGCGCATAGATGTAAAGAAAAAGAAAGGGCGCGTGGAGCAGGTAAATACCCTTGCCCATCAGCATCCAATAGCTCTCCTGCAGTAGGCCCGTATGTTCAATGTAGATGTAAACGTGCCAGAGGGCGGCAAAAACGAGATAGAGAATGAGAAATTGGTCAGCAAAAAGTTTATTCTTTTTACCCAGCATGACGCTTAATAATAGAATGATCAGTACAAAGACCGCAACGATAAGAGAACTCATAAACGAAATAACAACCGAGCTGTGTTTCGCGCAAATATAGTTTTAGGAAATTGACATGGAGGAAAGACTATGAGATGTTATTTTTTAATGAATATAGAAAGCGACTGCAGACACGCCCTCGTCATGGATTACATACTTTCTTGCCAGAGTCTCGCCTCTGACGTATCACACGCAGCGCCTTTAGACTTGCATTACCATATTTCAATAAGATAACTGTAGTCATAAGAGTTTTTCTTTTTTGCTTCTTTTTTTGATTACACGGATACTACTTGGAAGGGAGAGTCTCTGACCGCACTAATAGCCTTCATTGGTCTACCGGTTCTTTTTCACACGCTTATCAAGCGGGGTGAGCAGTAAGATGTCATAACGAGCAATCTCCTGGGCCATAGGTTTTGATATAATAAGTTCTTTTTTTGCCTCTCTGAACTTTTGCATATCTATAATAACCCAACGATCTCGTTTTGCGAGCTCTAGAACCGGACTTATTTCTCTCGATTGCTTAAGAAAATCAACAGTCAAGCCCACTTTAGTCTTCCAGAATCTTTGTCTTTGAGCAATATGTAAGGATGTGGTTCCGTTGGCGAAAGCCAATTCACGCACCATTCTACCAACATCTTCAACACCCAAAGGACTGTTGCCAATTGTCACATGGCCGTGACCCATTTTGACAAGTACTTTTGGAAATCGCTGTCCATTCGATTGCGCGTTTTTATACTTGTTCATAAAGTTGGTTTTCATATAATCTGCGCGGACTTTATTGTTTTCATCATACTTTTCATCTTCATATAGACAGTATATCTCCCAACTCTTTTTCAAGGCTGCAATAATTTCCTGAGCCCGCAAATCGGTAGAGTCAAATGAGTTGAAGTATTTTAAAATAGCCGGATCCTTTAACAGCCTGCAGTCTGAAGCTGAACCACTTTTTTTAATCTCGTTCACGCTGGCAAAAGCATCACGCTTCATTTTTTCAAACTCAGTGTATGAATTTTTGCCCTTTGTTAAAAGAAGCATTTCATCCAACAAGTATTCATTTGAATTGCCATACTCTTGATCTAAACCCCATAAGTCAAACATTTTCGCGCGAGCTTCCCGAAGAAACAAAGCGTCTTCCTTCCCGCCAAAAAATACGATAGGGTACTTTCCATTGTAATACTTTTTATTAAAACTTTTTAGCCGGTTAAGAGTTTCAGAGGAAACTGTACTTAGCTCCATAAGCTTGTCTGCAGAGTAGGGCCCTGTTTCTATAGACATATTTTTAAACCCGAATTCCGAAAGATTGGGAATCAATGTTGTTACGAATTTGCCCAGTTGGGAAGAAGAGTGATTTTCTCCTATCAAAACGAATTGGCAGTTCTCCATTTTTTGTAAGAGAAGCTTAGCACCATCACCTTTAAGTTCATTTTTATCAATGATGAACTCATACGAGTAGGGTCTGAGATGGTTGCTGGTGAGTATTTCCTGAGCCGCGAGGTTAAAAAATGGGATGATTCCCAATATTATCAGAATTGCAACTCCATTCTTAATTTTCATATATCTCAATATTTAGTTTGGAAACATGTCTGCGAGCTTTATGCTTTTATAATTATAAATACTGGCATGCATGCAAACGTTATCAAAACACCTCTCATCATTTCCCGATATATCTTTTCTTTCATGTTCCTCCTTAAACCATTTCCTTTTGGTTTATTCGAAATAAATATAAAAATATTTGAGCGGACTTTTGGATACTGTGTCAAGTTCCCGGTCGAGGCAGTCATGTTTCTGATTGACCGTGTCACGTTCCTGATCGGGGCAGTCAAGTTTCAGGTGCCCTTAAGCCAAGGTTCGTGGGGACACTTGGTGTCATGCCGGACTGCGCAAGAAGGAGCGGTAGAGTTCCGGCATCTCACACGAAACTCATCGTTTACTCCGAACTGCCCGAACAATCCGGAACTCAAAGCGAGCCGTAGTATCCTTACTCGAAAGAGTTCCGCTGATAAGCTGATGCTTTACAACCAAATCTTCATCAACGACAAGGTTGCCCGATGACTCCCTGCAAACGAAAACAGCAAGTAAAATAAGTGGGGTTACATACTTTATGGTTGATTTTAAAATTGACATCTGATGGATTGGTTCTTTAATTTCTCGACAGAGTCTCGCTTCGAACTCTGGTGCATCATAACACAGCCAGAAACGCGTGGCACCTCGGATGAGTCTCAAGTTTGTGAGTTCTTTCTTTTCTTCTTTCCTTTTTTGCCGACTTTGCGATTCAGTAGTTTATCAAGAATTTCATTAACAGTTTTTTTTGGCTTCTTTGGAGTACCTGAACAATATTTTAAAATTCCAGTTTTTATTATTAGAGCTGTTACTGGGATTGCGATGCCCATTGAAACATCGTATTTTGAAGTAATAACAGCGGCCACACCAATTATCGCATTGCGAATGTCTCCTGTTACAAGATCAGTTATCCACTCCTTTGGAGAATTAGAGTCCTTGTTACAGATGATATTAAATAAATCATATTCGAATGCCTTCCAAAGATTCTGACCATATTCAAGATAAGGTTTTTTATATTTTACATTGAGAGGTGCATTTTCGTAAACTACTCCAATACCTAATTGAAGTTCCCAATGCATTAATGGTAATTTCTCATTTAGGATTTGGTCAATGTGATCTTGGGTAATTTGAGGCTGTCTCATTCAATAAAGGTAACAGATATTCATTTCTCGACAGAGTCTCGCCTCGGACTCTGATGCATTCACAATGCAGCGCCCCCGAAACGGGAGACACTGCAAAGAAAGGGAAACTGAAGTATTGCAGTTTTACATATTAGAAAAATAATCTTCGTATCGGATGAAGGCATAGATAAGGAATAAGATAATCCCCATGTAGAATATTATTTTTCCATGCATCCGGTCTTCCTTTACGAAACCATAAGTTCGTTGTCCATTAGGCATTACTTTTTCGTAAGTCCACAAATGTCATCCTATAAACGCACCGATAGCGCCACCGAGCAGTGCAAAAAAATATCCAGCATAAACCATAGTAGTTTGCCTGTCCTCAGGTTTTGCCAATTCTTTGAGACGTTTATTCTTTAGCAAGAGTACGGTGTCTTCATTGATTTCTTTTCCGTGGTCTTTTAAAATCTTCTTAGCAAGTTCAAAATCGAATTCATTCCACTCATCTGGCTTAGAGATAATCTCAAAAAGTTCTTCATCACTGAATTCAAACAAGTAATGATCTTTACCAACGGTGGCTAATTCTTTTAAACTTAATTCCTTTAAGACGGCATCCGCTTTTGGAAAATCTTCTTGTTTGATCTTTATAGAAAACTGTCTAGGGAAGTGTTTATCGCCATACAAAGTATCTAGACTTTCTCTTTCTTCTTCCACTTGAAATTCAATATTGTTTTCTTGGAGAATCTGTTTCAAGACATCAGCCCTTTCTTGTTCATAGTATTTCTTGTAGGTAATAAATTCCATCGGTATTTTTTTTGGGTTACATCGTTAGCAGGTTTTTAGAAAGGAAACAATCATTGCGAAATATACGCACAGTTCCCCCGAGACGGGAGACACCGCTGAGAAGGAAAAATCTATGAGCCGTCAAATACTTCAAACTTCTCAAACAAGAAATAGAGAATCAGTCCGCAAATAACGGCAAGGATGTTGGATTTTAATTTCTCTTTGTCATTTGTCCACAGTTTGAATCTGACCGACTGATAAGCAAGAAGAATAACTGGTAATAGCATTGGAAGGTGCCTGATTGGAAAAAATTGATAAGCATTCTCAGAATCGATTGACCCCTGAGCACTTTCTCCGTACTGCAGCCATAAGCATATTAATGTTGCGAATCGGATTGGCCAATAGATAAGCGCGATGATTGCAATAATTACCAGTGATCGCGTTATTGATTTTTTAGTCATCATAACTTCTTAGTCTCATAAACATGAAACTCAGTTGGTGAACCTGGAATTCTCACCGAGTCTTTGACTAGAATATCTTTATCATAAATGTAATACCTCTCAACAAGCCCGACTCCTCCATCGACTGATCCTGTTTCATAAATTAATTGGTTCTTGCTACCGAATTTATATGTGAACGTGCCAAACCAACTTCCTGATACATTTTGCTCCTCTTCAATTAAATTTCCTCGAGAATCATATTTAAGATTGGCGATGGTTGTTGCATTTTGTTCATTGTCAAAGTAATCTTCTCTTATATAAGGATATTTATCACTTGCTGATTTGAATTTAAATTTTGAGACTTTAGTCAGTTTCTTTCTTTCGAAAGATTGTTTTTCTTCTAACCGATCATTTGTACCATATTTATTCTGAGTTACCGTTCCTTTTGCGAGATCAGAGTAGCAAGTTGTTCGATATTCCTTCACTATCTTTTTTCCTTCATATTCATATTTGAAGGTATCGCAAATAGATGCATTGGATGTAAATTGAAGCCACTGAACCAGGTTTCCTTTTTCATCAAACTCTCTTTGTTCCTCTTTTGAAATCTTTTTCCACTTGGAATCGCAAAGCCATTTAATTTGACTTTTAATAGGCTTGTTCTGCTGAAAGGAGGTAAGCAATAGAAAAAGGCAGATGATTAATAGATGACCCAGGTACTTCTTTGTCATTTGGTTGTAGTTGATGAGGCTAAATTATGAATTTATACGCAGCGTCCCGAAACGGGAGACATCTGTTAAGAAGGGAAACAATTTTCAAACTAATTTTATCTTGAGCAGGCTTTAATAAATAGTTTCCCAAATTTAAAAAGGGTATAATTCACTGTTCTATGGAATTTATTATTCCTTGGTGAAAATGCTTCTCGAACAGGTATTGTAATTTTTATCAGGTTTAGTAGCTGTAAATGATCAACGTACATTGACCTATGTTGAGGAAATGATAATGTATTGAGTTCAAAATTACTTTCAATTATCCTTTCATTTACAATTTCATCCTTGTCATCTTTTTCATATTCAAGCGAAATGGTAATGTCATCACTTTTTAAACCTTCAAGAATTTTGATCTCATCTGGCGACAATTGATGAATAATGGTTGGAAAGGCTGGATGAGCCAAGTTCACAAGATCGCTATTGATGGATTTCTCTAATAGATTTAAGTAGTAATCCTTTAGGTAATTATCGTCACTTAAGTAAGTTAGTCGCTCTATTATTGGCCCTGCAAATGAACTATCTGCATTAATTTGTTTTTCCTTCGGCACTCTTTCAGAAACATCTTTTAAATGCCGTTGAAGTCTCTCCTGATACGAAGCCATTAATTGAATTGGGGCAGAAAACAGCCGAGCTGCCTTGACGAAGTCGGCCAACAATTTACTGACTTCTTTCGTGGGGGCGGACAGTCCGTCTTCGTAAATTTTTTTGATGGTATCAGCTCCAAGTATGTTAGAAATATCTTTGGGATTCATATTTCAATGGTTTAGAAACTCTTGCTTGCGACATATTAGGGTAAACAATTAATGCAATTTTGCGTTGGTTATTGAATCTTGAATTTCTTTTCTTTTGGCCTTTTCAAAAAGCTGCATTTCAATTTTGCTTTTGGCCATATCGATTGAATCAACAAGTTTTTGCTGCTGGAATTTATCATTTCGTTCAAAGTTTAATATTTGCTTTGACTGTTTATAAGACAACCATGCGACATATGTTCCTAGCAGGGACACAATGAAGGTAAAAGTTGAAATCAAAAAAGTAAACTTGAAAATTCTTCTGCTCAAATAATTAGTTACTTTAACGGAATCATTGGTTTCAATTGTGGAGCGTTTAAGTCGATAATCAATTTCTTTTTTATCCTGCTCTTCAACTAGAAATTTTAACCATCCACTGTTCTCATGTATCAATGCACCCTTTGAACTTAACCGATAATTTCCTTTAACGGAACCAAAATTAATTATAAGATCCTCACTTTTCATTCTTGTTATTAGATCCATCACAAAACTATCGCTTACGCCCTTGATCCAGTCGTGAATCGTTTGAACAAGTACATCCCCTGCATCGGAGCCGTGCATCTTCGCCATTACTTCTTGTATTGCCTCGTCTTTAGTCATACAAAAGAGTTTAATGCAATATACAAAAGACCCTATTTGTGATCTGCCTTTAGTGGTAATCTCGGGCAAGGATTGAAGCGGAAAGCCCACAGCAGCATGGCATTGTGTGCGGAGCGAGGACTTGCAGCGTAAAGCCTGGTGCCCGCCTCGGGCAGGCCGCCAAAGGAAAACACAAAACTGTTTGTCATTCCGGCTGAGGCACGAATGCCGGAATCTCACTCGGTCTTCTCGTTTAGTCTGAACTAATGGCTGCGATTTACTTTTCTACGCGTATAGTGCGGAGTCTGCTATAAGTTTCGGTTGAGATGCCGGAACGCCATCGCGCTTTCCAGCGCGGTCCGGCATGACAATTCATAGGTGTGATAACTTTCCTTTGCTTATTTTTGCGCCTCGAAAAATGATTATGACGTTAGAACAGGAAATAGCCAAGCGCAGGACTTTTGGGATTATCAGTCACCCGGATGCGGGTAAGACTACGCTCACGGAGAAGTTGCTGCTCTTTGGGGGGGCGATACAGAAGGCCGGGGCGGTGAAGTCATCGAAGATCAAAGACCACGCGCGCAGCGACTGGATGGAGATTGAAAAGCAACGCGGTATATCGGTGGCCACCTCGGTGATGGGCTTCAACTACAAAGACATTAAAATCAACTTGCTCGATACGCCCGGTCACCAGGATTTTGCCGAAGACACGTACCGCACACTCACCGCAGTAGACAGTGTGATCATGGTGGTGGACTGTGTAAAGGGCGTGGAGATGCAAACGGAAAAACTGATGGAGGTGTGCCGCATGCGCAACACGCCTGTACTGTGTTTCATCAACAAACTCGACCGCGAAGGACAAGACCCGTTTGATCTGCTCGATGAGATTGAAGCGAAGCTGAAAATAAATGTACATCCGCTGAGCTGGCCCATCAGCATGGGAAAAACTTTTAAGGGTGTGTATAGCTTATATGAAAAAAGCCTAAAGCTTTTTACTCCGAGTAAAACCACCGTGGAAGAGGCAATTGAAATCTCGGACATTAACTCACCGGAGTTGGATAAATACATTGGCGAAAACTATGCAGTGAAACTTCGTGCCGATGTGGAGTTGCTGAATGGTGTGTATCCGGAGTTGGATGTGCAAGATTATCTCGAAGGAAAAGTGGCGCCTGTGTTCTTTGGCAGCGCGGTGAATAATTTTGGTGTTAAGGAATTGCTGGATACGTTTATTAGATTAGCGCCACCTCCGTTGATTCGCGAGACTACGTTGCGTGAAATAAAACCGGAAGAGAAAAAATTCACGGGCTTCATTTTTAAGATTCACGCGAACATGGACCAGAAGCACAGAAACCGCATCGCGTTCTTGCGTGTGTGCTCAGGAAAGTTTGAGCGCGGAAGTAATTACTTGCACGTGCGCAATGATAAGTCGATTCGTTTCTCTAATGCCACGGCCTTCATGGCGCAAGATCGTGAGACGGTAGATGAAGCGTGGCCGGGAGATATTGTTGGTTTGTTTGATACGGGCAACTTGAAAATTGGTGACACGCTCACGGAAGGAGAAAAATTATTTTATACGGGCATACCGAGTTTCTCTCCGGAGATTTTCAAAGAGGTGATCAACAAGGATGCGATGAAGACGAAGCAGTTGGAGAAAGGTCTTCTTCAATTGATGGAAGAAGGGGTGGCGCAAATGTTCACGTTCGAACTTGGGAAGAAAAAAGTGGTGGGCACAGTGGGTGCGCTTCAGTTTGAAGTAATTCAATTCCGCTTAAAAGAAGAATACGGTGCTACTGTTGACTTTGCTCCGCAGCATATTTACAAGGCGTGCTGGATCAGCAGCAAGGATGACAAGAGGTTAGGTGAGTTCATTGCATCGAAGCAACGTCACATTGCGCAGGACAAAGACGGGAAGTTAGTTTTCATGGCGGAGTCGAAGGCGTGGTTGCAGATGGTGCAGGATAACTTTCCGGATATTACGTTTCATTTTACGAGCGAGTTTTAAGGATTAACAATTCTATCCTCCCTCTCTACTGTCATTCCGGCTGAGGTACGAATGCCGGAATCTCAACTAGTCGTTTCGTTTAGTCCGAACCAATGGTTGAGACCGATTGGAGTGACAGAACTCATTTGTTCTTTCGCGTATAGTGCGCAGTAAACGATGAGTTTCGGTTGAGATGCCGGAACGCCATCGCGCTTTCCTGCCCTGTCCGGCATGACATCAAAGTATTTTGACGCGTTCCCACTCTACTGTCATTCCGGCTGAGGCACGAATGCCGGAATCTCAACCGGTCGTCTAGTTTAGTCTAAACTAATGGCTGAGGCTGATTGACACGTTGAGTGGCTCACTGTTCTTGCGAGTAAAGTACGGAGTAACCCGTAGTTTCGGTTGAGATGCCGGAACGCCATCGCGCTTTCCTACGCAGTCCGGCATGAAACGAAGTTTTTAGTTAAGGCTGACCTCCATTTTTTTGTCATTCCGGCTGAGGCACGAATGCCGGAATCTCACCTGGTCTTCTCGTTTAGTCTAAACTAATGGCTGAGCATTTTAAATACCCTGAAGTGGCTCATTGTTCTTGCGCGTAAGGTCCGGAGTAAACGATGAGTTTCGGTTGAGATGCCGGAACACCAGTGCACTTTCCTGCGCAGTCCGGCATGACAATAAGAAATGAAGCGCATGACAGTTATATTTAAGCTGTGAAAACATATTCTGTTTACATCCTCACCAATAAACGGTTCACGGTTTTGTATACAGGTGTAACAAGTGACCTTGAACAGCGGATATTCGAACACAAAACAAAATTTCATCGTGATAGCTTTACAGCGAGGTGTCAATGCGATCGACTCGTTTACTTCGAAGAGTTCGCTGATGTTGAAGAGGCAATCAAGCGCGAAAAGCAAATTAAGAGATACAAAAGAACTTTTAAGGCAAGCCTGATTAATCAAGTAAATCCTGAATGGAAAGACTTGAGCGAGGCATGGTATGATCCTAAAAGTATTGAATTGGGAATGAGTCTAAATCTGAAGTGAAATGAGTTCAGTATCTCAAATATCATCCCTCATTCTCTACGAAGACAATCACTTACTCGCCATAAATAAACCCGCAGGAGTTCTGGTACAAGGCGATGAGACTGGCGATGAGCCTTTGGTTGAGATTTGCAAAAAATATATCAAAGAAAAATACAACAAGCCCGGGGAAGTCTTTCTAGGGGTGGTGCATCGTCTAGATAGACCAGTAAGTGGTGTTGTGATATTTGCACGCACTTCGAAAGCACTTGAGCGGATGAACGCATTGTTTCGCGATCGGGAAACCAAGAAAACATATTGGGCGATAGTGAAGAACAAACCGGCAAATGAATCGGGAACTTTAATTCATTGGCTGGTGAAGAATGAAACGAAGAACAAAGTCACGGCCTACAGTAAAGAAAATAAGGAAGGACAACGATCTGAGCTGAGCTATCAAGTGCTGAAACAACGATCAGGATATTTTTTACTTGAAGTAAATCCGGTCACGGGTCGCCCACATCAAATCAGAGTGCAATTGGAATCAATGAATTGCCCGATCGTTGGTGATCTTAAATACGACTACGAAACTCCGAACGCAGATAAGAGTATTTGCCTTCATGCGAGGAGATTGCAATTTGTTCATCCTGTAAAAAAAGAAATGATTTCCATCGAAGCTCCCTTGCCGAAGAATGAATTTTGGAATCTTTTTAGTTAATTGAGCCAACAATGGATTGGCTACAAAAACTTCAGCAGCGGTGGAATGCAAAAAACATCTGGCAGGTGTTTGCCATCTTGCTATCCTTTGCTTGTACCGGGCTGACCATTGTTTGGCTGATGAAACCAACCTTGCATTCGCTCTTTGGCTATGAGATTCCGATTTGGGCAAAAGTTGTTTACTACATCTTTATCCTTCCTGTCTACAATTTAGTTCTGCTCTTCTACGGATTTATTTTCGGGCAGTTCAACTTCTTTTTCGAGTTTGAAAAGAGATTTTTTAGAAGAATAGCTTCTTTGTTTCGAAAGTAAATTCTCTGCGAATCTTTGCGCGGTTGAGTGCATTTTAACGCAAAGTCCGCAAAGGAAATACACGCAATGACCGCAAAGTATCATCTGTGTTCATCTGTGTAATCTGTGGCTAGTCTTTCTTAGGATAATCAAAAGAATCCATCTTCCCGCAGTCAGGAGAAATATCTTTCCATTGATCAATATTCAGGGTAGCGCTTACAATTCCGCAAGTAGGGATGTTATCAATGTGAACATTCAGAAGGTCGCAGGCAAACTCGGTGATGCCGGGATTGTGCCCAAATACGAGAGCAACATCTTCCTTATCACCCTTGTGTTCTTTCAACGACTGCAAAACCTTGAACCAGGTATCGGAACTGGCGTGATAGAGTTGATCAACCGTGATGATATTATGTTTATCGTAGTCAAGCACTTTGGCGAACTCCTTACATGTTTTGAGTGCTCGTATCGCGGGGCTTGAAATCATTCGGTCGGGATAAACTTTTCTCTGCCTCAAGAGCTTAGCCATATGCGGAGCATCTTTTTCTCCTCGCGTATTCAGTGTCCGGTCAAAATCTCTCATGTTAGGATCATCCCAACTGGACTTGGCATGGCGGACGAGATATAATTTTTTCATTCTCGAATTTACATGTTCCCAATTTAAATACGAGACATTTGCTTTTGGATGAGAAACGGTAAATCCTGGTAATCAAAAATCCTGGAAATCCAAAAATCTAAATAATCTTGATATATCTTTGAATTTTCATGTATGGAAAAACGGCCTCTTCGTAAGGAAATAAAATACACAGCCCTTTATTACTTCATTCGCTTTCTGATTTTCTCTGCTAATCTTGCTTCAAGAAAAATGTGGTTGAGGTTCTGTGGTGTACTCGGACGGGTTGCTTATCGGTTTTCTCCAAAGCCAGCCGAGCGAATGATCAATCATTTGACCATTGCATTTGGAAAAGAAAAGTCGCCAGAAGAAATCAAGAACCTCAGTAAGAAAACTTTTGAAATGCTTGGCAAGAACGCGGGTGAAATCATTCGATCGCTCAGCGTTAAGACGCTGGCCGATCTTGAAAAGTTTTTAGTTACCACAGGAATGGAGAATTACGAGAAAGCTCACGCCAAAGGAAAAGGGGTGATGTTTCTTACAAGTCATCTAGGTGCATTTGATTTGCAGATCACTAACATGTCCCTTCGCGGCCTCAAACCAAATATCATCGGTACCGCATTAGGTGATGAACGACTGAATGAATTGTTAGTAAAATATAGAAACGCTCATGGAGCCATCGCTATTGAGCGCGGCAAAGAAAGCGTGCGATTATTTAAAGCATTGAAGTCGGGAGGATCGATCGCTATTCTTATCGATCAGGACACCAAAGTAAAAAGTCGCTTTGTTAATTTTTTTGGGAAGCCTGCATCAACGCCAGTCGGTGCTACGGTGCTTGCACTCAAGTCAGGTTGTGCCGTGGTGCCCACTTTTGTTTATCTCGATGAGAATTATAAACAACAGATGCACATCTTGCCTGAGATTCCATTGATTTATACAGGTGATGACGAGCAGGATTTGATCATCAACACACAAAACTTTACCAACTTCACCGAAGACATTGTTCGCCAACATCCAGAGCAGTGGGTGTGGATGCATGAGCGTTGGAAGACAAAGCCAGGAGAAGAGATTGTCTAGAATTATCCAGCCATGAAAAAATTAATTGTCATTCTTCTTTTGTTAGGTTATTTCCAAACACAGGCACAGGTTTCCAAACTTGAAAAGAAAATCATTTCATCCATCGATGGAAATAAGCAAGAATCATTGAAGCTGCTTGAAGAGGTAGTCAACATCAACAGCGGTTCAATGAACTTCGATGGTGTTTACAAAGTGGGCCAAATTTTCAAAACACGATTGGATGCACTCGGATTTAAAACGCAATGGGTTGATGGCAAACCCTTCGGACGCGCAGGTCACCTGATCGGCTATCATACAGGGAATGGCACAGGCAAAACACTTTTATTGATCGGTCATCTCGATACCGTCTTTGAGCCGTCTAGTCCATTTCAAAAATACACATTGATGAACGATTCGACCGCAACAGGCCCCGGCATTTCCGATATGAAAGGCGGAGATGTAATCATGTTGTATGCCATGGAAGCATTGAAGCAAAATAGCTTGCTCAAAGACATGAACATCATTGTCGTGATGACGGGAGATGAAGAACTTAGCGGAAGACCATTGGAATTGGCCAGAAAAGATTTGATCGAGGCGGCAAAGGTGGCAGACATTGCAATGGGCTTTGAAGATGGGAAGAGTGATCCTAAAACGGCAGTCGTTTCGAGACGAGGTTCAACAAGCTGGCAACTTAATGTGACCGGAATACCGGCACACTCTTCACAGATTTTTACCGATGCCATTGGGGCTGGAGCTATTTATGAAGCCGCTAGAATATTGACTGAGTTTTATGAAAAGCTATCTGCCGAAAAAGATCTGACGTTCAATCCCGGAGTCATCCTGGGTGGTACTGACGTGAAGCGCGAAGAAAAATTAAATGGAGGTAACGCGTTTGGTAAAGGCAATATCGTTGCAAAGGAGACAATTGTCACAGGCGATATTCGAGCGGTGTCACCAGAGCAATTGAAGAAAGCTGAAAACCTCATGCAGGAAATTGTTGCAAATCACTTACCCCGAACGAATGCCACACTCGCTTTTGATGAAGGCTATCCGCCATTAGCTCCAACCAACGGCAACTATCAACTGCTTGAATACTATAACAAGGTGAGCCAAGATTTGGGTCTTGGAAAAGTAGGTGCCGTAAATCCTCGCGATGCAGGAGCTGCGGATATCTCTTTTACGGCAGGGTATGTTGATATGGCAATCGATGCACTGGGTTTACCCGGAGGTTACGGACATACCGATAAAGAATTTGCCAATCTGAACTGGCTTTCAAGGCAGACCAAACGCGCAGCAATTTTAATGTACCGGTTGACGCAGAGCTCAGTGAATAATAAAAGATAAGTCGGTGCTGGAGTTATGAATGTTTCTAAAAATATACTGAGGCTTTCATTTTTTTCGAAAGTAAGCGATTGCTTCTCTATTGAATAAAGAGTATGCAACCAAGATCAGAAGAGCAGCGTGTGCTACTGATTCAGAAAACGAGTGGAACATACTCAGACCGACATGATAGCTAATCCAGACAACTAACAACCAGCGTGCCCTATTTGAACCAAGAAGGGTAAAAACACCACCTATTATCGCAAGGATCCTAACTAAAAGAACCCAGAGAGTTTCAGTCTTGTTCCCAAGTTCCATCAATTCTTCCGCGTGATAAATAATTCCGACCGAACCTGCCGCAATGAATAAGCAACTGATTAGGGTAACAGATAGCGGACGTTTTTTCATTTTCATTTAACTATTCACAAATTCCCGGATCCCATCACTGATTGCTGTAAAAATCTGTATCAATGCATTTTCATCTTCTTCAAGTAATGTTACTCGAAAACCTTGGAGCTCTGAGCAGAATGATGAAATCGGAACTACGCAAATTCCTTTCGCTCCCAACAGATAATAAACAAATCGTTTGTCGAGTGGAATAGCTTGATTGACCCACGATTCAACTAATTTTTTTATTTCTGGTTTTTCAATCTTCATCGATTGATGAGGTTTCAAAACATTATCACGGAAAATGATGGTGTTATAAAACGCACCGTGCGTTTCATTGAAAGTCACTTCTTTCACTTTTCCGAGAATGGATGAAATGATCTTGCTTCGCTTACCAATGTTTTGGTTTGTTTCCTCACGATAAGATTTGAAACGAGGGTCTCCGAAAATTTTCGTGAGCGCAAGCTGAGGCAGCTTGGTAGAGCATACTTCAATCATCTTTGCATTGTCGATGGCTTGGCAGAGTTTGTTAAAATCTTGATCACGTTCGCGATTGTAATATTCCACCCATCCACACCGTGCTCCGGGCCAGGGCATTTCTTTCGAAATTCCTTTCATTGAAATCCCCGGAACATCACCGATCACTTCAGCCAGCGAATATGCTTTTGTTCCATTGTAGGTGATATTAATATAAATCTCATCGGCAATTAAGAACAGATCAAACTCTCTTGCGATTTCAACAATGCGTTGCAAAGTCCTCAAGGGATAAACCATTCCTGTCGGATTATCCGGATTGATGATTAAAATACCAACCACGTTCGGATTATACTTGACTTTATTATATAGGTCTTCCACGTCCGGATACCAACGGTTGTCAGGATCGAGCTTGTACGTAAGCGGGTGATGGTTGGCGTGTGCAGCTTCCGCACTTGAATGAGTTGAGTAAGCCGGTGATGGGCCAATGATACGTGAGGTCTGATCGAGAAACTGATAGACTTTTGCTATGGCATCGCCAAGACCATTGAAAAAACAAATGTCGTCAGGAGTAATTTGCGGGCCTCCGAGCGCATTGGTTTGAGCAGCGAGAAATTCACGCGTTTCTAAAACACCTTTTGATGGACAGTAGCTGTAAGTATCATTCTGTAACGCAAGGTCAGAAACAATTTTTTTGATCCACTCCGGCAATTGATGGTGTTTTGTAATAGGATCGCCAATGTTCTCCCAGGAGATTACCTTACCCAGCTTTTTAAGTTGCTCTGCCTTCTTTACGATCTCACGGATTTCGTAACTCAATTCTTTAGCGCCATCGCTCAATAACTTCTGTCGCATAATTCAATATTCAAAATTTGAAATTCAAGATTATTCATTAAAATTTAAAATCAATTTTGAATTTTGAACCTTGAATTTTGAATGCTTACTTTTTAAAAATGAAATACACTGCCAATATTAGAAAAACGAACCCGATAAAATGATTTGGTCGCAAGGTTTCGTTCTTAAAAAAGATCACGGAGAAAACCACAAACACCGATAACGTGATCACTTCCTGAATTACTTTTAGTTCGACCAACGAAAAAGGACCACCATAACTTTTGAAACCTATCCTGTTGGCAGGTACCTGTAAAATGTACTCAAACAGCGCAATCCCCCAACTGATCAAGATTACCCAGACAAGAGAGAGGTTTTCACTCCATTTCATGTCTTTGAATTTCAAGTGGCCGTACCAGGCGAATGTCATAAAAGTGTTGGAAAGGATGAGAAGAATTATTGTAAGAAAGGGCTTCATAAAAAATTCTGATTACAAAAATCCAAGGAAGCAAAAAATTGCGTAATTAATAAGTCTTTTGAATGGGATTGCGAAAATCTGCCAAGAGATTCATAAGTTTATATACCCTTGACCAAACTTCTATGACCTCAACAACAGCAACTAATCAAACCAACTGGAAACAGATATACAGCCTCATGGCGCTTAATGCCGCCATTGTTATCAGTTGGATTGCCTATCACAATTACCAGCCTAAAGTGCTCGAGATTTTCCATTTTCAAAAGCTGTCTCTTTTTTTAGTCATAGCGCAAGCGTTAATTCTGGTGTTCATCCCACCGGGAGCCGGAATGATTGCTGACAGGGTTTTGAAAGCCGGTGGAAATCGATTTGTTGTTTTTACCGTGGGAATTAGCGTAACCGCTATGGTTTTCATGTGCGTTGCTTTTACGGTGGGCGCAAAGAATACAATCGATCTTACAGCTGCACTTCCTTTTATGATTGTGATTTGGCTGATCTCAATGAATATTTTCCATAGCCCAGCGAATTCAATGCTCGAGTTATTCGCACCTGCAAAAGCTCTTCCCTCTGCCATGGCAATGATGGTCTTGACTACAGAATTACTTTATGCAGTTGAGCCTCTGATTGTCAATTTTGTTGATTTCCTTGGGCCGGTGAAAACTTTTGCTTTGGGCGGAGTGCTATTAATCGTTACCGGGTATTTTTTCAGAAAGAATACGCGAGATCTCTCATTTGTTCGCAGTGCTGACGAATCGAAGGCAACAGAAAGTAATTTTATGATTGTACTCGTTGCCGGGTTGATACTTGGAGTAGCAACGACCCTGTTAAAAAATTATGTCCCGCAAAAAATAAACGATTTGCTCGGCACAGATAATTCAATTTCCGGTTCCGTAGTTGTATCCATTGCACTGGCCATTGCAGCACTTGCCGCCTGGCCTCTTTCAAAAGTGGTAGACAAAGTAGGAACCGAAAAAAGTTTGACCTATGGTTTGATCGGATCGTTTGCCATGTTAATCCCAACGATCTTTACTAGCAACCCCTATGTTGTTATGGCTTTTGCGCTTCTCTCTGCACCTTTTTTCAGTTACGCATCTGTTGCAGCTTTTCCATTCGCACTTGGCAAGTTATCATTTAAAAATGTCACGCTCGGAGCGGGTATTTTCTTTGGCAGCGCTGAAGTGGCTGATGGAATTCTGAATTATTTGCAGACGATATGACTTCCGTAGTTTAAGAAGCCTATTGCTTTTCTTTTTTCAATTGTAATATCAAAACTGGATTACTTCCGTCTATTTTCGCTACATAAATTCCGTTATTGGATCTATTATAATAGACTAATCGATCACCTTTGCTGGATACGATCGGGGATGACAAATTGTTAAGCACTCTCTCATGTTGATCGTTAATCGAAACCGCATAGGTTTTCTTACCGTATGAGTAATACACTTCATCAGAGTTTAGCCAGCCAGCCGATGTTATCAGTTTAAATGACTTTGTAAGAAATTTCGATTCATTAGTGTCAATATCAAACAGTAGCAATTTTGATATACTTTCTATTCGATCTTTCTGCTGAACTAACATTTTCTTAAGGTCAGGCGAAAGACCAACAAACGAAAAATTTGAAATAGACAGTGATTTTCTTTTGCATCCTTTTAAGTCGAATATTTCCAATTGACTAGAAAGCAAGTCACCTATAAGGCAAATTAATTCTGACTCACTTGACCACGCCAGTGGACGTATGTCTGATCCAGCAAAGCACTTGGAATAATTTGTAATCCCTGCTTGTTTATTATATGTATGTAGGAGCTGAGTTTGGCCGTCTCTTCTAATAAATGCAATTGAAGAAAATGATGGTGACGGAATAGGAAGTATGTCATGACTATAAGATATGATGTCAAAAGCTCCATTTTCAATAGAAAAATTGGCGATCAAATCCCGTGGCAGTCCTGGACCATAATTAATTATAACTTCAGAACAGTCTTCGGAGTTGCATTTTATCAAGTAGTGGTATGTTGAAAAGATAGTTTTTTCGACAGTAAATGAATCAGACTTAATGATTTGAGTAGTTGTTCCGTCAATTCCTTTGGATTTGACCAAAATTCTCGAATCATCGTTTGACCATAGAATTTCATTTTCGCCAAAATAAAATAATGCATTTCTGGTGACGATCGAATTCAGATTACTCCCAGGCGATTTAAATCTAATTGTAGGTGAAGAGTTAAGCGAAATTGTGAAAAGCGCTTTTCCATGTTCGACTAACGGATTTTTTAATTGCTCGATTACATCATTACAATCCTCACGACAGTTCACGATGGGGATTGAAACGCGAGTCTTTACCGTTTTATTATTCGAGATACCAGCAATCCAATCATTTGGGGCCAAGGTAAATGCTTCAATAATTCTATTTTGAACCCAATTAGGAGCTTCACCGGCAATGATCGGTTTTTTTGCTTTTCCATCAATGTCTATTTCAAAAACAAGCCATACTATTTTGTTAAATCGTACATCGGCAAGAAATTTCAAGTAGTGACTCTGTAATTTTGCAATACTCCCAAAAAACCTGGCCGGAGTCTGAAGGCTTTCCCATTGCCACGTGCCGTCTTCCTCTTTTACTAGAAATTTGCTTGTGTCTACACCCCTAAAGTGAATTTTACCCGTGGAGTAATCTACAATTAATCCAGGTGCGCCAACAGAGTCGCAGATCTCCCATCTTCCCTTAGGTACTCCATTGACAAGACTTCCTCTTATGTAAGGCTCAACTATCTCAACAGTTTGTGAGAAGGATGTAACTGAAATAAAAAGGAAAAAAATCAGAAGTTTCATTCGAGATTTGAATTACTTCACCAATTTCTTATACTTAATTCTGTGAGGTTGGTCATCACCAAGACGTTTCTTTTTATTCTCCTCGTATTCGCTAAAGCCTCCTTCAAACCAAAATGCCTGAGAGTCTCCTTCAAATGCAAGTATGTGTGTGCAAACGCGATCTAAAAACCAACGGTCGTGAGAGATGATTACTGCACAACCACCAAAGTTGTCTAGCGCCTCTTCCAGTGAACGAAGGGTGTTCACGTCAAGATCGTTGGTAGGTTCATCTAACAACAGCAAATTTCCACCTTGCTTTAAAGCAATCGCCAGGTGAGCTCGGTTACGCATACCACCCGAAAGTTCTTTTACTTTCTTTTGCTGATCCGTTCCACTGAAGTTGAACTTGCTCACATATGCGCGCGAGTTGATTTCCTTTCCACCAATCATGATCAGGTCATTTCCTCCAGTGATGGCTTGAAAAACAGAATCATCAGGTTTTAAATCATCATGTTCTTGATCCACGTAGGCGATCTTGACGGTTTCACCAACAGAAAAAGTTCCGGCATCGGGTTTCTCTTTTCCTGTAATCATTTTGAAGAGCGTGGTCTTACCTGCTCCGTTCGGCCCGATAATTCCAATGATGCCCGCAGGAGGTAATATGAAAGACAGATTTTCATAAAGGAGTTTGTCACCATAGCCTTTAGCAACGCCTGTAGCTTCAATTACTTTATTTCCCAAACGTGGTCCTGGTGGAATATATAATTCCAATTTCTCTTCCTTCTCGCGGCCTTCAGCGCCAATCAATTTTTCATATGCATTCAAGCGTGCTTTTCCTTTCGCCTGTCTTCCTTTCGGATTCATCCGCACCCATTCCAACTCACGCTCCAATGCTTTCTGACGTTTGCTCTCGGTCTTTTCTTCCTGCATCAACCGTTTTTGCTTCTGGTCGAGCCAGCTCGAGTAATTTCCTTTCCACGGAATTCCCTCACCACGATCCAATTCCAAAATCCAACCCGCAACATTGTCGAGGAAGTAGCGGTCGTGGGTTACTGCGATGATCGTGCCTTTATACTGACGCAAATGTTCTTCGAGCCACAATACCGATTCGGCATCAAGGTGGTTGGTAGGTTCATCGAGCAGGAGTACATCAGGCTCTTGAAGCAATAGTCGACACAAAGCAACACGTCTCTTCTCACCACCGGATAAAAATTCCACTTTCGAATCTGCAGGAGGACAGCGGAGTGCATCCATGGCTCGCTCCAGTTTGTGGTCAAGTTCCCAGGCTCCAATCGCGTCAAGCTTTTCTTGCACTTCACCCTGGCGAGCAATGAGCTTCTCCATTTTATCTGGATTCTCAAGCACATCGGGGTCACCAAATTTTTCATTGATGGCTTCAAACTCCTTCAGAAGGGCCACGGTGTCTTTCACGCCTTCCTCCACAATTTCTTTCACCGTTTTTGTTTTGTCAAGTTGCGGCTCCTGCTCAAGCAGCCCGACAGAATATCCTAAATCAGAAACTACTTCGCCTTGAAATTCTTTGTCGATGCCAGCAATGATTCTCAGCAGCGATGACTTCCCGGATCCATTGAGACCGAGTACGCCAATTTTCGCACCATAGAAAAAAGAGAGGTAAATATCTTTGAGGACCTGTTTGCTGGGCGGATAAATCTTGCTTACGCCCGACATTGAGAAAATTATTTTTTCGTCAGCCATGGAATTAAATTCAGTTTGAGGCGGCAAATATAACCCGGATTATTAATTGGATAATTTTTCTTCTCGCAACCGATTTTGTGGTCGTTTCGAAAGAATGATTCTGGTGATTCCTATGATTGACAACTTTTTTCACACGGAAGGCAGGAACGAAAGGAAGTAATAGATAATCCTAAAAATCGTAGGAATCATGTAAATCAGTGCCAAATCGAAGTACTAACAGGTTTTTTTGCCGATAACCGAATGAAATGCAATCCGAGTTCAGACGGTTACTTTTTTTTAATTCCGCCTATCGACCCGCAACTATTGCTTATGGTCTAATTAATTCTATTTTTGCGGAAAATTTAAAGGGCAATATGTACTGGACACTTGAATTAGCTTCTTACCTGGAAGACGCGCCTTGGCCGGCAACCAAAGATGAATTGATCGACTTTTCGATCCGTTCAGGAGCACCGCTCGAAGTGGTTGAGAACTTGCAAGAGCTGGAAGATGACGGCCAGCCGTACGAAAGCATTGAGGAGATTTGGCCTGACTACCCGACCAAAGAAGATTTCTTCTTCAACGAAGACGAATATTAAAATCAGGATAACTGATCACGACTAAAGGGCGCGCAATCGCCCTTTTTTATTTACTCTATCGCAACGAAGCGAATGTGGGTTTTTTTGAGATTTATTAAATGTGACAGCTCGATTTTATAATCGAATCAATTACCTATAAACTTCCCTCCCGCTCAAACCATGACCCTTTATCTTCCAAATGAAGGCGCTAACTCTCGTTTTAGCTTCAAAGATGGAGGCAAGAGTGATACTGAAAATACTGAAGAAGATTGCCCCAAAAATAAACAACGTTAAGCTTATTGCAGCGAAGAGTGAAGTGCCCCAGGAGACAATTAAATCTTTGAATTTTACCACTATGTTTTTCATAAATTAATCTTGGTCAAAATTCCACTTAAATATCTACTCGCTAGAGACCGAATTACCTAATTGATTACTCGTTAATTTATACTCCATTTGGAGTAGTAGTAACTGAAAAATGATTGAATATCAACTAATTGACAGATTTTCAGACTCATATAAGCGGACTTTCCTTACGTTTCAGGCTAGGGTATAACGACTCAATTCTATTTTAATTTCAAAAGAGTCTCCGCCACCATCAGATCCTCGGGCGTAGTGATCTTGATGTTTTGATAGCTGCCTTCAAACAAAGAAATCTTGTGCCCTGATTTCTCGGCAACACTTGCATCGTCTGTTAGGCTTGGGTCTTCTTTTATTTGATACGCTTTTTTAATGAGCTGCAGATTGAATGTTTGCGGTGTTTGAATAAGCCGGTATTGAGACCGGTCAACAGCTTTCGTGTTATCCTGCCTGCTGGCCGAACTGCCCTCTGGCAGGCTGGCCTGATCTGTTACTCGAATCGATTCTTTCAATCTCACGGCCGCCACTGCAGATCCATGCACTGCCGCAAGTCGAAATGAAGCCCCGATTAAATCAGAACTTACCAATGGTCGCACGCCATCATGAATAGCCACTAATCCCTCGCCTTCAATTTTGTTAAGCCCGTTTTTCACAGATTGAAATCTTGTCTCACCACCTTTTTGCAATAAGATCGGTTTTGTAAAACTGAATTTCTCACAGATCGATTTCCAGATTCCAAAATCATTCTCTGGCAAGACGAGCACTACAGATATTTTTTCAGAGTATTTAAAGAATGCTTCTATCGTGTGAAGCAAAATCGGTTTGCCATTCAGCTCAATAAACTGCTTCGGCAACTTGCTGTTGATGCGCGTTCCTTTGCCTCCGGCCACGATAAGTGCATATTCTTTCAATGGATTGAAAAGAGTAGTGATACCTTCAAAAATACAAAAGCCCCGACAAATGCCGAGGCTTTAAGGTTCATTCG
>JACOSO010000039.1 GCA_016178785.1 Bacteroidota bacterium | reverse complement strand
GATTAGAGAAGTGGAATACGCGATTAATTATGCCGGTCATCCACTTTGGGCGAGTTCCGCTCTTTTACTTTATTCTCCATTTTTATCTCATCCATGCGCCTGCTCTGCTTTTATTTATGCAAAAAACCGGGAAATCCTTTTCCGAAATTGATTTTCACTTTGGGAAATCTTTTGGCGGTATTACTGCAGAAGGAGGATATTCGTTACCGTGGGTGTATGTTGCATGGATATGCGTGGTGTTGGCGATGTATCCACTCTGCAAGTGGTACGACGGAGTGCGAAGCCGCAGTCGCTCTCGATGGTTATCGTATTTATGATACTTCTGGAAAGTAAGTAACCGGGATCAAAAAAATCCGCGTGCGTTGGTTTTTTACAGAAGGCAGAACGGAAAAAAAAGAGGTGATTGTTTGTGGCGCCTGCAACGAGATTCTCCGCTGGAGGCGGATGCGCCTCTGGCGCAGAACCCGTGTTCCAAGCTTTAAGAAACCCATCGAATCTCAAAATCCCTTTGAAAACGGGTTCCATAGGAGCTTTTTCGGGCTAAACTGTTAGCAGTCGTGTTAGCACCTGCCGACACTTCCAAGATATGTGGATTGCATTCCGAGGATATAAAAATAAAAAGAAGTAGTCAGGTGACGAACGCAGTAAATTTCGCTTTCAAGATAAACGCTAAAAGTTCAAGTGAGATGTTGTTTTAAAACTGACCTCTGACTTTTTTCGAGATTGGCCCCAAGCTCCAAACGCTCCTTGTATCAATAGAACCTGCCTATTTAAACGGTTTCTAGGAGTGCTTCTGCAGAAAGTGTTAACGGCATGGCATGCTAAACCTTTGCTAATTTACGAGACAAGGATAGAAAAGTGAGATAACAAAAACAATAACTGTTTTTCTAAATGTAGTTTTTAGCCTAAGGTCTTTACTTCTTCAACTACTAAATTGGTTGTACCGGAGCGTACGAAAAAATTCTTTTGCCCATCCACATACCAACAGATTACGCTATTAACAATGATGACGAAGGTGGTTCGAGCTAGGATACTCAACATAATTGAATACTCACTCGAGAATGAGGAACCCAAGTAAAAATTCATAAGTTCGCTTTTATACAGGAAGGATAAAACAAAATGAACAAGTACAAACAGGATCCCAAACCCAAACCAAGCTAAGGAGAGTTTGCGAGCCCAATTCGCCTTCTTTAGAATTCCATAAAAACAAGTTAAAAGAATCGCTATTGAAAAAAGTCTATAACTAATAGAAATGGTTTTGCTCAAAACAAAGGGGCCAATGAGTATAATTGGAGTTCGCAGATTCCAAAGGTCCTTAAGAACAGACAAACCAATATAAATCAAAAGAATTATGATTCCAGTCGGAATCTTTTCTTTTTTTTGGGTGTACGAAGTCGCAGTAAAGACGCTATTTGCTGTCATGTTTTATTTTCTCCCTTTTTATATTACTATTCAACCATCAAAAGCCTTTTATGTTGATCACGCCATTTGTTGCAGAGAGGTTGACTCTTCCTTTTCCATCCTTAAGCTTACCGCTAAATTCGTGATGAGTGCTTGTTTTCGCGGTGAAACTTAAGTCCTCCACAAAAACAAGCCCCGTGGTTACCCTTGCCCTCAATTCTGCAGATGCATTCTTCTCAAGAAGTAAATCAATCGTTCCATTAATTACACTCAATGAACAAGAACCCCTTTCCGGGAGATTTTGTTTTACACGTACCTTACCATTTGTTACATTCGCCCTTACGCTAGCAACTACATCCTCAGCATCTATTGTTCCGTTAGATAATATGATGATAAGAGTATTTCGCGGGCGACTTACCCGAATATCGCCATTCTTGATGTCTGCGGTTATAGACCATAGTTCCGGTATTTGAATATCGTAATCTACCCGGTAATCCACTCCAGACCCACTGACCGGATGATTTGTTGTTATGTTCAGTTCACGCGATGATTCATCCACATTAATTTTGATGTCACCAATGTGAGATTTAGCATCTTCGGCTGTTCTTGCTCTCACAATTTTCCATCCAGTGATTGTTACTTCGTCAGATTCACCGATGCCCGCAATTCTGACGGCTCCATTGATATTCCTTATGAATAGCCCTTCTTGGACGCCACGTATTCTCTGAAAATCAAATTTTTCGCGCTGTTCATTCATCATGTTCAAATTGCCTTCAGTATGGAGATCTTCATCAAGTATTTGGGGATTGCATCTAAGAAACACCAAACAAAGTGCAGAAATACATTCAATTATCAATCCACGTGATTTCCAATCCGAGAATCCTCCGAATGCTCCCATACTGTGAATTCCTCAAACAAATTATTTTACTCGCCTCAGTGTATGAACCAGTGGTGATCTATGAATAAATTGGCCTTGCCTGAGATTCCTTGTTATTTGTCTCAAATAACTGTTCTTCAAACAATTTCCTATATACAGCATTTTTTATATAAAGTTCTTCGTGGGTACCCTGTTCTACTATTCTTCCTCCTTGGAGGACAATTAGTCTCGAGACACCCAGCATAGACGAAAGTCTATGACTTATGACAAGCGACGTTCGATGAACCATGAGATCTTTTAATGCCGCTCTAATGAGAGATTCCGATTGTGAGTCCACTGCAGAGGTTGCTTCATCCAATATTATAATTTTAGGGTTCCTCAAAAAAGCACGCGCAATTGAAATCATTTGTTTCTGACCGCCTGAAAGTTGAACGCCTCGTTCACCTATATACGTTGAATATCCACCCGGCAATTTCGAAATAAACTCATCGGCATTTGCTAACTTTGCAGCGCAAACAATCTCGTCATTAGCAGCATTGACTTTGCCATAGCAAATATTTTCTAAAAGTGTACCTGTGAAAAGGAAAGGATCTTGCGGCACCAGGCACACCGTTTCCCGCAATAACTCCAAGGGAATCGAATCAATATTGACGCCGTCTATAAGAATTTGCCCATGTTGGGGTTGATACAATCTCAGGAGCAAACTCACCAAAGTAGATTTTCCTGAACCACTTTTGCCCACAATTCCAATGGCTTCACCCGCACGTACTTCCAAGTTAAACTCTGAAAGTGTAAGTGACTTATCGTTGCGATATGAAAAATTCACATTTTCGAACGTGATATCACCCTTCACAGGTTTTCCACGCTCGCTTAAAAGAATTGTGGAGGGCTTGCATCGAACCTCTTCGGGAGTATCAAGAATTTGGTAAATCCTTTGGAGTGAAACGAAAGCCACTTGAAGGCTGGTTGAGAATTCGAACAGGCCTGCCGCTGGTCCAAAAAGCATCCCCATATAGCCAGAAAACCCAACTAATTCCCCAACAGACATTGTCTTATTGAGGATCATATAACCTGCGTATGCAAAAATAACGATAGGACCTAGCCCTTGGACAAACCCAAGAATCGTTCTCGAATACTGGTTAGTCAGCCAGGAGTCGATACTTTTGCTTATCCCTATCTGACTTTTTTCGTTAAATTTATTGACCTCATAATCCTCCATCCCATATGTTTTTACACTATGTATTCCGGAAAGGCTTTCCTGAAGAAAACCAGCTGTCTTAGCCCATGCCTCGCGTTTTTCAACTTCCTTTTCCCGGATCTTTTTATTATACAGAAATTGATTTATGAAATAAAAAGGTATGATAGCAAGTGATACGAGGGCTAGTCTCCAATTGATCGCAAACACAACGAATACTCCAACGACAAGGCTGATGATACTGCGAGCGACTTCTACAATCCTTACTCCAAGTGTCGAGACTATGTCTTCAGCATCCTGAAACAGACGCGAGGACATGTAACCAACCTGCGTATTCGAAAAATACGAAACGGGGAGACGAAGTAAATGGCGCATTACGTAGCTACGAAGGTCTTGACCAACACCAAGCTGGAATTTCATCAAAACATAACCTTGAGCTAAGCTAATTAAGAGCCTTAGGACTGTTGCAACTACCCATGCAATGAGCAACAGCATGAAGAAGCTTGTATTGTTCTTTTGAATAGCCTCGTCAATTGCTTTCATGCTGATCCAAGGCATCGGGAGAGACACAATGAGCGTCAAAACCATCAAACTCAGGGCCACTCGAAGGAGACGGTTGTGTGGTCTAAAGAAAGGATAAAATCGTTTTATCAGCGACCAATCCCATTTCTTTGAGATTGTTTGAACATCCATATAACCTCCTTAAGTATCTTCAGTCCACTTGTTATCCAGCCCAACAAAGTTTAGAAGGAATATGAAACACCGATTGAAGGGATAAGGGAGAGAAGCACTTTGTCCTTTCTCCACGGTCTTCCATCCAAATAGTATGTATATGAATAGGACAGAATATTTCGTTTACCGAAAACATTGAGAATGTCCACGAAACACAGCAGAGGGCGTTCGGCTACTTGAAACGTCTTGCTTGCTCTTAAGTCAAATCGTTCATAGGAAGGATAGTGTTCTGAATTTACAGCACCAAGTTTCCACAAAGATTTATTGAACCTTGGGTCAAAGGCCAGAATATACGGTGTATAGGCATAGCCGCTGCCATAAAATCCTCGCAGACTCAAACCCCAGTCACCTCCCAAATCTATTGAAACAACCAACGAAGCTGTGTGACGTTGATCGGTATAGCGTGGATAATACTCCTCATTATTGCTGATTTTTTTTTCCTTAGCTTCCAGATAACCATAACTCAGCCCTGTCTGCACATTTCCCAGCTTCATTGATAGAAAAATATCCGCCCCCCGCGCAAAGCCTTCTCTATCATTTTGCCTCTGGAGGTACGCTAACCTGCCATTTGCCAGACGCACGGTCGAGATAAGGTCTTTATAATTTTTCAGATAACCCTCAAGTTTTATTGCAAGCATTTCTTCAAATCTATGTTCAAAGCCAAACGTGTATTGGAATGCGTACGGAGACTTTGTGTTGTCTTCCGATGGTACGCCAATTTTCAGTTGCTTGTAGGTTGGCGACTCATAGAATATACCCCACCCAGCGCGTAGAGTAGTCCCAAAGGGGAGGTGATATGAAAAACTCAATCGCGGGCTTATCATAGATTGTTTATTCATGTCGAAGTAATCAAAACGTGCTCCAAGACTTGCGACAAAGGAATTAAATAATTGAAAATTTCCCTCGGCATACGCTGCCAATTTGAATGATTGAACATTCAACGTGGTTGTGTCGTTGTATTGAGGGTCCGGGGGATCAATAAGATAGGAAGTGTCTGGATAGCTAATAGAATTCGTTTGTAATACTCGGGATGGAGAAAAAAACAATTGATCAACATCAAAACTTAACCTCTCATAGGAGAAACCGCTTTTGATTGCAGTAAACGGAGTCACTTGATAGGTGAACGCCGTAGTACCCTTGAATGAAGTGGTCGCTAATTTTTCACTCAAATTGGCAAACCATGTTTGATGTGTAAAATATTCCGGGTGACCCTGAAAAGTTCCCTTGCGGTCAATGTTCAAATATTCCTTGAGATCCGAGGTTTCCGCATAATAAGAAAGAGTAACCTCATTCAAAAGATTAGCGTCTAGAAAATTGATTGACCTGAGGCTTATCAGGTTATTTGAAAAAGTAAAATTTTCCTCGACGAATTGATTTTCGTCGGTGATAAGATTTATATTATTCCAAAGGTCCCAAGAGCGATTGAATGCTGTTGTGGGATCGTATTGGTAGTCATCAGCCGAATGAATCATGGTAAGTCGTATTTTGTTCGCCGGCGAGAGGTCATATTCAACCTGTCCCTGCAAGTCATAAAATGAGGGGTGGACACTGGGACTGTTGCCTAACATTCTCATGAGCTGCTCAAGGTAACTTTTCCTTAATCCAAAGAGGAAGGAGCCGTTTTTGAAAAAAGGTCCCTCAGCGAGAAGATTGAAATCTATGGCACTAACGCTTGCTTTCCCTTTTAACCTGTCTCTGTCACCAGACCTGTAGTCTATGCTCATGACAGAACTCATGGCGTCACCGAACTCCGCACTAAATGCACCGCTGAAAAAATCAATCTTCTGAACCATATCAATATTGAATATGCCAAGACTGGTTAACGGGTCTTCTTGCAGGTGATACGGCTCATAGACCTGGACTCCGTTCAAGACAACAAGATTTTCATCGGATGTTCCTCCCCGCACATTAAACTTTGCGCTCGCTTCGTTGTTCACGCTGACGCCCGGAAGAGTTTGAACGACCCGGAACACGTCTTTAGTCATACCCGTGATTTTTTCGACTTCTCCATTCCGTGATTGCATCAGGCTAAAATGTCCTTCATTCACTGCAATGGAGGAAACCCTTGAAAAGACATTTATCCCCTGTAACACGTAAGCCATGGGGGAGAGATAGACAATGACACTATCTGACTCTGCAACAGATAGTTTCTTAGTTGCATAACCCACGTAGCTTATTACAATCGATGCGTGTGATGAAGGTAACTCCAATATGAATACACCGGCTTTGTTCGTCCACGTCCCGGTTTTTGTATTCTCGATGTACACGTTCACTCCCCCTAAAGGCTCGAGTGTCATTGAATCCCGCACTGCGCCTTGAACTCGCGCGGGTTGTGCATTCACTTCAAGGCAAAATGTAAAGATCAACGAAAAAAATAGGAATGTATTCCTAGAGCCACTCATACTTCCTCCTTCTGATTTTTCAACTTGTTTGCTGAAGCACTATTGAGCCATCGTGGTTAGGACCCTGGGTCTAACTCTACACAAAGTGCGCCAAACCAAAGACCAACCCCATTCAACGATATTTAAGCGAAAAATTGCGAGGTATGAATTCCTATTCCTAAGATTGACAAAGAATGCCGCTGACCCTGAGTAAATAAGACATGTTTCCCTTCCTGAACAATTATGGTTTGCACTAAAAAGTCAGTAAAGATATCGCTCTCACTGGGTCAATGCGTTCCTTTACGATCACTTAAGCCTAATCTACACGTGGCCAACTAATAGACTATGTAACAAGGCTCTAATTGGCAATTGCAATGAACGTCACAACCACGGGGTGTGTACACATTGCAGCTACAAGTATATGTATCACATTCGCATGTATAACCGTCACAGGAATTACAACATGGGCCAGTATACACATCTAAATGTCTTCATCATCATTGAGAAGTTCAACGTGCTTCATTATGCTCACCTCCTCTCTAAAATACTACGTCGTGTGCTCAAGAAGGGAAATGCACTAACACAGTCGTTTTTCATTGTTTGCTCTCGCGTAACAAAGAATTCACAATTCTTAAGAGAAAAAAACTACCGCCTATCTGTAAATAAGTCAGCAGAAACACCTCGGCCACCGGTTCAACGCATCAATAGTTAATGAAGCCGCATGGGTCGAACCCGTTACAGGCAACATTGCACCCACACGTGTACACATCACAGCCGCACACATTGCCCGCACCACATACGTATGTATCACATCCGCATGTGTACCCATCGCAGGTATTACAACACGGTAACATGGTAAAAGTATCTAGACGTCTTTCTTCATTGTTGAGAAGTTCAATATGTTTCATTGTGATCACCTCCTATCCACACTTACATCGTAATGCTCAATTTGAGGTTGGACTTGTGGTGCTTCGGTGTTTTCTGCTGGCTGTGGGTTTTCTTCCCTTTTTTTCGGCTGTGGCAGGCCGAAAATTTTTTCAATTTCAGCTTTTTCTGCTTTTGGAATTTGCGAGTACAGCATAAGCGAGAGATCAATAAGGTGTTTGTTAAGCTCGCACTTTGCTTGATCCGGAATTTTTATGTCGTTGTTTATCTCTTCAGCCGCCGCATAACAATCCCCGCCACATAAATACCGCGCCCAACATGATTTGCAAGAATCACGCGCGGAAATCCCTATTTCTTCTGTGAGATATTTCTCTACGCCCGGCTCATAAAAATCTGACACGACATTTCCCATTTTGAACTTTTGATTCCCTACAAATCTATGACATGGAAAAATATCTCCATCAACCCCGATACAAACATACCCTCTACCTGCCCCACAGCTAAAGAGTGCTTTCCCGTTGACATTTAAAACTTTAAGATAGCGTATGAGGTTATGATAACCCCAATACTTCTTTTCCTGTATGCAAGAAAGGAAGTGGTCAGCCATTTCATCAAGTTGTTTCTTTAAGCTTTCTAGATGGGATGCTGTTCGTATAAAAACCTTTCCTTTGCTTCCCGATGCGGGTTCAATATGCACAGACTCAAATCCAAGTGAAAATAAATGACTAATATTCGAAAATAACTTGTCCGCGGACCACGAGGTAATTG
>JACOSO010000045.1 GCA_016178785.1 Bacteroidota bacterium | reverse complement strand
TCGTGGCGCACAGTCGTCGGCATATCGGACCAGTCTTGCTGACATCCGCTCCTCCACCCGCTTCGTCTTCCAAAGGGTGTCCAGTATATTGAGGTAGATGTTCGCTAACAGCGGTGAGATAACTCCTCCTTGTGGAGTCCCTTTGTCATTTCTTCTGTATTCTGTTTTCCCATCCTCCCGTTCCTCAACAATAGGCGCTTTTAGCCACATCTTGATGAGCCGGAGAATGTTCTTGTCCACCACCCGCTTTGCCACTTCTTGTATCAGCCGGTCATGGGGAATGGTATCAAAATACTTCGATATGTCCGCGTCAATGACTTCTGTCCGTCCAATCGCCAGGTTCCGTGTCACGTCCGCTATCGCCTGGTGCGCATTCCGCTTCGGGCGAAATCCGTAGGACATCTCTTGAAAGTCCGCTTCAAAGATCGGTTCTATGACCAGTTTCGTGGCCATCTGTACCACCCGGTCTTTGATCGTCGGAATCACAAGGGGTCTTTTTCCACCATCGGGTTTCGGCAGGTAGACTCTCCTGACCGCCATCGGTCGGTACCGTTTGGCTTTGAGCTCTTCGGCTATCTCCTTCACGTTGCGTGTAGGGGGTCAGGTCTTGAAATAACACATTCTCTTTTTTCTGGATTCCCGCCTGCGCGGGAATGACACTGGTTATGAGGGGGTCAAGGTCCGTTTTTACGCATTCCCCTCCTCGCGATTCAAATATTTCTGACTCCCCGGTTTGATCCCTGCTTCAAGACTGGCTATCTGAACCTGTAACTCCCCTGCTTCTTTTTTAATCTTTCAACCCGGCGCTCTAAAATCTCCCGCATCGAAACAGGCACTGAAACTGGGTTCCCGTGACGGATTGTGGAATGGTCGTAGTAAGACCGATAAAACCTTCGGGAATGACGATAAAATAGTTTTTCATCCCCTGTTTGATGACTTCATTTTAATTATTTTTGTGGGAACGTTGGGACTATTTAATAGCTTTCAGGTGAGAAAAACAAGAGGAAAAATAGTGAGGCGGTTGAAAGGTTGAATTGGAAGAGCCGTTAAAGGAATGAAGAGGGAGAAAAGACTCTGAAGAAAATTCCCTTGATTCCTGAATTAATATATGGTATTGTATAACTACTATGAGGGCGGAGTTAGTTTACAGGGAACGGAAATACCTTTCTGAGGATTCTTTTCAAGAAATCAAGATATGGAGGGTTCCCGAAAGTACGGATAAACCCCATGGCCTTAAATATTCCTTTGCGTTCATCGTTAAAAACAAAAGGGTTGTTTGTTACGATAATCACGAACAAAAGAGCGATCATCGGCATTACAAAGACAAAGAATCACCTTATCAATTCCAATCCCTGGAGAAGCTTTGGAATGACTTTAGCCGGGATATAGAAAGATTTTTGAAGGAGGAGTCATGAAAGTTAAAAACATAAAGATTGCCATCAAATCAAATGAAGAGCTTTTGAAAGACGTTCAAGAAGTTTTTGGAAAATTAGAAAGAGGAGAAAAGGTTAAAAAACATGAAGGCGTCTGTTTTGAGAATCTTGAGACCATGAGGAAGGTTCTTACCGAAGAAAGGCTGAAGATCCTCAAGACCGTCAAAGAAGAAAAACCTTTATCCATTTACGCGCTTGCAAAACTTGTTCACCGGAACCTGAAAAACGTTTCCGATGATGTCCATTGTCTTGCGGACATTGGTTTTGTGGAACTCAAGAAAACTAAAGAGGGGAGGGAAAAGACTACCCCCACGGTTAACTACAATAAAATCCTGATAGAGATTGCAGTTTAAACAAGGGAAAACCATTTCCCAAAAGAAAAAAGGGATCCCGTTTTGATACATTCTCCTTATCTCCATGTGGAGGGTCTGAAGGGTAGAGTAGTAAAAAATTTTGGGGTCAGTTCTTGACTTAGCACCTTAAGAAAATTTGAGTCAGGAGGGTTGGGTCTTGCATTCACGCATACCCCATCCTCTCCCATCAATAGGCTTTACCACAATCTCATTCTGAGGCGCCAGCAGAAGAATCTTGACTCCTATTCCAGGTTTTTTCTGGCCAGCAAAATATCCGGACCAATGCTTTTTAGATTACTTTATTTTAATTATTTTTTGCCGGAAGGTTGGGTATATTAAATAGCTTTCAGGTGAAAAAAAAGAGGAAAAAGAAGAAGACGGGAAAAGACCACAGGACGTAAAGCGTGAAAAGATGAAAAGAAAAACCCGGGAGCGCGTGACAAAATCGAATAAACGTGAAGCATGAGAAGACCAAGAAACGAGGAAAGATCAAAAGACGTGAGCTCATGATACAACCGGAAAAACGTGAAAAGACCACAGGACGTAAGGCGGGAAAAGATAAAAAGAAAAACCCGGGAGCACGTGATAAAATCGAAAAAATATTAAGCGGGAAAAGATAAAAAAAAACGGGAGGGATGAAGGATCTGGGCTAAGATAACAGCTTTCTCTGCTGACCTATTAGCCCCGTGATCATTTTATCAATACGGCGGATTTTTTCATCAAAAGGCTTCCAGTCCGCCTCGGATAAATAGCTGAGACGTTTTGCTATTTCAAATTGAGTGTCTAATTCGCTTAACGAACCCTGGGCAATATGTAGGTAATTAATAAATTCTTTTTTTGTTTGCCTCGCGGCCCCCTCGGCAATGTTACTGGGAATACTAACCGCGGCTCTTCGGATCTGGTCCGTCAGGGCGTATCGCTCTTCTTTAGGAAATCCCTCTGTCTTGCGATATATATCAATAACAAAGTCCATTGATAATTTCCATACATCGAGTTTTTTATGAGGTTTTTCCATGAAAAACGTAATTTAACTGGATTGAACAGGGAAAATTATTTTTTTGCTGTAAGAATCCAAGTAAAGCTAAAGAGATTCAGGATCTCTAATTATGAACTCGGCGGGTTTACACAAAACTATGGACAGTCTCTTTCTTTATCCTGTTTTGAGCAATTTTGTAACCGTTTTAATATCATCGACATTGACCAGCGTGCCATTCACGAATTTGTGAAGCACGCCACCGATAAGAGTCTGGTACGGGATACCCTCTCGGTCCGCACGAGATTTGAGTTTCGCAATATCTTCGTCGGTGAGCCGAATATTGATTCGAGTTACTTTCCTGGCAGCATGCTTAAAAATCTTCTCTAAACGCTCACTCTCGGACTTTGAAACCGGCTTGTAATCGCCCCGGGCAATACCTTTTTGAATCTCTTTTTCGTCTTTGGTTAGTTTCATGATGCCTTTCTTTCGCTTACTTCTTGCGTTTCCTATTTGGGAAAATCGTAATGAGTTCAATATGTTCTTTTGTTTCAATGAAGGGAACTTCATGAGGATATCCATTGATCAACACAACCATCAAATATTGATGCTGATATCCAGGTTTTGAATGTCTCTCAATGGTCATCAGGCCGCCGTTTTCAACCGCAAGCAAAACCTCCTCAAAGGACACTCCACGTTCGCGTTTAAGCTTTTTGTTCTTTTCCGGGTCCCAGGTAATCCGCTTCATGTTCTATCTTGATAATAAGAGATTGTCTGCCTTATGTCAACCAAAGCATGCAGATGGCGTCGAAAGGAAATATCTTATCAAAATCCTATTTCTCTCGCATCGAAATAGGCGATCAGCTTCTTTTGTTTGATGACTTGATGTTAATTATTTTTGTTGGAAGGTTGGGACTATTTAAAAACTTTCAAGGGGAAAAAAACAAGGGATTTTTTGAGAAAACGTGATAGAACCGAGAAAACGTGAAGAGACCAAAGGACGTGAACGGACCGGAAGACGTGAGCGCGTGAAAAGACGAAAAGAAGGACCCGTAAGCACGTGATAAAACCGGGAAAAGCTCCTCGCAATGACAG
>JACOSO010000006.1 GCA_016178785.1 Bacteroidota bacterium | reverse complement strand
TCCGAAACAGAAATCAACCGGATGACCATAGGACTGACCTTTCGCAAAACCGCTCGGAAAATCAATCGCTTAAATGGTTTAATGTTTGACATCCGGCTAGTTTACCACAAATCGATGACCCCCGACTGCTTAACGCTCTCCATGAATGAAGGGGCTGGTAACACCGACATGTTTCATTCCATCCGCCAGCGTTCCATAGTTTGTAGAGGTCACCCCCGACACTGACGCCATGTAGAGGTTGTAAGAGGTAGCCCCGGAGACAGGATTCCAGCTAATCGTTACCTGGCCATTTTCACCCAGAGCACTCACACCGATAGGAGGCAATGGAATGGCAGTGACAGGCAATCTCAGCCAACCTTTTATCTTATAGCTGTTGTTCCCAAAAAAAGGACTAATATTATTTCCGTTCCGTGGAATAGTGGCGTTTACATCATTTTTATTTTGAAACCAGTTCTGCTGTGTTACATACACCCTATCGGCTGCTACAGCGCCTATAATTGCAACATGGCCAAAATTATTTGGGGAGCCATCGCCTTCCGAAACAAGAATATCGCCTACCTGAGGTTGAACGGTGCCACCGTTGGGGTAAGCAACGAGTCCCCGGTTTAATGCTGTTTTATAATAATCTTTTGCGTCTGTTCCTGAAATCCTTATATTTTTTCCATAAACTTGCAGATAATACCTATTTACAAATTCTACACACTGCCATTTCATTCCAGTAGTTGTTCCGTACAATGAGTTGTATAAACAGTTATTGTATAAACAGTAATTACTGTTGCCGTTAGAACGAACTTCGACTGAATTAAAGATATCAATGAGACTGCCGTAGGGTAGTTTGGTTGCGGTAACAACCGAGTACTTTGTGAAATGGGTCGTTTGGCCAGTTATAATATGATTTGCGGTATCAACGGCTGAGTTTGCTAAGATCACCCATTCTCCGCCTAATTCATAAGCTAACCTTAAATCAGTCTCATTTATAGAACTAGACATTATTGTCGGATCATATTTTATACTTATTGTAACCGGAGAGTTGAATGTTACGCCGTTAGGCTCAAACTCGTAGCTTCCGATAACAGCTCCAACAGGGTCACCTGAAGTGCTCTTAGATGTCGTGACAACAATATTACTTGACAGGGCACCCGCAGGAATGGTCAGCGTCGTTGTCCCACTGGGTGTAGTCATTGTTCCACCTGTTGAGCCTATTGATGCGGATATATGGTCATCAGTTGAATAACTCGAAACCTCCTCCTCCTGTTGATCCCGCACCGCCTCCGCCACAGCCTGTGACTACAAGCAGCCAACCTGCAAGAATCAAAATCAAACCTTTATTAAGGCTATAACATGCTTTAGTAACTTCACACATGGAAGTGTTTCTCTCCTGACACTTATTAAAGCACCTAAGACTGGATAGGTCCTCTAAATTTCAGTGACTTATTCACGACTTAACAAAATCTAATCAATCCATCCAATTCATACCCTCATCTTCTTTATTGAACTGTGAAACTGGTATATGCCCAACTAGAACGACGGGCATAATCAGACAACGAAAGATATAAGTTCACGTTCATTGAGGCTGAAGTCCCTTTATCAAAGGTAAGACTGCCCCCATTTGGCGTTATCGTGTATACCCCATTAATGTCAGGACCTGAAACATTAAAGAGAGGAGCAATATTCGCCCACCCTGAAATCGTTACGGGATTAAGATTAATATCCTTTCCTGTCACACTTCCGTTTCCACTGGAAGTATAAGCATAAAATTGGAGGTAAAGAGAAGAGGGGTCAAAGCCTGATCCCATCTGAGTTGTGCCATTCGTAAGAGTCTCTTTGTCATCTACCTGGATTTGGACAGAAACAGGATTTGATATTGTGCCGGGGGCGCGCGCCGTCCAGGTGATCCCATCAGGCGACGTCAGAATAGCCCCACCTTGGGAGTTGTTTCCACCCACTGCCACGAACTGACTTCCGGACCAAACCACGCCAGTTAGGGTATTAGTCGTGCCGGGGGCGCGGGAGGTCCATGTAATCCCATCGGGTGATGTCAGAATAGTCCCACTTCGGCTGTAGACAGGGTAATATGTGTACTGTTCACCCACCACCACAAATTGGCTCCCGGACCAAATCACGCCATTTAGGGTATTAACCGTGCCGGAGGTTCGCACCGTCCACGTAATTCCATCAGGGGACATCACGACTGTTCCATTTCCACCCACCGCTATGATCTGGCTCCCAGACCAGGTAACTCCGGACAGGGAATTAACCGTGCCGGAGGTTCGCACCGTCCAGGTGATCCCATCGGACGATGCTAAAATAGTACCCCCACTACCCACCGCCACAAACTGGCTCCCGGACCAAACCACGCCAGTCAGGGTATTAGTCGTGCCGGGGGCGCGGGAGGTCCATGTAATCCCATCGGGTGATGTCAGAATAGTCGCACTTCGGCTGTAGGCAGGGTAAGTGTACTGTTCACCCACCACCACAAATTGGCTCCCGGACCAGGTAACCCCATTTAGAGATGTATTTTGCGTGCCGGTGGAGTGGCTCGTCCAGGTGATCCCATCGGGTGACGTTAGAATCGTTCCGTTCCAGCGGTCCACCGCCACAAACTGGCTCCCGGACCAAGTAACCCCGGATAGGGAATTATACCCGGAGGTACGCGGGGTCCAGGTAATTCCGTCGGACGACGTTACAATCGTTCCATTCCCACCCACCGCCACAAACTGACTTCCGGACCAGGCCACGCCAGATAGGGGATTAACTGCACAACCTGTCGTAGATCCCGATGGACATGGCGCGGTGAACACAACATGAGGGCTGGTTCCGTCAAAAAACTTGATCCAGTCTTTTGCGGTCGCCGCAGGAAATACCCCGCCAAGCGTCGGATCAAAGGTAGGAGCGGAAAAAGAGGCATAAACAGCCTGGCTGTCAACAAAAGAAGGGAAATAGTTTCTCAGGTTCAGGCCTGAAAGGAACGGGCCCGAATTCAAGGTAAATTGGTTTGCCATTCCCTGATTAAAGACCTGCGCACTAGTAAAGGTATCCTTGATTTTTACCAGGAGTTGCCGATCCGTGACATAGGTGGCCGGATTAATTGTAATGAGATCATTGGTCTGGGGATGCGTCTCATTATAGATAGAGTCGAGAACCGTAATCACATCGTCCATGGCGAGCATCATATCGGTTTTAAAATCATGAATTGCAGAAAAATTCACAAGTTTCATGAAATAGGGATACGTGGTCAAAAAGGCCTGTGCCGTAATTTTAGGATATGTGACTGGATCAACTTTGTTGCAGTTTTGGTTCAGAACTTCAGCCAGATTAACTTCGATGTCATAGCTATTCAGGAAAGCAATAACAGCCTCAACTCCGTGCAAAGCCGTTCTAAAAGCTAAAACATCACTATAGTCTAATGTCCTTCCAGAAAACCGAGCATTACCCATAAAGGAAGTCGTTAACGTGTAGCTAAAATCGGGCTTGATCGCCTGAAGGTTTATTAATGCCGCCTGAATCTGCGGCAGTACCTGATTAGTAAGGTATCCTTTCAACTCATTTGGAGTGGGTGAACTGGCTGGGAAGACATTGCATGTTATGGTGTAGGAATAAGGATAAGGCCCAGGCACGGTCACAGTCTTGCTCAGTACAGGCGGACTGGATGTAAAATTGGTAAAATCACGGCCAGCGGCGCTAAAACCAAACCGGTCCAGAATCTGTCCCATGGTCTGAAGTTTTGATGGATCTGTTCCCGGACTTAAATCGGTTAGGACAACTCCGATTCGAGTAATGGCCAGACCGAGATTACCTACTTGATTCTGAGGATCACTGGCCACGACGGTATTAAAACTCTGATTAGCCCCAGCCATATCACCGGCTGAGAGTTGAGTCAAACCAGTTTGGACATTATAGACCGTGTCAATATTAAACAAGGGATTAACGGTTGTGTTAGCAGCCAAATTAACCACACAGGTGCCAGTGCCGGGACAACCTCCTCCGCTCCAACCGGTAAAAATAGAACCGGTCGCAGGATTCGCAGTTAATGTTACGGCTGTCCCACTGGGCAAAGAGGTCGCACAGATGACTGGGCAATTGATTCCAGCCGGGCTGGAAATGACAGTTCCACTTCCCGTGCCACCTGGAATAATCGTCAGGTTAAAGTTCCCAGCTATAGGATTGGAATTAAATACGTCGGTGACTGCCGTATCTTTGGTGACTATTCTTGAACAGGTATTACCGACGGAACCCAAACATACTCCTCCCCATCCTGCTAAAGAAGAGCCAGCAGCCGGAGTTGCAGTTAAAGTTACCGATGTCCCGGTTACAAATGATGCTGTACAGGTACCTGGGCAATTGATTCCAGCTGGGTTTGAAGTGACAACACCAGAACCAGTCCCCCCGAGACTAACCGAAACCGAGTATGAAGTAGGGGTACCTCCACCACTGCTATTAGGGGAAGAAGATCCGCCACCACCTCCACATCCAGACAATGCATTTAAACTCAAAATACAAAAAAGCCAGATAAACATTAAAAACCACATCTTTTTTCTACCAGTTTTCATCTTCCATCTCCTTTAATTTTAAACAGCTTCTAAATTAATTCAGCATTCAGATTCCAGACAGATTAATATCAAAACGCAAACCGTTTCCCTGCCTCACTTTTTGTGGGTTCATCAGGATATAAGGACCTTCAACCGAAAAGATCCCTGTTGTTTGATCCCAAGTTCCTTCTTGACTGATGAGTGACTTGCCACCCATTGCTCTTACTGAAAAATTGCCTGTTAATATGGCCGTTTTAACTTTCGGATCGATCATGGCTTGTTGAGAGGTCACTGTCGATATCAGTTGGCCATCCCGGTAAAGACTCATTTTTAGCCCTTCGATCTTGATTCGGGTGATGATTCCTAAACTTCCTATATCCGGAACAGGAATCGCTTTCGTAATTGTTTCCCCCGTTAAGAATGCAAAAGGATTCCGGGTGCCTTTTTGGGTAGAATCATCGTAGACCTCCAGATCGACATTGAAACCGGAAGCCTCCGTCAGCGGATTGAGGTAAAACATTCCAAATCTCCGTTTTGCGACTTCAAAATGGTCGGCCCTAAGGCGAAAAACCTTTTTATTGTTCTCATAGGCTATATAATCGACTCCAGCCACACTGAAAATATCAGCCGTTTTGTCAGCACTTATTCCCCGGGAGGTTACGGCCATCCGCTCCGACCTTAAATGAATAATTTGAACCAGCAGGAATATCATCAGGATTAAAATAGATACTCCCATGCCAATGGAAAATCCCTTTTTTATACTCATAAAATATTTTTTTCCGTTCTCTTCTTTTTTTAATCTGTCCAGATGGCCCGCCAAAAAACAAATATCTTCTCTCTCGGCCTAACCTCTTTATTCAACTTTTACCTCAGCCGATGTCACCTGAAGAGCGATAATATCCATTGAAGCATTCCGAAATTCTGCGTCTTGCATTGAAAAATTAGCCAACCCTTGACTCTTGGCCTTAAATATAAAAACAGCCAACACTCCAGAGCCACTGATTCCCTTGACCTGTCCAACTCGCGAAAGACCAACGACCACCCTCCCTTGCTCAGGTTGATTTGAATTGAAAAACACCACCTGTTGTTGATTTTGTGATAAGAAATTCCCCTGCAACACTTTCAC
Source organism: Bacteroidota bacterium (assembly GCA_016178785.1). Classification (GTDB taxonomy): domain Bacteria; phylum Bacteroidota; class Bacteroidia; order Cytophagales; family Cyclobacteriaceae; genus ELB16-189. The sequence goes on along the minus strand of JACOSO010000006.1, from coordinate 4,852 downwards.
CAGGTCCAATAAATTGGGGTTATATAAAAGGTAAAAAGGGGCCGAATAAAGCTGGTCGACCTGATTTATAGAGACCGTCAGAAACACCTGATCTCCAACGTGGATCAGACTCGATGAAGGAGTAACAACCAATAACGAATAAGATGGATTAGAAGAAGCTGGATTCCCCTCCGACGGATTTCCCGAACTTAAAGTGGTTGTATTGTTTTGGAAGGTCACAGAAGATTGGGGAAAAACATTTGAGAGAACGTTTTTACGATCTTCTTTTTTTTCGCTTTCTGGCAGTTGTGGTACGGACAGATTTTGAGTTCCAGCAGGATTTCCTCCAGGAAGATCAAGGGATTCGGTCTGTTCTAAAGGACCGTGGCTCAGTGAGGAATCCTGATGAGCTTTTGAATCCTGGCTTGAAGGTTTTGGTTGAGAGGCTGATTCAAGTTGATTTTTAATCCGATCGCTTAAATGATCGTACGATTCCTCTTTTGTGGTTGCACAGCTCATGGTATTAAACAAAATAAACCCAAAGAAAACTTTTAAAATTGTTTTTTTCATCAATGAATTAGGACCCCATAAGAGCGCCTGTAACCCAGGTAAGCCCGGGAACTAGGGGAGGGCCGCTGGGAGAGAGCAGATTATTATTGGCAAAGGTAAGGTTACTGCTCCCAATTTTTATCGCTTTAAATTTTATCTGAATCAGAACGCCACTCCCGGTAGTTCCTGGTCCTGCCTGCTGAGTAATTCCTACAACAAGGCGATTGTTGGTGCCCACTTGAAGACCTGACTGGTAAGTTACGGTACTATTGCTCTCGTAAAAGTTTCCAGGTAAATATCCGATATAACTCACTAAATTTGGATCAAAAGTTAGATCAAAGGCCGCACCAGCAGAGAGGGTTGATAAGGATACCCCTGAAACATCCAATGTTATCGTATCTCCTTGAACCGTTTTCTTCGTAATGGCAATAAGGTTGCTGGAAACGTTTGTAGAGGTGGGTAAAAAATCAGCGGTGATGCTTGTCGGAACGGGTGATCCAGCACCTCCGCCTCCGCCCCCTCCGCCACAGGCGGAAAGAATTAAAAAAAAGCTCCAAAGGAAGGGGATTAAAAATAAAATCCGAGACCTATCTTTCATCCACTGAAAACTTGTGTTCATTGATTTTGTAAAAATGAGATTTCGCATTATTGGGCCTTTCCAAAATTAATCGCCAGGATAGTTAAATCCTTTCCATCAACTATCCCGTCATTATTCAAATCCGCCAGAGCGTTCCAATTCGCTTTAGAACGATCGGACCCGAAAGCGCGTCCCAAATCATCTAAGTCGTATCCATCCACACGCGTTTCAGTGGCTGGAATGACCATGCTAATATTTCCACTATCTCCTAATGTCGCAGATCTCGTCATGAAAGTAGCATCAACCCCGCACACCATATTTCCGGAGGTCTGAACACAGAATCGATAGTGGTAACCTGTATTGGGCAATAGGCCATTAATGACCTGATGAAGGGGAGTTGAAACACTTCCGGAGATAGTTTGAGCGATTGTATTTGTCCCATAGGCCATAGCGGTCCCGTACTCAAACCACCCTGTTCCGATATTCCCATTGGCATTGCCGACTCCGGAAAGATTGGCGGAACTGGTGGTCACACTTGAAACAGACCCTGTCGTGGCAGTTGGCAAGAGGGTGTACCCCTGGGTTTGAATCACCTCACTGTTTCCGGCTTTGTCTTTGGAAAAATATCTGAGGGTTGTATTGGCGCTGATTGAAATCGGACTGGTATAAACAGGGGATAAAGTCGTGGGTATTGTTCCATCAGTCGTGTAATACGTCGCCGCACAGCCACTATTGGTATCAGCGCAGGTCAATGTCACCGATTGAGCAGAGGGATAAGTTCCGCCCACGGGAGATGCCGTTGTAGTGGGGGCAACCGTATCAATCACATAAACTTGGGTTTTAACGGTCTCACTGTTTCCGACTTTGTCCCTGGAAAAGAACTTTAACGTGGTGTTGGATGAAATCGTTATCGGCCCAGCATAAAGCGGTGAAGCCACCGTCGGGACCGACCCATCGGTCGAATAATATGTTGCCGCACATCCTGAACTGCTGTCTGTACAAGTGAGCGCTACGGATTGGGCTGACCCGTAAGTCCCTCCCATAGGAGAGGCCGTCGTCGTTGGTGCAACCGCATCAATCACATATACCTGCGTTTGAATCGCCTCCAAGTTCCCCGCATTGCTCTTGGAAAAACACTTCAAGGTTGTATTAGAACTGATGGTAATTGGTCCGATATAAACTGGAGAAGCTGTAGTAGGTATGGTTCCATCCGTCGTGTAATACGTTGCCGCACAGCCAGTATTCGTATCGGTACAAGTTAAAGTCACTATCTGCGCAGAACCGTAAGTTCCTCCTAAGGGAGAAGCTGTTGTAACAGGAGCATTCGTACTCACGGTATAAACTTGGGTTTGAACTACTTCACTGTTCCCAGCTTTGTCCTTTGAGAAATACTTCAGGGTCGTATTCGAACTAATCGTAATCGGGCCGCTGTAAGCTGCAGACAAATTCGTTGGGGTCGTTCCATCCGTCGTATAATAGGTCGCCACACAGCCCGAATTGCTATCTGCGCAGGTCAAAGTCACCGATTGAGCCGCCAAATAGGTTCCGCCTAACGGAGAGGCCGAAGTGACTGGAGCAACGGTATCGATCACGTAGATCTGTGTCTGAACCGCTTCACTGTTTCCCGCTTTGTCCCTGGAAAAAAACTTTAACGTGGAATTCGCCGAAATCAAAATCGGCATCGTATAAATCGGCGACAAGGTCATTGGGATGGTTCCATCGGTGGTGTAGTACGTCGTTGCACACCCTGAATTGCTATCCGTGCAGGTCAACATTATAGACTGAGATGCTGCATAAACACCTCCTATTGGAGATGCTGATGTAATCGGAGGAATTAAATCGGCCAGTGTAAAATTAATTCCATTACTTGCAATTCCATTTACCGTCACGACCACAAGCCCAGTGGTAGCCCCAGATGGAACCGTTGCGGTAATGGACGTATTACTCCAACTGATAGCGGCCCCTGCATTTATGCCGTTAAATGTGATGTTACTTGTTCCTTGAACTGCCCCAAAGTTCGAACCTGCAATAATCACCGATGAACCAATTAAACCTGAATTGGGTGTTATCGAACTAACAATAGGTGTAACGTTAAAATTCACCCCGTTGCTTGAAACGCCGTTAACAGTTACTACTACCGGTCCACTGTTTGCTCCCACAGGAACTGTTGCAATAATTTGAGTATCGCTCCAACTTAAAATGGATCCTGCAGAAAGCCCGTTAAAAGTAACTGCACTGGTTCCCTGGCTTATTCCGAATTTAGTCCCAGTAATAGTTACCGAACTCCCCGGCAAACCAAAAGTTGGAGATAACGATGCAATAGCCGGTTTACAGGTTGCCATCGCTTCTGTATCTAAATATTTCCAAACAGAATTGGACCATGTTCCAGCAAAAAGGGTCCCATCACAAGGATAACCTGGAGATATTGTTAAAGAACTAAGGTCGTTTAAACCCACATTCGCCCAAGATATGCCTCCATTTGTGGTTTTAAAAAGCCCTGAACCTGTTCCCAAGAATATGGTTTGATCAGATACAAAATTAGGAGAAAAAGCAAAAGGTGAATTAATAAATCCCGATATTCCTGACGTAGAATAATTCCAAGTCAATCCGCGATCTACTGATTTTAATACCGGACCCTCTGTTCCAATAAAGACGTTTTGATCAGCTTGATAGTTTGGGGAAATTCCAATGTATTTAATATAATGATTGTAACCAATGTTCCAAAATAGATCGATAACTAACCATGTCGACCCACCATCTGTTGATTTAAAAAGAGTGTGTCCGGTTCCTATAAAGAGGGTCTGATCCGAATTATAATTAGGGGATATCGCAATTGTGACTACTGGATTTGTTTGGGGTATTGTTATTGTGGTAACACCGGACCAAGAAGTTCCTCCATTCGTGGTTTTTAATAAATTCACTGGAGTACTAAAGCCTCCTGTTAGGCCAAATATGGTCTGATCTGTAGCAAAAAAAGGGGAAATTGCATAATCTAATATGCCAAGCGTCAAACCAGGAGTCGTCCAGGTTGTACCGCTATTTTTTGAAATAAAAAAATCTCCAGGATAAGCATGATCAGTACTGGCAAAAATTGTAGAATCAACCCTAAAGTTTGGAGAAATGGTAAAAGATTTTATACCAAGGCAAGACAAGCTCCTGCCGATGTTGCTCCATGCAGCTCCTCCATCCCTTGACCCATATATAGATCCTGCGGATCTCATAAACAAGGCATGATCATTACCGTAATCTGGCGAAATAATAAGAGACTGCACCTGAAAACCTTTTATGCCTAAATTATTAGACGTCCAAGTGATTCCCCCATCAATCGATTTCTTTAGACCGACTGGATTACCTAATCCATCAGCGAAACTCAAAAATATTGTCTTGTCATTCCCAAAATTTGGGGATAGGGCAACCTTATCAAGGGCGAATGTAGATGGTTCACTTAAATTTAATATAGTCCAGGTAGTTCTTCTATCTGTGGATTTTAAATTTCCGCCGTTAGCAAAGAGGGTCTGATCTGTTGCAAAAAAAGGTGAAATTGCTAAAACACCTCTTGGTTTAGGCTTCGTTAAATCTACTGGCATTAGGGAAGCCCAATTTACACGAGACCATGGCAAACTGGGGGCTACGCTGCTTCCTTCATTTTCGGATACCACTGGCAGAAAGTCTTTCTAAGGTCATTGTTTAATGTTTTGGTTCTGACCTGCAGAAGTAAATGGGCTCCCTTTTCCGTCCATCGCATCT
>JACOSO010000005.1 GCA_016178785.1 Bacteroidota bacterium | reverse complement strand
TACAGCAGCTACCGGTATGGATGCACTCACACACAGCATGGAAGCCTATCTCGCGAAGATGCCTCATCCACTTTGTGAAGGAATTGCATTGGAGGGAATTTCATTGATCAGTCAATCGCTGGAAAGAGCAGTGAACAAGCCTGATCTGGAATCGCGAAGCAAAATGTTAATCGCTTCGTTGATGGGCGCGGTTGCATTTCAAAAAGGATTGGGCGTGGTTCATTCGCTGGCGCATCCGCTTTCGTCTTTGCTTGACACTCATCATGGATTGGCAAATGCAGTTAACATTCCTTATGGGATGGAATTCAATATTTCAGGATTCGAAAATAAATTCAAGCGTATCGCAAGAACTCTTGAGTTGAAAGAAGATACAGGCCAAGCAGTCGTGAAATATTTATTCAACCTCAATTCCAAAATAAATATTCCACACAAGCTGCGTGAGATAGGGGTGAAGCAAGAACATATTGAGACTTTGGCTGACCTTGCCATTGCAGATTTTGCTCATCCAAATAATCCGAAGCCGGTGACAAGAGAAGATTTCAAACAACTTTATTTGAAAGCACTGTAAGAATCTTGAAATGAGAATAGGACTGACATATACCGGAAGTGAAAAGAAACATTTGAACTATGTAAACTGGCTGAAGGGAGATGATGCAATTGAAGTCGTGGAACTTTCGGCTGGTAAAAATAATTTGGATGAGCTGCATAGTTGTGATGGACTTGTTTTGAGTGGAGGTATTGATGTGCATCCCAAATTCTACAATAATTCGGAGTTAAATTATCCTGGCGTGGAAGGTTTTGATGAAGCACGCGATCAATTTGAAATTTCGGCTATCAAGAAAGCACAAGAAAATAAGCTCCCCATCCTAGGGATATGCAGAGGTTTACAATTGATCAATTGCTTCTTTGACGGAAGCCTAAAACAAGATTTGGGTGAACTGAACAAGACTCATAAGGGCGGCCCAGATAAGACACACGAGGTTATCATTGATCATGACACTTTGTTGCATGGCATATCTCAAATCAGAAATGGAAATGTTAACAGCTCACATCACCAGGCAATTGACAAACTTGGGCAAAATCTAAAAGTGAATTGCAAAGCGAATGACGGAATAATCGAAGGGATAGAACGAAGTGAAAAAGGTCAACCATTTTTACTTGCAGTACAATGGCACCCCGAGCGAATGGAGAATCAAAATAGCCCGCTGTCAAAAAATATTAGAAATAGTTTTTTAGATGCGGCCAGAAAAATCTAGAACATGCAAATAGTAAATCCAGCAACGGAGGAAATCATCAAGGAATTAAAAGAAGATGATGAACAATCCCTGAATAGGAAATTCAAAGAATTAAAATCTGCGCAGCAAGATTGGCAAAGAGTTCCTTTAGGCGAAAGAATAGATTTTCTAAGAAAATTCTCCCAGCTACTCAAAAAAAATATTGAATCTCTTGCTTCTGTATTAACTTCTGAAGTTGGTAAGCCACTGCAGCAATCGAGGAATGAAATTAACGGAGCATGCGCTCGCATTCAATGGCTTACCGATAACGCTTCAAAGTATTTATCTGACGAGGTGATGATCCACGAACAGAGCCTCACGGAGAAAATTGTCTACGAACCGTTAGGCGTGATCGGCAATATATCTGCATGGAATTACCCTTATCTCGTTGGAGTTAATGTTTTTGTGCCAGCGCTCCTTGCCGGCAATGCGGTGATGTACAAACCCTCAGAGTACTCCATTCTTACTGGTCTCGAAATTGAAAAACTTCTGAATGAGGCTGGTATTCCTCAAAATGTTTTTCACGTGGCTGTAGGCGGAAGAGGTGTTGGTGAGATTCTGCTCAATCTTCCAATGGATGGATATTTCTTTACGGGCTCTTATAAAACGGGTAAATATATTTATGGAAAGGTAGCTCCAAAGATGGTGCCGTGTCAGTGTGAACTTGGCGGAAAAGATCCACTTTATGTTGCCGATGATGTTGCCGACATTAAATCTGTGGCCGCAGGCACTGCCGATGGTGCATTTTATAACAATGGACAAAGTTGCTGCGCAGTAGAACGAATTTATGTTCATGAAAAAATTTATGACAAGTATGTTGATGAGTTTGTAAAAGAAGTTCAATCCTGGAAGATTGGAAGCCCGTTCGAGAAAGGAGTTTACTTCGGACCATTGTCGCGAAGGGAGCAAATAAAATTTCTACAAATTCAAGTGGATGAAGCAATTCAAAAAGGAGCAAAGGTTCTACTTGGCGGACAAGCAGTTTCTGGGAAAGGATTTTACTTTCAGCCAACAGTTCTGACAAATGTGAACCACTCCATGAGTGTGATGCGCGAAGAATCTTTTGGACCTGTGATAGGCATTATGAAAGTGAAAAATGATGCGGAGGCTATTGAATTAATGAAGGATACTGAATATGGATTAACCGCCTCCGTTTATAGTTCTGATCAAAATCATGCCGAAACAATTTTGCAACAAATCAACACGGGAACCGGTTATTGGAATTGTTGCGACCGTGTAAGTGCATCGGTTCCGTGGAGTGGTAGAAATCATTCTGGATTTGGAGCTACACTTTCACACGCTGGTCTTCGTGCATTTACAAAACCGAAGGCATATCACCTGAAAGGATAACTCACAACGGAATCATCTTCATTTATTAACAACATTATGCACAGGATAGTATTGGCGGTCTTTTTTTTGTTTTTCTTCCAAAACATTTTCGGACAGAATTCAGATAAACTGAAAATTTCCCGATTGACGGACGACTTTTATGTTTACACTACATATAATTTCTTTCAAGGGAATCGGATACCGGCAAATGGAATGTACCTCGTAACAAATCAAGGTGTAGTTCTGATTGACTCACCATGGGATACAACACAATTTCAACCATTGCTTGATAGTATAAAATTGAGGCACAATAAAGATGTTGCGCTGTGTATTGCTACCCATTTTCACGAAGACAGAACAGGAGGACTTGAATATTATAAAAGCAAAGGAATTAGAACATATACTACGAAGAAGACAGACGAACTGAGCAGGAAGGGAGGAAAGAAAAGAGCCGAATTTTTGATTGACAAGGATACTCTATTTGCAATCGGTCAATATTCATTTCAAACTTACTTTCCGGGACATGGTCATGCTCCGGACAACATTGTCATTTGGTTTGAAAAAGAAAAGGTGCTTTACGGTGGTTGCTTAATCAAAAGCACAGCGGATAGCAGCCTTGGTAATTTATCGGATGCAAGTGTCCCTGATTATGCTGCGACATTAAATAATGTTCAGAAAAAATGTAGGGAGCCAAAATATATCATCCCCGGGCATAACGATTGGGCGAGCGTAAAATCATTGGAACACACTTTAAAAATGGCGCAACAACTCAATCGAAAAAAATCGACAGATTGATCATTGACCAATTGCTTTCGCCATCTCCCAACCGATAATACTTTTCTTGCGGGTGGCGCTCCAGCGATATTCCCCAAGCACTCCATCTTTGCGAATCACACGATGGCATGGAATGAGATAGGCAATGTGATTTGAGCCAACAGCTGAACCCACCGCCTGCATTGCTTTAGGACTTTGAATTTGCTGAGCTATGCCCTGATAGGTAATTACACTTCCCATCGGCAATCGAAGCAGGGCTTCCCATACCTTGATTTGAAAGTTCGTGCCCTTTACAAGCACATGAAGTTTTCTTTGTGCATTTGAGTCTTTCTGGTTAAAAATTGTTTGAATGAATCCGTTCGTCAACTCCTGATCTTGATGAAAAACAGAGTTGTGCCAATGCTCCTTCATTTTCTCTAATTCTTTTCTTGGGTCTTCATCGCTTTGCAAAAACGAAAGCCAGCAGATTCCACGTTCAGTAACTCCAATCAGCGTAATGCCAAACGGAGTTTCATGAAAGCCGTATTCAATTCGAATGCCCGAGCCTCTGAGTTTATATTCTTGTGGAGTGACCGCTTCGAGTGTAGTGAATAGGTCGTAAACTCGCGACTGACTTGAAAGCCCTGCAGCATCAGCTGCATCGATCAGGTTTTTAGTTTCATTCAATTTTCCCTTCAGAAAATCGACTGTAAGAAATTGCAAAAACCGTTTGGGGCTAATGCCAGCCCACTCTGTAAAAATTCTTTGAAAGTGAAAGGAAGAGAGATGAACTTTCTCTGCTACTTCATCCAACTCAGGTTGGCGTTGAAAATTTTCCTCGAGATACCGAATGGCATTTTCGATGCGCTGGTAATTAAAATCTTTTTCTGATGTCGTATTCATATTAAATAAATTAACGACTCAAAATTGATTTTTAACAGCTTCTTGTTCAACCTGTTTCTTGCTCAGTTTTTTGAAGGTATTCCTATCGCTTTATTTTCAGCAGATTCGGCACATTTGCCGCAACCCGTGGCACAAGAATTTTTTGACTGGAATGATTTATAAATTATCCTGCCGATGTATACCATGGCCCCGCCCAACGCCAACAAAATAAGTACATTCTGAATCATGTCTCAAAGTTACGAAACTATAACATTCGAAGTTCAGAAAAGTTCATTAGGGCGTATACGTGGTTGGGCTACATTGTGCAAACTTTACTTTAGCAGTTAACGCAAATTTGTAGTCTTGAATAAACGCATTCAGCAGTCGATTGAACTCTGTTTGCTTTTCCTCGGATGGCTTGTCTTCAGGCTTGCCAAGGAAATTGAAAATAAAGTAATCTATTGTGCCGTCATTGTTAAAATAAATTCGTTGAAAGCATTTGGTTTTCTTTTCCCATTTGAAATTATTTTTTGATAAAAATTTTCCCCAATCGTTTAAGAGCTTGATATAGGCCTCTTGTAATTCTTCAGGCTTGAAAACTGATTCAGTAGGAGGTGTTGCCACCGCGCTCTTATAATTCTGTTCGAGTTGTTCAATTTTTATCTGCTTTTTTTCAGCATCCTGAATGCTCATCCCAATGTGCTGACTGAACGATTTAGAACAAATTAGAAATAGAATTATCTGGAGAAATAAATTGATTTTCATAAGGGCTTTGCTTCTGGTTAGTACAGTCAAAACTAATAAAAAACCATCATCGAAATCTTAACTAACAATTGTATGGAGTTAGAATTTTTTTTGACTATTAACTAAGAACGTGATTTTTTTTTTCGACCTTCGTACTTACATATTTCAAATCGCCCTGTCATCACATTTTAGTTGGCAGGGCGATTTGCATTTCAAGGATGTAGAACAAACGAACACTTGTTGTGAGCGAAAATCCAAAAACAATTTTTGAAAAAATCTGGGATGCACATGTGGTGAAGCACGCTGAGGGTTACCCTGATGCGCTTTTCATCGATCGGCATTTTATCCATGAAGTGACAAGTCCTCAAGCATTTGACGGCCTGCGCAAACGAGGAATAAAAGTCTTTAATACTGCTCGCACAACAGCAACCGCTGATCACAATGTGCCTACGAAGGATCAGCATCTTCCCATTAAAGAAGCATTATCCCGTCATCAGGTTGAAACGCTAAGAAAAAATTGCAAAGAGTTTGGTGTTGAACTTTATGATCTTGGTCATCCATTTCAGGGCATCGTTCACATTATCGGCCCCGAGCTTGGCTTGACGTTGCCAGGCATGACTATCGTTTGTGGTGACAGTCACACCTCCACACACGGTGCTTTCGGCAACATTGCGTTTGGTATCGGCACGAGTGAAGTTGAGCAAGTACTAGCTACCCAATGCGTGTTGCAGTACAAGCCGAAGACAATGAAAATTGAAATCAACGGTCAACTCGGAAAGGGCGTGGTGAGCAAGGACATCATTCTTTACATCATCTCAAAAATTTCAGCAAGCGGAGCGACAGGGTATTTTGTTGAGTACACCGGAAGTGCTATTCGAAGTTTATCGATGGAAGCGCGTATGACCATCTGCAACATGAGCATTGAGATGGGCGCACGTGGAGGACTGATCGCTCCCGATGAAACAACCTACAACTACATCAAGGAAAGAAAATTTGCGCCACAAGGAAAAGCATTTGATGATGCAAAGAAAAATTGGGAGCATCTTAAAACAGATGAAGACGCAAAGTACGATAGCGAGCTGATCTTTGATGCGGCCGACATTGCACCAATGATCACTTACGGAACCAACCCGGGTATGGGCATGAAGGTGACCGATCGCATCCCAACAGTTGCCGAATTGAAAGAAATGAGTGAACAAACTTCTTTCAAGAAATCGCTTGAGTACATGGGTCTTGAACCGGGCTCGCGACTTCTCGGCAAAACTGTGGATTATGTTTTTATAGGCAGTTGCACCAATGCGCGAATTGAAGATTTGCGTTTGGTGGCGGATATCGTTAGGGGAAAAAGGAAGGCGAGCAATGTTGAAGTGTGGGTGATTCCTGGCTCGAAGCAAGTAGAAACACAGGCGAAGCAAGAAGGCCTCGACAAAATTTTTGAAGCAGCAGGATTTGAGTTGCGCAGTCCCGGATGCTCAGCATGTTTGGGAATGAATGAGGATAAAGTGCCGGCAGGAAAATATTGCATCAGCACTTCCAACAGAAATTTTGAAGGAAGACAAGGGCCGAAGTCGAGAACATTTTTGGCGAGCCCGCTCAGCGCGGCAATTGCTGCGATTACAGGAAAAGTAACTGACGTGAGAGAATTTGTTTAATGGAAATAAGCAGTCAACATATTGCTATACAAAAGGCGACCATGCCAACAGGCGCTAACAAAGTTTTAGACAAAAGAACTCTGGCGCGCGATAATAAATCGCGGAGTCGGACAGACGTAAAACAATTGATGAGTATGAAGATTGGCTTAACCACTCAGGTGTATCCATGAAAATGTATCTGCTTGGGATAACTGGTCAAAACTAGAATTGAAATGAGTAAAGATAAATTTATAGCCTTAAAATCTACAGCCGTACCGCTTTCAATGGAGAACATTGACACGGATCAGATTATTCCAGCGCGCTTTTTGAAAGCGACCACGCGCGAAGGTTTTGGGAACAATTTATTTCGCGATTGGCGATTTGATCCTAACAACCAACCGCTCAAAGATTTTGTATTGAACGATTCAAAATATTTCGGGCAGATTTTAGTCGCTGGAAAGAATTTCGGTTGTGGCAGCAGTCGAGAGCATGCAGCTTGGGCAATTTATGATTATGGATTTCGCGCAGTCATCTCCAGTTTCTTTGCTGATATTTTTAAAAACAACGCATTGAACAATGGATTGTTGCCCGTAGTTGTAAGTGATCAATTTCTGAAAAGGATTTTTAAAATGATCGAGCAAAATCCGATAACAGAGATTACTGTCGATCTGCAAAATCAAATCGTTGCACTTGGGGGCGAACAAGAAAAATTTGAGATCAATGCTTACAAAAAGGAATGCCTGATGAATGGGTATGATGATATTGACTACTTGTTGAGTTTGAGAGGAGAGATAAAAGTATTTGAAAGACTTCAGACAGCGAGTCTCGAATTATAAGAACCTGGAATTAAAGATGAAAAAGAAAATAGTAATTCTGCCTGGAGATGGAATCGGAAAGGAAGTAACTGCCGAGGGAAAGAAAGTATTGGAGGTGATTGCCGAAATATTTGGTCACGAGTTTTCATTTGAAGAAGGATTAATCGGACATGAGGCAATCAATGCAACAGGAAATTCATTGCCTGAGGAGACATTATCGAAACTTAAAAACTGTGATGCGATTTTGTTTGGCGCTGTTGGCCATCCTAAATATGACAATGATCCGACTTTGAAAGTAAGACCTGAGCAGGGCTTGCTGAAAATGAGGAAAGAACTTGGACTTTATGCCAATCTGAGACCGATTAAATTATTTGATGAATTGCTCAGTGCTTCAAGTATCAAGCCCGAAATTCTGAAAGGTTCCAATATTTTGTTTTTTCGTGAACTCACGGGCGATGTTTATTTCGGTGAAAAAGGAAGAAAGGATGAAGGCGCTACTGCCTTTGACTTGATGATCTATCAACGCTATGAAATTGAACGCATAGCTCACAAGGCATTTAAGGCAGCTCAGACAAGAAAGAAGAAAGTAACATCTGTTGACAAAGCAAACGTGTTAGAAAGTTCACGCTTGTGGAGAGAAACTGTTCAGCAGGTTGGCAAGCAGTACCCCGATATTCAATTGGAGCATTTGTTTGTGGATACGGCTGCCATGAAGCTCATACAAAATCCCCGCAGCTTCGATGTAGTGCTTACGGGAAATTTATTTGGCGACATACTCACGGATGAGGCATCCCAGATAGCAGGCTCTATGGGGATGCTTGCATCAGCCTCAATTGGTGATTCTGTCGGTTTGTATGAACCGATTCACGGAAGTGCACATGACATTACCGGCAAAGGGATCGCAAACCCACTCGCTTCGATTTTGTCTGTGGCATTGATGCTTGATATTTCTTTTGGAATGAAAAAGGAATCAGAAGTAATAATCAAGGCTGTTGAGCAAACATTGAAAGAAGGATTTAGAACAGCAGATATCGCGGATGAAAGAACTTTATCAAACAAAATTTTAAAGACGGCAGAGATGGGTAACAAGGTGGCTAAGCAATTGAGGGATAAACTTGCATTGGATTCCACTGTGCTTCAGACTGCATCCTATAATGCATCAATAAGTTAATGACTAATTAAATAGTAACGATTAACGAAAAACGAAATTTATGAGTCAACGAATTAAAGTCTTTGATACCACTCTTCGCGATGGCGAGCAAGTGCCCGGCTGTCAGTTGAAGACGGAAGAAAAAATTATCATCGCGAAAGAGCTCGAATTGCTTGGCGTAGATGTAATTGAAGCTGGCTTCCCTATCTCAAGCCCTGGCGATTTTCTTTCAGTGGTGGAAATCTCCAAAGCTGTAAAAGAGCCAATTGTCTGCGGACTGACCCGCGCCAAAAAGGAAGACATTGATGTAGCCGCAGAAGCATTACGCTATGCCAAACGCGGGCGGATTCACACAGGCATAGGCTCAAGCGATGTGCACATCAAACACAAATTCAAGTCCACACGCGATCAAGTATTGGAGCAAGGCGTATGGGCTGTGCAGTATGCAAAGAGCAAAGGTTTTGAAGTAGAATTTTATGCAGAGGATGCAGGACGTGCTGATCTTGCTTTTCTTGCGATGATGACCCAGGCAGTGATCGAAGCGGGAGCTGATGTAGTAAACATTCCCGATACTACAGGGTACTGCTTGCCTCACTTATATGGAAAGCGAATCAATTATTTGTTTGAGAATGTCAAGAATATAAGCAAGGCAACTATTTCTGTTCATTGTCACAATGATCTTGGTCTTGCTACAGCCAACACGGTGAGCGGTGTGATCAACGGTGCACGACAAGTTGAAGTTACCATCAATGGTATTGGCGAAAGAGCAGGCAATACTTCACTCGAAGAAGTAGCCATGATCTTCGAGGTGCATAAAGATTTGAATTTTGTTACTGGAATTAAACCTGAAAAAATCTACGGACTTAGCAAATTGGTTTCAGGGATGATGCACATGCCCGTGCAGGCAAACAAAGCAATTGTGGGCGCGAATGCGTTCGCTCATTCATCGGGTATTCATCAGGATGGATTTTTGAAGCATGCCGAAAATTATGAGATCATGAATCCGGCACAAGTAGGTGTTCTCTCCTCTTCAATTGTACTCACAGCACGTAGCGGTAGGGCAGCATTGAAACATCGACTGTCTTTGCTTGGTCACCAATTTGAGGGTGAAGAGTTAAATACGATCTACGAAAACTTTTTGCTTGTAGCTGATGAGAAGAAGGAAGTAAGAGATGAAGATCTGCAAGTGTTGGCTGCAAATATTCCTGTGTTGGTGAAAAATTGATTTAGTGGATTTCAAGAATAGCCTGAGCCATATTCTGAAATTTGATCTCGTCATTTATGTTACGATTTAAAAGTAGTTTGCCTATCGGTGATTGCGGAGAAATGGCGATATACTCTTTTCCATCAACCTCCAGTTTTCCCGCGCTGATCGAAATGTAAAAACGATTTTGATCGGTGATCACCAAACTTCCTAATCCTGCTTTAATGGAAGAACTGTTTGGGTTGATCTGATCCAATGCCTTTTTCAACTTGAGTCCTTCGTCCAGTTGTTGTGCGGCTTGATCACGCTCGATCTGCGCCATAGCACGACCTGTTTCATATTTATCACCTGCACTGCTTTTCTCTTCCTGGTTGGCAGACTCCTGCGCAGAATCCATTGCCTGCTTAGCAAGAACAATTCGTTGCTGAACAATGGCGATGCAAAGTGTATGTAACTGTTTTTTTAAATCGGGATAATTCATTTCGAAGAGATTCAAATCTCAACAGCTCTTCCATTCTCCCAGACCAAACCGAATTGTGGCCCGTATTTTTTCACCCAGTCTTTATCAGTGGCAAAATCAAATAATTCGATTAGACCCTGAGAGGCGAATTCTTTTAGCAGATCATCAGATAACCCTTTTACACCGATGTAACCACCTTCGGCAAACCGAAACTGGACACCACCCGGAATTTTTTTTGCTTCAAGCAACGCCTTAAATCCTTGCAACCGTTGCGTGATTTTATGATTCAAGTCAATGGCTTGATTCAGTGTAGCCGTAATGTCTTTAATCAGCCCATCATTGTTGAAGTCATCATTTCGTAAAATCCGGATAGGGTTGATGTGAATCTCCCCTTCATAGCGGTTCACCATAAGTTCTTGCTTTATGTTGCAAAGATACCTGATGGTTCACGCAATGGCACAGAGCCGCTAAGAAATAATCGAACCTTTGTTTTGTTTGCCTTCTGAGTGAAGTTATTTCTTCCACTTACCGCTCCACTCATTGGCTTACTGTTGGAGTCTTATTTTTCTCTACGCCATGGCTCGTGTCCTCACGAGCCATCACTTTTTCAATTTGCGACTCCATTCGTTGGCTTGCTGGTGGAGTTTTATTTTTCCACTCGCGATTTGCTCTGGCAATTTTTTGTTCATTGGACCTTTGCTGGTAAAACTGCGCCATGGCTCGTGTCCTCACGAGCCATCACTTTTTCCATTTGCGACTCCATTCGTTGGCTTGCTGTTGGAGTTTTATTTTTCCACTCGCGATTTGTTCTGCCAATCTTTTGTTCATTGGTCCTTTGCTGGTAAAATGATAATAGGCGCATTCTTCACATTGATACACTGCTAAGGGGCCTGTACTTGCATATTGATTTCTGCTGTGGGCATCAATCAATGCATCTTCCGCCAGGCTTTCGGTCTGGTAGACTCTTTTTCCGGTGCGGCACTTGAGCATCATGAACACTTGGTATCATTACTCCTCCAACGGCCTTTTCTTAATCATACCACCTTTGATATCATTCACGCTATTTTCAACGACAAAAGCTTCCGGGTCTATTTTAGCAATTTCTGTTTTCAGCTTCTGAAGTTCCAGACGGGTGATTACTGAAAAAATTACGTCCACATCAAATGTACGGTGGCCTTTCTTTCCGAAACCGCTCTTGCCTTTGAGCACTGTTACACCTCGGCCCATTTTGTTAATGATAGCATCTTTGATCTCATTGCTTTTTTCGGAGACGATCATTACGCTTGTATATTCTTCAATACCATGAACTACAAAGTCGACCGTTTTGCTGGCTACAAGGTAAGTGAGTATCGCGTACAGCGCAGTTTCGATGTGCATAAGGTAAGCAGCCGCTGAAAAGATGATGATGTTAAGTACAAGAATGATGTCACCAACGGTAAGCGTTGTTTTGCGACTCGAGTAGATGGCCAATATTTCTGTGCCGTCAAGTACACTTCCTCCGCGAATCGATAAACCAATACCCGCACCCAAAAAGAATCCCCCGAAAAATGCGATGAGAAGCTTGTCTGAGGTGATCGTTGGAAAATCAACATAAGCCAGGGCCAATGCGAGCAAAATAATGGCGATTAGCGTTTTAACGGCAAATACCTTGGAAACTTGCGTGTAACCGATGATGATAAACGGAATGTTGATAACCAGCACTAAAATAGAGAGATCGATATTGTAAAGTAAATTCACCAGAAGAGAGATGCCCATCACCCCTCCATCTAAAAAATGATTTGGCAACAAAAATCCTTTCAGTCCGAAGCCGGCAGCACCAACACCCAGTATAATAAAAAAAGCATCTTTGATTCCGCTTGCGATATTAATTCTGCGGACACGAAGTGCTTTGAGCTGGTTAAATCGCTGGAGCGTACTCATGTGTTAGATGATCTCAAAATATCTTTTCATTTCCCAGTCGGTTACAGGTTTGAGATGTTGGCGCCATTCCCATTCGCGGGTTTGAACAAAGTGCTCGGTAAATGTTTCGCCAAAGATTTCTTTTGCAACCGTTGAATTTTTCATTGCATCTGTTGCTTCGTTCAAAGTTGTAGGCAAGGTGCCATGAGTGAAATCGCGGTAGCCGTTGCCTTCGGTAACTTGTTGAAGCTTCAATTTCTTTTTGATGCCGTACAAGCCAGATGCAAGCGCAGCCGTCATAGCGAGGTAAGGATTTACATCAGATCCGATCACACGCGTTTCAAGGCGGCACGATTTGCTGCTACCGCTGATCACACGCAGGGCAACTGTACGATTGTCAATTCCCCAGGTTAATGTAGTAGGCGCCCAGGCTCCTTCAACCAAACGTTTGTAGCTGTTCACGGTTGGCGCATACATGGGTAAAATATAGGGAAGACAAAACAACTGGCCGGCTGTATAACTCCTCATCACATCGCTCATTCCGTTTTTGTCCTTGTCGCTGTGAAAAAGATTTTTCTTTGCGGCCTTGTCCCACAGACTTTGATGCACGTGTCCTCCGCAGCCTGGAAGTGTTTCACTGATCTTTGCCATGAATGTGGCCATGATGTTATGCTGATAGGCAATTTCTTTCACTGCCGTTTTGAAAAGCAATGCGCGGTCGGCAGCTTCTAAAATTCCTGAATGAGCAATGGCAGCTTCCAAAACTCCGGGGCCTGTTTCAGTGTGCAGTCCTTCAATGGGTACATCGAATTTTTTCAGAAGCTCGAAGAGATCGGTAAAGAATGGATTTTGTAAAGTTGATCTGAGAATGGAATAGCCAAACATACCCGGTGAGAGTGGCGTGAGGTCTTTATAATTTTTAGACCGAACGCTTTGTGGGGTTTCAGCAAAGTTGAACCATTCAAACTCTTGCGCGAAAATGGGGGTGAAGCCAACGCGTTGTGCATCGCCCAAAACTTTTTTTAATAATTGGCGGGGACAAACTTGAGCGGGTTTGCCTTTGTCGTCTAAAAGCTCCCCAAGAAAAAAAGGAAGATCATTTTCCCACGGAATTTTTCTAAAAGTATCTATGTCCAGTCGCGCGGGGGCATCGGGGTAGCCGGAATGCCAGCCGGTGTAATCGGTGTTATCGTAAGCAGCATCATTGCTGTCCCACCCAAAAATCACATCACAAAACGAAGTGTCACCATCCACAATCGACAAAAACTTTTCGGTAGAAATGTATTTGCCTCTAAGGATACCGTCAATGTCTGCGTAGGCGATCTTGACTTTTCCTGCAGGATGTTTTTTTACAAACTCAATGATTGCGCGTTCGGTCATGGGAAGAAGTTGAAATACTAAATTAAATGAAATGGGCAGATTAGCCGAATAAATTACAACTTTAAACTGAATACGTATATTTGCATAACTACACGTGTATCTATGAAAACTAAACTCACATTGACGATTGAAGAGGAAATCGTTCAAAAAGCGAAGAATCATGTTGAAAAGACTTCCGAAAGCCTTTCTTTCGTAATTGAGAAATTCTTGAAAAGTCTCATTGGAAAAAATAGAAAATATTCGGCTGTTAATGCTTCTCGCGGATTGCTTAAGAAAAAATTCTCATCCATGAGTAATAGGGATATTCGAAAAGAATATTACCAGCAGAAGCATGGCGTATAGTGTCTTTTTAGATACTAACGTTTTTCTTGACCATTTGCTGGATCGCGATACTCATTCGTCCAACTTGCTGAGATCTTGTGAAGAGGGGCAAACGCACGGATACGCGTCTTCGGCCTCTTTCTATACGTTAGCTTACGTCATCCGAAAAAATGTTTCTGCCGCTGAGACACGAAAATTGTTGGGAGATTATCTGCGCTTTATTTCTATTTTACCTACGCAAAAGAATGCGTTGCGCATCTCTTTAGACGGCTCCTTTACTGATTTAGAAGATACTTTTCAATATTTCACAGCTTTAGAAGAAGAGCGACTTGACTTTTTCATCACAAATAATTTGAAAGACTACCAAAGAGTCTCACAACAACTACCCGTTATCAGCCCAAGGAAATTTATTATTGACTTTTTGAGGCTGAAATGACTTTTTGAAGTTTAAAGGCAGCAAAACTCAACCCGAGAATCAAAAAGTAAATTAGCGCGAGCTTGCTATTGTAAAATGCCATTGCCACAAGCGATGCACTTGCAATTACTAATGCAACGATTGGAAAGAAGGGAAAAAGCGGTACTCGAAATGGTCGATGAAGCCCGGGTTCCTTTTTTCGAAGTTTCAGTAAAGAAATCATCGAAAGGATGTAAAGCGTGAGAGCACCAAAAACAGAAATGGTGATGATCTCGCCTGTCTTGCCAGTAAGCAAAGCTGCGATGCCAAGGATCATGTTGATGAAAAGAGCGTTGGCAGGCGTTTGAAAACGCGGATGGATTTTTCCGAGAAATGCGGGAGCATAATTTACTCTTCCAAACTCGAGTGTTGATCTTCCGGCAGCAAGCATCAATCCGTGAAAAGAAGCAACCAACCCAAGCAGACCTACCATTACCAACATTTGATACGGCCACTGACCGCTATCAACAATGTGCGCCATTGCCAAAGGAAGCGGTGAATCAGAAGTTGTGCCGTCAGTTTTAAAAACAATTGCTTCCCACCCCGCAATACCAATCGAACTTACAAATGTGATTATACACAACAATACTAAAGTGATAATTGCAGATCCAAACCCCAGCATGATCGTTCGCTTCGGATTAATGGCTTCTTCAGCAAGATTGGCAACACCTTCGATGCCGAGAAAAAACCAAATGGCAAATGGAGTTGCGGCAAAGACACCACTCCACCCGAATGGAAAAGCATTTAGCTTTAGGTGACTTGCATCAAAATGAGGAAATGAAATTCCACTGAATAAAAGCACGGCTATCACGGCAAGCGCAGTCACAACCAATTCAAAAACGGCTGCCACCTTTACGCCTGCCACATTGATCGAAAAGAAAAATAGGTAAGCAAGGATTGCAATGAATGTAACCGATAGATCCTGAAAAAAAATATTAAAGTATGTGCCAATGGCAAAGGCAATAGCAGGGGGAGCAAAAATGAATTCGATGTTCTGTGCCATGCCCGTGATGAAGCCGGCATCTTTGCCAAGGGCGCGCCTTGCATAATCAAACGCACCGCCTGATTTTGGGATGGCACAGGCCAATTCGGTGTAACTGAAAGTAAAAGTGATGTAAAGAATGATGATGAAAAAAAGAGCGATGGCCATTCCTAATGTGCCACCTTTTTCAAGACCTAAGTTCCACCCAAAATAATTTCCAGAGATAACATAACCTACGCCCAGTCCCCAAACCATCAAAGGTGAGAGTGTACGTTTGAGTTCGGGTTGCGGTGACATGATCTGAAAAATACATTTTTAACCCGGATTATTCATTGACATTTTTTTGCTTTGATAACAAAGGCATTTCTTTTTCAGAATGAATGATTAGCCTGATAAAGAAAAATTATCTGATAGTCATGGGGATCAGATCAAAAGCGGCCAATACAAAATCAAGGTTTATTCTTAAATTGAATTACTTCTCACCCTAAACCCAAACATTATGAACTTGAATTGGAAACTCATCATTCAACTTTCAGCATTCGGATTGGCAATGGGCATCGGTTCAGTGTGGTGGATATCGTCAACGATAGAGCCTTTCCTTTGGCTAGCTATATTTACTTATTGTGCATATGCGGTGGCGAAGGAAAGTGCCGGGAGTTATTTTTTGCATGGCTTTCTTATTAGTTTGGTAAACTGTGTCTGGGTCACATCGGCCCATGTGATTTTTTTCTTTGACTATGCGGCCAATCATCCGCAGGAGATGGCCATGAACACTTGGATGCCATCGCATCCGCGGCAAATGATGCTCATCATGGGTCCGATAATTGGTGTGGTGAGCGGATTGGTTCTTGGACTATTTTGTTTTGTCGCTTCGAAGTTTGTGAAGAAGTAGTCGCTATTCGTTTAAAATTCTTAATGGCTGGTTGTATCACTGATTAACTAAGCAGCGATTAACGATTAACGATTAACTTTCCTGTTCCAATAAAAATAAAACGGAATACCAGTCATCATGAGCACGAGGCCCATGGTTGCTTCACGAGGTTTGCTGGCAAAAGTAATGATGAGCAACGCCACGCAAAACAAAATAAAAATGGCCGGCACTATCGGATAGCCCCATGCTTTGTAGGGGCGAGGAGCGTCAGGCATTTTCACGCGTAAAACAAAAACTCCCAAGGCAGTTGCGCCATAAAAAATAAAAGACGCAAAAATCAGCATGTCTGTAAGCTGATCAAAGCTGCCGCTGATTACGAGCAAACACACAATCACCGCCTGGAATAAAAATGCTTTTGAAGGCGTGTTGTGTTGAGGGTGAATCTCAGCTGCTCCTTTAAAAAACAAACCTTCCTTTGCCATAGCAAAATACAATCTTGGCGCTGCAAGGATGGTGGTGTTGGTCGTGCCGAGAGTGGTGAGTAAAATCAGCAGCGACATGAAAAGGGCTCCGCCATTTCCCAAAAGATGTTTCATCACAGTGACGGCAGCTATAGTGTTTGTTGATTTTGAATCGGCAAGGAGTTGATCGATGGGCATTACGTAGAGATAGGTGAAGTTGATGCCCAGGTAAACGACTATCACGAATAACATCCCGAAAATTAAACCGAGCGGCAAATTGCGCTGTGCATTTTTTATTTCCCCACCGAGGTAGCCAATGGTGCTCCAACCTTCGTATGCCCAGAAGGCACCAAGCAATGCGGCAAAAAGATTTTTGATAAAAAATGAATCTGTCCATGAATGTGAAACGTAACCTGTTGCATTGGTGGTAATGTTGTGCCAGCTTCCATCGCCAATGATGAAGCCCAATACGATGATCATGGCAATAGTAGCGATCACAATATAAAGTACCACTTTACTGAAGTTGCCACCGGTTTTCAGACCAACATAATTGATGTAGGTTAGCCCGATGATGAGCCCGATTGTGAAAACCTTTACTCCGAAATTGTCGAAGGGAGTTAAGAACCCGAAGACGGTGATCGATGACAGTTCACCCGGTAAGACAGGAAGTGGAACAAGCGAATTAAATGACTGTGCAAAAACATAAGCAATCGAGGCGATCGAAGCTGAACGGATCGCAGTGAAATTTGCCCAGCCATAGAGAAACGCAAAAAAACGGTTGTAGATTTTGCGGTAGTAAACAAATTCTCCACCTGAGTCAGCCAGCATGCTCGCGACTTCGGCATTACTCAACGTGCCAAACAAGGTAAGAACACCACCGAGAGCCCAAGCAAGTAACACCAGCAATGGCGACTGCATGACTTCGGCCATAGGCGCTACTTTTTTATAAACACCCGAGCCGATCACTGAGCTGGCAACCAAAAAAAATACAGAAAGTAATCCGAGAGAACGAACAAGCTGGCCTTGCTTAGATTCAAGATTCAAAATTTAATAATTTAAGATTAAATGAGTCTATTTTAATTAATAACCCCAGCTCTTCATTATTTCAAAATCTTCTTTGGCACAGTCGAGTGGTGCTTTGCCTTGATACGCTTCTTGCTCAACGATCATAAATTTTACTCCACCTGATTTTCCGAGGCTGAGCACATCTTTTACCTGGGCGATGCCTTTACCTAAAACGGTACTCTCATATTTTTCGTGACCGCCAGCCACCTCAATTTCATCCTTCACATGCATGAGCTCGAACCGGTTCGGATACTTTTTTACGATGTCGATGGCTTTGACTCCGCCATTAAACAAGTTGCCTGTATCTAACTGCTGAGTTACCAACTTTGGATCAGTATTGTCGAGTATGAGATCATACAAGACTTTTCCGTTCACCTTTTTTGCAAATTCAAAATGATGATTGTGATAGCCGAACTTCATCCCATGTTTTTTGCAAAGTTCTCCGCACTTGTTAAAAACATCCATGAAATGTTTAACGCCATCTTCAGTTTCATAAATACTTTCATCCAACCACGGGCTGACTACATATTGCTGGCCGGCAGCGGCTGCATCCTCAACAGTGAATTTCCAGGAGTCAGTGAAATCTTTTTTCTGTTCGTCCCAGTGCTGCTTACCCAACACGGTGTGTCCGCTGGGCATTTTCAAACCCAGATCGGATAAAATCTTCATGAACTCCTTAGCTGAGTTGCCATAAAATTTCCGATCAACATAGTTGGCATGCTCTACATTTTTATATCCGAAGGACGCAATTTGATTCAGTGTGCCAAGCGGATCTTTTTTCATGTCATCGCGCACGGAATAGAGCTGTAGGCCCAGCTGTGAATTGGTTTTCGGAAAAGAAAATAGTGATTGATTTGCCAACGAAAGGCCGGCCAATGTAAGCGAGCCCTTTTTAATAAAATCTCTGCGTGATTCCATATAAAGTTTCATTTTAATGAAAGATACTTTTTTTGTGATGGAGTTGCCATTCCGTTCGTCATTTTTTTCAGTAACTTCAAATCGATGGTTGACCTGGAAACTGCACGAAGCCTATGTCTTTCTCTTGCCGAAGTGAACGAGTATGACCATTTCGGAAAGCCCGCTTACCGTGTCAAGAAGAAAATCTTTGCTACGCTTTGGCTTGATGAGAAGCGAGCGGTGGTCAAACTTTCTAAAACTGAGCAGCCGGTTTTATGCGATGAACATCATCCGGCAGCTTTTCCGGTGAAAGGAAAATGGGGTGATTTTGGTTGGACTTATGTCGACTTGAACAAGGTGAGCGAAGCTGTCTTTAAAAAATTACTGATTGCAGCGTGGATGAATGTTGCGCCTAAAACGCTTGCAAAGAAATTAAAACCTGGTTGATTTGTTGGATTGACAATCAATGAATAAAGCTCTCCTCACAGGTTAAACATAGGCAAAACATTTTGGGTAGTGTTATGCCATAAAACAGATGGAACGAATAACAATTTCATAATAAAAAGTATGGCAACGGTTGCGTAAATTTAAAGTGACGCTCGTGTTTAGCAGAGCGTGGCTAATCGTACCTTAGGGTAAAAAAGTATGGCAAAGACAATTACCAAATCTACCAAACCTGCAAAGGCTGCCGCCAAAAAAACAATTCGGCCAAAATCACCCACGCCCTTGAATATTGAGAAGTTGGCCGAAGAAGTGCTTGAAAAAATGGAGCCCCTTGGCATTGATGCGAAGCTCCAATCTGAAATTCAATGGTGCCTCGGCAGCTACAAGAATGATCAAAATCCCATTGGTCTTCTTGAAAAAATAGCTGAAGCGTTGCCGCTTTTCAAATCGGAACAGGCAAAGAAGACCAAGGGCATCACGGCCAAATTTATTGGTGATGTAGAAAAGGCTTTGGCTGGGTAGGAAAATATATATTTTTATAGTTGCACGTTTTAGTTCTCGCTAATAGAGTCGCAACCTTTGTGGATGAGCAATTTTAGTCAGGCCGGGAGACGGTCAGAAGACCTGACTGCACCGCAATGTGCGCTAACAAGATCAAGTCTTTTCGTCATTTAACGTTTTAAATACTCGCTCCATCTTGCAATTCCAGTCGAAGCAGAAATTACGGAATTATTCTGGTGAGTAGCGTTTGGGGTGTAGTCAAAATGTACTACTAATCCAATTGGAGCTTTTTCTTTTAGTTTTTTTGTCATTTTGTCCAAGCCGTTTTTGATATTTTCTGTTTCATTTTCTCCGGCACTCAGGTATATAAAAGTATTCAATGTATCCTTTTGACTTAATAGGGCATCCACTTTAGAAACCAGAATATTGTCTTGTCTCCAAAAGGGAGTGCTGTAACAAAACCTGGCCTGAAACAAGTTTGGTCTGTATAAGAGCGAATACATCACAAGAAGCCCGCCTCTTGAATTACCGCTTAACAATCTCACCTGTGAAGCGCGATAATTGCTTTCAACGAAAGGGATAAGTTCAGACTCCATAAAATTCAAAAATTTATCACCATTTCCGAATTCACTATTAATGTCATCATTATCTATCCGCATAAATGGAGGTATTAGGTTGTGCTCTCGATTTTTACCGCTCATATTGGGGATGCCTACAATAATAGTTTTTGGCGTATACCCTGCTGTTGTTAACACATCGAACTTGGCAGCAATATGTGTGTCTTGAGAGCCCCCATCAAGTACATACATTACCGGGTATAATTTAGTGGAGTCATAGCCTCTGGGTAAATGGATAATAAGACCTCGTTCCTCGCCTAAAATACTTGAATAGAGTTTTGCTTGTGTGACTCCTTCAGGGTCGGCAAGGTTGCCCTCGGTCAGCTTGGAAAAAATTATAATGGATAGTATAGATGTGATCACTATCACTGTTCCAAATACGAGCGCTCTTTTCATGGCTAAATTGTTAGAACCTAATTTCTTAGACGCGTAAATTTTATAACGAGTTACAGTTTTTGCTCCAAACCCTTAGCAGATTTCAAAACACTGTATATTACTAATACCGATGTCCAATTGTTTCTGATGGCATAGACTTTTGAATAACGGCCAGATCAGTTTTAGTTAGTTGCACCTTAAATGCACCTAAATTCTCTTCGAGACGGTGAACTTTTCTAGTACCTGGAATAGATATGATTTCATCGTTTTGACTAAGTACCCATGCAAGGGCAACTTGTGCTTTGGAGACTTTTTTGTCTTGTGCAATTTGATCAATAACTTCAACGAACTTTAAGTTCTCTCTTATCGCTTCATCTGTAAAGCGTGGAAGAGTAAGACGCCAATCATTTGTTTCTAAATCTGCTCGACTTTTAATCGCTCCCGTTAAGAACCCTCTTCCCAAAGGACTGTATGCCACAAAGGCGATACCGAGTTCGTTACAGACATCAAAAATCTCTTGCTCTGGTTCTCGACTCCATAAGGAATATTCGGTTTGAAGGACTGTAATAGGGTGAACTGCATGTGCCCTACGAAGCGTTTCTGCATTAACTTCAGAAAGACCTATGTGTTTTATCTTTCCTCGTTTGACTAAATCACTCATTGCACCAACAATTTCTTCAATTTCCACTTCAGGATCTTGCCGATGCATGTAATACAAATCAATTGTATCAACACCCAAATTTTGAAGACTTTGGTCGCAAGCTTGCTTGATGTATTCTGGCTTACCATTAAGTCCAAGAAATTCACCATTGGGTCCTCGCATCACAGCAAATTTGGTAGCTAAAATCACGTCATCCCTTCGGCCCTTAAATGCTTTTCCTAATAGTCGTTCATTCGCTCCCCAACCATACATATCAGCTGTGTCGAAAAGATTGACTCCTAAGTCGATGGCTTTATGCAATGTATTTATGGATTCTTTTTCATTAAAAGATCCATAAAACTCTGACATACCCATGCAGCCAAGACCAATTCTATTAACTTTTAGTGTACTGTGCCCTAATGTTGTTGTTTGCTTCATTGCTGTATTTTAAAATTTTCAATACAAAGTTGAAGGAATAGGGACGATCTGATGCAACCAGAATCAAATGAGAGATGACCAATTTCAAAGATTAACTTAGCGGTTGTTCGATTTTCGGAATGTGTTTGGCGAGAGTCCGGTATTCTTTTTAAAAAATCGACTAAAATGGGTAGACTCACTAAAGCCTAATTTATAAGCGATTTCTTTTGAAGAGTAAGGTTTATTTATCAAAAGAGATTTGGCAACAGAGAGGGTTCGTTCCGAAATCCAATCATTCACTGTTCTTCCTGTTTTACTTTTTATTACTGAGTTCAGATAATTGGGATGCAAATCCAATTTTTTGGCAAAATACTGTACCTGCAATTTGCCATCACTATGATTACTTTTTAAAACTTCCTTGAACTCTGTTTCTAAAAGCCTTTTGAATGATTTAACAATTTGAGAATCCCTATTACCTTCTTCTATCGGATTGTAGGCTGACCAAAATTTTTCTTTTATTTTGAGCAGCATCACCATAAAAAGATTTCCCAGAATTTTGTTTTTGTACCTGGATTCCTTTTCAAATTCTTTTAAAATTTGGCTGTACAAATTTTCAAATTCTTCAAAATCATTTTGCAACAGTTTCTTGGGTGGAACTATTTCAGCCAATAAAAATGGGAACTCTTCATAAATTTCTGGGTGAACGTTTTCTCGTAAGAACTTTTCAGATAAGGTTATTATCAACGCATTCTTTGAGTCATGTAGTTCATAAGATTTTAGGTGTCCCGGATTTGTAAAATAAATGGTTTGAGAGCCGAAAGGGAATTTATTGTCATCAAGCCAATAAATGCCGGCCCCTTCTTTTGTCAAAATGAACGAGAAATAATCTGCCCTTAGAATGGGTGATTTAAATGGAATTTGTGGATGAATATCGGGTATGGAAAGAATGGTAAAATCTATTTCCTGGTCAAAAGGCAAGCCAAGAGTTTTATACAAATCCGATATTTTATGATGAACAATTATTTCCATTCAACTGTTACTCGCTTGCGTTTGTGGCAGTGCGTGGAATAGGAGGGCTTAAAAATGGACTCCGACTTGTGGGGGGAAATGTTAAGCCCGACCTGCTCCGAACTGTCCCACGTTACCGAACTAAATTAAGAAATTACTTTTAATACCTACACTGAACCTCCGCATTGCAGAAAGGACATTTTTGTTGGTGGCTGTGTGGCCTTCAACTCCTTTCATTCGAAGTCTTGTATTTTTGTAGCTCGTTAATGGCTAATCAGCCCTGCTTACGGTGAGAGAACCCAACAAAGAAAGTCTCCCATATGTTCGTTTTCTTATTTAGTGTTATAAATTCTTGTTTCACCGACCCGTCTGCTTGCTTCGTCCAGACACCACGAACTGGAGAACTTTCACCACCATTGTTTGGATATATTGTCCCCTCAAGAATCATTGCACCGCTTTCATTCAGCCTTCCAGAATAATCAATATGAAACATAGGACTCATCCAAACCTGTCGCCAGAGCCCAGTACTTGGGTCAACAAAGCTCATGCCCAATCCTGTGCCACCAGAAACATCTGTCCATTCTTCGACAATCAAACAGCCTTGCTCGCGTTTGGTATAAACATGCTCGCCAACCTTTGTCCCATCTTCAGTAAGGAAGTCCCAACGACCGATTAAAAAATCAAAATCACGATAGGGCTTGTCCTCGCTCGAGCATTTTGGTAGCGGAGATTTCCTATCTACTTCTGTTTGGCCAAACACAAGTGTCTGTGCTATTAAGTTAACACAGAGTAAAGTGAGCCCCATTTGAATTATCTTTCTCATTAATGACTCGTTTAGATTTATGTATTACTAAAGACGGTTGAAAGTGAATTTTGTTACGTTGGCACGAGTCCAAA
This sequence comes from Bacteroidota bacterium, assembly GCA_016178785.1. Taxonomy (GTDB): domain Bacteria; phylum Bacteroidota; class Bacteroidia; order Cytophagales; family Cyclobacteriaceae; genus ELB16-189. The sequence goes on along the minus strand of JACOSO010000005.1, from coordinate 38,889 downwards.
GTTGTTCCGATGTCGCTCACTTGTCGTGCGGAAAGTCCTTACTGGTAGTGAGTCACCCGTTAGTTGGAATTTTTCGTCCCGGAATAATTGCCACTAACGTTTGTGTTTATGCAGTGCGGGGAATAGGAGGGCTTAAAAATGTAGCGCAGCGGAATGTTAAGCCCGACCTGCACGTCTCTGTCCCCCGACACCGAACTAAATTAAGAAAATACTTTCAATACCAACACTGAACCCCCGCATTGCATAAACATTTTTGTTAGCGGTTGTTGTTCTTGTCCGACACTCTCTTGCTTGCCTTAGTCAACAATTGAGTAATTATCGATGGAGGTTTAACGTTACACTCCTCAAAGGTCACAATTTCTGGCATTCTTAATTGGTCATCCAAAATTTCTTGAATCTTTTTGATTTGTCCTTTAATTTTTGTGTCAAGCCCCAAATCTTTTTTGAATGCCTTATAAAATTCAACAAAAAGAAACGCTGAATAATAAGAGCAGAAATCGAAATAGTATTTATTGAAGTTTTTTGTCGAAAAAGTGAATATTGTGGAAGTCATATCTTTTGCCCAGCCAAGTCTTAATAGCATTCCTGGTTCAAAATGGACAGTCTTGGATGTCGCGTAATACAAATAGTCATACAACTTAATGAGTTTTGCGTCTGTCGCCATGTGTGAGACACTTGGGAATTCCTTATCACCTTTTAGTCCGTTTTTTTGAAAAATAGTCTTGATCTGATCAGTCATTGACGCTAACTCTTTTTCAGCGTCTTTAAATTGAAGTATTATTTGCTCAGGCTTATAATGATCAAAGAAGGCCTTCTGAACAATTGTCCCTTCAAATGTACTCTTAGTTGTCAGGAGTGTAATTAGCTTATCCCAGTCAACGTTAATATGTTCTTTTAAATATTTGATGGTGATTAAGTCTTCACAGATTCCCCTTAATGATGGCATCAGAAAGAATGAGTCCTCTGAGTTTGTCAAATTGTTGCATAGAAGATTGAACTCATAGTTCTTTGCAAATGCAGCTCTTATGACACATAAAAATTTGTCCGTGTCAAAGTCCCCAATTATTACAGATTTGTAGTGTTCATCTATCTCGATGAAAACTTCTTTTAGTTTTTCTTTCATGGAGAATCTGTCTTAAGAACAATTACCGCCAACATCCGAATATATGCAATAACTCTTAGTTGACTGAAATCTCGGCAAGGGATTGCAGCGGATACCCCACAGCCCGGGCAGACTTGTGCGGCTGGGGCGAGGAGTAGGAGCGTAAAGCCCGACCCGAGGTACGAGGGATGCCGCCAAATTGCAGTTTCCCGATTTTCGGACCGAATTCGGACGTCTGGAACAAAATTTGTACCTTTGCGGTTGCTAATCAAAAAGGGCTTAAAAAACCGCTAAATCAATAAAAATTATGGGAAGACCTCCGATTTTACCGAAAAAAAAGAAAGACGGTTGGTACATTGAAGTGCGCAACAAAGGCGCAAAATCCGGCCTGATCCTGATCCGCGACAGCTATGAGGCGATGATGCAGGCACAGCGTCAATATCAGACTACTAAGGACACGTACTTGTTGGGCGAGCACCGCAACGGCAAGCGGGTAGAAGACAGCTTGAAGAAAGAAAAGGCTGCCAAAGCAAAGAAAGAAAAAGCGTAGGCTTACAAATCATTCACGGATCCTTCTGAAGAACGAGTCGATCAATTCTTTGGAAGGATCTTTTTTTATGCCTTTAATAATCTCTGTTTTTGGGTGAAGCAGAGGTGTTTTCACCAAAGAAAATCCGCGCTGCACATCGTCAGCACCGTAGACCAGTTTTTGAAGTTGCACCCAGTGAAGCGCACCTGCACACATCACACATGGCTCGAGCGTAACGTAAAGGGTACAATCGGTTAAATATTTTGAACCGAGCCCGTTGGCGGCAGCAGTGACTGCAAGCATTTCGGCATGTGCTGTGGCATCGGTGAGTTGCTCGGTTTGATTGTGCGCCCTCGCAATGATTTTATTCTGACACACCACCACTGCACCTACGGGTACTTCTCCATTGTCAAAGGCTTTGCGGGCTTCTTTCAAAGCTTCGGTCATGAAGTAGTCGTGGGAGGTGAAATCCATACTTTTTTTGTTTTTGCCTCATCCCCAACCCCTTCTCCAGAGGAGAAGGGGCTAAAAAGTCCTCTCCTTTGGAGAGGATTAGGTGAGGTTTTAGTTTTTTCCCATCAGATATTTCTTCGGTGTCATTCCGAATTTTTTTTTGAAGGCGGCAATGAAATGACTTGGGTTGTTGTAACCGAGTTGATAGGCCACTTCATTCACCTGGTATTTTTTGGTGTCGAGCAGTACGCGGGCGTGATCGAGTTTGTGGTCGAGCAAAAACGCAAACACGCTGTTGCCGTAGATTTCTTTGAAGCCTGCCTTCAATTGATATTCATTTAGCCCTGCAAATTTTGCCAGCTCTTTTAAACTTGGCGGTGAATCCTGATTTTTCAGCAAATGCTCTTTGGCATGTTTTATTTTTCGTACTGTTTCCTGATCGTTGAGGAACGGGCAACTCTCGGTGTTGGGCTTTCTTTCGGAAAAATACAGGCTTAAAATTTCGTAGGCCTTTCCATGATAAAAAAGTTTGGCAGCGCTTTCACTCAGTTGTGTGGTGAAAAGCTGATTGAGCACGAGTAATAGCTGTGAAGGGATTTCGCGCTCGTCATAAAATCTTTGATTGACATTTTCTGCTTTCAAAAAAGGCAGCGCATCGTGAACAAAAAGTTTGTGCATGCCTTCGAGCGAGATGGCCATCATCACCATTCGGGTACGAGGTGCTAGCTGGATCTGGCAGTTTAAATGTTTTTCAGGGTTGTAGAAGAAATAATTTTTGTGCTTCGTGATCTCACGGCTGTAATGCGGGCCAAAAGCAAACACGGCACTTCCTTCAACACAAAAATAAAAATGGATCATGCTCTTCATAAGCACGCTGTCAATTGCCTCCGTTTTTTTAGACGTGTTTTCACTGATGGACAAAGAATGGTCATCCTTCTCGAAAAGAAGCTGAACGGTTCCTTGCGGATGACTTTTTGTTAGCGGGTTTTCGATGATACTATGCATATATTTTTTTAACCGCAGAGCCCGGAGAGGATCGCAAAGATTCTCTGCGTTCTTTGCGGTTTATGTATTTTCTACCAATTGTAAAGTCTTTCCAATTCGTTCAAGCTCACTCCATAAATACTGATGAGTCGATTCAGCACCGTTACAATAGTTTGCAAAAGTTTCTACCCACTGCATGTTAGTGTTAAGGCACGGAATGAATGTAAATGACTCTCCGCCTGCTGCAATAAAAGATTCCTTTCCGCGGATGGCAATCTCCTCGAGCGTTTCAAGACAGTCTGAAACAAATGCAGGGCAAGCCACCAAAAGGTTCTTTATTCCCTGACTAGGAAATTTTTGGAGCTGCACATCAGTGAAGGGCTTGATCCACTCATCACTGCCAAGCCGAGACTGGAATGAGTAACTGAATTTGTGTGAAGGAATTTTTAATTCAGATGCTACCAGTTTTGCAGTCTGAATGGTTTGATGTTTGTAGCAAAAATCCCAAGCCGAAGATTTTACATCGCAGCAATGATCCACCTGATAGCAATGTTTTTTAGTGGGATCAGATTTTTTCAAATGTCGCACAGGCAATCCGTGAAAACTGAAGAGCAGATGATCATATGGCTTTTCCAGGTATGGAGCAATCGACTCGCTTAATGAATGGATATAATTCTTCTCATCGTAAAACGGCTGAAGGATTTTAAACTTCACATTGGGCAGAAGGGCTTTTATTTTTTCGATTACATACAGGTATGCTGTTTCGTAGGATGACATTGCGAAATGCGGATACAAAGGCGCAATCAGAATTTCATCGATATCTGAATCTTGAGACTCCAGTTCGCGCAAGGCGGCTTCAGGAGTAGGATTGCCATAGCGCATCGCAATAGCTGTATGGCCATCGATCAAAGGCAATAATGCCCTCCTGAAATTTTCAGTGATCACTTTGAGCGGAGATCCTCCCTTCATCCAAACCGCGTGATAGGCCTCGGCCGATTTTTTCGGACGGAACGGAAGTATGAATCCTTCTACAATCATTTTTCGGATCAAAAAAGGAGCGTCAATTACGCGCTCATCCATTAAGAACTGGCGCAAGTATTGACGCACATCTTTCACTTGAAAACTATCCGGAGAGCCCAGATTGACTAAAATCAGGAAACGCTTTTTCATAGAATCCTTAAAATTAAGCAGCTAAGAGTATTTTTGGTTCTTTGTTGTTTAAAATTCTGGTATTTTTTTTCCAGATCATGGTATTTTATCAAATTTTAGCATATCATCTTTGTCGGATAAGGGTATTTTTAAACAGGATCGCCATTAGAAATGTATTAGCAATGATTACCAAATGTATCTCTATGGCAAGGCAAGTGATTTATGTGATTTTCATGATTAAATATTTTTTCAAGGCTATTGATGCAAAGAGATCTGAATTGTTGACTCAATTAAGAATACGCTTGAAATCTGACTGCCACGAAAATCAGGGGAATCAAGTAAATCATTGCCGAAGTTTCGGAGCAAGCTCGAAGAATTATAATATTAGTCAAATCAGTAAAGTTGCCAATGTTTAATCCAGGTCCTATTCACGGATTTGCCAAGAAGTTCTACGCGGTGGGTGTCAATTTCCACAAGACTGACACCCAGCACCGTAGCAAATACTCTATTACCACGGCACAGATCAGCGAAACCTACAACCAGGCTTCGCCATGTCTGGAACATTACCTGATTTTATCTACTTGTAATCGCACCGAGATTTATGGTTTTGCACCTTGTGAGTATGTGATCCTTTCTTTTTTAAAATCATTGAGTGGAGCAACCCACGAAGAGATTGTTGCCAACACGTATATTAAAGAGGGTGACGAAGCCATCAAGCATTTGCTCACGGTTGCCTCGGGCTTGGATTCACAAATTCCAGGCGATTACGAAATCATCGGGCAGATTCGAAAAGCATTTCAGCTTTCTAAAAAATTAGGACGCTCTAACGGATACATTGAGAAGGCTGTAAACCAGGCCATCTTGGTTTCGAAGACCATTAAAAACTCAACCGCATTTTCTGACGGCACTGTTTCTGTTTCTTATGCGGTGGTGCAGCAAGTGAAAAAAATTATGGAACGTGAAAGCCTGCGCAAGATTTGCGTAGTAGGTTTGGGTAAGATGGGTCACAATACGTTGAAGTATTTGCTACAACATACTCCCGATGCAACCATCAGCTTGGTGAACCGTGATGAAAAGAAGTTGGAGGAAATTGCATCGACCAATCAATTAAGGGCTTTGCCTTTCACTTCGTTAATAGAAGCTGTTGCCGACAGTGAGATTGTAATCATCGCCACTGGAGTAGCCGAACCAATTTTGCATTTGAATCATGTGAAAGGAACACCAGTGAAGTACATCTTCGATTTGGCGATGCCGCGAAATGTAGGTGCCGATGTTTATGGCTGTGAAGATATCACAGTGTATGATGTCGATCAGATTTCTACTACTGTTAACGACACGTTAGGCAAACGACTTTCAGAAATTCCAAAAGTGAAAGCGATTGTTCAATCAAAAGCGCAAGAGTTTTTTGATTGGCAGGAGCGAAGAAAGAGCCGCACTACTGCACCTGCAGCTTACGAACAATTTATTACGCAACCTCATGTCATCACACGTTCTACGCATAGCCACCCGCGACAGTTCGCTTGCTTTATGGCAGACCAATGCTGTGATGGCAAGCCTGACGCAGCTTGGCTACCCATGCAAGCTCATTCCGCTTAAAACGCTGGGCGATATTGACCTGGTGAGGCCCATTTATGCGATGGGTGTACAGGGTGTGTTCACAAAAGAACTTGACAGTGCATTGCTCAATCATCAGGCAGACCTTGCCGTGCATTCCATGAAAGATGTTCCAACCATTTTGCCAATAGAATTGGTAATTGCAGCTGTACTCAAACGCGGTAGTAATGAAGATATTCTAGTGCATAGAGAGGGCTTTGATCCAGCGAAAAAAGAAAACGCTGTTATTGCTACGAGCAGCATTCGGAGGAAAAGTCAATGGCTCAGCCGGTACCCGACTCACACAATTGCGAATGTGCGTGGCAATGTTGGCACACGATTGAAGAAATTTGAAGAAGAAGGCTGGGATGGAATCATTTTCGCTAAAGCAGGATTGGAGAGATTGAAGTTGTTGCCGCAACATTTTACTGTTTTGGATTGGATGCTTTCAGCACCTTCACAAGGAGCAATTGCTGTGATTTGCAGAGCCCAAGATGAAAGTGTTTATAAAGCCTGCCGGGAGATCAATCATGAGCCATCGGAAATCAGGGTAAGCGTTGAAAGAGATTTTTTGTACCATCTCGAAGGAGGATGCTCGGTGCCCATCAGTGCTTTAGCCACTATCGAAAGCCGCTCTCCCCTGGAGAGGAGCGGGGGTGAGGTTATTCATTTCCGCGGATTGATTTCCAGTTTGGATGGAAAGCAAGAAATAAGAGCAGAAAGCAAAATTTTGGTGAGCGATTGGAAAAAGATTGGGCGAGAGGCTGCCGCTGAAATTCGCAGATCAGAAAAAGGAAAAAAGATATTAGACGAATTCAGGCAATTAAATCGCTCCGGGAGAGGGGCCGGGAGTGAAGCATGAACATCCTGCTGACAAAGAAACTTTCGCAAGAACATCTTGATTTGATCAAGTCATGGGGATGGAGTTATGACATTGTTGAAGCGTTGAAAATTTCTCCTGTTGAGATAGAGGAAATTCCTGCGAGAGCAGAGGCATGGATTGTCTCCAGTCGAAATTCAATGCATGCTGTGAAAAAATTTATTGACAAAGCCAGTTTCATTTACTGCATAGGTGATTGGATAAAAAAAGAAATCGAGAAGTTGGGAGTGAAAATTACGGTGAAGGATTTTGAAAACATGAAATCGCTTGCTTCTGATTTGTCGGAGCAAAACCTTCGAAATGTGATTTATTTCTGCGGAGACGAACACCGGAACGAACTGAAGGAAGGATTGAAGAACACCGAAACAAAAATTTCAAAGGTGGTCACACATCAGAGCGCGATGACTTTTCCTGTGATCCGGAAAGAGTTTGATGCCGTTTTTGTTTTTAGCCCGCGATCAGCAGAGAGTTTGCTAAAGCATAATCAATTTTCCGGGAAAACCATTTTTGGTTGCATCGGCTCAACAACTGCTGAGTATCTAAACAGTCGGGGAATCTCGAATACATTCGCTCCATCGTATCCCGATAGCAAAAAATTACTTGAAGAACTTAATAGAACGTTAAACTTTAAACATTGAGCCTTGAACTTAATTAAGAATGATCTCTTGCTGCGAACTTTAAGAAAAGAAAAAACCGAACGCATTCCAGTGTGGTTCATGCGCCAGGCCGGACGATATTTACCTGATTACATCAAGCTTCGCGAAAAATATTCCTTCTTCGAACGTGTTCGCAATCCGCAATTAGCTGCCGAAATCACCGTGATGCCCGTAAAGCAAGTGGGCGTGGATGCCGCCATTCTTTTTTCCGATATTCTTGTGATTGCTCAGGCGCTGGGTGTTGATGTTGAGATTCTTGAAGGTAAAGGGCCGGTCATCGCTGATCCGATTCGCACTAAAGAACAAGTTGAAAAGTTGGACCCTGCAAACACAGCTGAAGTTCTTTCATACGCATTACCAACAACGAAGGCAGTGAAAGATGCGTTAGAAAATGAAGTACCATTAATTGGTTTCTGTGGCTCACCTTGGACTTTGCTTTGTTACATGGTAGAGGGAAAAGGATCAAAAGATTTTGCGAAGGCAAAGCAGTTTTGCTACCAACATCCTGATCTTGCGGCAAAACTTCTCGATAAGATCACTGAAGCGAGTATCATTTATTTGAACATGCAAATTCAAGCAGGCGTTGATACAATTCAAATCTTTGATTCATGGGGTGGACTTTTATCTCCTTCTGACTACAGAAAATTTTCTCTTCCCTATTTGGATAAAATTGTGAAAGCCATTCAACCCAAGGTGCCTGTGATTTTATTTGCTAAGGGCGGATGGTTTGCTTTGGCTGAACTACAAGCTACCGGTGCTTCTGCTTTGGGATTAGATTGGACTATTGAACCATCAGTTGCAAAAAAGATGACTGGCTCTGCTGTGCTTCAAGGCAACCTTGATCCAATCGTGTTGCTTGGTCCAGCGAAAAATGTGGAACAAGAAACTATTACTATGGTGAAAAACTTTGGTGTGGGAAATTACATCGCCAACCTTGGTCACGGTGTGCTACCGCAGACTCCATTCGATAATGCAAAAACATTTGTTGAGACAGTAAAGAATTTTAGAATGTAACTTCCTAGCGCCTTAGCGCCTTAGCGGTGAAAGTAAAAAAACCGCTAAGACGCAAGGGCGCAAAGAGTGATAAAAGACAATGAAAGAGAAATTTGAAAAATTTATCACTGATCTCCAGAATTCCATTTGCCAGGCAATTGAAAAAATTGACGACAAAGAAAAATTCAAAGAGGATGTATGGCAGCGCGAAGGCGGAGGCGGAGGTGTGACTCGTGTGATCTCCAATGGAGCAATTATTGAAAAAGGAGGAGTAAATTGTTCTGCTGTTTTTGGTGAGGTTACTCCAGCGCTTGCTGCTCAACTCAAAACAAATGGGTCAAGCTTTTTCGCCACGGGCATTTCACTGGTTATTCATCCCATTAGCCCGATGGTGCCAACGGTGCACGCGAACTTTCGCTATTTCGAATTGTATGATCAGAATAAAAATAAAATCGATTGCTGGTTTGGCGGAGGCTCAGATCTGACTCCTTATTATTTGTTTGAAGAAGATGCCATTCATTTTCATCAAACGTTCAAGAATGCCTGCGATCAATTTGATAAGTCATTCTATCCTAAATTTAAGTTACAATGCGATGACTACTTCAACAATACACACCGTGGCAACGAGTGCAGAGGAGTGGGCGGAATTTTTTATGATTACTTACGTCCGAATGAAAATTGGAGTGAAGAGTTTCTATTCGCTTTTTCACAAGCGTGTGGTAATGCTTTTGCGAATGCTTACTTGCCAATCGTTGAAAAGAGAAAGAATTTATCTTTTACCGATGAGCAAGTGAAGTGGCAGGAACTTCGCAGGGGGAGATACGTTGAGTTTAATTTGATTCATGATCGGGGGACGATCTTCGGATTGAAATCGAACGGAAGAACAGAAAGTATTCTGATGAGCCTTCCACCACGAGTTCGGTTTGAGTATGATGACAAACCAGTAGCTGGATCGAAAGAGGAAGAGTTGATTAAAGTTTTGAGGAATCCGAGAGCGTGGATATGAAAGTCCATAGTCGATGGACGATAGTCAATAGAGGTTGAAGAAATTGTAATTTGAAATTTGTAAATCTGAAATATGGAATTAAATAAAAGATACAGAAGACTTCGCTCTAACAGCATCGTGCGAAACATGGTGGCGGAAACTTCGCTCACCACTGACAATTTTATTGTTCCTCTTTTTATCATCGAGGGAACAAACAAAAAAGAAGAAATTTCATCGATGCCTGGATATTTTCGATTCAGTTTGGATTTATTGAAAACGGAAATTAAAGAGTTAAAAAGACTAGGGTTGAATTCGGTTTTACTTTTTGTGAAGGTTCCCGATAGTTTAAAAGACAACGAGGGCAAAGAAGCGTTGAATCCCCAGGGCTTGATGCAGCGCGCAGTTCGTTTCATTAAGGATATTGATCCTGAAATGATTGTGATGACTGATGTTGCGCTTGACCCCTATTCAAGTTACGGTCATGATGGAATTGTGTCAGGTCAAGAAATTGTAAACGATGCAACTGTAGAAGTGCTTGCCGCCATATCTCTCACACATGGGCAAGCAGGAGCCGATTTTGTTGCACCATCAGATATGATGGATGGCCGTGTCAAAGCCATTCGTGCAAAACTGGATGGAGCAGGATTCACAAAAACCGGAATACTTTCTTACAGCGCAAAGTATGCTTCAAGTTTTTACGGGCCGTTCCGGGATGCGCTTGATAGTGCTCCCGGCTTTGGCGACAAAAAGACTTATCAAATGGATTTTCGAAATAGCACGGAAGCATTGAAGGAAACTTTACTTGACATCGAAGAAGGAGCTGATATTGTGATGGTAAAACCCGCTGGCGCATATCTCGATATTATCAGAAGAGTAAAAGAAAGTGTGCAAGTTCCTGTTGCCGCATACCAGGTGTCAGGTGAGTATGCGATGATCAAAGCTGCAGCTGCTAACGGTTGGCTTGATGAAAAATCTGCAATGATTGAGTCACTTACAGCTATTCGAAGAGCGGGCGCAGATATTATTGTAAGTTATTTTGCTAAGGATTTTGCGAAGCTCGTTTAATCTGAAATTTGTAATCTGTAATTGAAGATGACTAACAGTGAAAAATTATTTGAAGAAGCACAGCGATTTATTCCGGGGGGGGTAAACTCACCGGTGCGTGCGTTCAAACAAGTGGGTGGCACTCCTTTATTTATGAAATCGGCCAAAGGCGCTTATCTTTTTGATGCCGATGGAAAACGATATATCGACTACATCAACTCATGGGGGCCAATGATCTTGGGTCATAGTCATCCTAAAGTTGTTCAAGCACTGCAACGTCAGGCGGAGCTGGCAGTTTCTTTTGGGGCGCCAACAGAACAAGAAACTTCTCTGGCAAAATTGATTGCCCAAATGGTGCCAGGTGTTGACTTGATTCGATTTGTGAATTCAGGAACAGAAGCCTGCATGTCGGCACTGCGATTGGCACGTGGTTATACCAATCGTTCGAAGTTCATCAAGTTTGAAGGACATTATCATGGTCACAGCGATGCATTTCTTAAAAAAGCCGGAAGTGGTGTGGCGACACTAAATATTAAGGTCAATGCTGGAATTCCTTCAGCAGTAGTCGAAGATACTTTGGTTGCATCGTTCAATGATTTTGAAGAAATCGAAAAATTAGTAGTTGAAAATAAAAATGATCTCGCAGCTATTATTGTTGAGCCAGTTGCAGGTAACATGGGTTGCGTTCTGCCAAAGCACGGCTACTTACAACACTTGCGTACACTTTGCGATCGCTTTGGTGTGGTTTTGATTTTTGACGAAGTGATGACGGGTTTCCGGTTGGCGCGTGGTGGTGCACAAGAGCTGTTCGACATTCAAGCTGATCTCATCACGTTCGGAAAAGTAATTGGTGGTGGTTTGCCGGTGGGTGCTTTCGGTGGTAGGAAAGAAATTATGAGCAAGATCGCTCCTTTAGGTGATGTATATCAGGCAGGAACATTGTCAGGGAATCCGTTGGCGATGATTGCAGGGTTTACCACTCTTTCGATCTTGAACGAGAACGTTGAAATCTACAATTCTCTGCATAAAAAAACCGAATATCTCGAAAAGGGATTAAGAGAAGTTCTGAAAAAGAAAAGCTTGCCATTTGTGATCAACCGACTTGGCTCGATGATCAGCGTTCATTTCTGCGAAAATGAAGTGACGGATTTCAAAACGGCAACGGCAGGCAATAATGACACATTCAAAAAATTCTTTCATGGCATGTTGAAATATGGGGTTTACCTTCCGCCTTCACCGTTTGAGACTTGGTTCTTGTCAGAAGCTTTGACTTACGAAGATTTGGATAAGACAATTGATGCGTGCGAGAAGAGTTTGATTTAAAAAAATCGTTCAAGGAGAAGTTTTAATTATTTCCCCGATGCAAAGTAATCGTTACCTCTCAATTGATGTCCTGCGTGGTATCACAGTCACACTGATGATTGTAGTTAATACACCTGGCAATCATGCAACAACTTTTGCTCCGCTACTTCATGCCAAGTGGCATGGGTTTACACCCACCGATTGGGTTTTTCCAACATTTATGTTTGTGGTTGGAAATGCCATGAGTTTTAGCCTGGCTAAATATGAAACCGGCCGTGGGGGATATTTTTTTAAAAAGGTTTTTAAGCGAGCCCTAATTATTTTTCTTCTTGGCTATCTCTTGTATTGGTTTCCTTTCTTCCACGAACAGGACGGTAAACTGGTTTTTAAGGCCATCAGTGAAACCAGGATTTTCGGAGTGTTGCAGCGGATCGCTCTGGGATACTTATTTGCGTCCCTGATTTTACATTTTTTGAGGGAGAGAGGTGCTGTCATCTTTAGTGTCTTTGCTTTATTTGGTTACTGGCTGTTGCTTTACTTCTTTGGAGATTACTCACTCACCGGAAATGCTGTTCTGAAATTGGACCTCTCCTTGTTCGGAGATAAGCATTTGTATCATGGAGAAGGAATAGCTTTTGATCCCGAAGGATTGCTCAGCACGTTGCCGGCCATTGTAAATGTAATCGGAGGATATTTTACGGGCAGGTTCATTCAGCAAAAGGGAAACACGTACGAAACGATTTCAAAATTGATGATCACCGGGGTGTCGTTGCTCTTCGTTGCGCTGTGCTGGAGTAATTTTTTCCCCATCAACAAAAAAATCTGGACGAGTTCATTTGTCCTTTACACCGTAGGATTGGATTTATTGATTTTATCTATCCTTATCTTCATCATTGAAATTAGAAACGAAAAAAAATGGACGTACTTCTTTGAAGTTTTCGGCAAGAACACACTGTTCCTGTACCTGCTTTCTGAAATCGGAATTGTTTTCTTTTGGATTTTTAAAATCGGTGACCAGCCTGCGTATGTTTGGTTGTATCAAAATGTTTTTCGCTTAGCAGGCGATTACAGCGGTTCGTTTTTATTTGCCTTTTCGTGGATGATGTTGTGTTGGCTTGTTGGGTACGCGATGGACAAGAAGAGAATTTATGTTAAAGTTTGAAAACCAATGCTCATGAGGTATTTTGTATTACTCATTTTTTTGACCGTTTCATGCACAGGGAGTAAAGAAAAAAAATGGGTAGGCACAATCGAAGTGTATGATCCCGCACTCAATCAACTGATCGCACCTGGCTCACAGGCCGAAATCATGGGCGAGGGTTTTGACTGGAGTGAAGGGCCAGTATGGATCGAAAGTGCGAAAATGCTGCTCTTCTCAGATGTTCCTAAAAATATAATCTACAAATGGACAGAAGAAAAAGGTATTGAGACTTTTCTCACGCCATCAGGATATACAGGCATAATTCCAAGAGGTGGCGAGCCAGGCTCCAATGGACTTACTCTTAACGCTAACGGACAACTTGCCATTTGCCAGCATGGCGACAGGCGTGTAGCATTGCTTACGGCTTCATTCACAAATCCCAAGCCTGAATTCAAGACCTTGGCTGATAATTATAAAGAAAAAAAATTCAATAGCCCTAATGATCTTGTTTTTGACAAACAGGGGAATTTGTTTTTTACCGACCCTCCTTACGGGCTTTTAAATAACGTAAATGATTCTTCCAAACAATTGCCGTTTCAAGGTGTCTATAAAGTTAAACCGGATGGCACCGTAATCTTATTAGTCGATTCGCTAACGCGACCCAACGGAATTGCCTTAAGCCCGGATCAGCAAACGTTGTATATAGCCAACTCCGACAAGCCTGTAGCCAAATGGTATTCTTTTCATATTGCAGGAGACTCATTGAGTGATGCCAAGATCTTTTACTCAACAAAATATGCCGAGGAAGAGAAAGGTTCGCCTGATGGATTGCGAGTAGATAAAAACGGAAATTTATTCGCAACGGGGCCCGGAGGTATCTGGGTTTTTAATCCCGAAGGAAAGGCACTCGGACGAATTAATCTGCCCGAAGCTACTTCCAACTGTGCATTTTCTGACGATGGCAAAACATTGTTTATCACAAGCGATATGTATTTATTGAGGGTGATGTTGGGCGGCAAATGAAAGTTTGACCAGCTAAAGAAATAAAGTTGATCATTTCGTATGGATTTTTCTGCTGAGGATCATCTCAATAGAAAAAACATCATGGTTATGAAAACTTTAAAAATTATTCACATTGCAGCAGGCATTGGACTGTTGGCGATTTCAGCTTTCGTTTTTTCTTCATTCTCGTCAAATAAAAAAAACAAGGCCACATACCGCACTACGTATCGCAGCATCCCAAGAGGCTGTGTATTTCGTACATTGATGGGCGAAGAGTCCTCGGAGGGCAACTTCACTTTCAAAACTCCCGAAAAAGTTGCGGTCTCTATCGAGAAGGGATTGACATGGATCGTTAAAGCACAGCATCCCAGCGGAGGTTGGGGCGCAGGAAGTCACTCGCGACAAGACGTTATGGATCCGCACGCAGTGCAGCCCGATCCAGCTACTACTTCCATGGTGGCAATGGCTATACTTCGCACAGGCACCACATTGAGTTCAGGCTTGTATTCCCAGCAACTTACTGACGCGGTGAATTACTTGCTTAATACGGTTGAAAATTCCGAGGCTAACAGCAACAACATCACCGATCAAACAGGTACACAAATACAGATCAAGCTGGGGCAAAACATAGATGTGATCCTCACATCGCAATTCTTATCTAACCTTTTGCCTTACCTCGATAGCAAGCCGCAACTAAAAGTTCGTGTGAAAAAAAACCTGAACGTTTGTGTATTAAAAATCCAGCATGCACAAGATGCAAACGGAAGCATCTCAGGTTCGGGCTGGGCTGGTGTATTGCAATCCTCTTTTGCAACGAATGCGTTGGAGTCGGCACAAGCGCAAGGAGCCAAGGTGGATAACGATGCTTTGACAAAAGCGCGCGATTTTCAAAAAGGAAATTACGATGCCAAGACAGGAAGCGTCAACACCGACATGGGTGCAGGAGTGATGTTATATTCAGTGACAGGTTCTGCCCGTGCCAGTGCGAAAGAAGCGCGCAAAGTGGAAGAAGAGATTGCCAAAGCAAAACAAACCGGTAAGCTTTCGCCAAGTGCACCTCCATCGGCAGAATCATTAGAGCAGATTGGCTATTCAAAAGATGATGCGATGAAATATTCCACGGCATACAATGTATATAACTCTGCCAAAGTGCAGGCGCAGCGTGATGATGTCATGGATGGATTTGGCAGCAATGGTGGCGAGGAATTTTTGAGCTATCTGCAAACAGGAGAGTCAATGATCATTAGTAAAGACAATTCGTGGGATAATTGGTACAATAATATATCTGGCCGAATGCTGAAAATCCAAAATGATGACGGAAGCTGGAGTGGCCACCACTGTATCACTAGCCCCGTATTTTGTACAGCTACTTCGCTGTTGATCCTTTCCGTGAGCAATGACGCTGAACATTTGATGGAGTTAGGGAAAGATTAGCAGTTCTTTTTCGTGAACTGGCCTACTTAAACCTCTGTTGATTGTAACAGAGGTTTTTAATTTCTTCCCAGGCTTCTTTACTAGATGCCGAAGTTTTTTTCTCGAATCAATTAGAAGAATTGGGTCTCAGTTAAAGAAGGGATATATTCACCGGGCATTTGAACGACACTTAGCACAGTTGTGCTCATAATATGAAGGCCACAAAAGATATTCGAATAGCAGTTTTAATTGACGCAGACAATATTCCGTCAACCAACATAAAGGCGATGATGGAGGAAGTTGCTAAGTATGGAACTCCAACTTTTAAGAGAATTTATGGAGACTGGACTAAACCGAATTTGACGGGCTGGAAAAATATATTGTTAGAAAATGCGATAACCCCAATACAGCAATACGGATACACGACCGGCAAGAATGCAACAGACTCTGCCATGATTATCGATGCAATGGATATTCTGTACACTGAAAAAGTGGATGCCTTTTGTATTGTATCAAGCGATAGTGACTTCACCAGGTTAGCAACGAGATTAAGAGAATCAGGAATGACCGTAATCGGATTTGGTGAAAAGAAAACTCCAAACCCATTTATTGTTGCGTGCGACAAATTTATCTACATAGAAATTTTGAATATTCAACCTGAGGTATCAGATACAATTGTCGAAACAGAAAAAGGTAAAAAAGAAATAAAAGCCTCAAAACGAGAGACACTCCAAAAGATTGGTAAGGAAACCATAGCGCTGATTTCGTCTACCATTACGGACCTTGCTGACGATAGCGGCTGGGCATTCTTAGGAGAAGTGGGTAATCTTATCTTGAAAAAGCAACCGGACTTTGATCCCAGAAATTTTGGGTTTTCAAAATTGGCCCAGCTAATAAAAAGCACAGGCAAATTTGAGGTCGATGAACGTGACACAGAGAAGAAAAGCATTAAGCTTGTTTACGTAAAAGTGAAATCTAACAATAGATGATTGCAGATTGTCTGTGTGATATTCCTAACTTTGGAACTATTGAAAAACTAAATTAAATGGAAAGCAACAAAGCACTTACGGCTGATCAACTCAATAAATTAAAAGAGACAATTCGCCAGCGATTTGATGAACTGTATCATCGAATTGGAACCAACCGTCAGAGTCTGGCTACGAAGGTCCTGTTGGCTGATCAGTCCATCATTAAGGAACTCAACAAGGAAAAGATTGATGCTGCGCATGAAATCGAAATACTTCGTAAAGTCCGTGAAATAGAAAAAATAGCGAACAACCAATTGCCGCACGTGCATAAAACTGTGCCAGCACCGGCCCTTGCTCCCGCTTCTGCTGTTAAACCTGACAAACCTGTGAAGCCCGTCAAACCAGCAAAACCGGCTAAGCCAACAAAGGCCGCAAAACCTGCAAAGACAGCGAAACCAGCAAAGACTTCAGCTTCAAAGAAAAAAAAGAAATAAGTTCGGAGAGTTATCAAAAATCCGGATCCAAACCCAGTCGCTCTTTCAGTTCTCTTAGCATTGGATTCTTCTCAGCCAACAAATCAAATTTTTCTTTGTTAGTGTAGGCGATCTTCTTGGCATCTTCTTTTTTCAATACGCTTTCCACTTTTATGGATGAATTGCTCAGTCGGTTTCTTAAGTAAGTGAGCAGGTCTGGTAAAATGGTTTGAAGCAAGGGCTCTTCTATGGAATTGGCAAGGGCAACGGTTACGGTTGGGCCTTGCACGTCAATTGTGCGACTCAGTAAATGAAACTCTGCAACCTGATTCTTTCGCTGATTTGCAAAGTCAGACCATGCTTCGCGTAGTTGGTCATCGGTGAGGGGCTTTACATCTACCGGTTCCACAATTTGAGGAAGAGCTTCAGGTGCTGACTCCTTCGCTTTTAAAATTGCATTGAGATTGAGTGTGCTCTTTGGACGTGATGAAGTTGATTTGGGTGTTTCGATCTTCGGAAGTGCAGTAGGAGTTGCCGTTAAAAGCTCAGTCTTGGAGCTTTCAGTCTGCGGAGCTGGTTGAGATGTTGAAGTTTCTTTCTTCGAAGGAATTTCAGTTTCGGTCTGTGTAGGCACAGACCGAGGCTGCTCAGACTCTAATTCAATTTTTTTTTTAATCCAGCCTTCGCTGTAGCTTCGGCTGGCGAGCCTGCTTCGTTTGAAGAGCCGTTGGTTATGAGTGCAGCATTCACGTATGCCATTTTCATCAAGGCGAGTTCGACAAGCAATCGCTGGTTTTTACTGGCTTTATAATTGATGTCGCAGGTGCTTGCAATACTGAGCCACGAAAGCAATAGGGATGGCGGTGCGGCTTGTGCTTGGGAAAGATATTTTTGCTTCACACTTTCGGGCACTTCCATCAAGGTTACTGTGCGCGCATCTTGCGACACCAATAGATTACGAAAGTGTTCGCCAAGACCGGTGATGAAATTCTGACCGTCAAATCCTTTCTTCAAAATCTCATCCAGCAACAATAATGGTCCTGCAGAATTCTCAGCTAAAAGGCCATCTACCATTTTGAAGTAGTAATCGTAGTCGAGGATGTGCAGGTTGTTAAGTACATCGCTAAACGTGACTTTGTGACTTGATGAGAACGTCACCATCAGATCGAAGATGGATAACCCATCGCGCAAAGCGCCATCGGCCTTTTGTGCAATCAAATGCAACGCTTCATCTTCAACATTGATGCCTTCGCGGTCGGCAATTTTTTTCAATTGCTTCGAAATATCCGAGACCTGAATTCTATTGAAATCGAAAATCTGGCAACGCGATAAAATTGTTGGAATGACTTTGTGCTTCTCGGTTGTAGCCAGAATAAAAATCGCGTACGATGGTGGCTCCTCCAGAGTTTTCAAAAAAGCATTGAAGGCTGCGTTGGAGAGCATGTGAACCTCATCGATGATGTAAACCTTGAATTTCCCAAACTGCGGTGGGTACCGTACCTGGTCAATAAGGCTGCGAATGTCTTCCACCGAATTGTTGGAAGCTGCATCGAGCTCGAAAATATTCAGAGAGTTAATTTCGGCTTTTTCTTCGAAGCCGTTGATAAGCCTTGCAACTATCCGCGCACAAGTGGTTTTGCCTACACCACGAGGACCGCAAAACAAAAGGGCCTGCGCGAGTTTATTATTATCGATGGCATTTTTGAGCGTGGTTGTAATGTGCTCCTGACCAACCACTTCGTCAAATCCTAACGGGCGGTATTTACGAGCCGAAACAACAAAATTGTCCATTGGGTGCAAGATAACTTAATTTGAAAATTCAACAATTTGAAAATTTGAAAATAGATTCTGGATACTAGCTGCTGGTAGCCTGGTTTCTTGGCGAAAGAGCTAACAACCAACCAATTAATATTTTTTTAAATTAGAGTATGGAATTCCAGTTAATGAATATACTGATCAGCTATCTTAAATTGCTTAGACTAGGAAGGGCAATACAAAAACTCAGAAACAATCCATTGGAATTTTCCAAAAAATTCAACGCTGAAAACATTCGCGGCCTAAATCGTAATCGATAAACCTGAATTGATTATATGAAATCAAAAATTCTTTTGCGCATCGCGTGTCTATTGATTCTGATTCATTTGCTTGGGCACAGCCTTGGCCATCTTTCATGGGACAAACCGAAAGATCCCAAAATGAAGGAAGTGGTTGACATGATGAAGGGTTATAGTAGCGAATTCATGGGAGCAAATAAGAGTATGGCGAATTACTACGAAGGCTACAGCATCATCCTGTTTTTTGTTTTTGCTATGACAATTTTAATTCTTTGGTCTGTTTCAAGGTTCATTGAATCTAACAAACCTATCGCAATTAAAATTTTGTACCCGATCGCGATTACTTACTTAGCTTTTGGGGTGGTAGAATATCTGTACTTTTTTCTTTTCGCTGCCGGTATAAGCTTCCTCGCAGGGGTATTTGTATTCTTGGGAATAAACTCTGCTAAGTAAGTCCATAGTCGATAGTCCATGGTCTATAGTCTATAATCAATCGCTAATGTCAAATCCCTAACACTGTGATGAAAACATTTTCCGTGCTCGCGTTGCAACTAATTTCCCTTATTGGCTGGGCTATCGATTCCTATCCAAAAAACGAATTGATTGATATCCGGCATTATCATTTTCTCCTCGAAGTGAATGACTCTACAAATGTGATTTCCGGAGAAGCCTCGCTTTCAATATTCTTTAAGAAACCGATTTCTATTTTCTCGATTGATTTAGCGTCCAAAGACAATTCAGGAAAAGGAATGGAAGTGATTGAGGTTTCCTTGAATGGATTAAAAGTCAATCACATGCATTCCAACGAGAAACTAAAAATAACTTTAACATCTCCCGCCAAGGCGAATGAAACTTTAACTTTTAAAATCAAATATAAGGGCGAGCCTATAGATGGTCTCGTTATCGGGAAAAACAAGTTTGGCGACCGCGGATTCTTTGGCGACAACTGGCCTGACCGTGGGCATCACTGGTTGCCCGTGGTCGATCACCCGTTCGATAAATCGTCAGTAGATTTTACGGTGATCGCACCGATGCATTATTCGGTAATCGCGAACGGAATAAAAGTTGAAGAAAGTTATTTGAGCGAGAAAAGAAAACTCACGCGTTATCATGAAGAAGTTCCAATTCCTGTAAAAGTGATGGTGGTAGGAATTGCGCGATTCGCTATGGAAATTTCTGGTCAAGTAGAAAATATTCCGGTTGAAAGTTGGGTCTATCCTCAAAACAAAGCAGAAGGTTTTTTTGATTACTCTGTTTCGTCTCGTGTTCTCGATTTCTTTCACACGCACATCGGTGAATATTCGTACAAGAAACTGGCGAATGTTCAATCAAAGACTCGGTTTGGTGGATTGGAAAATGCGAGCGCCATTTTTTACTCGGAAGGTTCGGTTTCTGGAAAGGGAAAATCCGAAACGCTGATTGCGCATGAAACCGCGCATCAATGGTTTGGAAATTCAGCAACTGAAAAAGACTGGCACCATATATGGCTCAGCGAAGGTTTTGCCACCTACTTTGCGAATCTTTATCTCGAGCACGTTTACGGTCACGACCGACTGGTGCAAGAAGAGAAGACAGATCGTGAGCAGGTGATCAGTTATTTCGCAAAGAACCCTGCACCTGTTCTTGATACTACGATTACCGATTTAATGAAACTTTTATCGATTAATGCGTACCAAAAAGGCGGCTGGGTCTTACATATGCTTCGCCATGAAGTGGGCGATCAAAATTTTTGGAAAGGCATCAGGCAGTATTATTCTACTTTTAAAAACAGCAATGCTTTGACCTCCGACTTTCAACGAATTATGGAGGAAGCTTCAACCAAAGACTTATCAGGGTTCTTCAAGCAATGGATTTATAAGGGTGGCCATCCAAAAATCGGGGGCACATGGCATTATGATGAGGGATCAAAAACGTTATCTATTGAAATCACCCAAGACCAAACAGGCAGTCTTTTCAAATTCCCCTTAGATATGGGTGTAGGAGTGGATGTTAAGACCTTAATTATTGATAAGAAATCACAAGTTTTTACCTTTCCCTTGGCATCAAAACCTGCCCAAATCACGCTGGATCCCAATACTTGGTTGCTTTTTGAGGGTGGAATCACCGAGAAATAAGGCCTGAACTATGATTGTTTGGCTCCTTTTTTTTGACGTATGAAAACCTCGGCCGGGTCGGTTTTGACGATGATTTACTTGATTTCCCCTGATTTTAACCCCGGAATTACATCATTTTAGCCAATTTTTATCAGGAGAATCAGGCGAATCATCATTCAGAAAAAGATAGGGACGAGGGTGACGTGTGCGATTTTCCAAGGAATTATCATAGTCGGTTTTGCTAACATCTTTTAAGATATTACCTTTGCAGTCCTTTTATAAAGAGCATTATGGCAAATCATAAATCGGCAGAGAAAAGAATCCGTGCAAACGAAGCAAAGCGTGAGCGTAACCGCTACCAGCATAAAACTACCCGTACACAGGTGAAGAAATTGTTGGGCGCGACCAAGAAAGACGAAGCAACTGCTTTGTTGAAAGAAGTGACCGCAATGCTTGATAAGCTTGCCAAGAAGAACATCATCCACTGGAAAAAGGCAGCTAACCAAAAGAGCCGTCTTGCCAAGCGTGTAAACGCACTGGCTTAATTTCAGTGTTATCAATTTTTATTTTTCCCTTCCTTACCACGTGTAGGGGAGGGTTTTTTTATTTGTAGAATTTCTTGAAAAAGGAGAGAATATATTCCAATCAGTTCTGGCTTCTCTGCCTGAGTGCTTTGTTGTTCTTTGCGAGTTTCAACATGATCATTCCTGAACTGCCGGAGTTTCTGACCAAACTTGGCGGTGCAGATTATAAAGGACTGATCATTTCTTTGTTTACCCTCACAGCCATGATCTCTCGACCGTTTAGCGGCAAGCTGGCAGACAGGTTAGGGCGGAAACCCGTAATCATTTTTGGAGGGGCGGTATGCTTGATCTGTAGTTTGTTTTATCCATGGCTCACTACTCTTTATGGTTTTTTCATGCTCAGAATTTTTCATGGATTTTCTACGGGATTTTCGCCAACTGGGGTATCAGCTTATGTGTCTGACATAATTCCTGCCGAGCGAAGAGGAGAGGCAATGGGTTTCATTGGTACGGCAGGTGCCATCGGCATGGCCTCTGGTCCTGCCATTGGTGGCGGAATTGCAAATCAACTTGGCCTCGATTGGATGTTTTATGCGTCATCTTTTTTTGCGCTAGTGGCGATCTTAATCACGTTGAGTGTGAAAGAAACATTGAAAGAACGTCATGAAGTTTCATGGGCATTGCTTAAAATCCATAAAAAAGATTTGTTCGAGCCCTTGGTAATTGCTCCATGCATAGTGATGGTACTCGCGGCATACGCTTATGGTGCAGTTTACACTTTGCTTCCTGATTTTGGTCAGCACCTTGGCATCCATAACAAGGGGTTGATCTTTACTTTTTTGACTGTGGCGTCCTTACTGGTGCGCTTGATCGCAGGCAAGGCTTCGGATATTTATGGCCGGGTGCCTGTGCTGAAAGTTACTGTTGGGTTGATTGTGATAGGAATGATGATCATTGGATTTGCGAGTCAAAGCTGGATTTTAATTGTAGGAGTGAGTTTGTATGGACTGGCACAAGGTTCTACTTCGCCAACACTTCTTGCCTGGGCTACAGACCTAAGTCACGATGAACACCGCGGTCGAGGTATTGCTTCACTCTATATTTCCATGGAGTTAGGAATCGGTCTTGGTGCATTTATTTCAGGATGGGTATATGCAAATTCGCCCGCCAACTTTCTTCTGTGTTTTGCAATCTGTTCGGCCCTATCCCTAATTGCTTTCGTTTACTTACTCACTAAAATGCGTCAGGCGGTAACAGTACCGGCAAGTGACGAGATTGAGTTAAATTAATCGCTTCGACAATTCATCCTTGACGTATTCGAAATTCTCTTCATCAAAACAAACGAAGATGACTTTTTCAATTTGATGATTGGTTGTTAAAAAATTACTTACTGTTCCTACTGCGATGGCTGCCGCTTCTCTTTTTGGAAAACCATAAACACCGGTGCTGATATTTGGAAATGCAATTGTGGTACATTGATTGTTGACAGCCAACTGAAGCGAATTGATATAACAATTGGCAAGTTTGGTTCTTTCCTCATGCTCACCGTTCCTCCACACGGGGCCGACCGTATGAATTACAAATCTGGCGGGTAACTTTCCTCCGGTAGTAATGACGGCTTCCCCTGTCTTACAACTTCCTTGTTTTGCAACAATCTTTCTGCACGCTTCCAGAATCTCGGTTCCACCAGCACGATGAATGGCTCCATCCACTCCACCACCGCCCATGAGCGAAGAATTTGCTGCATTGACAATCGCATCGACCTTGATCTTGGTAATGTCTCCGCTGATCACTTCAACCTTAGATGACATTGCTCAATTTGTTTATTTTTAATGATATGAAAAATCAAATTCGATTGTCGCTTGCCTTGGCATTGATCTCATGTATCACCAATGCTCAATCCAAAGTTCAGAAATATATTGCTGATCAGTCTAACCAACACCGATGGTTAAATGAGTATGCGCAATTCCTTTCGATACCCAATGTTCTTGGAGATTCGGTGAACATTGCTCGAAATGCAAATCACATCAGCAACATGTTGAATCAACTCGGTGTAAAAAGCGAACTGCTGTTCTCTGGTAAGCCTGGTTCAGCGCCTGTTGTTTTTGGCAGTGTAAGTGTTCCTGGCGCAACAAATACCATTGCTTTCTATGCACATTATGATGGTCAACCGGTTAACCCAAAGCAGTGGGCTGAAGGGCTTCAGCCATTTGTTCCGGTTTTGCTTTCTGATCGGCTGGATAAAGGAGGTATCAAAATTTCGTTTCCGAAAGATCAAGAGAAGATCAACTCAGCATGGCGCTTGTATTCGCGCGGATCTTCAGATGACAAAGCCGGAGTTTTCTCAATCATTACAGCCTATGAGACGCTTCTCAAAACAGGACTCAAGCCAACGGTGAACATAAAATTCTTTTTCGAAGGAGAGGAAGAAGCTGGATCAATCAATCTCGCAGAGATATTTTCAAAGTATAAAGACAAACTCGGAGCCAACCTCTGGGTCATTTGCGATGGCCCCCGTCACATATCAGGCAAAAAGCAAGTTCTTTTTGGTGTGCGAGGTGATGTGAATCTTGATCTGAAAGTGTATGCGTCCAAACGCCCGCTTCATAGTGGTAACTACGGAAACTGGGCACCTAATCCAGCCATGCGTCTGGCACAATTGCTCAGCAGCATGAAAGACAATAATGGAAATGTTTTGATTGAAGGTTTTTATGATGACGTTGTGCCATTGTCAGAAAAAGAAAAGGCAACCCTTGCTAAAATCCCCAAAGTAGAATCAATGTTGCAAGAAGATCTCGCACTTGGCCAGCCCGATGGAAATGGGAAAAGTTTTATGGAGCTGCTCCAGTTGCCTACGCTTAATATTAATGGGATGCAGAGCGGTAATGTTGGATCGATGGCAACCAACGTGATTCCCACTGAGGCGACAGCGGTTTTGGATCTGCGATTGGTACTGGGAAATGATATCGACCGACAGATTAACAAAGTGACTAAGCATATCATTAAACAAGGCTATCAGGTGATTGACCACGAACCGAGCGATGCAGAACGAAGGCAGTATCCGCTGCTCGCAAAAGTCGTGAAGCGCAAAGGTGGATACAATGCCCAACGCACACCAATGGATTTGCCGCTCGCTCAAAAAGTTTGTACTGCAGTAGAAACAACAATCGACTATGAAGTGATCAAGGTGCCATCACTGGGAGGAAGTTTGCCCTTGTTTTTGTTTGAGCAGAAACTTGGCGCAAAACCCATCACGGTTCCGGTAGTTAATTACGATAACAATCAACATGCTGAGAATGAAAATGTGATACTTCAATATTTGTGGAATGGTATTGAAACCATGGCTGCGATCATGAGCATGAAGTAGGGAAACCGTGCCCCTTCACGACCTTCGTGGCGCCTGGAAATCTTTATAAAATCTTTACACCTTTTGTTTTTTCTTTATATCGGATTTATATCCTTCCGCCTACTTTTGATCCGTGATCAGCCAGTTAAACATCGCGCAGCTCTCTAAAACCAAACAATACCTGCTGGTAATTGTTGTCATCAGTACTGTTATAATCACCGGATTAGTTTTTCGCGAAAACGCTGGTCATCGCATTGTGGCTTTTGTGCTGCTGCTCACTATCTCGCTGATGGCGCTCTTCTTAGACATTCGACCGATGATTCTGGCAGCCGTGCTTAGCGCGCTGCTGTGGGATTATTTGTTCATCCCTCCTCGCTTTGAGTTCAGTGTAGGCACTACAGAGGATCGCTTGCTGTTGATCACGTATTTTATTGTGGCCTTGCTTCATGCTGTGCTTACATTTAAAATTCGCGAAGCGCAAAAAGAAATCAGCAAGCGTGAAGAGAAAGCCAATTCTGTAAAATATTACAACACGTTGCTCAACTCTCTTTCGCACGAATTGCGCACGCCTATCACCACCATCATCGGTGCAAGCGACAATATTCTTTCCAACAATTCCAAACTTTCTGATAATAACAGGCATGAGCTTCTTCAGGAAATTTCAAGTGCGGCCATCAGGCTGAATCACCAGGTAGAAAACCTACTGAGCATGTCGCGGTTGGAGTCAGGCGTTTTTAAAATAAAAAAGGATTGGTGCGATGTACGCGAATTAATTTATCGCACGCTTCAGCGGTTTGAGACTTCACTTAAAGATCATCCCGCTTCAATATTTGTTCCTGAAAATTTCCCATTATTCAAATTAGATTATGGATTGATGGAACAGATTCTCTCTAATTTAATGAACAATGTTGTTCAGCACACACCGGCAGATACTTCATTCGTGATCACGGCCGATTGCGTTGACGGAAAACTAATTTTGAGCGTGGCCGATACAGGTAAAGGTTTTCCTGAAGCAGAAATGGAAAAAGTTTTTGAAAAATTTTATCGCATCAAAGGTTCACGACCAGGTGGTACGGGACTGGGCCTTTCGATCGTGAGAGGTTTTGTAGAAGCTCAGGGCGGAACAATTGCGCTGCGTAATCTTCCGCTCAGTGGAGCTGAGTTCACCATGACATTTCCTACAGAAATTTCCTACTTGAGTGGTTTGAAAAATGAATAGCCCTGTGATTTTGATTATTGACGATGAATCGCAGATCAGGAAGTTGCTGACAATCACGTTGCAGTCAAACGGCTATCATGCGCTTGAATCAGAGACCGCGAAAGAAGGTATGATTACGGCTGCAAGCAAACCACCTGATCTTATTTTGCTTGATATAGGTTTGCCCGATGAAAGCGGTCATGAAGTTTTAAAACACCTGCGCGAATGGTATTCAAATCCGATAATCATCCTCTCAGTTCAGGACAGTGAAGAAGATATTGTATCCGCGCTTGATCATGGTGCGAGTGATTACCTGGTAAAACCCTTTCGCACAGGCGAGTTGCTGGCTCGAATAAGATCGGCCCTCCGAAAAAATTCTTTTGATGAAAATTCTTCCGTGATGGTAAGCGGAGATTTAATAATTGATTTTGGTGCGCGTGTTGTAAAAAAAGAAAGCAAGATTGTAAAACTAACAGCCACTGAATACTCACTTCTTGCGCTAATGATGAAGAATGAAGGGAAAGTTCTTACTCATCAATATTTATTAAATCAGGTGTGGGGGCCATCGTATAAAAATGAGTCGCAATACCTGCGAGTTTTTGTGGCACAATTAAGAAAGAAAATCGAAACGGATCCTAACCGACCGATGCACATCATCACCGAGTCGGGCGTGGGATACAGGTTTATGAGCAAATAGATTTCAATTAAATTTTTTGGATATGACAAAATCGAACCTAAGCTCGACCAGGATTACTATCTCCACACTTTTGGTGGCCCTAGGAATTATTTACGGAGACATTGGCACTAGCCCACTGTACGTACTCAGAGCAATTGTTGGTGATCGGGCAATTACTGAGGAGCTTGTGCTTGGTGGAGTGTCTTGTATTTTTTGGACGCTGACATTACAAACAACTTTGAAATATGTACTCCTCACACTGATGGCCGATAATGAAGGTGAGGGCGGAGTTTTTTCGCTATACGCATTGGTGAGAAGGTACAGCAAGGCGTTGGTGATCCCAACCATTTTGGGCGCAACTACTTTGCTTGCCGATGGAATTATCACGCCTCCGATTTCAGTGGCATCTGCGATTGAAGGATTGAACATGGTCATCCCGAATATTCCTTCCGTTCCGATTGTAGTCGTCATTCTTTCACTGCTCTTTTTCTTTCAGCGTTTTGGCACATACCGTATTGGCAGCACATTCGGTCCGATGATGGCCATATGGTTTGCAATGCTGCTTGTACTTGGCATGAGCCAAATCGTAAATCATGTTCAGGTACTTAAGGCATTGAGTCCACATTATGCTTACAACTTACTTGTGAAGTATCCACACGGGTTTTGGTTGCTTGGTGCTGTGTTCCTGGCTACAACGGGGGCAGAAGCGTTATATTCTGATCTCGGTCACTGCGGCAGAGGAAATATTCGCATCACCTGGGTATTTGTAAAAATTTGTTTGATGGCAAATTATCTGGGCCAGGCTGCATGGATCTTGAGTCAGGGCAATATTTCTCTGAATGACGTCAATCCGTTTTATGGGATGATGCCGCAGTGGTTTTTGATTCCAGGTATCGTCATTGCTACCATGGCCGCCATTATTGCTTCGCAAGCGCTAATCAGCGGATCGTTCACACTTATCAATGAGGCGATGAGCTTGAATTTCTGGCCGCGAGTCACGGTGCGTCAACCCACGGAATTGAAAGGACAGATTTACATCCCCAGTGTTAATACGATTCTTTGGTTTGGTTGCATCCTGATGATTTTGTATTTCCAGAATTCAGCGCACATGGAGGCAGCGTATGGTTTTTCAATCACCATCGCCATGATGATGACTACATTACTTCTTTCCTATTACTTGATCTTCAGAAGAAAGTGGAATAAGGTTTTGGTGTTTTATATCCTGGCATTATTCTCTGTTGTTGAATTTTCATTTTTCATCACCAACGTAGCCAAGATCAAAGAACGTTGGATGTTTCTATTCTTTGAACTTTTCATTTTCATGGTGATGTACGTGTGGTACTATGCCCGCAAGATCAATAACCGATTGGTTCACTTTGAGGAATTGGGAAAGTACACGGGCATTATTAAGGAGTTGAGCGAAGACGACAGTATACCCAAATTTGCCACGCACCTGATTTATTTAACGAAAGCAAACTATCGCGAACAGATTGAAGAAAAGATCATTAAGTCCATCCTCTCCAAGAAACCGAAGCGTGCAGATGTGTATTGGTTTGTGCACGTTCATCGCACCGATGAGCCTTACACTTTGAGTTATAATGTGACTGAATTGGTTGATGATAAAATGATCAAAGTCACAATCAATGTAGGTTTTCGTGTGCAAGCTCGTACCGAACTCTTCTTCAAGAAAATTGTACGAGAGCTAGTAGCCAATAAAGAATTAAACCTTCACATACGCCCGGACGGATCAACCAAATACAATCACGAGCCCGACTTCAAGTTTGTGATCATCGAGAAATTCCTTTCCGTTGAAAATGAATTTGCTATTCGCGAAGGCTTATTGCTCAACGCGTATTTCTTCTTGAAGAAACTTGGTCAAAGTGATGAGAAGGCTTTTGGTCTGGACAAGAGCGATGTCATAGAAGAACACGTGCCTTTAGTCTATCACATGACCGAAAGTACAAACCTCCAGCGTGTTTAGACGCAATCGTGAAACATTTTCCGCTGCAATTATTTGATAACACTTAACAATGAAAATAAAAATCTATTTAGTCGTACTAATTTTAATTTCCGCTACCGCATCTGCACAAATTGATACCGCCAAATCAAAAACTCCTTTTGAAGGATTAGACCAATCCTGGTACAATGGAGGCGACAGGAGAACAACCGCATCGGTAATGGAGAATAAATATTTTACCGGCTCTATTATGATGGACGTCAATTACAGCTATTCATTTGTTAATCCTATTGATAACACCGTAGTGGGCTCGACAGCCCTGGCACGTGACAACGAGGTTCAACTCGCCTTGGGTGTTATCGGAGGTGAATTCAATTACAAAAACGCCAGGGGAAAATTGTTCCTTCAAATGGGAACCAACTCAACCGTAATTCCTAGAAACGATTACAGTCCTTATCGCGGACAATATCAACTTCCAAACGTTTATCGTTATCTAGCGGAAGCCTATGCCGGTTATCACTTTGATAAATGGCGAGGCATCAATGTAGATATGGGGATGTTCGTTTCGTATATCGGATTGAATTCTTACTACCAGGTAGAGAACTGGGAGTATCAGGCTTCTTATACTTCCGACAATACTCCGTGGTTCTTCAACGGTGTGCGCATCCAGATTTTTCCAACCAAACATTTGAAAATAGAACCGTGGATCATCAATGGCTGGCAGAGTTATGCGAAGTACAATAAAATGCCCGGCTTTGGAGGAAACATCACTTGGATTCCCAACAACAATGTAAAACTTCTCACCAATGATTATTGGGGAACTGACACGGGAGGTGTGCCTGAGAGAATCCGTGTTCACTCAGATAATAGTTTGCTTGTAAGATATCTTAACAGGCCCGAGTCAAAAGGAATTTCTCAGGCTGCCTTTTCTTTAACGGTGGATGTAGGTTATGAAAAAGGTGGTGGAGTAAATGGCTTCCACGATGATCCAGTTAAAGGACCGGCACAATATTTTTTCAGCGGCATGATTTATAACAGAGTTTGGTTTAATCAAAACAAATTTGCCTGGACTCTTGGGGGAGGTTTTATCAACAACCCTGGACGTTATCTGGTACTTTATCCAACTGGTGACGCAAGTCCTCTACCTAATCCAAACAACCCCTCACAAACAGAAGGCACTCATCCCTTTGATACAAGCCCCGGAAGTCAGTTCAGCGGCTTTGATTATTCAACTAATATTGATTGGATGCCAAATCAAAGTCTTACTTGGAGAATCGAATATGTGCATCGGTATGCAAGCGTTCCTTACTTCGCAGGTCATGGTGGCGTAACATCTCCTACTGGATATACAACATCTCCGCTGCCTCCGGGATGGGCTCCTGATCTTGCTCATATGGAAGACAGAGTTATTTTTGCGATGCTGTTCAGGATGTAAAAGCATGCATGGAACGGATTCTCTCAAAGCTTGACAGACAATAAAACACTTGATCTTATTTTTTAATGTGCCATTTTTGGGCCGCCAAATAATTTTTACTCCAATGAAAAAATTGATTTTATATTCAGTTCTCGTACTCTTCTTAGGAAAAAATGCCTTCGCTCAGCAGGAACCAAAAACACCTTTCGAGGGAATCGATCAAACTTGGCAAAATGGAGCCGACCACAGAGACTCCTCGGTGTTCAAGAACATAAAGTATTTTGCGCCCACCATTCTGATTGATGTTAACTATAATTATTCGTTTAACAACCCTATTGACAACACAGTAATCGGATCTACAGCACTTGCTCGATGCAATGAAATGCAATTGGCGGCTCTGCATTTCGGAGGTGACTTCAGTGCAGACAACGTACGAGGAAGATTTATGACACAATTCGGAACCCGGTCAACGGTTATTCCGAGAAATGATTACAGCCCTTATCGCGGCCAGTATGATCTGGCAAACATTTATCGATATATAAGCGAAGCATACGCTGGCTATCATTTTAACAAATGGCATGGTATTAATGTTGATGCCGGTTTATTTATGTCTTATATCGGTCTGAATTCTTTCTATCAGGCGGAGAACTGGGAGTACCAGGCATCGTTCACTTCCGACAATACGCCTTGGTTTTTCAACGGACTAAGAATACAAATCTTCCCAACCAAAAATATTAAAATAGAACCATGGATCATCAACGGCTGGCAAAGCTATGGCAAGTTTAATTCTATGCCTGGCTTTGGAGGCAGCTTTACTTACATGTCGAGCAAGAGCAATCTTAAACTGATATCCAACGACTATTATGGAGCAGATGCTGCAGGCATTCCCAACAGAAAAAGATTTCATTCGGACAATAGCGCTATCGTTCGATATTATAACAAGCCCGGCAGAAAAGGAATCACCCGAATGGCTTTCTCTCTAACCGGTGATATCGGATTTGAAAAAGGTGGAGTATACGGTGTGAGCAGCGTAAATGGTTTTAATAATAGCGACTCGGTTAATAACCCAGCACAGTATTTTCTAAGCGCTATGTTTTACAATCGAATATGGTTTGCTAAAAATAAAATTGCGTGGACTATCGGAGGCGGAATAATGAAAAACCCAGGTCGCTATTTGGTATTATATCCTACCGGACAAGCAAGTCCGCTGCCTAACCCTTCCAACCCCACGCAGACAGCAGGTGCGTTTCCATTTAATACATCTCGAGGCTCTCAGTTTCAAGGATGGGATTGCTCTACAAACATTGATTTCATGCCTTCACAGTATATCACATTCAGAATTGAGGCTGTGCATCGCGAAAGCAGTGTGCCTTATTTCGCTGGTCATGGCGGTGTGACTTCACCAGACGGATATGCTACAACTCCGTTGTCGAGCGACCCCAATTGGAGGCCAGACCTTGTCAAGTCTGAAACCAAAATAATTTTTGCCGTACTTTTTCGATTGTAAATTGAGAACAGATGTCTAACCGCTTTTTCCTTTTCGCTTTCTTACTGATTGCAACAAGCGAAATTCTAATCCAGGTTTTTGATCTACAGGAATTTAATTTTATTCTCAAGCCTCTGATCGTTCCATCACTTTCGATATTTTATTTTCAGAACGTGGGTTTCAAAAACAGACTTTTTGCTCTTGCCCTTCTCTTCTGCTGGGCAGGTGACGTCTTCTTACTATTCGATCACGTGAACGAACTTTATTTCATGGGCGGACTGGGGTCATTTTTAGTGGCCCACATTCTTCTATTCTTTCTTTACGGAAAATTAAAACACACAAAAGTGGAAGGCTTGCCTGCAGGACAAGCAGGATTGAATGGCCCCCAAAGAGCAAGAGTATCTTTTCCTGTTATTCTTGCGGGGACAGGCGTGATCACTATTTTGTATCCTTCGTTAGGCGCATTGAAAATTCCGGTGATCATTTATGCACTTGCATTAATGCTCATGGTATTGCAATCCATTTACCGTTACGGCTTTACTTCTGCTCAAAGTTTTTGGAACGTATGTATTGGAGCGCTGCTGTTCATGCTCTCAGATTCACTACTCGCTATCAACAAATTCTTTCAGCCGATCGCTAACGCAGGCGTGCTCGTGATTGCTACATATATGGCAGCGCTCTATTTTATAGTAAGAGGAGTGATTGCGCACAAAGGAACCAAAGATCAATTAAACGGCTCGAACGGCAAGGTCAATTCGAACTCCGTGTACTGATGTGGATTAGGAACAATTCGTACAGTACCATTGAGTTTGGCTGCGCATTGCTTGACAATATATAAACCGAGTCCAATGGTTTTATGCTCTAGAGCGGCATTGGTAAACATGGCGAAAAGTTCTTTATCATCAGTTTTGGCAATGCCAATTCCATTGTCAATGAATGATACATGCACAGATCCATTTTGCCTTTTTACCGTAATGGAAATAAACTTGTTGAACTGTGTTGACTTCTTTTGAAATTTCACTGCATTTTCCATCAGGTTGTGAAAGATTGTCTCAAGTAGGATGGGATCAGATTGAAACTCGATGTTCTCAATTTCTTCTTTAAAGGTAATTTCACTGTAGCCCTCCAGCGCTTTGAGCCTGCTCTTGATTCGATTGATCATTTCCCGGAACAGGATTCTTTCACGTGATAGTTCGAGTGAGTCAATATCACTCACCGTTCTTAGGCGATCAAAAATTTCATTGAGATTCTTTGCATTCTCGCTGAGCTTCAATAAATACGTTTTTGCTTTCGGATCTGAGACATCGAGCAAAGCAACGTGACACAAGCCGATGAGCCTTGCCAATGGGCCTTTAATGTCATGTGATGATCTGTAAATAAAATTATCAAGCTCAAGGTTGACTACGTTTAATTCGCGGTTAGCAAGTTCTAATTCTTTTGTGCGTGTATCCACCGTGCTTTGAAGTTGAAGATTGAATTCCTCCAACTCTGAATTCTGTCTGCTGATTGTCTCGTGTGCGCTTGCTAGTTGTTCATTGCTCAACTGAAGTTCTTCCTTTTGCTGCTCAACTTCATTATTTTTTTGTGCAAGGTCGTCTTTCAATTTCCGCTCCCGGTTGCGACTTCGATAAAAACCAATAGCGGCAATCATGATAAGCGAAGCAATTGCAGCAACAAAATAAGCTTGGTTCGTACGCGAACTGATTTCGCGATCTTTTTCTCTCAACTTTGACGTTGTCTCCTCATCTTGAATTTGCAATTGGATATCGTTGATATTACGAGCAAGGTTTTCGTCAAATAATGTATCGCGCAAGGCAATGAATTTTGATTGATAAAAAAATGCGCTGTCGTACTTACCCTTTTGTACGAACAAGTCGGTCATCAATTTGTAATCAGAAACTACACGGTCGCGTGCCCCTATTTGCCTTGCTATTCGAATACTTTTTTTCAGGTAGAATAAAGCCGAATCAAGTTCCCCCGATTGCCCGTGAATTTTGCTGAAGTAGGAGTAAATTTCGGAAATGCCATTCCACTCACGAATGCCTTCCCTCATCTTGAAGGACGTGTCAAAGAATTTTTTTGCCTCTTTCAGCTGATTTCTGGCCAACGCAATTCTTCCGAGCCCGCTAAACGTGGCCGACTCCCAAACCGCATTTTCAATATCGAGTCCTACTTTTTGTGCCTCCTTGAAATATGGTTCTGCAGCATCAAAATTCTTCTCGTTGAGGTAAGTCACACCAAAATTGTTCAGCGAGTAAACCAATCCGTCCTTGTCCTTCATTTCTTTGCTCAGGTCGATCGCTCTGTTAAAAAAATCACGAGATTTGACGTATTCTTTCAATTCGGTGTAAACAAGTCCAATGTTGTTCAGGGTTTGAACCATTCCATAATTCTGTTTGATTCGTGTCTTTAGGCTGAAGGCTTTTAATAAATATTGGAGCGCCTCAGGGTAGCTGCCCAGCCGATAGAAGTCGAGCCCCAAATTGTTGATGCAACTGGCTATCAAAGTTGAATCTTTCGCTTGCTCAGAAAGTTGGAGTGCGCGATAATTGCACCTGATGGAGGAGTCATAGAGATCTTGATAATAGAAAACACCTCCCGTGAGGCGAGTTGCAATGGCTTTCGTCCGCAAATCCATTGTACTGGCAAACTTCACAGCTCGCTGGGCATAAACCATCGCGGAGTCGGGATGGTTGAGCCATAGTTTTATGATGATTGCCTGATAGAGATCGATTTTCTTTTCGTTGGGGGCAGCTGCTAATTCTTTCTTTAGGCTGTCAATAGCAGATTGCTGGGCAAATCCGTTGCTGAAAGAAAGAAACAGAAAGAATAGAAAGGCACAGTACCTCATGATCAATGCGCAACTATTAATTTACTAACTAAATCGCTTCCTGCAAAGGAGTTTTGGAAGAGCGCAAATCAAACCAAAGTGTAGCATCTTGATCTGCCTTGGCTCGTGTCCTCACGAGCTAACCCAATTATTTTTTAGATTCGTGGGGACACGAACCTTGGCAGAAAAGCACGGTACTTCATGGATCAATGCGCAACTATTAATTTACTAACTAAAACGCTTCTCACAAACGGAGTTTGGATTAACGCAGAATTAAACCAATGACAGGCTGTAGCCTTCTTCGATCTCATCCAATAGTTCATAAACATCTTCAGCTGTTGGCGCCTCCACCAATTGTGTACGGTAAGGCTTAAAATCGGGAAGGCTTTTGAAGTAGTTGGAATAGTGTCTACGCATTTCGAATACACCCAGCTTATCGCCTTTCCAACGAATTGAAAACTGAAAATGCTTGCGAGTTGCTTCAACGCGTTCATTGATTGTAGGAGCAGGATGTTTTTCTCCCGCTGACAGATAGTGTTTGATCTCCCGGAAAATCCAGGGATAACCAATCGCTGCTCGCCCGATCATCACACCATCCACACCAAAACGATCTTTGTATTCGATCGCTTTCTCTGGAGAATCAATATCACCATTGCCGAAAATAGGAATGTGCATGCGCGGGTTTTCTTTGATCTTGCCGATCAATTCCCAATCGGCATCGCCTTTGTACATCTGCACACGTGTTCGTCCATGCACGGTCAGTGCCTGAATACCGATGTCTTGCAGTCGCTCTGCCACTTCAACAATATTCTTGGTTTGATCATCCCAGCCCAAACGAGTTTTTACGGTGACAGGAAGATGAGTTGCTTTCACCACTTCTTCTGTCATCTTCACCATTTTAGGAATGTCTTGCAACAGTGCAGCGCCTGCACCTCGACAAGCCACCGCCTTTACTGGGCAACCATAATTGATATCGATCAGATCGGGATTGACTTCGGTAGCAATGCGTGCCGACTCAGCCATGTTGCCTATATCACCTCCAAAAAGTTGAATGCCGATAGGCCGCTCATATTCGAAGATGTCGAGTTTTTGTTTGCTTTTGGCTGCATGGCGGATGAGCCCCTCAGAGGAAATGAATTCGGTGTACATCAGATCTGCACCACCGTCTTTGCAAACGGCACGGAAAGGCGGATCGCTCACGTCCTCCATCGGAGCGAGTAAAAGCGGAAAATCCCCTAAATCTATGTTGCCGATCTTTGCCACGTTGGTTAATTCAACGAAAACTGCGTTGTTTGCGGCTGCAAAATTAACCTTTTTTCATGTGATGACGGAAATGGAGACCGAATCAAAAATGCACCCGCTCACCATGGCGATTTTGACGATTGTCGTCAGCACTTTTGGATTTGTACTTATCGGGCCAATCATTGGGTTCTTCTTGGCAATTCCTTTTTTTGAAGGCAACCCTTTAGATCAATTGCGACTCATGGCTGACCCTGCAAATCATCCTGAACTGAGGTTGCCACTGTACATTATGCAAGGCAGCGCAACATTTTGTTGTCCTGGCGATCACAATCACTTTTATGGCGGTCAACTCCGCATTCATTTATTGGAACGCCAATTTTCATTTTCCCGAATTTCTTAGCGGCTTTGAATCATGGGCACACGAATATGAAGACCGTGCCGAAGAGTTGACTAAATTCATGACACAATTTTCTTCAACGGGTGAGTTTGTTCTCGCCTTTGGAGTGATCGCCATTTTGCCCGCAATAGGGGAAGAGTTTGTCTTCCGCGGGATGTTGCAACAGCAATTGTTTAAGGCATCAAGAAATATTCACGTTGCCATCTGGACCTCCGCGATTTTGTTCAGTGCATTTCATCTTCAGTTTTTCGGGTTTGTTCCACGCATGCTGCTTGGAGCTCTTTTTGGCTACTTATATTATTGGTCCGGAAATTTATGGATGCCCATGTTCGCGCATTTTGTGAACAATGGATTTTCAGTGATCATGCTATACCTCAATCAAAAAGGAGTTGTTGAAATTGATGTCGAGTCAACCGATGTGGTGGCACCGTGGCCCGCGATACTTATTTTTACCTTGATCTCTGGTGCTCTGCTTTACTATTTCAAAAATTTCTTCGACCAGCAAAAGACTTTAGCCGATGGCCGATAAAAAATTCAGCAACCTTACGCAGCGATTGTTCACGGGTATTCTTGGCTCGGCAGGAGTAATTTTTGGCGTGGCCTACAGTGAGTGGACTTACTTTTTAGTGTTTTTTATCATCTGCCTTTTTTCGTTGCTTGAGTTTTATAAGCTCATGGGCATTGATGGGCTTCTTCCACTAAAAACTTTTGGAGTAATTAGTGGGATGGTGGTCTTTTGTCTTTCGTTCTTTATTGCGCAGGGAACAATTTCGAGTAAATACTACTTTTTGATTTTCCCATTGGTATCGTTTGTTTATGTGATCAAACTCTATAAACAGTTTGAGCGCAAGCCATTCACCAATATTGCTTTTACTTTTCTCGGTATTTTCTATACTGCCGTTCCATTCGCGCTTCTCAATCTTGCCGCTTACGAAAACAAGACTTACAATTATCAAATCATTTTGGGGTGTTTGCTTATCCTTTGGGCTACAGACACGGGTGCGTACTTTGC
Organism: Bacteroidota bacterium; assembly: GCA_016178785.1. GTDB lineage: Bacteria > Bacteroidota > Bacteroidia > Cytophagales > Cyclobacteriaceae > ELB16-189. Next base: position 1,993 of record JACOSO010000005.1, on the reverse strand, counting down.
GGGCACTTATTTTGGAAAGCGCAAATTGTTTGAGCGCATCTCTCCGAAAAAATCATGGGAAGGTTTTGCCGGGGGTACCATCCTCGCCCTGGCTTTTGCCTATGGTGTTTCAATTTATTTTACTTCCCTGGCACAATGGCAATGGCTGTGCATAGGATGGATCATCATCATTGGCGGCACCTATGGCGACCTGATTGAATCATTGCTCAAACGCAGCATTGAGATCAAAGACAGCGGCACCAGTTTGCCGGGCCATGGCGGTTTCCTCGATCGCTTTGATGGGTTGTTGATCTCAGCGCCTTTCATCGTGGCGTTTCTTGAGATTTTCTAGTTTCGATAAAACTATTTTTTGTTCAGAACGTCTTTATAAATAAAACCATATGAAACAGTTATTGACTTTAATTTTTGTTCTGTTGACTATTTCGATGTTTGCTCAAACAGGAGAGAAGAATTTTATCGATCAGAATTATATTGAAGTTACAGGAAAGGCTGAAATACAAATAACTCCGGATTTAATTTACCTCAAGATTGTATTAAATGAGAGAGACAGTAAAAACAAAATTTCGATTACCGAGTTAGAAAGGAAAATGACTGAAATGTTTCAGGGAATTGGTATCGATGTTAAAAAAGATCTTACGGTAAATGATATGTTGAGTTCCTACAAAAGGAAAATTCTGGCTAAGTCAGATATTCTGCTTTATAAGGAATATCAGCTTGCTGTTAACGATGCCAAAACTGCAGGGAAGGTATTTTCTGAGTTGGAGAAAATTGACATTTCAAATGTCTCGATCGATCGAGTAGATCATTCCAAAATTGAAGAATTTAGAAGGGAGATAAAAATAAATGCAATCAAGGCGGCAAAAGATAAGGCTGAATATTTAACAAAAGCCGTCAATCAAAGCATCGGTCGTGCGATATTAATACAAGAATTAAATAGGTATGATCTAAATTTGAATGCAAACACTAGTTATAGATATGCAGCGCGCGCCTATGACAGTATTGATAAAGAAATTGACATCGATTTCGAAAAAATCAAACTTGAATATTCAATTTTGGTTAGATTCGAATTGAAATGAATTTTTTGAGGACTTTAGCAGCTACTTTTTTCATTTTTCTGTCAATCAGTGCTCTTTCTCAAAAGCAACTAGTTATTCTTAAGAACGGGCATGTTCAGGCCGCATTTAAAGAGGGCGAATACATGCGTTTTGTGATGAAGAAAAATCACCGCCATACCGAAGGTCACATCATCGAGCTCTATGATTTTTATATGATCACGTCCAGTGACACCATCCAATTCAAAGACATTTTAAAAGTGAATATCAAAAAAAATAGAGGGCCTGCCAGATGGAACAAAGGTCTGGGTGGATTACTCTTTGTAGGAGGAATTATCTATTTAGGCGTAGATCAACTTAATGTAGCCATTGGCATCAATTCCTCGAGCACCCCGGCAGAATTATTCACTCCGATGGTAATATCCAGTGTTGGTGCAGCTATGGTTTTCATTCGACCAAAGTACAAGCGCCTTAACGGCATTCAGTACCTGCAGACAGTTGATTACCGATCGCCCTTTTATCAGAGTGCCAATTGAAGCTGATAACAAGTTGTCAACTGTCAATTGTTTAATTACCTTCGCAAAATTTTTTATTTATGACCATAGACAAGTTGAAAGACTTGATAGCCCGTACGCTGGCTTTGAGGAGGTATCTTTGACTACGATCGCAAGATCGAAGAAATTCAAGACGAAGAACGTATTTCACATCAGGCGGATTTTTGGAATAACCCCAAGCAAGCGGAAGCCATCCTGAAAAACATCCGGTCCAAAAAAATCTGGACGGACGCATATGGCAAAGTCACCAAGCAATTGGATGACCTTGAAGTGCTCAACGAATTTCACGAAGCCGGTGATACAAGCGAAGAAGAACTCGACCGCGAGTAGCTCTCCACTTGAAAATCGCTGGAAGAACTCGAGTTCAAGAAGATGTTGAGCAAGGAA
>JACOSO010000037.1 GCA_016178785.1 Bacteroidota bacterium | reverse complement strand
ATCCGGGCGCTCTTGTGTCCCAATGATGAATTAACAAAATTCATATCGTACCAACTGGCAGCGTAGCCTCTGAAACGTTTTACACAGAAAAAAGGACTTGACCACTTCGCGACCAAGGCGCGAGCATTTGATATTCGGAAGGGGGATAAGTATATTCATTGAACCTTATTTCGGAGAGCAGAATGGAGAGGGTAGCTTGCCCATCCGAGTGTACTACGTCGGGACAAGGTATTGCGTACTTACAGCCAACGGGGAAGGAATGACGCTCTACGAGTCTATCGACTCCCTACGGGATCGAAGAGTCGTTCTACGAATCTACGATTCGTAGAATCGTAGATAGACAATGCGTATATAAATTGTTCCGCAGCCATTCGCTCGCGAGTGGTTGCGCGCGTTGCATCTTGAAACGAAACTCACCACTATTTCATAGGACTTTATGAGAAGAACTACAACAAACGGAATTTGCACATATTGTCATACAAAGATCAGTAAGAATTCGCGATCAGTTCTCTCTCACTTGTCACATTGTGAAGGCAAACTTCCCGCAGTGAAATCCGGTGGGGCAGACTATGTGCTTATGCTCATCCAAGGCAAATACTCACCAGAATACTGGCTGGTTATCAAAGCCAAACTGGATATCCCTATGAAAAGGATCGATAAATTCATCAGAGACGTATGGGTCGAATGTTGTGGACACCTCAGCCAGTTTTCTGATAAACATTCAAAGATACCTATGACTCGATCGTTGGACCAGGTTTATTCGGAGGGTCGCAAAATCGAGTATTTGTATGATTTTGGTTCTTCAACCGAAATAACGTTGTCAATGATTCAAAGTATGCAAGATGCCGACGAGAAAGAAATCGCCATTCTGTTCCGCAACGAAGAACCCGAATTTCAATGCTCATCGTGCAACAAAAAAGCTATCACAATTTGTCCATTTTGTGTCGATGAAGGTGATGGATTCTTATGTCAATCCTGCAAGGACGAGCACAAATGCGTCCAAGAGGAAGGTGAGGATATATTATCACCATGTGTAAACTCACCAAGAGCCGGAGTTTGCGGTTACACGGGTTCCATCGATAGACAGATAAAGAGATACTTCCCGAAGAATGTGCTCTAATCATGCGCGCAACGGCGTATAACACCGACAAAGCACGACGTTCGCTTTATCATAGAACATTATTGTGCTCACTCCATTTGTTTTGTCGCGAGAGAATTAGTCGTTTTTTGTAGCGGCAAAACAAACGGCGTAGTGCCTGCAGACGTTATATGCCATTGCGGCGCTCAGATGAGTGAATCGAATTAGGAAAGGAAACAATATGCCAGACACATACAAATGTCCAGTATGCGGCAAGCCTTTGACGGAGGCTGAGTACGACAAAGCTCTTGGTCTCTGGAAACAGAAGCAGGAACACATCAAGCACCTTGAGGAAGAACAGAAGAAACTCAAGGACAAAGAGAAGGCGATCAAGAAAACCTTAGAGACCGAACGCAAGAAACTGAAACAACAGGAAGCTCAATATAAGAAACAGGCTCAACAACAAGCGAAACAATTCAAGGTTGAACAGACCAATCTCAGGAAAGAAACAAAAAGGATGCTTGCTGAGCAATCGAAAAAGTCTGTTCGTCAACTCAAGGAACAACGCATTCAACTTGAAAGATCATTCCAGCACAAAATGAAAACTGAAATCAAGAAAGGCATTGATCAAGGAGTCCAGGAGCAGAAGAAGCAATTCAAGAAGCAAGAGGCTGACCTCAAGAAAACCAAGAACAAGATGGTTCAACTCGAAAACAGTCTCAAAGTCTCCGCCAAGAAATATGAGCAAGCCAATGAAGAAATAAAGAAGCTCAAGGAACAGATTGAAAAAGGCATCACTCCACAAATCGAAGGTTTGCTTGAAGAGTCCAAGTTGCTTGCCAAGCTCAAGGAATTATTCCCCTACGACAAGTTTGAACACCCTGGCAAAGGTGGCGACATCATCCAATTTGTGATTGAACAAGGCAAAGAAATTGGTCGGATTGTGTACGAGTGCAAGAAGGTCAAAACATTCAACAAGAACCACGTCGAGCAAGCCAAGGAAGCTCGCCGACTGCGAGAAGCTGATTTCGCCATCCTCGTAACCAACGCCTTTCCGTCCAAGAAGCAGTATTACTTCGTGGAGAAAACTGTCTTTGTCATTAGCCCGGTCAGCCTTGAACCAATTACCTATACCCTTCGAGAGAGTCTCGTTAAGATGGCTTTGCTCAAGATTACCAACGAAGCCAAGCAAAAGGCTGTCCAACGAGTATACGATTATCTTTCAAGTTCCGACTATAATAACAAGATGAACGATGTCGCAAATCAACTAATCGACTTAGCAAAAGATCTGAAGGTTGAAATCAAGTCTCACAAAGACCGGTGGGAGAAACGATACTCCATTTACAGCAGGCTGTTCACGGATGTCGGACACATTGATTTCAAGCTCAAGGCTCTTGTCCAAAGCAAGTTGGATGAGAAGTCCAAATTGCTATTACCGCCGAAGAAGGAATTTGTCGCAATAGAAGAGCTTGAGCGATGAGCGCCGCAACGGCAATATAGGACGCAAAACAACGACGTTGGAATAGTCAGAGAATGAAAAGCCTCACTCAATACTTTTGCGATCCGTTAGCAACTGCAACCGCCAACAGTCAATGGTGTGTAACTCTGCTCGGTGGCGCACTTTTTAACTAGAGCATTTGAAATGAATCACGAAAAGTATTCTGAACGATTTTTTCATAAAAGGTTTCACAATCGACCAGCTGGCTTTCCTATCGCTACCATTGCGTACTACGGTCCAGACGATCAAACAGCTACAAAGGTTGCGGTGGGAATTGTAGATAGCAAGGATGAGCTTATCGAGTTGAAACGTTGGCTCGTCCGGGCTCAAGATGTGCGCATTGACAGAGCGATTAATGATGAGATTTTGTCATTCATAAAAGAGCATAACGTTCAACGTGTTGCAATGGTAGGAAAGATTATCGGTTGCCCTCACGAAGAAGGTCTTGACTACCCTGAAGGATCGATTTGCCCACAGTGTCCTTATTGGGCAAAGCTCGATCGGTGGACTGGTGAAGTGCTCAAATCGTAAAGTGTACGCCACCGAGACCAGGGATAACAGCGATGCAAAATTAGGAGATCAAGATGATTGATTCTGAAACTCCACTGCCGATTCAGTTCACACGTCGTGAGCGAGATCTTATCGTCAATCTCCTGAGTGTTGAGCCGGAAATTGTTGAAAGATTTCAATTGGCCATCTTGAAGGGAAAGATGCTTGTTGTCAATTTAAGTGCTGGTGATCTGGATACTCTTCAAGGTGCGATAGCGGCTGATGCTAATCATACTGAGGAGAAGAAACTCCAGAGGGAACTCGATGATCTTTTCGAGCGCCTGGATGAAGTATTAGCGTCTGACTTTCCCGAGGAGTGATGGGAAAAGTCTAGGATCTTTCATTAGGGATGTCTGATCCTGTCGAGCAAGGTATTCTATTCGGTTCATCATAACCGCAAAACAAGCAACGACGCTCAATTCTTTTGACATAACTTTATTGATCCCGCTTAACGCCTTGCCTTCGGAAGAGAATTTGTTTATCATAGTGGGGCGAGATCCTACTTAAGACTGCAAACGTTAGGCGCGAGGTGTGCCGGATGCGACTATTTCCCGACAGAGAGCGTCTACCACGGCGTCTAACAGAACCTATATTGTCACGAAGTGACGGAGACTGTGTAAAAAGTCAATCAGTGCAGCGATGTAATAAACTCGTATAAGTAGATT
>JACOSO010000012.1 GCA_016178785.1 Bacteroidota bacterium | reverse complement strand
CGGGCATCCATTGAGATCTGGTCAACAAATACGATGCGTTGCAGTCCACGGGTGTGTTCAACCGGAATGACTTGAAAAATACTGGCGACGGTTTTGTCCAAATCGCCGGGAATTTTGATGGTTGCTTTATTCTCAATTTTTAAGTTCATAAGCTACGTTGTTCCCCCAAAGGTTTACTGGAGGTTTCCTAAAGTTTCATGAATAAGACAAAACTATTTACGCATAAATCAGGGTCTGATAATATAAAATCACTTATAGATAGGAGCGCCATACTAAGTAGACTGATGCTGTTGTTCAAGAGGAGAGAAAAAAATGCTAAGGAAGTCGCGAAGCGCTGACAATAGAGCACCACAAAAGATGCTACCGGCTGCGGTAGAAAATGAGTATGTTCGGCGCTACCTTGCTTATCTAAAAGTTGAGAAAGGTTTGGCGGCCAATACGCTTGAGGCATATCGCAATGATCTCTCCAAACTAAGTTGCTTTGCGGAGGAACATGAAAAGGATCTACTTTCGATAGAACGTAGTGACCTGATTGAATTATTTGCGGAGCTCAAGGATGGAAACGCAGGTGACGCCTCAATGGCGCGCTTCACTTCGGTCATCAAAGGGTTTTTCAAGTTTCTACTTGCCGAGGGAATTCTTCGGCGTGACCCTTCAAGCCTGATCGAATCACGTAAATCATGGCAAACCCTACCGAGCTTTCTAAACAATGACGACGTAGAGCGACTTTTGGCTCAGCCCACGCTAAATGACGATGTCGGCTTGCGTGATAAAGCGATGCTGGAAGTCTTGTATGCCACGGGGCTACGGGTTTCAGAACTAATCAGTTTGAAACTAAGTGATCTGGATTGGGATAGAGGGGTGATCAATTGCTTCGGCAAAGGCACGAAACAACGGCGCGTGCCAATCGGCAAATCCGCAGTTGATTATCTGAAGCGCTACTTTGCCGCGCGGCCAAGATTGCTACAGGGAAAGGGTAGCGACTATCTATTTGTTGAGTTTGGCGGCGCTCCGCTCACCCGCCAGAAGTTCTGGAAGCTTATTAAAGGTTACGGACAACAAGCCAAGATTGATTACGTAACTCCTCACATGATGCGGCACAGTTTCGCCACAGTTTTGTTGCGTAATGGCGCTGATTTACGTTCTGTTCAAATGATGCTCGGACACAGTGACATCAGCACCACCCAGATTTACACACACGTCACCAACGAAAATTTGCAAGATGCGTACAAGAAATTCCACCCACGTTCCTGACTGCTAAGGCGCTCCTTGACAGATTGTCGACCCTATGACACCCTCACCGACTTTACTAGCTAAGCTCCATTCGCCTGTATAGGCAATCATAAATCCAGGAGGAAATTGTGAAACAGCACGGACGTTTTTTGTTTACTTCGGAGTCTGTCACCGAAGGCCATCCAGACAAGATTTGCGACCAGATTTCAGACGCTATTTTGGATGAGGTGTTACGTCAAGACCCCACTGCTCGCGTGGCTTGTGAATCTTTCGCGACAACGGGGTTGCTTTTAATTAGTGGTGAAATTACTACGACCGCTCGCGTTGATTACGCCAAGGTGGCGCGTGAAACGGTACGCGAAATTGGCTATGACAATGCAGAATATGGATTCGATTGCGACACTTGTGCCGTGATGTCCGCGATCAACACGCAATCACCAGATATCGCAATGGGCGTAGACACTGGCGGTGCAGGAGACCAAGGTCTTATGTTCGGTTATGCGTGCAGTGAAAATCCAGAATTGATGCCAACCCCGATTCAACTCGCACACCATTTGGTACGGCGCTTAAGCGAAGTCCGCCGCGACGGAACACTACCCTATTTAAGGGCGGATGGTAAGTCACAGGTGACTGTGGAATATGAAAATGGGAAGCCTATACGCGTTGACGCAGTTGTCGTTTCCACCCAACACAGCCCTGAAGCGGGGGCCGACCAGATTCGCGAAGACATTATTGACCATGTCATCAAACCAGTTATTCCTGGCAATTTGCTGGATGCCAACACGAAGTATTACGTCAACCCCACAGGACGTTTCGTGGTCGGCGGCCCAATGGGTGATACTGGATTAACGGGTCGTAAAATCATTGTGGATACATACGGAGGAGCGGCCCCGCATGGTGGTGGCGCTTTCTCTGGCAAAGACCCGACCAAGGTGGATCGCTCAGCGTGTTATATGGCGCGCTATATTGCGAAAAACGTGGTAGCTGCTGGCTTGGCGGACCGCTGCCAAGTTCAATTAGCTTATGCTATTGGGGTGGCAGAGCCAGTTTCGGTTTATATAGACTGTTTTGGTACTGCGAAAATTGACGAAGAAAAGCTTGCAGAAATAATTCGCGCCAATTTTGAATTGACGCCAAAAGGCATTATTAGTTCACTAAACCTTCGTCAGCCAATCTACAAAGCCACGGCTGCGTTTGGCCACTTCGGGCGAAGGGAGTCCTCTTTCACTTGGGAGGCTACCGATAAAGCCGAAAAACTTCGTGCGGCTGCGGGTCTTTAATCGAGAAAGGATATAAATCGAAATCACATGAGTAAGCAATACGACATCAAGAATATTGAACTGGCTGACGAAGGGAAGCGACGCATTGAATGGGCTGAGCGTGAAATGCCTGTACTTCGCTTGATTCGTGAGCGATTCGCAAAAGAACAGCCACTAAAAGGTATCCGGCTAGTGGCTTGTGCGCACGTAACCACAGAAACTGCCAATCTTGTTCGGGCACTCCAGGCGGCTGGCGCGGATTCGGTACTGATTGCCTCTAATCCATTAAGCACCCAAGATGATGTGGCAGCAGCTTTAGTGAAGTATTACGGCGTCTCAGTCTTTGCGATAAAAGGTGAATCCACAGAAACTTATTTGCGCCATGTTGAAATGGCGCTTGATCACAAACCGCAGATCATCATTGATGATGGTTCCGACGTAGTGGCGACATTAGTTAAACATCGCCCCGATCAAATCCCTGACATTATTGGTTCAACGGAAGAAACCACCACTGGCATTGTTCGGCTCAGAGCAATGCTAAAGGAAGGCAAGTTGACCTTTCCCGCGATCGCCGTTAATGATGCACAAACGAAGCATTTCTTCGATAATCGTTATGGTACAGGGCAAAGCACACTGGATGGCATCATCCGCGCAACCAATATTTTACTGGCTGGTAGAACAATTGTTGTGGTTGGTTATGGTTGGTGCGGTAAAGGGGTAGCAATGCGTGGCCGAGGTATGGGGGCCAACATAATTGTCACAGAGATCAACCCTGTCAAAGCGCTAGAGGCTGTTATGGATGGCTTTCGTGTGATGCCAATTGAAGCCGCCGCAGTGCATGGCGATATTTTTATTACTGTGACTGGCAATCGTCATGTCATTGATAAGCATCATTTTTCAGTAATGAAAGATGGCGTGATCGTCTGTAACTCTGGGCATTTCGATCTTGAACTGAATCTTGTAGGGTTAAAAGAGTTGTCTAGCGAGGTAAAAGCAGTTCGGCAATGGACGGAGGAGTACCGGCTAAAAAGTGGCAAATCTGTAATCGTTTTAGGTGAAGGGCGCCTAGTCAATCTTGCGGCTGCCGAAGGGCACCCAGCCAGCGTAATGGATATGAGCTTCGCCAACCAAGCTTTGTCCGCAGAGTATCTGATCAAGAAAAAAGGCGAACTTGAACCTAATATCCATTTATTACCTGTAGAGATTGATGAAGAAATTGCTACCTTAAAGTTAGCAGCGATGGATATCAAAATAGATCAATTGACCTCTGAGATGGTCGAGTATTTGAATAGTTGGCAAACTGGCACGTAAGATTATGCCTAATTAAAGTCGCTATTAGCCGCATAAGTCAGCTACCACCGCCAGAGACAGTGGCTTGTACAGGGACAGGGCAACGGTCGAAGCCACGCGCTTACTGGGCGAAAATTGGAAATACTCCGAAATTAAATGTGATTGCCCTGGTGGCTTGTAGAAGATTGCAGTAAAGAAGGTACGCTTAGGGTCGCTGTTGCGTTGGCGACTCAAATAGATTGAGACCGAACGGGACATTATAAAATAAGCCTTGAGCATTTTTTGCCGTCCGACCAATTGGCAGCTGGTTGGCTTGCCAAGATAAATTTGGTTTGGAGGGATAGATAAATGATAGCGAATCGTGCAGACTTGATTAACGTCAAGGAACTGGGAAAACATGTGACCCGAAAGAGAGAAGCTGGACATCTTTCTCTTCGGGCCGTAGCTAAACTCACTGGAGTTAGCCCCTCGACGTTATCTAGGATTGAGACAGCAAAGGGTTTTATTCCTGATGCGACGACATTGGCAAAACTTTGCCGATGGTTAGAAATTCCAATTGAAAGGATTGTAGGGTTGGCTGATAGTCTTTGGACTGAAAGGTCTCAAATGGTGGTGCACTATCCAAATGAACCTACCCCCTCAATTGTTGAAGCGTATTTGAGAGCAGATCCAGAATTGACTCCTGAAACAGCGTATGCGTTATCAGAGCTTTTTCGAATTGCATATGAGGGGTATCGGCGTAATGTTGGGAACTCTTCGCGGCAGAACGAGGGAATACGAGAAAAGCGCGATTCAAATTCGTAATTTTGCTCAGTTAACATCCCTTGCTCGATTAAATCCATATGATCTAGCCGTCCAGCTTGGTATGAAGGTTATGTTTGTGAAGGATGTATCTGAGATGTCGGAAATTAATGCCAAAGTTTTGCTTATAGATAGTGCGGGGCATTGGTCTGGAATTTCTTCGGGTACTCAACAAGATGGTAGTGTGCTTATAGTATTGAACGCTACACAGGCACCAAACAGACTTGTTGCAACGTTAATGGAGGAGATTTGTCATGTGTTATTGGGTCATCGGCGAAATCGAATTTCTTCAGATATTGCAGGAGCTAGAGAATATGATCTCAAAATAGAGTCTGAAGCATATGGTGTAGGTGCTGCCGCACTTGTCCCCTATCATGGTCTGCGATTGATGCTTACTCAAGGATTTACATTAGCTGCGATTGCCCGCCATTTTGGAGTTAGTGAGTCATTAGCTGAGTATCGGGTAAGATTGATCAATGTTTCAGGTGATTGTAGTGTTTAATTTTCATAATAACTATTATCAGACTCGGACTTAATCATATCAATGCTTTCTGCTACCAGTATTAATCGACTAGTTCCCCGTTACTTGATTTTAGAAATACTTCCGCTTTGTCTTATCACCCTAGCGATTTTGACAATTTTAGTGCTTTGTCAGCAACTTTCGCGAAACAGCGAGTTGTTGATTTCCCCACTGATCACTTGGCAGGTATTATTCCAAACTCTAGCAAGCCTGTTACCGCCAATTTTTACCTTCACACTGCCTGTTGCCATTGTAATTAGCGAAATTGTGACGCTTTCCCGCTTCGTTGCCGATCATGAATGGGGGGTATTTGAGGCTAGCGGTCTTAATTGGCTTACTAAACAAGGGCCTTTTATTTGTATAGGTGTGGTTGGGTTTGTTTTGACCTTGTTACTGAATTGGAATATCGCACCACAAGCAATTGCTAAACTAAAAGATGCCCGAAACAATCTCGCATTAGGCAAGGCAGCAACCCAAATTAAACCTCAGACATTTGTATCGGAGTTTCCAGGGCTTTTGTTTAAAGTCAAAAGCGTTGATCAACAGACTGGAAGGTGGAACGGGATTTTACTTCTCAGGAAGGATGAGGCACAAGATAAAATTCAGTTACTTGCTGCCAAGTCAGGCAGCTTAGCACCGCTCAATGAGAGCCTAAACTTCTTTGAGCTTAGGTTGTCGAATGGAGTCCTCATCGACAACCTGCTATCCACCGAGGATCATATTACAAGTGTCTTCAAGGAAAATATAATTAAGATTACCCCTGCAAAACACCCTACTTCAATTTTACCAACTGAAGCTGAATTCGATAGCCCTGTTCAGTTATCTAGCATGAGTAGCTTAATTAGCAGGTTACAGAAGAAGAAACCAGAAGTCGCTTTACATAATGAAATCGAAAATGAAATCGAAGTCGAAGTGTTCAAACGTGTTGCTAATGCATTCGCTTGTATTTTTGCTTCGCTCTGTGTGTTGGTATTAACTAATAAGTTACATGCAAAATCTGCGCGAAGATCTTTTTTACTCCTCTCAGGTTTTCTGCTCCTCGTGATTTTCCATGCTTCAATAACTTATTGTCAGAATCTAGCATTGAGGAATAGGGTGATAAGCCATCAAAGTCTGCTATTAGGATTCTTAGCTCCTTGTTTGACCTTAGTAACCCTCAAATGGATACTGACCAAAAACTACATAAGCATGTTAAGCTCAATTAGCACTTGTTTCTTACGTTTCAGGAGAACGCTCACATTTACCTATGGAAAAAAAGATACCCTCCTAAATCGCTTTGAGAGAAGCAATAGGTCTCCATCTTTTAATTTAGGGCATTATTTAGTTATTAGCGAGTTTGCTAAATTTTTTGCGCTGATATTGGCGATCTTAGCTGCCACAATCATCCTGTTTACACTCCTTGATATAGCACCCTCTCTTGTCAGAAATAATGTTAGGCTGGGCTTTGCTCTAAGCTATTTGGCTTGGCTTTCTCCACAGGTTATTTATTATATTATTCCCTTTAGCATACTTCTCGCAGTAGCAACCACCGCAACTGCTTTAGCAAGAACCGGGCAATTGACCATTTTATTCTACTACACGACTCATCCATTACGTCTTACCTTACCTATCATTATAGCAGCTTGCTCGATATTTCTCGGTATTTTATTTTTATCCGAAACATTTCTTCCTTTTAGTAATCGGCAACAGGATAATCGCTATCGGAAAATTAAAGGTAAAACATTGGAAGATGTAACAATCGCATTTGATAGACAATGGGTGTCTGACGAAGACTCGGCTACAATTTTTGGCTATCGTTTAATTGATAACAACGGTAATCAAAGGCTAACAGCTTTAATTTTTAAATTGACCAATCCTGACTACTACTTGGATGAAGTAATTCACTTTGACGCAGTTAACACGCTCGCTAATAGCGCGTATGCGTCAGCTAGCTTTCGCTATAAAATTGGGGATAACGGACTCGCTAACTTTGAGTTTATAAACCTGAGTGAGCCGCCCCCAGAACTAATAAATCGCGAATCGCTACATGAAAGGGCCAATCATGAGGCGAATAAGATGACCTCTAACCAGCTCCAAAATTATATCTTACAAGTTGAAAGAACAGGCTTGCCCACTACTGCATTACGCATGGAACAAATGCAGAAAATCGCTTTCCCTTTCGCATGTATTACTTTACTTTTTTTAGCTTTTCCAGTTTGCCTTTTGCAGATACGAAGACAATATCAATCAAGATTTTCTTCCATTGCAATTAGCGCCGCTCTAGCTCTGCTCTTCTGGGGAATATTAAGTATCTTTGAGGCAGCAGGCAAACGAGGGACAATACCTATCTCAATTGCAGCATGGTCTCCACATGCTTTATTTTTAGCGCTGGCAAGTACTATTCAGGTCAAATTACACTACCTTTAAAAATGGCCTTAATAGTTGAATCTATGTGCTATATGTAAAACACACCTAGATGTCGGGCCGAAATTATCCGGTTTTTTGATAGTAGCCATCCACCGCTTTTCTTAAATCAGCTACGGTTGCGTGCCAGTGATGATGGCTGACTGAGGTGGTCACGTTTTGGTGGACACGTGACTCTCTTAGCTTAAGTCCTTTCTTGTAATTTGAGCGAGTCCATTTTCGCTGTTTGATAATAGGCGGCTTCAAAATCTTGTGGGCTCAGGTAGCCCAAAGCTGAATGCCGACGAATGGGGTTGTAATAGCGTTCGATGTAATCAAACGATTCGAGTTCTGCTTCGGCGACGGCGCGTTCCGCGCCGTCGCCGAAGCAGCTCCGCTTTGTAGCGTGAAAACAAGCTTTCCGCGTGCGCATTGTCGTAGGTCTCGCCCGCGCGACTCATGCTTTGTTCGTAGCCATTGGCCGCGCGCAAAGCGCGAAACTCTGCATCAACGTATTGCCCGCCGCGATCACTGTGCAGGAGCAAGCCGCGCGGCGGTTTGAGGCGCACGATCGCTTGCTACAGGGCGCGGCTGACAACGCGCGCTTCCATGTTTGCGGCCACGCACCAGCCCACAAGCTGGCGTGTGTACAAATCCAGCCAGGTCGCCAGGAAGGCCCAGCCCCCATTTTGCAGCGGCCAGTACGTGAGGTCGCTTACGAACGCCTGGCCGTGGCGTGAGT
>JACOSO010000018.1 GCA_016178785.1 Bacteroidota bacterium | reverse complement strand
TGCCAGCCGAGCTCGTTAAACTCTTCCGGAGTTGTGCTTTCCATGATTTTTTTGAATCCTGGCATATAATCGTGCATCTCCCTGAGAATCTCGACGGTATCCCCGTCTGCTTTGAGGATTTGTTTGACCTTTTGGTCGATCATCGAGGCGATTTGCAGTTGCTCCGCGGAAAAAACGGTGGGCAGTTTTCCGGAGGGTTGTTCTGACTTTCCTTGCCTCCCTGGCCGATCCATAAAGGGTAGGGCTCTCTTCCCTTCGAGGACTTCAAAGCCCAGATCCATATCGTCTTTGGCCAGGATGGTATCGATTGTGCCTTTCTTTAATTCTTCGGCCAGAGACAAAATGTTGTTCAAAAGCTCCAAGTCTTTTTCGAGTTGTTTCTCTAACCGATTTAATTCATTTAAAGTCTCATTCGGGAGCGCGAGCTTTTTCCACCGGACTATTTGTTCTTCATATACTTTATGAAAATCTCTTTGTTCGCCATAGATCTTGAAAACTCGTCCAATGGTATAATCATCGAGTACATGGGTTTTGGGTTTGGCTTCCAGAAGTGTATTATAATGATCCTCGTTGTCTTTCACCCCATGATCAATTAAATTCCCGATAAAGGGTAAATAACTGATGTCTTTCCACTCTGGTTCTTGATTGTCGGCCATACCCGCGCCTCCATTTCGGAAAAAGCTTCTCTTTTACAATAAGTTTTCAAGATGAAAGGAAGTAAAGAGAGAAAGCCCGTTTCACCTAATTAGAGGGTTTAACCCTTAAATGGGATTAAACCCGATAGAGCAAGGAAACTGGAAAACGGAATATTTTTAATCAAATTGAGCCTTTTTCTTTTTTGAGAATCCCTCAAAGTGCTTTATTTCGGCCTCAATCTCTTTAAGGGTTCTTTTCAGTGCCATTTCCGCCTTTGATAAGCCGGATAAAATTATTTTGGAAAGCTCTTTCCGGTCCTTGGCCTGGAAATCCCAGGATGGATCGTGTGCCGCGTACTCTCTCTTTTCTTTGTTGATTTGATGGGTATGAACCAACAGAAAATCAATAAACTGATTTAGATCGGAAAGACCCACAGAAGACGAATTAGGGTCTGCCATCAACTGGACCGAAACCCACAGCATTTCTAATTTTGCCAAATCCTTTGCCTTATAGGCATCGACCACCTCGGACCAAAGCTCCCGTGCCGGCTTATTCGACTCCATACCGGTGTCCGGATGAAGGAGTCGAGCCATCTGCCGATAGAGCGTTCGAATCTTTTGTTCTTTTTCTAATTTTTGTATCCGCTCAAAGGCTGTTTCCTTCCGATAATAGCCTGACCGGCTCCCCCCATTCCGATGGGACTCAAATCCATGAATAAATCGCTCGAAAAGTTCCTCTTCGCTAAAAGCTTCTTTCTCAGGGTCTTGATTAAAAATAAAATCAGGCTCCTGGTCGTCAGGATCATCCAAATCCATTTCCAATTGATCCTCTTCGTATTCCTGAAGAGCCAATCGATAAGCCATCGTGGAGGAGAGATCTTCCTCAAAATAGAGTTGTTCGATACGATCAAGGAGCATGCCGCGTTCTTCGATCTGGCGATTGAGTTTTTCAAGGGACTCATATTTCTCCCTGGTAATACTGGCCACCCAGCTGTGATAGGCCGGACGAACCATCGTCAGGTGATCGATCAATTCCTGTTTTGTCTTAATCAATCTGTTCTGCGCGGATTTCAATTTAGCGAGGATCTTTTTCCGGATGGGCTGTTGGTCAACGACGAGAAGGGCTTTTACACCTATTTTCCCCGGGGACGGGTGTGGATGGACTTTTTTTGAGTTTCGGAGTTTCATTTCGAAATGAGGATAATAGATTTCTGAGGGACAAAACAACAGAAAAGCATTGAGAAGGGTAATTTATGTTACCTTTTGCTCATTTTTCCATTCAGAAAAGGTTTTGTGGACAACCCAATCCTCCAGGACCTCTGCAACGTGACCGATGTATTGTCGCTCATCATGGTCATGGTGATCTGAAGCGGCGGCGATATTTTTTAGTCCTTTAGTAATTAAACAACCCGCCAAATTTCTTAACTCCCCGATTATCTTTTCAAATCCGATTTCAGGGCCTTTTTTACCCCGCCCAAGAGTTTTGAAAAGGTTAATAACGACTAAAATAAAACGGGACATCAGCGGCTGATTAAGGAGCGTGATGATCTTGTTTTCAATCATTTCTCTCAGCAACGGATCATAGTCTTGGTAATCAGAAAAAACAGCGGAGTCGATATGTTGGTAAGGGATGAAGAATATATCGCGTCGCGGGGACAAAGAATAAATATTATGATTGTCTTGATGCCAGATTTCCAATTTCTGTTTAAGGATATTCACAAAATGCTCTCCGAATTCGTCTCGGACTTGTTGAACAGCCTGTTTGAAGTCTTCTTCAATCGCCCATCTTCTGAGAACGCCATACGAAATATTAAAAATAGATGCGATCTCTTTAAGTTTAATTCTATAAAGAAACCTGAGGCACACTTCATATTTCGCCTTTGAAAATCCTATCGGCTCTCCCTTTGCTGTTCCTTTTCGTTGAGGAATGACGTACTGCTTTTCCTTCTTCTTTATAAATTCAGACAGGAGGGGATTCACTCATGCTCCCGCATCAGATTGTCATTCAGATTATTTTTCATCATCGGCAGGCCACATTTGAATGCCACTCGGCCAGTTTTTTAAAATAATCCGGGCTGAAAAAGAGCTTGGAGATATCAGACCTAGTGGTTGTCCCATCGTGGATCTTATTACTCAATTCTGCGGGGGCCTTAATTCTTCTTTCAATCATATCTGGCGCAAAAACCGGCTGGCTGGAGAAACGACTTCTTCCAAAACCCCTTATTGGACCATGTGAAGGCGGCGTCATATTGAGAATAACCGTATCGAGTTTTCGGCCGTCTTGACCCTTAAAGAAGAAGATTGTTCCTCGATCGTCTTTTACTCCGACCCCTTCCAGAGGCCTTGGATAGGAACTGGATCTTGGTTTAGTTGATAATGGACCGTCTGAAAAGATATATACCACCTCGATAAAACGTGAATACCCCGAATGACATTTAAGAAGAAAAATATAAGGCTGAAAATCATTGGACTTGAGCGCAAAAACATAAAAGTCGCCTAAAAAAATAAGCTTTCCCGGGGCATCAGAGGATTCTGAAAGGAAGGCCGGATTGATTTGTAATAATTTCGCGACTTTCTTTATTACGGGCGTGGATTTTCCTTTACCCGTTTCAATCAAGGTTAGATAATTTTGGGTTGTTCCGATCATTTTGGCAAGTTCTGCCTGGGTGTAGCCAAACAGCTTTCTAATTGCCTCGAAATTAGACCGATAATCGAAATAATGTCTATACAACCTGTGTTCCTTCACATAACGAATTTTCCGAATGATATTCCCGGATGGCCAGGGCGATCAGCTCAAATTGCCGGATCTCCCAATCAGTTTCAATATTTTCATAAAGAATTAAATCATCGGAAGTATAGCCGTCCCGTTCTTCCTTCATGAATGTTCCTAAGATCAAGTTAAAAGTATCTATTCCTCTTTCCTGAAATTTGTGATCAAGGTACTGCGAAAATAACAGCTCTTTGCATTGCAGAGTTATTTTGCTCTTCGTATCCGAACCAATTGTGCCGTCCATCTCCCTTCTAATCGCTGGCGAGAGATTGTCGATGAGTTCGGGCGTATCGATAATCTGTATGATCGAATGATTCCAGTCCTTCGCGTTTCTGAAAAACATCCCCATCAAATCGGGAGACGCCACCTTCTTAAGCAGCGGGACCGTTCCATCGAGAATAATCAGTTCGGTTTCCTCGGAGGGAAAAGCTTCCGGATCCTCGGGCCGATCGGCCAGAATCTCGAAAAGGAGCAAGAGAAACGCAGTGACTTGTATGGAAGGGTCCAGAGAAAGCAATTCAAGCGAATAAAATGTAATTCTTCTGGGAGGGTGGTAGGCTCTTTTCCCTTCAAAGAGAGGTTTTCTGGAGTCAGCGGATACAAAATCCTTTAGGGTACGGCCTATCGATTGGGCTAAAGCGCTATTTTGAGCTAAAAGCGCTTCCGCGATCAGGAGAAAGGTTGTTTTTCTTTGATGTTTACGGGAGACCGTCCATAAGGCACTCGCCACCCGCTGAGTCTCTTCATCTGTGAGGGGCCGGTCGGGACAAACCATTTGCCCGATGATCGCGGTGAGGGCAATTAACCGGGATGAGTCGATATAATCGAGCCGGTAAAACGGATTCAGTTCACCCGGTCCCATTGAAACAAAATGGACATAGTTCTCCATCATTGGATATTGTTTAAGAGTGGCCGGTGACAGTGATATGACAACACTTCGGTTTGCAGTAAGCGCGATCTCCTGGATTTGGTTCTCCTTTTCCCCTGGAAGGGGGATAAGGCCAAAATTCAAAGAGATCTTTTTCCTTTCCGTGATTAATCTTTGATGTGTCAGGAGCCAGAAGAAACCAAACAGGTCGTTCACCTGGCTTCGATATGAGTTGAATCGATCGTTCATCTCTATTACTTTTTTTAACACGCAATCCTGGCAAAAAAGAAACTGGTGACGGCTTTTCAGCCGGTAAAAGGTTCCAGATTGCTTTTTCTGACAATGAAAACATACTGCGGCGACCTCTTTAACGATCTCTCCCCTTCTTTTCAAATAAAGATAAAATTCCTTAGAGAGTCGTGGGTTTTTCCTGTAGCCGCGATATTTGGTAAGGAGCTTTTTAGCCTGTTCTACCGGTGAGAACGTCTCTCGAGAGGGGGTAATCCGTTCAAATCCAACACCCATCTCGGCCGAAACGGTTTCGGAGACCAGAGAGACTCTTTTCTTCAGATCATAACAGGCCTGGCAGAGAGGAACTCCGAGAGATTCCGATTCGTAAAACTGAGTGAGGGGCCTGACCCGGCAATCAAAACAGGAGATCTCTTCTCCAACCAATTCAGCCGCTTCCGGCTGTGTTTTTATGATATAGCGCTCTTTTGCTTTCTGCCTGGTTTCCGTGCATAACTCGATCAGGTCATACGGCAAAACGCGGAAACAAAAGACTTTGTCGATCACGGACGAATAGAGAGATACCACATCCGGCAGGTTAAAAACCGAAGCATCGGGCGTAGTCAGAATGAGAAATCCACCCATTTGCCGCAGGGTGTTACTCATCAGGATCAAAAACTCTCTTCCCGCTCCGTTGACCAGATCGGTCCAGAGATGATCGATGATAATCACCGGAGTCCGTTTGGAGGGAGACAATTTGATATTCACGAGGAGTTGAAAAAGGACGAGCAGAACGGCGTATCCCCGGATTGAGGGAGGAACAAACTGAAAATCCCGGAGTTCGAAGGTGTTCTTGTGGGGTCTAATTGTGAATTTGTTATAGCCAAAAAAATAATTTACTCGCGGGAAGAAAACAGAGAGCTTCTCCGAAAGAACTGTTCCACCTGGAATCGTGCGAAGCAAATCGATGATGTCGGTCCCTTTTAGAAAAGGCCCTTTATTCTCAAACGCAAGTAAAATGCCTGACGAAAGGAGCGTCCGTTCATGATCGGGTATCGGTAGATCCGGATAGACCAGGTGGCCGAAAACCAAAGAGGTCAGATTAATTAATTCGCTATCTGTTTTCGACAGACGAATATAGGGACTCAAAGCGTATTGATACATCGCCGCCAGGTCAGAATAAGGGATGTGATAGGTTGAACTGGCCAGGTGAAAGAGACTCGAGTTGGTGATCAACCCGACTTTTGCCCCTCCTTTAACAAACAGGTCAGCCAGTCGATGGACCTTGTTATGATAATCTTCTCCGGAAAACACCATTCCGGCATGGTATTGCGTCTTTGGGAGAGTGAAAGGTTGAACCTTGAATTTTGTGCTTTTGTTTCTGATAGTCATTGGCATATTTCTTACCATTTTGAGTTTGTAATACCAGGAGTATAGGGTTTATTTTGTTTCGAAATCATAAAACGCAACCAACTGTACGGTTTTTATTCATAGATCCTCCAAGGCAAGGAAACCCGCAACTTCAGTCGTGGGTTGTTTGCGATTTATTTCCCAAATCACCAACCGGGTTGGCTAC
>JACOSO010000017.1 GCA_016178785.1 Bacteroidota bacterium | reverse complement strand
GAAAACTTTTAAGAGCCGGCAAAGAAGCTTTCCGTGCCAGTCAGAGGTTCTTTGGTAAATGGCAATGAAGAAGTTTTCTTCAACCACAATTGTTATTTATTTTCAATAAATGATCTTTGAGGCTATCATTCAGTTTTTGAATACATTATTAGGAGTATACCTGATTGTCGGATGCAGAAAAATTTCAACGTGAAAGGATTTCTCCACATCTCTTCTTAGCGGAGTCTCGCTTCGGACTCCGCGAAATTAAAACTCAACGCAGTGTCCGAGGCGAGACACTGCTTGGAAGTGAGGATTGCTTATTATTTATTTCACACCCCTTCTGTGCCGGTCAGGTCTTCCGACCATAGTCATCAAAGCTAATTGATCAGACTCTGAAAGGGTTCAATGTTTATAGCTAGGCATTTTTATAGAAACGTTGTACGACCCCTTCGGGGTCGCATGTTTATATTCTGAAAATCTATAAACATGTCACCACCTTCGGGGTGAAATGGAAACGCGAAAAGAAAACTTTTAAGAGCCGGCAAAGAAGCTTTCCGTGCCAGTCAGAGGTTCTTTGGTAAATGGCAATGAAGAAGTTTTCTTCAACCACAATTGTTATTTATTTTCAATAAATGATCTTTGAGGCTATCATTCAGTTTTTGAAATACATATTAGGAGTATACCCAATTGCCAGATTACAGAAAAATTTCAACGTGAAAGGATTTCTCCCCAATGACAAATACAAAAACAAAGTTTGGTTTTGCATTTTCATCTTTGTGATCCACGGAGCAATTGCCCAGACGGAAACTCCGGCATCGGCTCCTGTTGAGCATGCGCCAGTGGTGGATACCCGTGCAAACGAGCCCGTCCGTATTTTTTCAATGCGCGTTCCTTTTAGAATTTCCCCGATCGCAAGCAATCACGAAATTTTATTTGATTACCACTCCGGGAATACATGGAATCCTTCCGGGGTTCTGGAGTATCCGGATGCAATCGAGCCTTATTTATTGGACCCATGGAATGCTACGTACCATCCTTCTTATGATCAAGCAACACACCGTTACCAGCTCTATTCAGCAGACGGTGTGATCCGGAGCGCTACAATAACCTACACCCGAAAAACTTCTGTGCACGGAGAGCTATATGCCTCGATTAACGCGAATATGCTCGTAGGAGGAGGGAGCTTCATTGATGCAATAGTCAGCGATCGAGCCATTGAGGGTTTTGATAAAATGATCCACAATGAAAATGCTTATCGTATACTGGACGGATTCAATTTAGCTGAAATGAAATTTACCGACCGCGAAGGCCGTACACTTGAAGTAAAACCCCGTGCGATTCACATGGGCACTATGGACGCGGGTTACCGGCATTTTTTTGATATTATTCGAAGCGCTAAGCATAAGTTATTATGGACGCTGAATATAGATGCTCAAGTGGGGGTTCCCCTCAACCGTGCCCGAGAATACCTTTCGGCCGGTGTCCTCATCGGGTCCGCTATCACAAAACAGGTTACAAAAAATTATGGGATAACGCTTGCGGTTGGATATGTCGCTCAGCATGATAAAATGGTACGGATCCGCCAGGAAAATTTTGATTTTAATTATACGGATGTTGTGACAGGTTACCGATTTTTATTGGGGCATAATTTCGATTTTAAAAATCACAAACGGGTTACAATTGGAATTGAAATGCAAGGGATGACAACTCCCGTAAGCACAAAAGAGAGAGTGCAAACCTATCTCAATCCAGAAGACATTGGAATAAAAACGAATTACATTCCAGAGTATTGGACTCCCCAGAACCCTATTCCCGTAACCAATCAGCGAAGGGCTGCCCGTGGCCTCATTAGCGGAAGTGAGTATCTGGCACTAAATTTTTCATACCGTTTTGGCAGGGCAGACCGCTCTTCAACAATTATGTTTTATCTGCAAGATGACTGGACAATTAAAGACGTTTTGTCCCTTGTGTCTTCGGAACTCAACAATGCACAGGATTTTGGAGTAGGGATAAAATTGATTCGGCTCATTCCGTGATAGATTGACTTAATATTTCCGTGCCAGTCAGGTCTTCCAACCATGGCCGTCAAGGCAATGTCGTTTCTAGTTAAGGGCTTGTAAGTTCAGGATACCAGTTAACGACATTGATTCAAAGTTTAAAATTCGAGATTCAACATTGTTGGACTAAGCTAATTTTGAATCTGGAATCTGGAACTTAGAATTGCCTCGCCTCAACTACGACATTGGCCCTCAAGCTAAGCGGTGCAATCTAAGAAAGAGGTTTGAACTAAGGAGTGCCGGAGCGCGGGTTCATCATTCAGTTCAAAGAAATAGCATGTAGTCCGTGCTAAGCTATTTTGGTTTTCACTTCGAACCGCTGGCGACTCGAAATGAAAACCAAAAGACGAACACAGGGATACTCGATCGCAAGCGATCGAGTATCCCTGTGTTAATGTACGCGCGAGCACTCAACAACTATGGAATGCAAGTGTTCAGTCGCGCATATGTTCTACGTTTTGAGATAGTTGAGCACGCCACACCTTAGCTTGACGGCCAATGTCGTTTCTAAGTTAAGGGGCCTGCAAGTAAAGGATTCCCAGTCAACGACATTGATTCAGGATTTAAAATTCAAGATTCAACAATGTTGGACTAAGCTGATTTTGAATTTTAAATCTGGAACTTTGAATTGCTTCGCTATCTAACGACATTGGCTTGACGGCTATGGTCTTCCAACATGACACTTTGAAAATCTCAAACAAGGTTCTTGTCCACACTATTAACAAGAAAAACATCAGCAACTTTTAAAACACGTGTAAGTTATTAGGCTCAATTGCAGATGTAGCGCGCATGCGCAACCACATCTTTGCTGCCTAAAATACTTTCAATGAAAAACCGTTTTATTCGTCTAGTGTCATTATTGGCAATCGTTTTCTTATTAAGCCAATGTTCATCTGGTGTATTTGTACAGGGTAACGTTCCTCCAGGGCAGGCAAAGAAAGCATCCGGAACACAATCCGCTAAGCCATTTGCCCCAGGCCAACAGAAGAAAGCTGCAGGTCAGCAATCCGCTAAAGAATTCGCCCCTGGCCAGCAGAAGAAATCAGAAGCTTCGAATTCTCAATTGCCTCCGGGGCAAGCGAAAAAGAAAAAGAATTAATATAAATCAACCTTGAATTGGTGCGGTTTTAGTTTCATTGATCAGTTCATCAAATGAATTGATCAATGAGCTGACCTGCTCCAAGGTTGGGTTGTCGGTTATTTTATTGTCGCGACTCACTTTTGTCTTCACATAAGAAATAATCAGTTGAGTCTGCTCGGTAATATTCGACTCTATTATTTTTAACGTCATTAGCAAAGACTCATGTGCGTTTTCGCCAAGCGAAGATGCAGTGATCAAAGCCACGGGCTTATGTGAAAACTCGCACGAAGACACCGTCCAGTCGATCGCATTTTTTAAAGTGCCCGGTACTCCCATGGCATACTCGGGCGTGCAGATCAAGATTCCATCGACTTCCTTCAATTGCTTACGAAAACTGTCTACTATCTCTGGCGGAGTTTCATTATCAAGATCAGGATTGAAATGAGGAATAACAGCAAGGCCGTTAAAAATGGTAACATCAAATTTTTCTTTAGTTAGATCAACGATTGCATTGATCAGGTTTAAATTGCTAGAAGTTTTTCTTGTACTTCCGCAGATAGCGAGGATTTTCTTTTTAGTCATGACTGAGAATGTGGATAAACCATCCTCAACGAGTCAAATACTACTTTAGTTTCTCTGCTGAGAAATTTGTGACTTGCCCGATAATTTTTGTTTGACTAGCCAAACATCTCCGTTTTAACTGCCTCTCGCTTGCCACAGCCAAATTCGTGTCCTCACGAACTATTATGTTTCGGTCTATGAGGATACAGACTGAAGGAATTCGCTGCATCTTAGTCTATGCGCCCACCAACTCCGATCCAACAGTTGCTTTCGCTAACTTTTGCTGTAGGTCAAATGGAACAGGAACGTAATCCGCAAAACGCTGGGTGAAACTGGCACGTCCTTGCGAAATAGAGCGAAGGGAAGTTGAATATTTATCGAGTTCAGCCAAAGGAGCTCGCGCCTTGATCACCTGATAATTTCCGCTGGTATCGATGCCCATGATCAACGCTCTGCGCGTTTGCAAATCGCCCATCACATCGCCCATGATTTCTTCGGGCACTTTTATTTCCAGATCGCAGATGGGTTCTAGCAATTGAGGCTCGGCTTTCATGAATGCATCTTTGAAGGCCATCATGCCAGCAATTTTAAATGAAATATCATTTGAGTCTACCGGATGCATTTTGCCATCGTGCACCATCACGCGAACATCTCGCACGTACGAGCCCGTGATCGGTCCCTCTTCCATTTTCTCCATTACTCCTTTTAATATAGACGGAATAAAGCGCGCATCGATCACACCGCCAACTATGCAATTATAAAACACAAGTTTGCCTCCCCACTCGAGGTCGATAAATTCTTTGCCTCGCACGCTGAATTCCGTTGGCTCTGGCATTCCTTCATAATACGGCTCGATCTTGATGTATACTTCACCAAACTGTCCGGCACCACCCGATTGTTTTTTGTGGCGGTAACTTGCACTCATCGGTTTACGAATAGTTTCGCGATAAGAAATTCGTGGGGTGACAAAATCAACGTGCAGTTTGTACAGGTTTTCCAAAAACCATTTACAAACAGTGAGATGAGATTCGCCTTGCGCTGAAATAATCAGTTGCTTTAATTCTTTCGAGAATCCTACCTGCAACGTTGGATCCTCCTGATGAATTTTACCCAATACCTCTCCAATTTTTTCATCATCGTTTTTGCTGAGCGCGATCACCGCTACCTGCATGCGCGGTTCAGGGAACACAATCGGTTCAACTTCCACCTCAAATCCTTTGGCATGAAGTGTCTGGTTGGTAAATGTATCTTTCAATTTTAGTGTTGCACCAATATCTCCTGCCACCAATTTTTCTACGGGGTTGCGGGCCTTTCCATCCATTATAAAAAGTTGATGGAATCTTTCAACCGAACCGGTTTGAGTGTTGATCAGTTCCGAAGTTGGAGTCACCTCACCCGACATCACTTTGAAGTAAGAAAGCTTGCCAAGATTGGGCTCGAGGTGAGTCTTAAAAATAAATAAGACCGCAGGTTGGTTGCGGTCGAATGTAAGTTCTTTTCCTGAAGATGTCTTTTCAGGTTTAGCATCGATGGGTGAGGGGGCCACATTATCGATGAAACCCATCATCCTTCCCGTGCCCATGTTCTTCTTGCCCGACATCACAAACACTGGGAATAAATCATGATGCACCATCCCGAGCTTCAGGCCTTCGCGCATCTCGTCTTCATCAAGAGTGCCCTTTTCAAAATATTTCTCCATCAATTTTTCATCATTCTCTGCGGCCTTCTCAACCAATTCATTGTGTAGGCGATCGGCCTTTTCTTTTTCTGAATCGGGTATCGGGAGTTTTTCCGGCTTGCCACCTGTTGTGGAAAATTTATACATCACCATTTTCAACAAATCGATGATGGAGTTGAAACTCTCTCCTTGATTCAGGGGATACTGCATCTGAATAACCGCATTTCCATAATGTTCTTTCAAAGATGCAAGCGCCTTATCAAAGTCGGCCTTTGGATGATCGGCCTGATTGACGGCAAAGATCACGGGCTTATCAAATTGTTTTACATAATTCCAGATCAAATCAGTGCCCACCTCAGCGCCATGCTGCGCGTTAATCGCGACCACACAAGTATCGGCTACTCGAAGTGACGCAATCATCTCACCGGCAAAGTCATCAAAACCGGGCGTGTCGATGATATTAATTTTATAGTCGCGCCATTCCGTGTGAAGTACCGTAGCAAACACCGAATTACCTCGCTCCTGCTCAATCTCGTGATAATCGCTCACCGTATTTTTTCCTTCGATGGTACCCCTCCTGTGTGTGATACCCGCTTCAAAGAGCATGTCTTCGGCAAGTAGCGTTTTGCCGGTTTTGGGCGCACCGAGCAGTACTATGTTTTTGATGTGTTTGTCGTCATAGATTTTCATAGGCGGGAAAATTTTAGGTGAGACAAAAAGACAAATGAATGTAAGCGAAAAATGTGAGAAATGGAAGGGCAGTTTCGTGCTTTTCCATTTAACTTTAAGTACCACCACCGGGACTGAAAATCAAGCTTGGAGACGTTTATTTAGGCTTGTTTCATAGATAGAATTTGAAAAAGGGCTGAAAAAACTGCCAGTATTTCAAAGCCAGGTGCTTATTCCCCTCACACCCATGTAGGTCATCACCACAACAACGATCCAGCCAATCAGTGAGAGCCATTTCGGGTGATTGTAATCTGCGTAAATATTTTTCTTCCATGCGGCCGATAAAATGATAGCCAGTGCAAAAGGCAAGATCAATCCATTTATTGCACCCACAACAATCAACACTTTCACCGGCTGTCCAATGATCAGAAAGACAATCGTGGAGAAAATGATGAAGGCTATGATGATATGGCGAAAATATTTTTCTAATAATGGATGAATTGACCTTGCGAAGGAAATAGATGTAAAAGCTGACCCCACTACAGAAGTAATGGCAGCACTCCATAAAACCAATCCAAAAATTTTGTATCCGATTCTTCCGGCAGCACTTTCAAACACAACAGCAGCAGGATTATCGTTGCCCAAAGAAATTCCTTGCCACACAATGCCAAGCACTGCGATAAATAGAATCGTACGCATGAGTGAGGCGATTAGAATTGCTGAGACCGAGCTCTTTGAGACCCGAGCCAGATTTTCTTTTCCTGAAATTCCGGCATCTAACAACCGGTGTGCACCTGCAAAGCTGATGTATCCACCTACTGTACCACCCACAATCGTAAGAATTACCAGCTCATTGATCTGATCAGGAAAAAAAGTCTTTATCGCTGCCTCGCCCATGGGTGGCTCCGATTTAAATGCTACATACAATGTGAGTCCGATCATCACAAAGCCAAGTACTTTAGCAAAAATATCCATAGCCGTGCCGGCTTCCTTTACAGAAAAAATGATAGCAGCAATGACACAGCTTATAATTGCACCTGTTTCCACACTGCATCCCGTGAGCACTTGCAATCCTAATCCTGCGCCAGCAATGTTGCCGATGTTGAATGCTAGCCCGCCAAGTAAGATCAGTGTTGTTAAAAAATATCCGGCTCCAGGCAATACTTTATTGGCCAAATCTTGCGCATACATTTTACTCACGCTTACTAAGCGCCAAATATTGAGCTGAACACCGATATCGAGCAAAACAGAAATTAAAATTACAAACCCGAAACTGCCTTTGAGCTGTTCAGTGAATTTGGTGGTTTGTGTGATGAAGCCCGGGCCAATGGCAGATGTTGCCATTAGAAATGCAGCACCCGCTAAAGGGCCTGATAGAAAAGATTTTTTCATTTAAAAGCAGTGATTTTAATTCCTTCCTCCAATAATCGGGTGTGAATCAATTTTGCAAACGAAACGGCATGTGCTCCATCGCCATGAAGGCAGATGGTATCCGCTTTCAAATAAATTTGTTCACCTGAAATACAAGTAACCTTGCCTTCCTTTACAAATCGAATTGCCTGGTGCAGTGCTTGAGTTTCATCATTAATCAGGGCATTTGGTTTAGTGCGTGGTGTAAGTGATCCGTCTGGTTGGTAGGTGCGATCGGCAAAGACTTCATTGGCGGTTTTCAGCTTTAGTTTCTGCGCTTCTTCAATCATTGCGCTTTGCGAAAGTCCATATAAAATCAATCGATCGTCAAAATCCTTAACTGCTTTTACTATGTCACGCGCCAACGCTGAATCTTGAGCAGCCATATTATAGAGCGCACCATGAGGTTTTACGTGATGCAATTGCACACCCAATTGTTTTGCGATCTTATGAATGATCTGAAGTTGTTCAGCTATAATTTGATAAACTTGTTCTGAGGGCAAATTCATGTTTGTTCTGCCAAAATTTTCCCAGTCGGGAAAAGAAGGGTGAGCGCCTACAGCCACATGGTATTTTTGACAAAGTTCAATGGTACTCTTCATCAACTCTTCATTGCCGGCATGGTAGCCGCAGGCAATGTTCGCTGAGCTTATCCAAGGCATCAACTCTGCTTCGTTACCTACGCCCTCGGCCATATCACAATTGAGATCAATTGTCATTATCCAAAATGTTTTTTAAACCGTTCGTGACACCCCATTTTTATTTCGCCAAGTTTTTGCTCCTCTGAAAATAATTCTCTTTCTGCTTCTTCTAAAGAAATCATTTTGAATTTTATTTTTTCGGCAGGCAATATTTGAGCAAGTTTAGGCAGGTCTGCTTTGATCACAGAAGCAATACGCGGATAACCGCCTGTAGTTTGATGATCGGCCATCAATATGATCAGGTTTCCATCAGGCAAAAGCTGAATTGTTCCAAAATCAACAGGTGACGATATCATTTCGATTCGTTCGCTCAATGAAAGTGCTGCTCCCTGCAATCGATAGCCCATGCGATTACTTTGGCTGGAGACAGCAAACTGCTCTGAAAGAAATTTATCCTTAGACAGAGGTGAAAGCCAATCTGTTTCAATAGATAAAACGCATCTCACTTCATTAGTCGGGGAATAAACACCACTCAATTCGTTTGCTGAGATTCCCCACGGTAGAATTTTTGTCTCATCAATTTGGATTTTACTTTCGTTAGCTTCTATTGCATCATCCTTTTTTAGTGCTCTTCCATTAAATCCACCTGCTTTTGCAGTCAGGTTGGTTGTTAAGCTACCAAGCCATTCATCTGCTCTCCATCCACCGTGCACCGCGAGATATGCCCATGCTCCCGGTATGGTTTTTATCAATTTTAATATTGCTCCTTCTTTTATCTTGAATGGTTTCCACAATGGAAATATTTCATTGTCTACGTGAATCGTAAAGCCTTTTCCTGTAATGCAAGCCAAGCTACTCTTTTGAAATAAAAACTCAGCAGGAGCATATCCCAATTCCATCACAGCCTCATGATCATTACCAACTAAATAATTCCCAACCTTCATTGCAAAATAATCCATCGCTCCGCCTGGGCCAATACCAAAACTTCGGAAGCCTTCCCTCCCATCGCCAACAAGCGTGGTTAGCATTGCCGGTTTCAGGATTTTAATACTCATTCAGTTTTTCGAATTCAGTTTTATCGATGGAATAGAATTTTACCGAATCGCCTGCACTAAACAAGCATGGTGATTTTTTTTTCACATCAAATATTTTTAAAGGAGTACGACCAATCAACTGCCATCCACCAGGCGAGGCTTGCGGATAAATCCCCGTTTGCATCCCTGCAATCCCAACACTTCCGGCCGGCACATTAGTACGAGGCGAATTTTTTCTGGGAGTAACAATGCGTTCATCAACTGTGCCCATGTATGAAAACCCCGGCAAGAATCCGATCATGAATACGCGATATGTTTTTGACGTGTGAAGAACTATCACTTCATCACGGAAAAGCTGATGTTGCTGTGCAACGAAGTCGAGGTCGTCTCCATCGTACAAAACGGGCAACTCCAAGACAGACCTTGATTTTTCTGATCCAACTGATATGGATTCTTCTAATATTTTTTCAAGAAATCCTTTAACAAAATAAAAACTGGTTTGATGGCTATGTGCTAATGATTTTATTTTAATACTATCATAAAATATAGCAAGTGAAGAGTACGCAGGTACAGATTCTATAAAACCTTCAAACGGCTCTTGAATGAGTTTGCGATGAAGGGAAATTACTTTTCTGTTAATCTCCTCTTCGATCACGTTTCCAAACGAAACCAGCACAGCTGTTTCGTTAAGCGGTGTTATGGTATAGAGGTTCGTCAAATTATTGTTATTTCTCTATCCCAAACTTATAAATTGTTCGCTGTTTATAGGTCTCCCCCTGTTTTAAAATCGTTGAAGGAAAATCAGGATGGTTGGGCGAGTCTGGAAAGTGTTGCGCTTCAAAACAAAATGCTGATCTAAATTGATAGGGTTTATTGCCTTTGCCTACATCTTTGCCATCTAAAAAATTGCCTGAATAAAATTGCAACCCGGGCTCTGTGGTCCAGACCTCCATAGTTCGCCCGCTCAAGGGTTCAGTTACCTTTGTGGCTAGAGAAAGTTCATTCCCTTTTTTATTCAGCACCCAATTGTGGTCATAACCTTTCCCGAATCTTAATTGCTCATCGGTTTGATTAATCAGCTCGCCAATTTTATGAGGGATGTTAAAATCAAAAGCAGTTCCTTTTACATTTCTTATTTCACCAGTTGGGATAAGAGTACTATCAACAGGGGTAAATTCATTGGAATTGATCGTTAATTCATGATTCAGAATATCTCCGTTGCCTGCACCCGCCAAGTTGAAAAAGGAATGATGTGTAAGGTTGATGACCGTTTCCTGATCGGACTTTGCTTCATAGTCGATAATCAACTCATTTTTATCCGTCAGTGTATAAGTCACTGTTACATTCAAATTGCCGGGATAACCTTCTTCACCATCTGCGCTACGATAACTCATCTGAAGGGAATTTTCTTTTTGGGGGATTATTTTCCAAAAAACTCCGTGGAAGCCGGCAAGTCCTCCATGCAAAGCATTGGCTCCATTGTTCAGCGCCAAATGATACTCTTTTCCATTCAATGAAAATTTTCCCTTTGCTATACGATTGCCATATCGGCCGATCATCGCACCAAAGTATAAATTGCCCGTGAGATATTGATCGAGTGAATCATATCCTAAAACAACGTCATCGAATTTTCCATTTCTATCTGGTACGAAAAGAGAAACAATGCGACCTCCATAGTTCATGACTTTTACCTTAACTCCATTTGAATTGGAGAGCGCATACGATTTCAAGGAGTCACTGATGGATGGCTGCTTCATGGTGTCAATATTCTTTTTGGGGGAACAAGCGAAGCAAAGAATTGCACTTGCCGAAAAAAATAGCTTCAATCGGTGAAAATGAGAATCAAAAAATAAACTTGAAAACCTGATCAAGAAACAAGATCGCCAAATGCCTTGACAAAACCTTTCATTTCATCTTCGGTACCAATGCTGACACGACACCATTCTTTTTGCTGGTAGTCCCAGATGCGCATAAGATAACCTGCTTCTTCCATTTTCTTTAAAATGGTTTTGCCGTCTTTTGGCGCTGGGAAAAACACAAAGTTGGTCAACGATTTTCCATACATGAATTTATGCTGGTCTAAATAATCGGTCATCACTTTTCTCGCTACTGCATTTTTGCTTCGCACCATGGCCATAAAAGTTTCGTCACCTAAACTTGCCTGAGCGGCAGCAATTGCGGTTTGACTCATCGGAAAGTCGCCTCCGTATTTTGATATTTTATTAATCAGATCCGGTTTTGCTACAATGTAGCCGATGCGCATGCCGGCAAGACCATATACTTTTGAAAACGTGCGAGACACAACAACATTCATATCTTTCTTCACCAGCTCAACCATTGAGATTTGCTGTCCTGGCTCCAGGAATTCCAAGTAGGCTTCATCTGAATACACTGGCACCTTTTTAGAAACATCTTCACAAAACGCTTTTACTTTTTGTGGATCGACCAATGTGCCTGTAGGATTATTGGGATTACAAATGAAAACCAATTTTGTGTCTCCTTTCACTGCAGATGCCAGCGCATCATAGTCGTATTCTAATTTTTCGGTCAGATTTACTTTATCCCAAGTGGCATTAAATACCTGGGCGTAATTCATCAATAATGTGAACGTGGGGTAACATGATAAGATGCGTCCGCCTTCTACTCCAAACGCTGCCCCCGACTGGCAAAGCAAATCGCCAGATCCTGCGCCCAGGTGAATATATTCTTTTGATACTCCTTCTTTCGCTGCAAGCACTGATTTCATTTCATCAACCGTGGCGAACGGATAACGATTGGCTTCTGACAAAATATCTATAATCGCTTTCTTCGCTTTCTCAGAAGGACCATACGGGTTTTCGTTTGCGTTCAAACGAACTTTTCCATTGTAGACCTTCAAATAAAAATCTTTTTCTGCTGCACTCATCGGTGCGGCCATCAGTCGATCGATCATTGAAGTAGAGAATGCAACCCCTGCGGAAAGTGCAACGGTAGATTTAAACCAATCTCTGCGTGAAAATTTCGTTTCCATATTTCTTAGGTTTTAGATATTAGTGCCAGGGTTGTTTGTTGTAAAAAGTAACATAGGTTTGTCCATCAAGCACAATCATTGGGTCCCCATTTTTTGGGTGGTTTTGTTTCTGTAATTGATATGAGCCTTGTCCGGCACTCTGCGAGTTGTAATAAATGCGATCTCCTTGTACCCACCAAGTGCCGCGATCTGAATCCTGCGATGCTGTACCACCAGAAATATCAGTCGTGTTCACACTTCGCGAGCTTTCACCATAATATTCATAAGTACCATCGGCATTTAATGTAATGCATTTTGTACTACTGCTTCCTCCGGATGAACTGCTGTACACATTCACATAACACCACTTCCCTACAAGTTCTTGAGCGACATTTCCTTTTCCGGAAGAATTGTTTTCCCTACTAACATTAGGATTTCCTTTGGAATAAACCACTTGTCTTCCGTTAACGGTCAATGTCAACTGATTATTGGCGATTGTATATGCCATCATAAGGTTGCCTTGGTTGGTCACTAAAGTTACATGTCCGGGTGAAGTCTCATATGGATATGACTTTCCAATGTAATTACAGACTCCATCACTCTTAAATTCAATTGACTCGCCATTGCCTGACCATAACCCAAGGATATTAGAGGAATTTGCAACCGATTTTTTTTCGGTCATCGCATTTGTGGCTACTTGTTTATTCTCAGCGTTACGGCCATTCCTGGTAAATGTAATCGTGCCTTCAATATCTCCACCTGTTAGTGTGAGTGAATTATTCTGCTGGTTGAATATGTAGTTAGTTGTTTCGCCCGATTGGGCAATGGTCAATTTGTTACCTGCTATTGAAAACTTAATCGCCTCACCATCAAACTCACCGGTATAGTTTTCATTTAAGATCAGTGTCATCTGATAACCCATTTGTGAGTTTTGCCAAGTCCCAAAAATTTTACCTTGCTGCATCTTGGCACCTATTTGTGCCAACAGGGTATTTGACAAAAGTATCAGGATGGTAATTCGGAAAGCCATGAGCTACCGAAATTACAAAAAAAAAGGAATGTAAGAATAGGAGAGAAACCAGGATTGCCGCTAGAGAGCTTCAACCTTCCTGATCACTTTAGTAAGGAAAATTTCATCCGTTTCATCAAAGTCGTTGAGCTTGTCGCTATCGACATCGAGCACTAAAAAAACTTTCCCATTTTTAAAAGCGGGCAAAACAATTTCTGATTTGGAGTCGGAACTGCAAGCAATGTGCCCCGGAAATTGTTCAACGTCAGGAACCAGAATCGTTCTTTCTTCTTTCCATGAAGTTCCGCATACACCTTTACCTAAAGCAATTCGAGTGCAGGCAATCGGTCCCTGAAACGGACCGAGCACCAATTCATTTTCCTTCACAAGATAAAAACCAACCCAGAAAAAATCAAAGGTTTGTTTTAATGCAGCAGCAATGTTCGAAAGGTTTGCAACGAGATCAGGTTCTCCTGCAATCAAAGATTCAATTTGCGGAAGCAACGTCTCATAGCGTTCTGCTTTTTCAGTTGATGTTGTGATGATGAGATTTTCTGCCATGGAATTCCAAACGGAAGAATTTCAAGAATTGTTCCCTGTTTCTTGTTTTGTCTCGGACGTTTCACTGATAACAATGGAGGGATTGCTTTCAGTATGGACATTATTCATCTCCGTTGGGCTTGCGCTTGAAATCTCTTTATGCTCAACATGAGGAAAAAATCTCCGTTGAAAAATCAAAATTGAAACCACACCAAGGAAGATAGATGAATCAGCAATGTTGAATACGGGACTAAAAAATAAAAAATAATCTCCACCAACCATAGGCACCCAGTCCGGCCAGCTGAATTCTACAATGGGAAAGAAGAGCATATCGATCACCTGGCCATGAAACCATCTTGATGGTGAACCAATCGGGGCATTATTGAGAAGCACTCCATAAAAAGTACTGTCGATTACGTTGCCAATAGCTCCACCTAAAATCAGTGAAAGACAAATCAGGAAACCAGGATGTGCCTTTTTGTTAACTGACCTCATTAAATAATAAGCAATGCCAGCCATGGCACCTATGCGAAAGACGGTGAGCGCCAGTTTTCCAAATTCATTCTCCCAACGGATGCCAAAAGCCATCCCTGGATTTAACAGGTAATGCAAGCGAAACCATTGACCAAATACATTCACCTCTTCGTGAATCTGCATGTAATTATGAACAAGAAGCTTGCTGGTTTGGTCGATGAGGATAACAATCAACGCAATGATAAAATATTTTATAAATTTCATTTTTTTGATTTCTCTATTTTAGAAAATGTAATTGGAAGCGCCAGCCTCATCTTAACCGTCTTTCCGCCTTGCAAAGCAGGCTTCCATCTAGGCATGTTTTCGATTAATTTAATAACCTCTCTACCTTTTCCGTTTGCAGTATCTCCTTGAGCAACGATTGAAGTAGGGAAGCCTTTAGTGTTAATAGTAAAAATTGCATTTATTGTTAGGTCTTTCGTCAAATTCAAGTCAGGTTTAATATTTTTAGCTAGCCAATTAGTCAATGCGTTTTTCCCTCCCGGGAATTCCGTTGGCAATTCTACGAACACAAAAACCTCTTCACCATCAACTGAAAATGTCTTCCTTGGAGACAGAAGCTTTCCGTCAGTGTCAACTACATAATAAGTTCCATCAATAAATTTAAGTGTATCAATCTGAGCCGCGACTTTATTGTGGAACGCTAAAAACATTAAAATTACAAATGAAGTTAATTTCATCTAGGAAAAATTAAGAATAAGTCATTTCTCGTCACCAGGCTCATTCTCTTTGTCCTCGTATTCCTTTTTCAATTCCATAAGAATTTGAATAATCGATTCATCTTTGAGTCCCTTTAGCCATTCAATCACTTCACTTCTTTCAACCTCAATATCTAAGTCCATTGTTTTAACCGATTAAGATTTAAGCGAAACCTTCACCTTCAACACAAAATCATCCATATCGACCTCAGTGCCATCAAGAAGTTTATCTTTAAACTCCAAACTCAGTGCCTGAGTTTCAGTGCAGATATAATCTTTGAATTCATTAAGTGAAGAAGTGGCCAATTCGCCATCCTTTTCCACTTCAATTCCAATTTTATCAAGCACTTCCAGCCCAATGTCTTTACGCATGTTTTGAACACGGTTCACAAAATCGCGGGCCACCCCTTCGCGTTTCAATTCAGGTGTAATGGTTACATCAAGCGCTACAGTAATTCCTGCTTCGCTCGCCACCGACCAACCGGGAATATCCTGCGAAGAAATGATCACATCTTCCAATACCAAATCAAATCCGCCTTTGGCAAGAGCTCCAGTCTTTTCAATCTGATTAATTTCTTCTTTTGAAAAGGAATTGATCACAGATGAAACTTCTTTCATCCTCGGGCCATATTGTTTGCCAAGCTTGGCAAAATTGGGTTTCACGCTCTTCACCAGCAAACCCGAAGCGTCATCGATATACTCAATCGACTTTACGTTTACTTCCGATTTGATAATGTCTTCCACTCCCTTGATGCGATTTGAAAATTTCTCATCGAGCACAGGAAGCAGAACACGCTGCAGCGGAGTACGAACTTTGATCTTGCTGTTTTTACGAATTGAATGCACCAATGAACAAATGCGCTGACCGTATTCCATCGAAAGCTCAAGCTCCTTGTCCATACGATTCGTCTCAGGCTCCACCAAATCAGTGAGGTGCACTGATTCAACTTTTAAAGGCGTATCGTTTTTCTTTGCGCGATCGCGAATATTGTCAGTCAGGTTTTTGTAAAGCCAGTCAGCAAAGAAAGGCGCGATTGGCGACATCAATTGAGCCGTTACAAGCAAGCACTCATACAATGTTTCGTATGCTGCTTTTTTATTTTCAGAGAGTTGAACGTTTTCGGTCTTGGCTGAAGTTACGGCTGAAGTGGGTTGCCAGAATCTTTTACGATTCAAACGAACATACCAATTGCTCAAGTGATCGTTTACAAACTCCTGAATGGCGCGCGCAGCTTTAGTAGGTTCGTAATCCTCATAAGCAGCCGTGACTTCAACAATCAACGACTGAAGTTTTGAAATAATCCAACGATCAAGGTGCGTTAATTTTTCGTATGGCACTACATTCATCTCATCTTTTACAAAGCCATCTATATTGGCATATAATGCAAAGAATGAATATGAATTTTGAAGCGTTCCAAAAAATCTGCGTTGTGTTTCTTCAATACCGGCCAGATCAAACTTAAGGTTATCCCAAGGTGGCGCATTTTCAATCATGTACCAGCGCACCACATCTGGACCGTACTTCTCAAGCGTCTTGAACGGATCAACAACATTGCCTTTGCGCTTGCTCATCTTGTTGCCGTCTTTGTCGAGTACAAGACCGTTGGAGATCACATTTTTAAATGCAACACTGTCAAACAACAAACCCGCAATCGCGTGAAGCGTAAAGAACCATCCGCGTGTTTGATCAACACCTTCAGCTATATAGTCTGCAGGATAAGCTCCATCCCAGCCACCATTAAAGGGTTGAGGGTTTTTTTCTTTCAATTTTTTGTAGTCCAATCCCCATTGCGCATAGGGCATTGCACCAGAGTCAAACCAAACATCGATGAGGTCTGGTTCGCGATACATCGATTGGCCTGATGGGCTTACCAAAACAATATTATCAACATAAGGTCGATGCAAATCAAAATCGGGGTGCATATAGCTGGACACTGGATTTTCGATGCCTGCGCTTTTGGCTTTTTCGATTTCAGATTTCAATTCTTCCAATGTGCCGATGCAAATCTCTTCTTTACCATCTTTTGTTCTCCAGATTGGAAGTGGCGTTCCCCAAAAACGTGAGCGCGATAAATTCCAGTCCACTAAATTCTCAAGCCAGTTGCCGAACCGGCCTGTGCCTGTGCTTTCTGGTTTCCAGTTAATGGTTTTGTTTAGAGCAACCAATCTATCTTTTAATGCAGTTGTTTTAATAAACCACGCATCGAGCGGATAGTACAACACGGGCTTGTCTGTACGCCACGAGTGCGGATAGGTGTGCTCGTACTTCTCAACTTTAAATGCTTTGTTCTCTTCTTTCAAAATGATGGAGATGATCACATCCGTGTTTTTGTAGTCCGGATTGTTTTCATCTTCATCGGTATAATTCTTTACATAAAAATCATTTTCGCTAAGAGGTTTGTGCGTTTTGATTTTGTAGCGCTCCACTCCTTCTTTCAATTTTGCGCCAACCTCTCTTACAAATTTTCCTTTCTTGTCAACTGTCGGCACTTCATTGCCTGCTTCATCTTTCAAGGTGAGCGGAGGAATTCCATTTTGTTTTGATACGCGGAAGTCGTCTGCACCAAAAGTTGGCGAACTGTGAACAATTCCTGTTCCATCTTCCGTAGTTACAAAATCTCCAGCTACTACTTGAAATGCTTTGTTGGCATCGTATATCGGTTGTAAGTAAGGCATAAGTTGTTGGTAGCGAATGCCAACTAATTGTTTGCCGGCAAACTCACTAACTACTTCAAATGGAATTGCTTTGTCACCGGGCTTGTAATCTGTCAGCTTCTGGTCCTTGTTCTTCTCAGAAAAATATTTGCCAATCAAATCTTTGGCAAGAACAACACTCGAGGGTTTGAATGTGTATGGATTGAATGTGTTCACTTGCGCATAAACAATTTTCTCTCCAATCGCGAGTGCTGTGTTGGATGGCAAAGTCCATGGAGTGGTTGTCCAAGCCAGGAAAAATAAATCGCCTTGTGCTTTCTTAAATAAAAACTCCGACTTCGCATCGCGGTTCGCTTTAAACTGCGCCACGACAGAAGTGTCTTTCACATTTTTATAGCAGCCCGGTTGGTTCAGCTCATGCGAGCTCAAACCAGTTCCATCCGAGGGCGAGTACGGCTGAATGGTGTAACCTTTGTACAGCAATCCTTTTTGATAGAATTGCTTCAATATCCACCATACTGTTTCGATGTACTCATTATTATAAGTGATGTAAGGATTTTGCAGATCTACCCAGTAGCCCATCTTCTCGGTAAGGTCGTCCCACTGGTCTTTATACATCATCACCGTTTCGCGGCATTTTTGATTGTAGGCCTCGATCGAAATCGTCTTACCGATGTCGTCTTTAGTGATGCCAAGCTGTTTCTCCACCTGAAGCTCAACCGGGAGACCGTGCGTGTCCCAGCCACCTTTGCGTTTTACCTGATAACCCTGAAGGGTTTTGTAGCGGCAGAAAATATCTTTCACCGTTCGCGCCATCACATGGTGTATGCCAGGTGTACCGTTGGCCGAAGGAGGCCCTTCATAGAAAGTAAATGCCTTTTTGCTTTCGCGGTTGCTTACCGATTTTTCAAAAATCTGCTCACGCTTCCAGAATTCTAATATTTCCGTAGCCGCTTTAGAGAGACTGAGTTCCTTAAATTCGTTGTATTTGCCCACAATTTTGAGAAAATGAGGGCGCAAGTTATGAATTTATTGAAGGGTTTTAAAGGGCGTTATTCGTTAATAGTTAAATCGTTAATAGCAGTTATTAGGCTGAATTATTGTTACTCAATCACTCTCAATAAATCCAATTCACGGCTATATACAAACACACCAATAACTTATTTTTGTCAGTCCTTCACGGCTAAAGTCTATGAAATCTGTTGGTTTAATCTTATGCTTCTTTTGTTTAAGCACATGGTGTGCTTACTCCCAAAATGCCGACAGCTTAAAGGCGATACTGCTTGACCAAAAAATACACGATACTACTCGCGTACTAACGCTTTCGCGATTGTCTTACGAACTGCGCAGAAGTATGTCTGATAGTTCTTTGCACATGGCTCAGAAGGCGCTGAGCCTATCAGAAAAAATTAATTATGAAAAAGGCAAGGGCACAGCCACCCGAATGATCGGAATTTACTTTTACCTGAAAGGAAGTTATGGTGAAGCGCTCGGACTATATCAAAAAGCGCTTTCATTTTCTCTGCGGGCAAAAGATTTAAAAGGTATTGCCAACTGCTACAACAACCTCGGCAATATTCAACACTCGCAAAGCAACTATAAAGAGGCCATCGCGCTGTACGACAGTTCGCGCAGGATAAGAGAAAAGACCCATGACTTCATTGGCATCGCTCAAAGCTTCAGCAACATCGGGTCCGTTTACAGCGACCAGGGAAATTACTTGCAAGCTTTGCGCTATTATTTTGAGGCGCTTGGTGTGTGCGAGCGCATTGGTAATCGGGTTGGTGTAGCTTCTTCCTATAATAATATCGGTGCTGCCTACAAAGGGTTAGGCCAATACGATAAGGCCCTGGATTATCTTTTGAAATCTCAGAATTCGATCAAACAAAGTACAGACAAGCCTGCTGTTGCGTTCGCTTATAATGATATTGGCAATGTCTATAAAGACCAGGGCGATTATGAAAAAGCGTTGGAATACTTTTTTAGTGCGCTCAAACTTTTCGAAGAAATCGAAAGTAATCAGGGAATTGCGACCACCTACACTCACATCGGCAACGTTTATCGCGATCAAGGCGATTATGCTAAAGCTCAGGATTATTTCTTTAATTCTTTAAAAATAAAACAGAAGCAAGGCGACAAAAGAGGCATCGCCAATTCGTACAGCGATCTGGGTGGGTTGCTGGCAACTCAAAAGTCTTACGACAAGGCATTGTCGTACCACCTTGATGGGCTTAAGATACGAGAGGAAATAAAAGATAACAGGGGGATCATCCTTACTTGCATCAACCTGGCAGACGTATTTATTCCTACAAAAAATTTTGACAAAGCCTTCATCTACTTACAAAAGGGTCTTGCCTTAACACATGAAGTAAAATCGGGTGTGCTTTCGGCTGCCTTATTGGCTAAGTATGCCCAGTATTTCAATTCCACAGAAAAACCATCGGAAGCTTTTCAATTTGCAAACCAAGCAATGGATTTTGCGAAGCAGACCGGCAATTTGGAAAACATTCGAGATGCAGCCCAACAAAAATACATAGCAGCATCGCGCCTCTGGCATCACAAAGAGGCATTTGAAAATCTACAGCTCTTTGTAAAGTTTCGCGACAGCATTCAAAATGCCAAGAACATACGGACCACCTTCGCCAAGGAGTTTGCCTTCAAAGAACAGAAAGCGAAACTGGAGAATGAAAAAAGACAAAACAAACTCATTGAAGCTCAAAATCGACAGCGAAGACTTGCCATAGCATTCGGTGGGATCTCTGTTGCCATCGGGTTGATTTCGTTGCTGATCTATCGTAACAACCGGCAGAAGAAAAAGGCAAACCAACTTTTAGTTTTGCAAAAAAAGCAAATCGAAGAGGCTAAAGCTGAATTGGAAAAGCTCAATGCAGTTAAAAATCGGTTGCTCTCCGTGGTTTCTCATGACGTGAAAAGCCCGTTGAATTCTTTGAAAGCCGTGCTGCGCTTG
This sequence comes from Bacteroidota bacterium, assembly GCA_016178785.1. Classification (GTDB taxonomy): domain Bacteria; phylum Bacteroidota; class Bacteroidia; order Cytophagales; family Cyclobacteriaceae; genus ELB16-189. The sequence continues at coordinate 74,445 of JACOSO010000017.1, read as the reverse complement.
TTTGAAAGTAATGCCTTGTCTCAAGCTGAGCTTCAGGGCGTTGTTGCTAATATCGGTAATCAGGTAGGACAGATAACTTATTTTCTCGATAATCTCCTGCGATGGACGAAGAATCAACTTGAACAAGTTGAACCAAAACCCGTGAAAATTTATTTACGACCAGTGGTAGACGAAACCATTGAGCTTTTGTCGGTAAGTGCAAAAATTAAAATGATTGATCTAAACAGCAACATCTCTGATGATATCTCAGTATTTGCTGACGAAGAGATGATGAAAATCGTGCTTCGCAACCTTGTCTCGAATGCCATAAAATTTTGTAAGAAGAGTGATTGTATTTCAATTGAAGCCTGTCCAAAAGCCGAAGATGTTGTCGTTTCTGTGGAAGACACAGGGTCCGGAATACGCCCGGAGCAAATTCCGGAACTATTCAACCTGAGTCATCTCAGTACGAAAGGAACCCAGGACGAAGTTGGCACTGGCATCGGGCTTTCACTCTGCAAGGAATTCGTTGAAAAGAATGGTGGAAAAATATCCGTGGCAAGTACAGCAGGAAAAGGCAGCCGGTTTGAATTTACATTACCAATTGGTTAGAGGTGGCAACTATTTTACAAGATATTGTTACTCCTTCCATCCCCTAATTTTTTATACAAAAAAGAATGCGTCTCCACTTTCGTTCCATTCTCAAATTCAATCTCATAAGCTTTTCCGCTTATTGACGATTTCGAAGCAATCTTCTCAATAAAATCCTTTGCCGTTTTTATTGAGCTTCCTGCTTTATGCCATTTCATTCGCAGGTGATCAGCAGCTTGTTTGGGAGAATAGGAGGAACCGTTCCTCCAGAACTTCGCTCCGTTCAATTGCTGCACCTCACGTAATAGAAATTCAATCTTCTTCGTTTCGACTTCCGTTTGAGCAAAAAGAAAAATGGATTGGCCCACACCAATCCATAAAAACAAAATCCGAAATTTTTTCAATGTAAATTCCCTACGATTGCTCTACCTCATCTGAAGTGATGTAATTGGTTAGCAAAAACGTAACAAGAAGGCCAGAAAATACACCTTCCAATGCTACGATGAATGCCGCCATGTAAGGATTAAGGTAGCGTCCCATCGGTTCGTTATCAATGATCGACTGCATTAAGTCATTATCCAGCTTCATGTAGATGAACATGAACAATCCAAAAACCACCGAGCCCACCGCACCAATGCCTACACCTGTGATCAGGGCCCTAAAATAGTTGATGTGGTTGCCATGTCTTTCTTTAAATTTTTTCAAACCAAAATAAATGCCGGTCATCAGAATGATCAGGTTGAAAAGCCGAAGTTCAACATGATGATGAAATCCAGCCAAACGCATAATTACAAAAAACACAATCAGTCCGGCAGCGATGCGCAATCCGTAATTTTCAGGAATACGGTTGGGGTTATTGAAGAAGCTCATGGTTCGAATGGGTTTTAGCTTCCTCTAATTTTGAAATTTTTGCCCTCACATCCAATTTTTTCGAGGCTAATTATTTTCCTAACTTCGACATCCTCACTTAAAACCAAAATCCTATGATGACAAGAGTCCTCAAAATCCTAGGCATAACATTAGTTGGCCTCGTTGCACTAATTGGTATTGTCTCTGCATTTCTATCGCCCAAATCGCATTTAGAGCGATCAATTGTAGTTAATGCTCCTGCCTCTGCTGTGTTTGAGCAGATCAACGCGTTCAAAAATTTCAACACGTGGTCTCCCTTTGCAGAATTGGATCCCAATATGAAAATCACTTATGAAGGGCCAGAGTCGGGTGTAGGCGCGAAAATGAATTGGGCAGGCAACAGTGATGCTGGCGAAGGCTCACAATGGATCATTGAGAGTGTGCAAGATAAACACATTAAAATAGGTTTGCAGTTTGGCGGCTATGATGGCACTTACTCGGGCGAATTCAATCTCGAGCCTGCCGAAGGTGGCACCAAAGTAACGTGGACTTACGATGGGGATGTGAGCAATGCCGGAATGCTTTCGTCTGTGATGGGCAAATTCATGGGCATGTTTATGGACGGCATGCTCGGCCCGATGTACGAAAAAGGATTGGGCAAGCTGAAATCGATTTCGGAGAGCGCGCCAAAGCCAACTCAATCAGACCAGCCATCGAAATAGGCCGAAAAGTTATTCGTTGTGCGTTAATGGTTATTCGTAGTCCAAGTATAAGACGAATACCATTAACGGTCAACGAATGTAAAAAAATAACTAGCGAAAAAATTCCAGAATAGCACAACACCAATGGAGATCAATTTGGCAAAATAAAAATTCCACTTCAGTCGATCATGGAGCAAAAAAATAATTGAATTGCTAATCAATACACCCACCACCGATACCGTCAAGAATTTAAAATACTGAAACCCTACCGCAGGGTCATCACTTTGAAAAGTCCAAAGCCGGTTGAGAATAAAATTGCTGCTCGCTGCCGAGAAAAAACCAAACGTGTTCGCTGCGTATTTGTTGATCTTGATTTTTTCCTTCAATAAATAGGTAATCCCAAAATCGATAGCCATCCCTGACACGCCCACCGCACCGAATTTTAAAAACTTAAAAAGAAAAGCCTCATTGATTTCGGTCATGGCAGCGGATTAACAAAATTTCCGTTGTAATTCTTCAGTCGATAAAAAAAGGCATAGCGCATAATTTTGCCTCCGCGCTTTATTTCAACGGTATCTATACGTTCAATTTTTTCAAAATAGTTGCCAAACAATTCGTTCGGATCTTTGTAAACATTGCTCACGGCAATATGAAAATAATCATTTCCCCTTTGCGGCCCTCCACGATACTTATTGATCCAAGCATATTTGTGAAGATCATTCATCTCTCCCATCATAAATAATTTTTTATGTTCTGGTTGAGCAATATAAAAATCAATGTGGGCTGCGGGAAACCATTTGAATGAAATAATTCCTACCTGCTTTGACATCGTTCCGTTTTTCTCTTCACGTTCGACTATTTTTTTAAAAGCATTGGCAACTTGATCCCAGCCATATAAATCCTGAGTAAAGTCATCTTCACCAAAATTGCTTATGTCTGATTTCTTTCCCAGCTGCAAAGGTGAATAATCAATCAGCCAAAGTGCAATGACTAGCAAGCTTGCAAGAAAGAAGGAAGGGAATTTGATCCAAAAAAATTTCTTTTCCGGCTGTTCACTCCAAAATATAGCAGCGAACAATATCATCGGAAGAAAGGCGGGGGCTGTCCAGTGTGGCAACGTAGATCGGAATAACGAGAAACCTGTAAAAACTACCCAAAGGGGAATAGCGACAGCAAACAGAATCCTCGCATACTGATACTCAATAAGAGTTTTCCTTTTGAAGAATGCGATGAGAGCAATCACAATGAGCACGTAATTGACTGGATTGTTGTACGCAACTTGCCCCAAGATTTCCGTTAAAAAATAATCCGGCCGAAATTCCCATGCCGGAGCTACGCGTGCGGTGTGAAAAGTGAAACTTATAAATTCATTTTGCAGATTCCAAATTACCAGTGGAAGCAAAGCGATAGCGGAAATCATTCCAGCTACGTAAAACGAATATTCCTTCAGCCACTGTCTGTTGTACAATCCAACATAAATAAAAACGGCAATCCACAAAAAAGCACCTTGATACTTGGAGAGCATCGCCAGGCCTGCAATCAATCCAAAAAACAAAATTCTTTTCCTTTCCCGAGAAGTAATTTTTCCTTTCGGTAGAAAATCGATCATCAGATTCATGGCAAGCAACCAGAAGAAAACCAATGGCGCATCTGGAGTAAGCGAAAATCCGCTGATGATAGAACAGTAGATCGAACCTGTAAATAGAAAAGCAGCGTAAAGACCTGACTTTGCATTTTTGATTTTAGTGCCAATCAGAAAAATGATCCATGTACTGGCAGTCGACAAAACGATTGGTCCAAGCCGCAGAAAGAAATCATCTTTCAGCAACAGGTCTAGCGAAAAAAGCTGAGCTACAATTCCAACCATGGGTGGATGATCGAAATGACTCCAATCGGGATAAAGCGCGTAAGTCCAATAATAAACTTCATCGTTCCCCAGTTCAAGCTGGGAGGCAAAGAAAAGTCTCACGAACGTAGCGACCGATATAAGAATAAGGACGGTTCTCTTGTATTGCTCTCGCATTCATGTTGAAATTAACAACTTAGCGCCTTGGCGGTAAAATAATAAACCGCAAAGACGCAGAGGCAAAGGAGCTTCAATATACTTCAACATTTGAAATTATGGGGCATGCTCTCGATGCCAAAATATTTACTCTGATCTTGTCAACTTCAATCGGGCCCAATTTTAGAATTCGTTTTCGACCGATGGTGGTTGCCTCCAAGATCTTCGACCAACTTCCTGCTTTCTGAACTTCAACAGAAAAAGATTTTACACGTTGCCCTAGTTTAATGAACTCCTGCAATACGATGTATTTTACTTTTACTTTTTTTTCAAAATCAATTTCAAAACTGCCGGAAGTATATTCGTCATCGAGTGCCCAATACGTTGAATCATTTCCATCTGTGAGATTGGATGTTGAATATTTTTGGTCCTCCCCACGGAACCCTCCTCTTGCAGAAGCATGAAAGGCAATGTTTGTTTTGAACTCTTCATCCAACAACTTTCTAAAACCTTGCAACGACTTAACATCATTTTCATGGAACAGCCCCTTTTTATCCGGAGGAATATTCAGCAGCATCAATGAACCACGACCAACCGATTTTAAATAAATATCAAAAAGCTGCTCTGGAGTTTTTACTAAAGAGTCTTCACTTGAGTGATAAAACCATCCGGGCCTTATTGACACATCACATTCCGCGGGAATCCACTGCTTTCCATTTTCGCTCCCCTCATTCAATAATTTCTCAATTCCGCCTTTACCCGCAAATAATGTGTCAGAACTGATCGTATTCCAATTCGTTTCGCCAGCAATTCCTCTTTCATTTCCGACCCAACGTACACCCGGCCCTGCATCGCTAAAGAAGATCACAGAGGGATCAAAGCCTCTTACGATATTCAACGTAGTTGGCCAATCGTAATAAGTTCTTCCATCAATTTTCCTCGTCTCGCGTTTGCCTCCATAAAATCCATCGCCACCATTTGCCCCGTCAAACCACATCTCAAAAACATCAGGGTATAGAGTAAATAATTCCTTCAGTTGATTGCGATAATACTCTACATAGGCAGGAGAGCCATAGTCTTTGTGATTGCGGTCCCATGGTGAAAGATAAATTCCAAATTTTAAGCCCGCTTGCTTACATGCCTCTGCTACTTCATGAACCAGATCTCCTTTACCTTTTTTCCACACGCTGTTTTTTACAGAATGTTCCGTGTATTGACTAGGCCATAAACAAAAGCCATCATGATGCTTGCATGTGAGGATAAGTCCTCTAAAACCCGCTTTTTTCAAAACGGAAACCCATTGCTCTGGATTACATTCAGTTGGGTTGAAAACTTTTTCACTTTCATCGCCATAGCCCCATTCTTTGTCTGTGAACGTATTGACAGTGAAATGTACAAACGCATTCAGCTCCATACTGTGCCACGCAAGCTGAGAACTATTCGGAACTCGAAGCAGAGTCGCTGGAGGTAAGGCTTCCTTTTTTGTACATGAGATGAAAATTACCAAAGCAGCAAAAAATAATTTTTTCATTTGAAAAGAATTTGTTTGATAGCATCATTCGCATTGTTCACTGGCAATTTGCAAACTTTATTTCGACAAACGTAAATTTTTGTTTCGCCTTCAATTGACTCACGCCCTTCCATCAACACTAAGTTGCTTTTTGATTTGGCACCAACGTAAACCGTGAAGGGAAGATAATTCGACTGAATCTCTTTTCTAACTGCCTCTAATTCATTTCCGGTTATCACAACTTCATTCATTCCTTCAGTTATTTCTGAAAATAAAATTCCCCAATTCGACATATATGTTGGTTCTGACGAGATGATTGATGCCAGCTTAGAAGTCATTTCACTCGCCATTTTTTTCCATTCGTCTTTGTCGAGCAAAGTTCCCAAATGAAAAAGACAACGGGCCATCACAGAGTTAGACGAAGGAATTACATTATCAAATACTTCTTTCTTTTTCGCGATCAGCTTTTCGGAAGACCCTGACGTGAAATGAAAATAGTTTTCAGTACGATCGTAAAAATTATTGAGAACATAATTTGTCCACCGTTCAGCTTTTGTCAAAAAACCTTCATCAAATGTTACTTCATAGACAGAGATGTAGGCTTGAATCAGAAAAGCGTAGTCTTCCAAAAAGCCTTCCGTGTTCGATCGTTTGTCTTTAAACGCACGAAAAACTTTTCCTTCACTGATTAAATTCTTTTCAACAAAAGAAATATTTTTCAAAGCATGATCAAGAAACAGAAGATCACCAAATGATTTGTAACAATCAATCAATCCCTGAACCGTCATGGCATTCCATCCCGCAATGATTTTGTCATCGAGCGATGGCCTTAGCTTCTTTTCCCGGTAGGCAAGCATTTTCTTTTTTGCTATCAAAATTCTTTCGTCAGGTTTTTCCTGGTGGAGGTCGCGTTTCAAAATATTGAAACCGTGCTCCCAATTTCCATCCTGCGTACAATGGAAATAATCGGCTATGAGCTTTGACTCATTCTCAGTTGCTTCATTCAATTCATTCCAGGTCCATGTATAAAATTTTCCTTCCACTCCTTCGCTGTCGGCATCGAGTGCAGAATAAAATCCTCCGTCTTTATGCATCATCTCACGTTGAAGCCATCTAACAGTTTCATACGCCACCGATTTGAATTCTTCATCTTTTGTTATTGAATATGCCTCAGCATAGAGACTAAGCAGCTGAGCATTATCGTAAAGCATTTTTTCAAAATGGGGAGCGAACCACTCGCCATCTACTGAGTAGCGGGAAAAACCACCACCCAATTGGTCATACAAACCACCGCGCGTCATTTGCTTCAAAGTGAGCAGCACCATCTCGAGTGGAGGTTTATTTTTCGCAATGAAGTGATATCGCATTAACAGCAACCAGACAGTCGGCATTACAAACTTGGGTGCCTTGTCCATGCCTCCCCATTTTGAATCGAATTTGTTTTGCAAGATTGAAAACATGCCATCCAGTTTCTCGCGAGAGAAAACTTCATTTCCCGTTTCTTTGGCAAATCGCTGGAGATCGCTCGTTTGCAAATGCTTGGCCAGCTCCTCAGCTGATTGAGTTATCTCTTCGCGTTTTGCTTTGAAGGTTTGTGAAACTTGCAATAACAGTTTCGGCCATTGTTGAGGAGGGAAATATGTGCCTCCATAAAACGGCTTCTGATCAGGTGTTAGAAAAACATTCAAAGGCCAGCCTCCATGTCCGCCCATCGCTTGTACTGCTTCCATATAAATCTGGTCAATGTCTGGGCGCTCTTCACGATCTACTTTGATACAAATAAAATTTTCGTTCATCACCTTCGCAATGTCTTCATTCTCAAAAGACTCGCGCTCCATCACATGGCACCAATGGCATGAAGAATACCCGATGCTCACCAAAATCGGCCGGTCAAGCGATTTTGCTTCAGTCAATGCCTCAGCCCCCCACTCTTGCCATTGCACCGGATTATAAGCGTGCTGCAATAAGTAGGGCGATGTAGAACGGATGAGTTTATTTGGTGTCTTCACTTTTAATTTGGAGTTCGTGTCTTGGGCAGAATTGGTGATTGCAAACAAAAGTAATAACGTAACTAAATTTGTAAATCGATATCCAGTTAATATTTGGATCATCTGCTGTGGGTGAGGAAAAAATTTTCATCCTCAAGTTATATCTTTTTTGCTGGAGACGGAGTTGGATTGAGATCAAAGGTTTGCTTTAATTGATCTAATTTCTTTAAAGTCTCTTTCAAAAATTTCTGATGACTTTCAGACTGCGGTTGAAAGGGTTTATGCGCCAGATCTTTTTTTATTTTTTGCCACTCGTTAATAAATTTTCTTTCTGGCGCGTCAAAATAAGCAGTGATAAATTTTTCCCAGATATACTCCACTCCTTCTTCAGTCGGGTGAAGCCGATCCGTTTTGTAAAAGCGATAATCGCGTAAATCATCCAATAAGATTTCGTAGGCGGGAAAATATTCAACATCAGGAAACTTATTAACGATCGAATGACAAGTCACTCTCAGGATCGATTTACTGATTGAATTTAATTCTAGTGTGTCTTTAAGATGCCTCACCGGGCTAACCGTAAGAATTATTTTTACCGATGAATTGACTGACCTAAGATTTGTGTAGAGCTCTTCGAATGATTTCAGAATATCCGGTTCGGTTAAAAGTAATTTTTCAAAACCGGTGGATGGCATCTTATGGCAATTGGCAACGATCTCATTAGAGCTTTTCAACCGGTAGACGAAGGCGGTTCCGTAAGTAATGATAATTCGGTCGGCTGTTTTCAAAAAAGAATTCGATTCAAGAATTGAATTTTGAATCTTGCTTTCAAGATCGCCACGGTTCAACGAAGAAAAAGAAGAATGAAAATGATAATTAAAGTAAATGTCCTCGTTTTGTGAGTAGCTTTCCTGACCAGGAAAGCTCTTTTTCAAACCAAGGAGCAATAGCCGATGGATTGAAACCGGATTATAGATGGTTCCGAATGGATTATTGGATATCGTGAATTTACTTTCCTTAAGCTGATTACCGATTTCATCCGCGAAACAAGAACCGATCGTGAAAATTTTATCCATCAACCCGATTGGTGAATGAGAAATTGATGGAATTAATTCAGTACGGAAATCCTTCATAGGAGTGATTTTTATAAGTCCCTCACCCCTGCCCCTCTCCCTGGGGAGAAGGGTGTCCGAGGAAACGAGGAAGGGGTGAGGGCGATTCAGTAAAAGTATCTATTTTTAACCTGGATTATTATTTAAAAATTTCATCACTGGATAACAAAGTTATTTCTTCTTCAAGACGAATGATTAACCTGATTTGCCATGATAAAACCGTTTTTTGTTGTTAGCACGTAATCCTAGTTTAGTTTAAGAATTAACTTTCAAAAAAAGTCCTTATGCACCTTCTCTGTGAGAAAGGAGGCGTAAGGCCAAGACTTATGCACCTCGTCTCCTGGAATGTGAACGGCATTCGCGCCATCGTCAAAAAAGAATTTGTCAACAATGTGCGCGCCATTGCGCCTGACATTTTATGTTTACAAGAGACGAAAGCTACCGTTGAGGATGTCTTATCCACTTGCGAGTTGCTGCCTGAATACAAAGTGTTTGCGAATTCATCGAAGGCACGCAAGGGTTATAGCGGCACTGCCATTCTCACGAAAGAAGAACCGATCAATGTTTTCTATGATTTAGGCTTTGAAGAACATGATCAGGAAGGACGTGTGATTACTGCTGAGTATCCAAATTATTTTTTGGTTACAGTCTATACTCCCAACGGGGGTGAAGGTTTAAAGCGACTTGACTATAGACAAACGTGGGATGTTGTCTTTCGCGAATATTTGCAGTGGCTCATGCGCAGGAAACCTGTAATTGCGTGCGGAGATTTTAACGTTGCCTATCAACCTATCGACCTCGCCAGACCGAAGGAAAACTACAACAAAAGTGCCGGCTACACGCAACAAGAGATTGATGGCTTTGGAAATTTATTGAATGCTGGCTTTGTAGACACGTTCCGCCACTTTCATCCCACGGAAGTGAAGTACACTTATTGGAATTTTGTCATTAGTGGTCGTGAGAAAAATATAGGCTGGCGCATTGATCATTTTTTGGTGAACCAGAAGTTTTTACCTCACGTGAAAGAATCTCTGATCTATAATGAATATCATGGGTCAGATCATTGCCCGGTGGGAATTAAGATTTGAAACGTTTTTTTCTTAATGTTTCCCTTTGAACCTTTGATCTTATTGTTACATGTGGGTTTGAAGGTTTTGATCTGGCTGGCAATTTCCCGGTTCGTTTGTAATTAGCAATAATTTCGCTAATCATTTTTCTATCCTTCTCTGTTAAGGTCGATGGCCCAACTATTAAGTCAACACCCCTTGGTTCTTTAATGTGTCCCATTCTTATATAACGTTATATTGGAAAATATTTTCTAATCAGTCGCAGAGCTTCATTTGGGAAGATCACCATTTTATGACCGCCCACATGGGTCGCACCTAGGCTGCTTTCATAGTGCTCAATGAGTTTGGTCTTCGCGGTAAATGAAACGAAGCCCTGATAGTCGCTGTCCCAGGCAATTTACAGGCATGCACAAACAAATTTCCAGGAACTCCTTCATAAAGTTTTTTCCTCCCAAGATTGAAAGGTGCGCTCTCAACTAAATGTAAATAGTAGTGGTCGTTGTAATCGCTTAGGCTTGCAAGTCCTTGAATAATATTCGGATTGTCGCGAATGGTTAATTTATAAACCTTTCTGTCAACATACCTAAATTCAGTTGTCCATGCGAAAAGCCAACCATTTTTCCTGGTAATACTCTTCAAATCTTCTTTTACAACGAAGTGAACATCCGTGGGAAAACTGTCACCAGAAATAGTGTTAAGGATACTATTTGTTAGTTTGTCAATCCTAACCTCAAGATGATATTTTATATGCTTAGGCACTTCCAAACTTACGAAAAAGTGATCGATGATGGAGAATTGAAAATCAAATACTCAACATCACGCACGTTTTCTCTGAAGCATCTTGCTCGGCCTTCTTTTTAGTTAGCCCGAAACCAATTCCAAAGGGTTGACCGTCTAAGATCACTTGCGCTGAAAATTCGCGGTGTCTTCCGTGGCGTGTTTCGTTAATTTCAAATTTGATTTCTTTGGAGTTTCGCTGGGCCCATTCAATCACTTTGCTTTTATGGTTCGTGTCTGAGCTTACCACGATTTCTAAATCAAAATGCGGTTGAATCAATTTATCGATCACAAATTTTTTGCAGCGCAGATAGCCTTTGTCCAAATAAACTGCGCCAACCAATGCTTCGAGCGTATTCCCCAGAATTACTTTTTGCAATTGGGTATTGCGGTGATCGTATTGCACAATGGTGGCAATCCCGATTTTGCGCGCAAGATTGTTGAGTGATTCGCGATTGACAATACGTGAACGAATCTCGGTAAGAAATCCCTCGTCTTTAAATGGATATTTTTTAAAAAGATAATCGGCAACAGCCGCTCCTAAAATAGCATCGCCCAAATATTCCAGTCGCTCATTCGATTCGCGAAAACCTGAAACATCTTTTGCCTTGCTACTATGAATTGTTGCGAGCCGGTAGACAGCCAAATTAGAGGGAGTAAATCCAGCTATAGTCTGAATAGCTGCAATGATCTTCTTGTCTTCTTTACTGCTGGACTTGGGGAAAGTCAGTAAGTTCCACACAAGAACTACTCTGCTTTTTTGAGAAGAATTGAGAAATTATGACCACCAAAACCAAATGTGTTACTCAAAGCAACGTTTACTTTGCGTTGTTGGGCCTTGTTAAAGGTAAGATTGAGTTTCGGATCAATTTCGGGATCATCCGTGAAGTGGTTGATCGTAGGAGGAATGATTCCTTCATTCAATGCAAGTAAGCATGCGATGGTTTCTACCGCACCCGCTGCACCCAAAAGATGGCCTGTCATACTCTTGGTAGAACTGATGTTCATTTTGTAGGCATGCTCACCAAACACTTTTTGGATCGCCCTGATCTCACCAACATCTCCAAGCGGTGTTGAAGTGCCGTGGGTGTTCACATAATCAACTTGCTCCGGTTTGATGCCTGCTTCTTCAAGTGCATATTCCATTACTTTGATGATGCCTGCGCCTTCGGGATGTGGCGCTGTAATGTTGTAAGCATCTGAACTCATGCCACCACCAATAATTTCACCTAAAATTTTTGCTCCGCGTCTTTTAGCATGTTCGTACTCTTCCAGAATCAATGCACCGGCACCTTCGCCCAAAACAAAACCATCGCGGTCTTTGTCGTAAGGACGAGAAGCTGTTTCTGGCGAACTGTTTCTCTCCGACAGTGCTTTCAACGCGTTGAATCCACCCACGCCTGCAATGCACACTGCAGCTTCCGATCCACCAGACACAATAATATCTGCCTTACCTAATTTGAGATAGGTATAGGCATCATAGATCGCATTTGTGGAAGAAGCACATGCAGAAACCGTAACATAGTTTGGTCCGCGGAATCCGTACTTGATAGAGATGTGTCCCGCACTGAGGTCAGGAATCATTTTTGGAATGAAGAAAGGATTGAAACGCGGAGTGCCGTCACCGGCAGCGTAAGAGCGCATTTCTTCCTGAAAAGTAAGCAACCCTCCGATGCCCGAACCCCAGATCACACCCACGCGATCAGGGTTTAAGTCGGCCAGCGGAAGGTTGGCATTTTTTATGGCTTCATCCACCACAGCCATCGCATACTGCGTGAAAGGATCCATCTTCCGCGATTCTTTGCGGTCGATGAATTTTTCAGGATCAAAACCTTTTACCTCGCAGGCAAACTTGGTCTTGAATTTAGTGGTATCAAACTTCGTAATTGGTGCCGCGCCACTCTTTCCATTTTTCAATCCATCCCAATATTCATTGAGCGTACTGCCAATGGCTGTGAGCGCGCCTGCGCCCGTGATTACTACCCGTTTGAAACTCATGCGAAGGCGTACAGTAAATGATTTATTTCTTCACGTTCTCTTCCAAGTATGAGATCGCCTGACCTACAGTCGCGATGTTCTCAGCTTGGTCGTCCGGAATAGAGAGGTTGAATTCCTTTTCGAACTCCATGATGAGTTCTACGGTGTCAAGGCTGTCAGCGCCAAGGTCGTTAGTGAAGCTTGCCTCAGGGGTAACTTCCGACTCTTCTACGCCAAGCTTGTCGATGATAATCTGCTTTACTTTTTGTGCAATTTCAGACATGATAATAAGGTTTAGAGATTCAAAAAACGATGCAAAGAAAGGGATTTGGGTGCATATTGTCAAACTTTTTGGTTTTGCCTTTCCAATCGTGAAATTTGGTGAAAATGGCCGTAAAAAACTACACTACTAATTCCCTGTTTTTCTGCGAATGAAAAAAAAACGCCTCGACATTGAATACACACTCGACTTTGATTTGTATGGGATTATCTCTACAATCAAACCATATAAAATGGCGTGGGAACTCAACAGGTGTCTCAACATTAAGTTAGTTAAATCAGACGATTATGAAGTGGCACACAAAAATTCGGTCAATAATTATCAGCACTATTCACAAATCACCTCCCATACGTTAGTAAAGCTGTTAAAGAACAGGCCCATTGAAGAAAATCAAGAGCGAAATCTTTTGCTCCCTGAAATGCCGCGATTTGATTTTATCTTTCTGGCACGGGGTGAGGCTTATACTGATAACAATCGATTGCAGGAACTCTTGCGAAATATTCCTTCCGTTGAATTGGTTGCTTTTATACCTTTGACGGCTTTGAAATCGAAAGAACATTTTATTTTCTGACCAGGATGGCCGAACACATTTTTACCAACTTATAAAATTCGCACTTCGATTCATTTAATGATTTACATGATTTACGTGATATATTCGGAGATTGAAAGGCGTATTTCTAAGTCAACAACTCAGATAGTCGCCAGCGTAAATAATCATGGGAATCGGATAAATCATTCCCATCGGAAACGAGATAATTTTTTTAATCAAAACGAAAAACTTTTTAATCAATAATCAAAGTCCTAAATGGAACGCATCTCTTACAACAAAACAAAAATTGTGGCCACAATAGGCCCCGCCTCAAATTCAAAGGGTATGCTTCAGGCACTCATCAAGGAAGGTGTGGATGTTTTTCGTTTGAATTTCTCTCACGGTTCGCACGATGATCATCAGAAGGTGATCAACTTCGTCCGTGAACTGAATAAAGAGATGGGGACGAGCGTAGCTCTGCTTCAGGATTTGCAAGGACCGAAAATCCGCGTGAATGATGTGCAGCCTGGTGTGGAATTAAAACCCGGACAAGAACTAATCATCACCACTCGCCAGATGATGGGCAACAATGAAATTGTAAGCACATCTTACGAAAATCTTCCAAACGATGTGAAAGTAGGCGACATGGTGTTGATCGATGATGGTAAGATCGAATTGAAAGTAAAAGAAGTTCGTGATACGGATGTGGTAACCAGTGTCGTTTATGGAGGGTTGCTTAAGCCCCGCAAAGGAATCAACCTGCCCTACACTAAAGTAACAGCTCCTTCGCTCACCGATAAAGATCTTGAAGATTTAGAGTTCGGTTTAAAAAACCACGTTGATTGGGTAGCATTATCCTTCGTGCGTAAAGCAACCGATATCGAAATTATCAAGGATATCATCCGCAGAAACAAAGCGACCACGCGCGTGGTTGCAAAAATCGAAAAACCCGAAGCCATTGAAAATATCGATGCTATTATTGAAGTCACCGATGCCATAATGGTAGCACGCGGAGATTTGGGTGTTGAGATTTGGATGGAAGAAGTGCCAATGGTGCAGAAGATGCTCATTGATAAATGCAACAGAGCCGCGAAGCCGGTGATCGTTGCTACGCAGATGATGGAGAGCATGATTGAAAATCCAAGGCCAACGCGCGCTGAAACCAACGATGTAGCCAATGCCGTGATGGATGGTGCGGATGCATTGATGCTCTCAGCAGAAACAGCTGCGGGAAAATATCCGATCGAAGTAATTCGGAGTATGGTGCGTACGATTGGGTCTGTCGAGAAGCAAGGAAATATTTTTTACCACTTTCACGATGCCGACCCTAAGTCACCCAATTACTTCAATGACAGTTTGATTCTCACTGCATGTAAATTAGCCAAAGATGTAAATGCAAAAGCCATAGTAGGAATGACGCTTCAAGGTTATAGCGCCTACAAAGCTGCCTCTCATAGGCCAAATACTAACATCTTTGCATTTACAGGCAACAAAGAAATCATCAATACGATGAATTTGGTTTGGTCCACGCGCGCCTATTATTACGATAAAGCTTCAAGCACAGACGAGACCATTGCCGATGTTGAAGCCATTCTCAAACGCGATGGCCATGTACAATCAGGAGATATTTTTATTGTGCTTGCGAGTATGCCAATCAACGAACGTGGCCGCACGAATACGATAAAGGTGAATGTTGTAAAATAAGTTATCCGTTCAGCGTTATAGGTTAATAGTAATTTGAGTTGTCACAACTTCGATTAACTAATATCGGATAACGATTAACGATTAACTGCTAAGGGCTCAACCAAAATCACCTCTTCTCTCTCAACCACTACCGCACCTGCCGGGTCACTCTTTCTTTTCCGAATAAATTTTTTCTGTGTAAAAGCCACGGGACAAAGGGATTCGTTTTTTCTTTTGGAATAAAAAGCAGCTAAGCCAGCAGCATATTCAATTACATCTTTGGGGAAATTTTTTCCGGCCTGATGTTTGATCAGCACATGTGAGCCTGAAACATCTTTTGCGTGCAACCACAAATCTTCCTTGAACGAATATTTCAGCGTGAGTTTATCATTTGCCTCCGCATTTTTACCAACCCAGATTCTAAAATTCTTGAATTCAAATTCACGGTAGGGCAAAGACTCTTTTTGAGCCAAAGATTTTTTGACCAAGCCAGATTCCTCAATTAATTGTCGAAGGTTTTTGATGTCTTGAACTTCATCAATCAAACCTTGTAATGAATTAAGCTTATCCATCTCTTTTTCCTTTTGGGAAACAGATTCCTTCAGCTTATTGATTTCAATTTGACGGTTCTTTGATTTACGGTAAAACACTTCTGCGTTCTTTTGGGGAGTTAAGTCCGTTTTGAGTTTGATTTCAACAGGTTTTCCGTCATAAAAACTATTCAAAGTAATTTTCTCCTGCCCTTGTTTAATGGAATGTAAATTGGCCATAATCAAATCTGCCCAAAGTTGATAATGATGATCTTGCTCGAGCTCTTCTATTTTTTGTTTGTTCTTTAAAACGTAATTCTCACTATTTTTCAAACGAGTGCTGAGGTCGTGTAAAAATTCTCTCTTCTCATTATAGAGAAACTGGTCTCGGAAGATTTTGTCTGTAAATGCATTGATTGCTGGAATAGGATCGTCAAACTCCTGCAAAATCTTTCCCACGGGCAGCAAGCTGAAAATCAATCTTCCATTCCTTTCAACAATGTGGTATTTCGGCTTTTCCAGATACTGAATTGTTGTGGCGAACAGCTGCCACTTTATCTCTTCGTCAAGGTGATCGAAATTTCTTTCTTTCAGATAATCGAACACAACTTTTCCGAACGTAAAAAAGACAGCGTTGAACCGATGAACGTTGTTGATAAAGTTCCCCCTGCTAAAATCAAGAGGCTTATTCAGTTTCTCAACTTCAATCTCAAAGTCAGTCTGCAAATGATTTCTGAAAATCCCTTCAACATGATTCTCTTTGCATAATAAAACGTTCGCAAAATTGCCGTGCATTTTGAAGATCAGTGAAAAATGTTCTTCCAATTCTAATGCAAACGCTCGTTCATTAGTAAACTGTCGGACTCGAATTATTTTTTTAAGAACAATCTCTCTAAACAAATCAACGCTGTTTTTTCGCGCGCGATGAAATTCTTCGGGGAAAGAAAGACAACTAAAGGTTGGCGACAAATTCGCTTTAATGAAAAATGAGTCCTTCGTGTTGTTCAGTTCAATAACAAGCTCATCCTTATTTTGACTGAAACATGAAACGACAGAATAACCGAAAATTCTCTCTTCTAGCTTTGCGCTCAGCTGTTTTAAAAAATAAAAATTATTGTGCACGTCAGAATAATTTGAAGATGCATCAATTTGAAAATTTGAAGATGAAGCTGCTGTCTACAAAATCCAATAGCATGATAATGTGTTGGCGATTTTCATCTGATCCTAAGAATTAATTTATTAAACGCTTGGAATGGCCATTAAAAAAAATTACACATGGGATGGGGTTTCGAAATCAATTTCATTTTCAAATTCTCAAATTTTCAAATCAATTATCAGGCCATCGTGCGCCAAAGCCATTCCAGCGGGCAGCTCCTTAGTCACTTGTTGATGTAAGCCCATCCTGTGACTGATGTGCGTAAAGTAGGTCTGGTCTGCCCCGATTTTCTTTGCCTGAACTATTGCTTCTTCTAGGGTAAAATGCGAAACGTGACTTTCTTTTTGCAGCGCATTCAATACCAGCACCTTCGTGCCTTTCAATTTTTCAAAAGTTTCTTCAGGAATGAAATTCGCATCGGTGATGTAACTGAAATCATTCACACGAAACCCAAGCACGGGCATTCGAAAATGCAATACAGGCAACGGAATGATCTTTATTCCATTGATCGCAAAATCGGTTTCCTTAATTTCATGAAGATTCAACACCGGAATACCCGGATATCGCTCACCTTCAAAGGCATAATAATATTCACGTTTGATCTGCTCCAACGTGTGAGCGGTACCGTAAATCGGCATGCCTTCTCTTTGCAAAAAATTAAATGCCCGAACATCGTCAAGCCCCGCAATATGATCTTTGTGCGAATGGGTCAGCAGCACTGCATCCAACTTATTGATTCGTTCACGCAACATCTGCTGTCTAAAATCCGGGCCCGAGTCAATCACCAGATTCTTTCCATCTACTTCGAGAAAAACAGAAACCCGCAGTCGCTTGTCGCGGTAATCGAGCGAACGGCACACTTCACACTCGCACCCGATCACGGGCACGCCCTGCGATGTGCCGGTGCCGAGGAATGTAATCTTCAAATGACTAGAACTTAAAGGAGCGTTTAAGAAGCGCGGACGTGAGTTTCGCTTTCTCTTGCTTGAACAAAACGTATTTTGAATTCTTCAGCTGATAGCCCCTGCTTTCTTTTGTGTCAGGATCAACCACCCAATACTCTTTCACTCCAGATTTTTCGTAAATCTTTTTCTTCTCTTCAAGGTCAAATTTTTTAGTTCCGGGCGATAAAACCTCGATAATCAAATCAGGTGCTCCGTAAATTCCGTCTTCCTTCAGAATTGTTAAATTTTTCTTAGCAACAAAAACTAGATCGGGTTGAACGACATTTTTTTCATTGATATAAACATCAACTGGCGAAACAAAGACTTCACCATTTTTCTCTTTATTGATGTAATTATAAAATTGACCAGTCAAAGCAAAAATTACATTCTGATGTTTTATAGTTGGAGCTGGCGACATAAATAGCTTATCATTGATTAATTCCGCACGAGTCCCCTCCGGAAGCATCCGATAAACTTCCAAAAGTGTTTTTGGCGGATGAATGGCAGTCGATTGCATACCCGAAGATAAAAGATTTAAAATGCTTGGCCTAACTCAAATACTCACTTCAGCCTTGGTGAGCTCTTCGTATAGTTTGCTATTTTTCTCCGAGAACTTAGAAGTATCAAGCGGTACGGTTTTCAAAATATCAAGCAACGCATTGATTTTGCCTTCCATCGTAAAAAATTTATTCACGATCACAATCTTCTGTTCTTTTAGCAAACAATAGCCGGCTTTGAAATTTCCCTTCTCATAGCGTAAAATATAATCCGACTCGGCAATCACGTCTTCCAGCTTTGCCTGGAACTGATGGGTGTATTTAATCATAAACATAGTGGTTGGGGTGCAAGTTAGGTATTCAAAAATTCAGATTCAATATTTCAAATTCTCGTCCATGGTCGATAGTCTATAGTCAGTTTTGGCCATAGACTATGGACTATGGACTATCGACTGTACTTTTACAAAGTGAAAAAACTAATAGTTATCGTTGGGCCAACGGCCGTGGGTAAAACTGCTGCCGCAATTTCTGTTGCCGAAAAACTAAGCACTGAAATTATTTCGGCCGATTCAAGACAAATATTTAAGGAACTAACCATTGGCACAGCGAAACCTTCAAGTGAAGAACTTAATCGTGTTGTCCATCACTTCATCGGCAACAAATCCATTCATGACGATTACGATGCGGGTCAGTACGGTCGTGAGGCAATTGAATTGATTCACTCCTTATTTAATAAGTTCGATTGGCTGGTAATGGTGGGCGGCTCGGGGCTCTACATCAAAGCTGCCCTCGAAGGTTTTGATGACATGCCCGATGTGCCTGAAGATGTGCGAATAGATATTCTTAAAGATTATAAAGCCAAAGGTCTGCCATGGCTGCAACAGCAAGTTGAGCAAGCCGATCCTGATTTCTTCTCTTCAGTCGATAAACAAAACCCACAACGGCTGATGCGCGCGCTTGAACTTTTGCGCTCAACTGATAAATCGATGAGTGATTTGCGTACAAAGAAAAAAATCGAGCATGCGTTTGAAATCATCAAAATTGGATTGGCCCTGCCCCGAGAAGCGCTTTATCAGCGAATCGACACGCGAATGGATCACATGATCAAGACCGGATTGTTTGAGGAGGCCAAGCAGTTCTACCAATTCAAAGATCTCAATGCACTGCAGACCGTTGGCTATCGCGAAATCTTTGATTACCTCGATGGCCAGTACGACTATGAAGAAACTGTTCGCCTGCTGAAAAGAAATTCAAGAAGATATGCCAAGCGCCAGCTTACCTGGTTTCAGCGCGATGAAGAAGTGAAGTGGTTTCAAAGTGAAAAAGAAATTTTGAGTTGGCTTGAGGAACAATTTTCAATCAGTTAGACGTTAACTTGTTAATATTACAGAATGAAAAATTTCCTTAGCAGAATCATCCGTTATTTCTTTAGTGGCACGATCTTCATTGTGCCCCTCGTGGCAACGGTCTATTTTATCTATGTTTCATTTATCTGGCTGGATAGCCGTTTGCCGCTTCCCTATCCCGGCCTTGGCTTTCTCATCATCCTTAGCGGAATCACCATTTTCGGTTATTTTTCTTCCATCTTCGCCTTTAGAAGATTGGGCGAATGGTTTGATCATTTGGTCAATCGCATTCCCCTGGTAAAGCTAGTGTACTCATCCATCAAAGATTTACTTGCAGCGTTTGTTGGCGACAAGAAAAAATTTGACAGGCCGGTGCTTGTTACGATCAATAAAGAAAATCAATTGCATCGGATCGGGTTCATCACCCAATCTGATCTGTCCGAATTAGGATTGAATGACATGGTTGTGGTTTATTTCCCGCAGTCGTATGCAGTAGCGGGAGATCATTTTGTTGTACCCAAAGAAAATGTCAAGGCGCTCAACATACCAGGGCCTGTGGCTATGAAGTTTATTGTTTCGGGCGGAGTTTCAGGATTTACGGAAATGTAATAATCTTCGCATAAATCTGTACAGCTGCAGAGAATTGTACTTTGAAATAAACCGTGCTTGTCAGCGGTTATTGCAGAGACACCTTTTTTTAAAGAGCCCCGAATTTTCTCTGCACCAGCAGTACACCAGCCATATATCATGACCGTTATTTTTTCATTGCGCTTTCAAAAAGTTCCTTGACAACTCCTTCCTTATCCTTCTTCAATTGCTTTGCAAACTTCTTTGCGTAGGGATGTACTTCATGGTATTTTTCACTCCAGGCAATTACTTCAACCAAAACCGGGATAAGATCGATGCCTTTAGCCGTTAGCCTATACAAAATCTTTAATTTGTTATCGGGATGTTTTTCTCTTGAAATAATGCCGGTCATCTCTAGCAACGCCAATCGGTCAGCAAGGATATTGGTTGCAATTTTCTCTTCAGAATTGAGGAATTCTCCGTAGGTTTTTTTTTCGTTGAATAACAAATCCCTTACCACCAGAAGGGTCCACTTATCGCCAAAAATATCTAAGGCAGTACTGATCGGGCACTGTGAACGATACGCAATTTTTTTCTTCACTTAACAATAATAGATAAATCACTTGCTTTTTGCAAGTATTATTTTTTATATTCGAAGTGTCATTCAAAATTCCAAACATATGAATACTCTTCAGGCAAGAAACGAGGCTATTATAAATGCACCGGTGGAGAGCATTTGGGCCATCATCACAGACATTCGCACTTTGCACAAAGTAAATCCGGGAGTCGTTAAAGCATCCGGCCGCATGGATATTCAGGGAGAGACTCGTACTTGTGAGATTAATAACAACGGACGCAAAGGAACAATGGTCGAAAGGCTGATAGAAATGGATCCTCAAAAGAAGACCGTATGGACTATCGAAAGTGACACCATGGGAATGAGTAAGATGATGTCGGATACGCGATTTATCTTTAATCTCGAAAAGATAGCGGACAATAAAACAAAGGTCGTGAACGAAACTTATTACAATCCCGCAAACCTGATGGCCAAAATTATGAACGCATTAATGATGAAACGCATGATCTCGAAAGCCCAGGAACAAATTCTCTCAAACATAAGGTCGTTAACCGAAAAGTAAATACTATGGGCACAATTCACAATGAGATTCTTATTCAAGCTCCGGTTGAAAAAATATGGGGAGTGCTGGCCAGCCCTGAACTTCTTGACAAGTATGATCCCACTGTAAGGAAGTCTTCACTTATTTCAAATGAACGGACAAGTTTAGGAGCAAAAAGACGTGTCGAAATGCTGGATGGTAAGAATTGGTTTGAAGAAAAAATTACAGAATGCAAACCAAACGAAGCGCTGACTTACGAATTAACCGCTTGCTCTTTTCCTGTCCACAAATTGAAACACAGCTACACCTTTCAGAAACTTGGAGGGCAAACTAAAGTAAGTCAGATAATGGAGTATACCGTAAAATTTGGTCTTATTGGCAGGCTTCTCGATGTCTTGATGATCCGCAAGCAATCTGATGCAGGAATCAAAAAATTCTTTGGTGGCTTGAAGTCCTACATTGAAACCAGATAACTACAATCTATGGCATACAATGAAAAAACCGCAGAAAGAATAAGACAAGCATTAGCCAGAACTAAAAAACTTGTTGAGAAGAAAATGTTTGGTGGAATCGCCTTTATGATCAACGATAAGATGTGCATTGGCGTGGACAAGGATGATCTAATGATCCGATGCGCTCCTGAAATGAACGATGAACTTTTATCCAAGAAAGGTGTGCGTGCATTTGACCTCTCGGGAAAGCCAATGAAAGGTTGGCTCTTGGTTTCGCCAGACGGAACAAAAAGTAAAAAAGAATTTGAGTGGTGGATTCAGTTAGCCATAGAATCCAATAAAAAAGTGACCAGTTCAAAAAAGAAGAGCAAATAGTCCTCTCGTTGCAATTACTTTATTAGGGCATACTCCTTCAATTTTCAATCGAATCAACGGATACGGAAAATCATTCATAAAAAATATGTAAAAAATATTGCGTAGTCGAATGCTTACATATACATTTATGTAAGTAAACGCCTACATATTATGACTACTGAAGCAAGGCGAGACGTATTTCAGGCAATTGCAGATCCCACCAGAAGGGAAATCATAAACCTGATTGCTCGTAAGGCAATGAACTTGAATGCGATTGCGGAACATTTCGATAGCAGCCGTCCCTCCATCTCACAACACATAAAAATTCTTAATGAATGTGGACTTATCGAAATAGAAAAGATTGGACGGGAGCGCTATTGTAAAGTTCAGCCCAGAAATCTTGTCCCTGCCTTTTTGTGGATAGACCAATTCAAGGATTTGTGGGAACAAAAACTGGATTCCTTTGAACAGTATTTAAACAAGTTACAAACGAAAACTAAAACCAAAAAGAAATGAGCAACTCAAACGAAGCAAGCCGAACCCTATCCTTAATAAGGACTCTCAATGCACCAATAGAATTGGTGTGGGACGCCTGGACAAAGCCCGAACATATCGCGAACTGGTGGGGCCCGAAAGGAATGAAGACTAAAATAGTTGAACACGACTTTAGAGTCGGAGGTAAATGGAAATATACAATGGCAATGCCCGATGGAAGTGAGTTCATCGGTGACGGTGTATATTCTGTTATCGTTAAGCTTCAAAAAATATTTTCATCCGCAAACTTTAAACCAATGACTGCTGGTGTTGAAATACAAGCACTCTTTGAGAAAAATGGAAACACAACCAATTTTACTTTTAATGTTGTGCATCCCACGGAAGAGTATTGCAAGCAGCAAGAGAAAATGGGTTTTTATAATGGTTGGGGTTCCACTTTCGACAGGCTGGAAACGTTTGTAAGTGCCTTGAGCAAGGAAGCGACTAAATAAGTTGGATAAGAAAAGTTTAAACAAAAAAATTCATGGAATTAAAAATTAACATTGCCGCAGTGTTGGTAGCGGTCGTTGCCAATTTTGCAATTGGGTTTGTTTGGTATGCCGCTCTCTTTGCTAAGGCGTGGGGACGAGAAATGGGTTACGACCCTGATATGAGACCCGACAAAAAGACAATGCTAAAAGGCATGGCATTTATGATCATCGGAAATTTTCTTTTTGCTTGGGTGCTTGCGTTCTACTTAGCAGGCTGGCAATATATTCCCGGAGCAAAAGAAATGAGCCCTTTGGTGACGGGCATAAATTCAGCTATCTCAGTATGGGTTGGGTTTTTTGTGCCTGTTCATTTGAGTAGAGTTGTTTGGGAAAAACACTCATGGAAATTATTCTCAATTAACAGCGGATATCATCTGGTTGCTACTGTCGTTGTTGCACTAATTCTTTCCTATTGGACTTGACAAGGCAACTCAGTACCTATAAACAATCAATTACGGCTTTAAAAGTATTTCACTATAGTGCATCAAAGACTTTCTTGAAACGGGATTTCCGTGGCCTAAGTAAAATGTTTCTGTATTTAATGAAAGAACATGGTTAATACTATTTCTCACTTGGTTCAAATTGTCGTGAAATGGGGGGTGTTTCATTCTTGAGTTAAACACAATTCCGCCAAGCAATATTCCTGACGATGCTAAATCCATTATGATTGCATCTCCATTTTCAAGGACTACAGACAAAGAACCCGGTGTGTGTCCAGGGGTATGAATTATTTTTCCTTTTATTCCATAAATAGATAAATCATACTCTTCGTCTCCTTTTAACACTATGTCAGGTAAACAAGGCGAAGCTTTATCTTTTGCTAATTTAGGTTTCAGCACCACATCCCAAAGTCTATGGTTAGGCTTCAAAGTTTCTAACATACTTCTTCCCGACTGTAATGCTATTTTATCCAGGTCATGCATTAGTAAGGGAGCTTTTAAAATGTCCTTTAATTCTTTTGCGCTTCCAAAATGGTCAATATGTCCGTGTGTTATGATTATTAAACCAATATCTTCCAGCTTGATATTGTGCTTGCTTAATTGTTTGATTATTTTTTTCTCACTGTTGGGAACACCCGTATCAACCAATATGTGCTTTGTTTCTCCTTTTATAAGGAAACAATTTATCATACCAAATGGGAAAATGGATAGCTGTAATACCTTTTGCATTTTTTATCTTTTTGAATACAAATGCAAAATTCAGTCTTCAACAAAAGAAACTACTTGATAAATGTTAGGAAATTATTTTTTTTCTGATTCTACTTAAAGACTCAGGCTTTATTCCAATATAAGAAGCAACATATAGTATAGGCACGTTTTGAATTAATTCCGGCTGCTCTGCCAGCAATTTTAAATATCGCTTTTCAGCAGAAAGGGTTAATAAGTCTGTTGTTCTTTGCTGATTAAGAGAGATAGCTTTTTCATACACCTGTTTACAGAAAGCACTCCAGATTGCACTTTCCTTTGTTAATTCATTGTAGTCTGATTTCGTAATGTAAAGCAAATCACAGTTAGAAATACATTTAATATTTTCTTTTGAAAGAGTCCCCGAAACAAAACTATTGAAACCTGTTATAAAATTGTTTGGTCCCACTATTTGAGTTGTAACTTCTGTTCCATCATCGGTACAAAATATCCTAATAAAACCATTTCTAATAAAATATAATTTTTGAGCAACCGTATTTTCTTTTTCAAGTGTAGAGCCTTTTAAAAAATCGGCAGGTTTAAAAAATTGTTTCAGCAGCCTGACGTCATTGTCAGAAATATCAGAGAATGCCGAAACGTATTTAATCAAAGGTTCAACAGTCATATCCTTGTATGTAAGCTGCCTCAACATATAGTTATGCGCATCAATTCCCTAGCTCTTTTAGTTTTTCTAAATTTAGAAAATTACTGGCTTTAGCAGAAGAAGTTCAAAGGCAAAAGGAACTGTGTCCATCATCATGTCGTGATCGGGATAGCCTTGTTGTGAAACTTAATTTGTCGTTTGATGAATTCGTGCGCAACGTTACTGGCTTATTACATGTTGCTACTATCCCCCCTCCCAAACCCCACTGTTTCTCTGTAAACCTGAGGCGAGATGTCAGCATTTGTCTTAAAAAAACGGCTGAAGTAATGCTCGTCTTCGTAGCCCAGTTCATAGGCTATTTCCTTAATCGTTTTCTTCGTTAAGTACAATTCACGTTTCGCTTCGATGATGATGCGTTCTGAAATTAATTCGGTAAGCGTCTTGTTGAAATAGCCTTTGGTAATTTTTGCCAATGCCTTTGCTGAAATATTTAACGTCTCTGCGTAATCACTCGCGGAGTGTTTTTTCTTGAAATCTTTTTCGATCGCGTCTTTTAACGTTTGGAGAATGAAAGGTTCTTTTAAATCAGACATTACTTTCAACACTTCGGGTTGTTGTTCCGCTTTCAACCGTGAGGTGGTGATCAGAAATATTTTCAGGTAGGAAACCAGGATTTCGTATTGAGCTAAGGCCGTATTCTTCATTTCAACTTTCATTTGCTCAACTAAAATGGCGAGCGAGGAGGCTGATGCATCATCAATAATGATATAAGGAGGCTGATAAATATTGTTAAAAAGAACCCCGTTGCAGGCAACTTCCGCTTGATGTTTATGAATGCAGAAAAAATCGGGATGGAAATGAATAGCTAACCCCTTTATCTTTCGTGCGGCAAACATGAACGGCTGATATGGCGAAAAAGCGAATAGACTGTTCTTATTAAACTCGTACTCGGCAAAGTCTGCTTTTACTTTCCCCTCTCCCTCCATAACCCAAATGAGTGAATAGTAATTATTTCTTTGAACGTGATCGAAGTAGCTTCCGTCTTCAAATGGTAAAAGCTTGAAGGCAAGATTTCCGTTCTGCGGATTAATAAGTGTCTGTGACGCCTGACTTCCCATATCATTCTGACTTTAGCTCTTTTATTTCTTGTTCAAGTTTTTTAATGTATTCCATCTGAGGCGCAAATGCTTCTTCAATTTCTTCTGCCGTGTAGCGCGGTGAAATATGTTGAGGGCAATTCCAGTCATAGGCTTCTATATGCAATAACATCATGCGTTCAGGTTTAAACGAGTAGTCATCTAAGTTAAGTAACTTAAATAAATCGGGTCGACCTTTTAATTCGAGAACTTCTGCCTTGGCATAGATCTTCAATCGTGCTTTTGCGGCATAGTCCATCATGATGATGGCTACTTTGTTGTTCGTGGCTAGATTGCCAACCGTGATGTATTGTTTGTTGCCCGTAAAATCAATAAAGCCAATAGTGTCGGCATCTATTACTCTCACAAACCCCTTTGGCCCACCGCGATGCTGGATATAAGGGAATCCATTTTCACCAACAGTAGCCATATAAAAACTGTCGCGCCTTTGAATGAAGTCAACTTCAAATTCCGTCAGGCCATTCACAAAGGTGCTCTTCTCCATTCGCTCATAGCTTAATCGACTTCCATGTTTTTCCTGAAGGGCTTTTACTTCTTTGGTGAATGCTACCGATGCGAAATTCTTAGCCATAGATTATAATTTTCTTTCCGATTCGAGTATTGGCAAATCATTAATGCTCGCAAAACGTCTACGCATATACCCGTTTTCATCAAACTCCCACAACTCGTTTCCGTAACTGCGAAACCATTGACCCGATTGATCATGCCATTCATATTCAAATCGTACGGCCATTCTATTCTCGCGGAAGCCCCACAATTCTTTTTTCAATTTGTAGTCTAACTCTTTCTGCCACTTACGCGTAAGAAATGCTTTCACCTCTTCCCGGCCGTTAATAAAATCAGTGCGATTTCTCCACTCTGTATCAATGCTATAGGCCAGGCTAACTTTTTCAGGGTCCTTTGTATTCCAAGTATCTTCAGCAGCTTGCACTTTTTGTAAGGCCGCTTCCAGCGTGAAGGGTGGAATCGGATATCGTTTATTTTCCATGTCGAATTTTTGAAATGCCAAGAGAGCCAATTTGCTTTGGCTCTCTAATGATTTACATCTACTTTTTAAGCGCTGCCCATTTAACAGGTAGCTGCGTCAATAGGTTCTGTTCGTTTTTATTCCATTCAGGCAAGGTGTTGAAAGGGCCACCATTGAAATTGCCATTGAAAAAAAGATAAAGTTTGTCATCGATTATTTTGAATGTTTCGGGATTAACAGGGACTTTTTTTCCTTTCTCCGCAACACCCCAGGCACAGTACCCATCACAAACAGGCAAGTATTTCTCAGGATTGCTTTGGAACAGATTTTTATGCCCTAAAGAGGCAAATTGATATTTCACTCCGTTGATCTCGTGTGTAAATTCTTTATTTCCTTTTACCGCTGAATTGTAGGTGAAATAAGCTACTAAATCGTAGCCACCGTTGGCAACCTTATTTTTATCTACCGGCTCGACAACTTGAGCATAAGTAGTTGCTCCATAAACAAAGAGCACAAACACTAATAGAGATTTTCTGATTGTATTCATATTATTTGATTTTAAAATTTTCAGTTTTGATTTATACTACAGCTACTTCATGGCTTTCAACTACAGGAAAGTCTATTTCGGTGTTAGCTGTGTTGTTGAAATAGTTTGTAAGAATGTTCAGCGCAACATGGCCAACAATTTCTCCTACTTCACCCTCGGTAACACCGGCAGCTTTTACGGCAGTCACATCGGCATCGTTTACATGTCCTCTTTTCGTCACCAATGTTTGGGCAAATTTTAAAATCGCATTTACTCTTGCATCCTTTGCTCCCCCCAGTCGAGCAGCTTCCATTGTTTCGACATCGAGCTTGGCAAGATTGGCGCCCAAGTAGGTGTGTGCCGACAAGCAGTAATTGCATGCGTTGGTTTCAGCTACCACCAATGCTATTAAGGCACTGATTTTTACACCAAGAGTTCCACCACTCAAGGCACTATTTAAATTCAAGTAGCCTTCCAAAAAGGCAGAGGAGTTGCCCATCGTTCTCATCATATTCGGGATTACCCCAAATTTTGAGTTGATGGCGTTGAACATTTCTTTTGTTTTGCCTGATGCGTGATCAGGGCTTAGCGCTTTTAACCGTGTCATACTTTTTGTTTTTATGTTCTGTTATTATTGTGGCACAAAGGTGAAGTGAAGTGCCTTGCCCTGAAATGGACGATTACCGCAAGGTGGTGGACAATTTTCCCGGGTTGAATGGCATCATGAAATTGATGCCGCGTGATGGCCATTTAATACATCTTGATTGGTTGGGAATGCTGAAAACGTTACATGGTCGCCTCACCATGAACGAACACAGTCCCTGCCGTTGATAAAAGCCCCAGTGTTGGAGAAAGACTGGTTACTGAAATGTGAACTTCCTGGAAAGTTTGAGCGGGCAGAAATCTAAAGCTATGTCATCACAACGCTTACACCTTACACATTGTCTCAGACAATTAGAAAACCCTACTGCTATAGTGGTTGTATCTTTTAAGTGCAATATTGTCAGTCATGAATTTACTGACAAACCATCTTGAAAAGAATGGCAGGAACATTAGGTTAGTAAATGTGTTCCGCATCCAGATTCCAAAATTTGTTTTCGGAACGAAAGATGTGGCAAAGCTTTGGGCGATTTTCTGCCTGTTGTCGATGAAGGGTTTGAAAATTTTCTCATATCGCTGAAAGGCGATTTGATGATCTTCATTTGCTTCTCTGAGTTCTCCGGCAAGTATGTAGGCACCCACCATGGCCAGGGTAGAACCCTGACCTGACAAAAGCGATGGGCAATCGCAAGCATCTCCGGCCAATGTAAGACCTGCGATTCCGCCACCTGAAATAAGAATGTTTTTATTCTCCATACCCCGGCTTTTTTTAAGATGCCAGAAAGTAGAATGGAATTCTTAAGTCTTTCTTTAGACAAAAGAAAATCTGAGCAAATAATAAAGTTATTGAGGGTTAATTACTTTTTAGTTTGTCGCGGTAATTCGACAGTACACTTGATTTGGAGATAAAGCCAACGTACCTGCCTTCTCTGACCACGGGAATATTCCATGCACCGCTTTTGTCAAATTTTTCCATGATCACACTCATGTCATCATCAACATCGATGGTTACAGTTGGTTTCTGCATGAGTTGCTCCACGGTAACCGAATCATACAATGAACTATTGAACATGATCTCGCGAATGTCTTCCAAAACAATAACTCCTTCGAGCGCTCCTTGTTCGTTTGTAACTGGAAAAATGTTTCTTTTAGAATGTGCGATGGCATCCACTAATTTCCTGAGGTTGGAATTTCGAGGAACGGTTACAAAATCCTTTTCAGTAAAACCATTTAGCGAAAGCTCAGAGAGAATGTGTGCGTCTTTATCAAAAGAAATGGCACTGTGACTTTGCTTCAACTTTTCTTCATCTAAAGAGTGCGGATTCAGGTAACGCGACACGGCTGTGCTCAATGCGGAAACAATCATCAACGGAATGATGAGCTCATAGCCGCCTGTAATTTCAGCAATAAGAAAAACCCCGGTGAGTGGTGAGTGGAAAATTCCCGTCAGCAAACCTGCCATGGCGACCAGACAAAAATTAGAAGTTGGTAAAGTTGTAAGCCCCGAAGTGTTTATCAGAAAAGCAAAGGAGAAACCAATACAAGACCCTACCAGCAGTGCGGGCGCAAAGTTGCCTCCGTTACCTCCTGAATTCAACGTAAAAGAAACAGCAAACACTTTTATCAAACCCACGAGAAGAACTGCTAATCCGATCATCCATTGACTTTGAGAAAAGAAGTTAAACAACGGGCTTCCGCTAAAAAGTTGATTCGGCCTTGCCAATGCCAAGTCGATGATGGACGAATAACCCTCGCCAAACAATGCGGGGAACAATAGGATCAGGCCTCCTAATAGTAAACATCCGGCCATCAACTGCCAAGCACCTGTGACTACGGCAAATACTTTTTCAATTCTGATAAATGCTCTCACATAAAAAACCGCCACCAGACCGCAGACGACACCAAGCAAAATGTAATACGGAACATTGTGATAATTAAATTGGGTTACCTGCTTAAATGAAAGTAGAATACCTTCGGCCAAAATTATCTTGGAGCAAAGGGCTCCTGTTGCTCCAGCAATCAACAAAGGAATGAAAGCTGAAATACTCACATCCACGAGCAAAACTTCCAAGGCAAATAATACTCCGGCAATGGGCGCATTGAATGCCGTGGCAATACCTGCTGCTGCACCACATGCCAACAACAACGTGCGATCGCGATAACCGATAGGGAAAAATGAAGCGAAAGTTGAACCGATGGCAGACCCGGTTTGCACAATTGGAGACTCCAATCCTGCGGAGCCACCCAAACCCACCGTCAGTGCGCTGGTGGCCACATTAAAAGCACTGCCGTAAGACCAGCCCACAAACCGACTATCACCGCGCCACCAATCAGAAATTGTCGGTTCGATAATTTGCGATGAAGCCACGCAGGGGCAATTCTGATCACTTGCACTGATTTCACTCTAATCTTTGATTGCATAGGGAATTGTTCCTGTTCTTATGGTAACGAAATCATTTCTGTCAGATTATTAGAATAAATTCCAAATTAAAAAAAATCGGCTTTTCTCTGTCGCCTCCGAACATCTTTATCACATTCAATTGCCAAATCCATGCGAGCTAAAGAATTCATTAAGATTTCCAAGTGATCTTGTGCATTTCGGTCTTTAAAGTAGAAAGTATGATAAAAGAATTTGAATTGCTAGCTAAAGGCGAACAGGAACTTCTGCTTAAGGCCCCTGCTATTGTGTCAATTCTTGCGGCAAGCGCGTCAGGTACAATTAACGACTGGGAAAAGGCAGATGCAATAAAACTTGCTCGCCTAAAAACATTTAGTGCGCATCCTCTATTAATACCCTATTATAAGGAAGTTGAAAAGGTGTTTGAACAGAATTTTGAAGCACTGATTAAAAGATATTCTCCATTTGACGATTCGAGGCGAATGCAGCTGCGAAAAGAAGTAGACAAAATAGATTCAATCCTTGCAAAAGTTGATCATGAATTTGCCGTAACTCTGCATTCAAGCCTTTCAAGTTATGCTGATCATGTCAAGAAAGCTTATAAGGGGCTTATTGTAAATTTCATTTTCCCCTATCCAATAGCCGGATTGACTGAGTAGGAAAACCTGAAATCAAAGTGAGTATAAAATCTTATCTTAATCCATCAAATTATACAGTGTCTCAGGATCATGCACAATAATTTTTCGCCCGTAAACTTTTATGATTTTTTCTTTTTTCAACTTGCCGATAATTCGAGCTGTTGTTTCAATGGTAGTCCCAACAAACGCAGCTAAGTCAGATCGCGAAAGGGGAATCTCACCAATCTTAGTGCCGTCTCGTCTTTTGTATTTTTCACGAAGAATCAGCAAACTAAGCGCCAGACGTTCCTTTACCGATTTTTGTCCGAAAGCAGCAATCCTGTTAACCAGTACTGTGAACTCGTGACTTAAGTTTTGAAGTAAGATGTTTGAAAGAGCGGTAGATTTTTTTAGTGCTTCGCTGAAATGTTTAGCCGACAGAAAATAAATACCACATTCCTCCAATGTTTTGGCTGATGCAGGATGCTTCTCATTACAAAGCAGAGGGCGATAGCCAAACATTTCGCCTGGAGTATAAATATAAACAATCTGCTCACTGCCATTTGGTGTATGCTGATATATCTTCACCTTACCTCGCTTTAAGATAAATACTTCCCTCGCATAACTCCCCTCATGAAATAGCTCTCTACCTTTCCTGACTTTTTTCAACTTTAAGTGCTTTCTGAATAGAAGTAGATCTGACTTCGGTAGCGAATCAAGAACACGCTTGTTTGTAAAATAGAACTTAGAAATGATTGTTTTATAACCCAATGGCGTCATGCTAATTAAATTAAAGGAATTTTGACATCCGTCAAATTATAAAATATTTAAATCAAATAGCTTCGCGATTATATATTCGAACGTAGTTTTCTTCTCTATTTTGACATCTGTCAAATTTATTCAGGTACAGATTTTCTTATTTGCGACATACCAAAATAATAAGGATGTCTGCAGGAAAATTAATAACTGTATCATTCCGGCTTCCATTCCGGTTCTCCGTGGTGCGATCACGGCTGGTCACTTCTCCGAGCGTAGGCGGGTTGGCTACCGCGCTTAGATCCTATTTTGACAATGGAGCAAAAAATGAATTCAGTTCTATTCATTGGATAGGCGTTTGCGATCTCTCAAGAAAAGTTTTTGAAAAAATATGCGGTGATGAAAACATAAAGAAAGACGGCATCACCATGCATCCGGTGTTTCAGTCAAGGCAAATGAAAGAGAAATTCTATGACGGATTTTGCAATTCCGTTTTATGGCCATTGTTTCTATACTTTCCCTCATTTGCTGTATACAAGAAAGAGTTTTTTGAAGAATATGTTACGGCTAACAAGTTGATGCTCGAGAAAATCCTGGAGGTATATGAGCCTGGTGACACCGTTTGGGTACACGATTACCATTGGATGCTGTTGCCCTCTTTATTACGAGAAAAATTTCCAGATGCCCGCATAGGTTTTTTCCTTCATATTCCTTTTCCAAGTTTTGAGCTGTACCGCTTTTTGCCAAAGTCTTGGCGAACACAAATCATTTTAGGTCTTATGGGAGCGGATGTGATCGGTTTTCAAACCGATGAGTTCGTCCGTCATTTTGTCGAGTCGGTACATCGAACACTGCCGCCCGTAGTGCAAAATAAAAGTGCTTTCAAAATAAATGACAGATCAACCCTAGTACAAAGCTTTTCAATCAGCATTGATTATGAAAAATTCAATCGAGCATGCAAGTCATCCGAAATAAAAAAGAACGCAAAGCGCATCCGCGAAAAACTGAAAGCGACCAAATTGATCCTATCCGTAGATCGTCTCGATTATACGAAGGCAATTTACAATCGACTTGAGGGATTTGAAATGTTCCTTGCACAAAATCCACAGTACAAAGAAAAGGTATCTTATATTTTGTTACTGGTTCCTACACGAGAGTCTATTTTAAAGTACAAAGAAAATAAAGCTAACGTAGAATCACTGATCAGCCGTATCAATGGCACTTACGGAACACTTGGCTGGGCACCGATTGTGTACCAACATCAATCGGTCGATTTCAAAAAATTGGTCGCCTTGTATAGCTCAGCTGATGTCGCGCTTATAGTTCCATCCAGAGACGGAATGAACCTTGTTGCCAAGGAGTATATCTCATGTCGGTCAAATTCGGATGGTGTATTAATTCTTAGCGAGACTGCAGGGGCAGCAAGTGAATTGCTAGATGCCATTATTGTCAATTCCAATGATCGGCAAGAGATCGCAGACACTTTAGTGAAAGCATTAAACATGAGTCGGGAGGATCAGAAAAGAAGGATTGAGAAAATGCAGGAGCATATCAGACAAAATGATGTGCTTGGATGGGCGAATGACTTTTTAAACTCTTTTGATAAAATTATCGAGCAAGTTGAAACCGAGGCATGATGGAGGAACTTGATTTTCAGAAATTGTTTTTGAGCTATAATTCCGCGAAGTCGAGGCTTATTCTGCTGGATTATGACGGCACCATTGTTCCATTTTTCATTCGCCCTGAATTAACCGTACCCGATACAACTACTAAAGAAACTGTTTATGCTCTTGCTTCTGATGCAAAGAATCAGGTCATTTTAATTAGTGGAAGAGATGAAGAGCACCTTGATGTTTTTTGGCGAGACTCGCCAATAATTTTGGTTGCTGAGCATGGAGGCTCTTCTAAAAAACCTGGAGGAGGATGGGAAAGCTTTATTTCAGTGAATACAGATTGGATTCCAAACGCACTTCGAGCATTCAAAGCGCTTTGCTTGCAGTATGAAGGGTCGCACACCGAGCAAAAGACGTATTCAATCGCGTGGCATTACAGAGCCATTGCGAATGAGGTATCAAATGAAGACAAGCTAAAAATACTTAGGGTCATTTACTCTCTACCAATGCATGAGCAATTTCGTGTTTATGATGGCGAATATACCATTGAACTTCGCTCACCTGGTATTGATAAAGGGTCGTTTGTTGTCCAATGGCTGGGTGATAAAAGATTTGATTTTATAATGGCGATTGGGGACAGTGAAACTGACGAGGATCTATTCAAAGTATTGGGCAAGGATGCGTGGACCATTAAGGTCGGAAAGCCAGTTCAGTCGTTTGCCAATTTCTATCTTAAAAATCAAGGGCTAGTGGTTCCCTTTATTAAGCGACTTGTTTCCGCTGAGCAAACGACAGTTCAAAAAATGCAGAACCAAAATTGTCACCCGTAAATTGACTTTAGGCCAAATGAATAACTGATCTAAACGTAAGGACACACATGGATCATTTTTTTATTGAAACTCTTGGCTTGTCTGAAAACACTTTTGCGTACGTTCTATTGCCAATCCTGATTTTTATGGCACGCATATGCGAAGTTTCAGTAAATACCATTCGTCTTATTTATATGCTGGGTGGGAGACGCTACACTTCCACTATCATGGGTTTTTTTGAAGCGTTGATTTGGTTGATAGCTATGCGACAAATTTTTCAGCACTTAGACAATTGGGTCTGCTATGTTGCGTACCCGGGTGGCTTTGCCGCTGGAATTTTTGTAGGGATGATCATTGAAGAGCGTATAGCTTATGGCAAAGTGATCATTCGTATAATCAGCCACAAAGACGTAACATTACTTATCGAGTATATGGTCAAAGAAAGATTTCGCTATACATTGTTGGATGCCGAAGGTCATGCCGGTCGCGGGAAACTTGTGTTTACTGTCCTTCCACGCGAGCGATTAGAGGACCTTCTGAAGATGCTGAAGTCCATTCTTCCCTCGGCATTCTATACCATACAGAATGTAAAAGCGGCAAGTGAAAGCGGGGTTTTACCGGAAGAGACAAGTAGCTTTCAACTATTTACCTGGCTCAGGGGTGTAATCAGAAATTAAAAAAAAGCTGGAAATTTTTCTTGAACTAAAGTATTGCTAAAGCTTCTGGCGCTAAGTTGGCTACACTAAAGACAACTCAACCAGGTCGGTCAATTGATCGAGTGGATCTTAAAACCATTAAAATACACTTCTAATAGGTGAGTCATGAAGAGCTATGAAATCGAAAAAGTTTTGTTGGCCATTGATTTTTCGCCCACCTCATACAATGCTTTAGAAACTGCTATTGGCATTTGTAAAAGACACCAGGCCTCGCTTACTCTGCTTCATGTTCTTGAAAATGCATATGTCCTTTATCCGCCAGAAGCGGGAGGGGCTGCGAATATGGTTCTTGCCGACCTTACCAAAAGTGCTAGCGACAATTTAAATGGATTGGCAATGAAATTAGCTGCAAAGCATAAAATTGAAGTGAATTACCTTGTGCAATCTGGAAATCCGGCTGACGAAATTTGTCGAGGTGCTCATCATTCAAAAGCCAATCTTATCGTACTAGGCACGCATGGCTCTTCGGGACTGCGCGAATTTTTCATCGGCTCGAATGCGTATCGCGTGGTGAAAAATGCCCCGTGTCCAGTCATGTCTGTCCCGGGCACAAATCAATGGACTGATTTCAAGAAAATGTTGTTTCCGGTTCGCATGATACCTCACGCACTTGATAAGTACGATATCATAAGACCAATTATTCGAAAAAACGGATCCTCACTTTTCATTGCCGGAATCGTTAATAGGAATGATGCAATAGGTGTCATCGAAATGTGTCCGTTAATTAATACCATTCAAACAAAAATCGCAGAAGACGATGTGATTTGCGGAAGTGAAGTATATTTCTGCGAAGTAGTAGCAAAACAAGTGCTTGCCGTTTCTAACCTCGAAAAGCCTGATCTCATCGTCATTACTGCCACACTTGATACTACAATTAAAGAGTTCTTTCTTGGGCCATACACTCAAGACATTGTTAACCACGCCAAGTTTCCAGTATTAAGCATTCGGCCTGAAGTTTCAAAAACATCGACTGCATATCTGACTTCCATGGTAAAGAAAGCCCGACCTCTCTCTGCGATGTTCTATGAGTCCTCTTCTCAATAGACGACTCTGCCGATACTTTTTCAACATAAGTTTAGTGCTTATTAATTATCTTCAAGCCAATGGGGACCATCATCATTGTTCTATTTTGCGTTGGCTATCTCTTTATTGCACTGGAGCATTCGGTTGGAATTAACAAAACAGCTACCGCCCTTGTAACGGGCGTACTCTGCTGGACAGTTTATATTTTATTTAACGATCCACACATTGTTACTCACCAACTGCTTGAACAGCTAGGGGAAATCTCCAGCATATTGTTTTTTCTCATGGGAGCCATGACGATTGTAGAGTTGATTGACTCGCACGATGGTTTTGAAATAATCAATAGGGCGATTACCACCAAAAATGAAAAAACATTGCTATGGATTGTCAGCTTGATTACTTTTTTTCTTTCGGCAGTTTTAGATAATCTTACTACTACCATCGTGATGGTGACGTTTTGCATTAAACTGCTTCGACACTCTCAACACCGGTTGCTGTTCATCGGATTGATCATCATTGCCGCGAATGCGGGTGGCGCCTGGTCACCTATTGGAGATGTTACTACTACGATGCTTTGGATCGGAGGCCAAATTTCATCTTCATCAATTATTATTCACCTGTTCTTACCAAGTTTGTTCAGCCTTCTTGTTCCTTTGATCATCGTCACATTGTTAATGACGAAAGGCTCTCAAGCGCAAGCGAAAGACAACACTGGTGTTGTAAAAGGCCCTTTATCTTTTGAGCAGAAATTAATTTTTTTCAGTGGATTGGCTGTACTTCTGTTGGTCCCAGTATTTAAAACCATTACACATTTGCCGCCCTTCATGGGTATGTTACTTGGCCTGGGGCTTCTTTGGATTCTGACGGAATTAATTCATCGAAATAAAGTAGAAGAAGAAAGACAAAAATTCTCGGTCATTCAAGCATTGGAACACATGGATGTGCCCAGTGTTCTTTTCTTTTTAGGAATACTGCTGGCGGTGGGAGTACTTCAAAACACGAGTCAGCTTACAAGATTGGCTGGTACGCTAAACAATACATTTGAAAGTGAAAAAATAATTGTGACAATCATCGGTATCGTTTCTGCGATTGTGGACAATGTGCCCATTGTGGCGGCCGCTATTGCGATGTATTCACTGGATGTTTATCCGCTGGATCATTCATTTTGGCATCTGCTTGCTTTTTGTGCAGGCACAGGCGGCAGCTTGTTGATCATTGGTTCTGCCGCAGGCATTGCTGCTATGGGCTTGGAAAAAATTTCCTTCGGATGGTATCTGAAAAATATTTCGTGGTTAGCAGTGATAGGCTACTTAGCAGGAATCGCTGTCTTTATAATACAAGAAAGTTTTATTCTGCGCTAGCATTTCATCTATTCTTTTTCCAGTTATTAAGCTCGATTTCATCTACGGAACCGTTGTTGTTCACATCGCACACGTAGAACATTCCTCCGGCCATCTCATGATTTTCGATCCACGTATCGCTATTGTCGTCCCATAACGAGGCAAATTTACTAGCACCGATATGCTTAACGAACTCGTTCAGAATGATAGAACCGCTTTTATCATCATCCCATTTCCCAAAATCTCCGTTGAACATTCCGAAAAAAAACAACTTAATCTGAGAGTTAAACTCATCGCTGGTGATCAGCTTATTCTGATCTCTATCCATTGATTCAAAAACGGCTGGATAAAAATCTGCATATGAGATTGAGCCTTTACCGTGACTCCATTTATTAAAATAATTCAGATTACCATAAGCATCTACAAACTCATTTCTTCTGATTTGTTTATCAGAATTAGAATCCCAATCGGGAAACGTTAAGTACGTTTTTGATACGCCACAGGCTATTTGCACGAGGCCAATCATCAATACTGTTTTTGTTTTCATATTAACAGAAGTTTTGTTTACGTCATTCTGTTTTGCTGATACGTATTTTCTTAGCATCATTAATCAGGCCCCAGCATAATATATATAGCTGCGTATGTGTTTTCGAATTTAAACTGCCTGGACTTAACGACTACGTTTCTAATTGACGGCTTGCCAACAAGCTTTTCTATTTTATCCTTGTCTTCCTTAATTAGATCTTCATATCGAAATTGATCGCCCGGAATTGGCTGTAGTCCAATTGAATTAATTCGTTTCGAAATCCCTGTCAGCTCTATTGGCTTGGCCAAGTCCGAACCCTCAAAATAAGCTACCGTACGAAGCATAGATTTAAATAATGGAGCAGAAATATTAATTATAATTCTTCAGGAAATCTTTTGATGAGGAGCCTCGAGTGAATTCTTCTATGGAATCGCTTAAGATTTCAGCAACATCTTGCCGATTTGGTTGCAAAGAAATGTCTAAGAGATTGGTCTACTTCTGACCTGGTGGAAAAATGGGCCACGAGCTGACTTCAAAAATTGTTTGCCTCGAAAATAAATTATCAAATCAGTTAGTTCTAAAGAATTGCTTAAGATTCAAAATCTACATTTCAAAAAAAATGTTGAGAATATATTAACCATATATTAACCATAAAGGAATATGAAGAATTCCATCACTGGTATTATTCTGGTACTAGCACTGCTGGGTGTCGGGGGATTATTTTTCACCATAAGGAAAGCAAATACCCTAAAACAAAATCTGATCTCTGCAGAATCTAAAACAGATTCGCTAAGAAAAGAAGCCGAGTTTCTTGGCAAGGACGTAAAAATATTCCAAGGTAAGACTGACTCGCTCACTTCCAAAAATCAGGAGCTAGAGAAATCCTTTACAGAAACTAATTCGAAGCTTACTGCTACCCAGCAAGAAGTTTGGAAGAACCAGAAGGCAATAGAAGAATCTGCCAAAAAGTACAACGAGCTGCTTGCCACCCAAAAGGATTGGGAAAAGCAAATGGCGAATCTTAAAACGGCCAATGCTCAGCTCGGTCAAGAAAACAAAAGCCTGACGAGCAAAGTAGTTTTATTGTTGGATAGCAATAAGCTACTAAATGATCAGCTCGCAAGCGCTCGCCTGGCTTCCAAGGACAACATTCTTATTGAGTCAATGACGAAGAGTGGTAAGTTGAATATAAGATGAATATAAGAGGGAAGCGAGTGCGAAAGATAATTACCTCGCTAAATGTTCAGAGCGACATGAAAAAACCAAGTTTTAAAATTTTCGATTCACGCGGTATTCAATTGCCGGATCTGTTTGGCTCTTTCGACCTGAAGAACGTGAAAGAGACCTCCTCATTGGGCAGCATAACAAAATTGGAATTGACCTATTCTTTAGCAAAAAAAATTGGCCCGGGTATATATAAAATAGAGATGCTCGATGAGAATAAGCACGTTGGAAACTTAATGGTAAGTTTTAGGTAGTCCTTAAGGGGTTTAGTTGAGTGATGTTCCCACGTGGGCCAATCCTTTTCCGGATTGGCCTTTTGTTTGAATCAACTTTTAAACTAATTCCTTTAGATAACAGCAAAAGCATTTTAAATTCACTTAGAGTTAATTCAATGAAAGTCTTAATTATTGAAGACGAAAAGGAGTTACTGAATTCAATCTCGACCTATTTGAGAATGGAGGGATATGTTTGTGAAGAAGCTTGTGACTTTCAAGAAGGCTCTGAAAAAATCAATGTTTACGAATACGACTGTATCCTGGCAGACATCGGCCTTCCGGATGGGAATGGCCTTGCGTTGGTTGAGTTGCTTAAAACAAAATTATCCAACACCGGGGTGATCATCATCTCAGCCAGAAATTCATTGGAGGATAAAATCAAAGGATTGGATATTGGTGCTGATGATTATCTCACCAAGCCATTTAATCTCTCTGAACTCAATGCAAGGATCAGATCGATTCTGAGGCGTAGAAAATTTGAAGGCAAAAAAGAAATTGACTTTCACGAAATTCGGGCTAACCCTGAAACGCTAAAAGTTTTTGTGGATCAGAAGCCCATACTTCTTACCAAGAAGGAATTCGATTTGTTGATTTTTTTCATCGCCAATAAAAACAAAGTCTTGACAAAAGAATCAATTGTGGAACATCTCTGGGGAGACTACATCGATTCAGCTGATTCATTTGATTTTATTTATGCTCACGTGAGCAATTTGCGCAAAAAGCTTGTTGAAAATGGAGCCATCGATTACCTGCAAACGGTTTATGGGGTAGGTTATAAATTCACTGACCATGACTAAGCAATGAAGCTTCTTAATAAAACTACGCTTTACTTTTTGGCTGTCTCCTTTATTATCTTCTTCCTTGGTGGAGTTTTGTTTTACTTGTTGTTTCAAATCACGATCGATAACAGCATTAATATTAAACTGCACGAACGGAAAGAATATAACCTCAAGCAACTGGCCAAGTCAGACAGTTTGATGCTTCTGTTCCAAGAGTATACTGACGTGCTAAGCATCAGGCCGATAAACAAGATCATGTCGGAAACGGAAACACTGTCCGATACTTTAATTTATGATTCGATTGACGGCCGATTTCTACTGTATCGTCAATTGTCTTTTTACAAGCGCGTGAACAATCACAATTATTTCATCCAAGTGAGGCGAGCTGTCTTGGATTATACAACGCTTTTGAAAGATGTTTTCATTTTAGAGACCTTGCTTTTCATTGCGTTTATTGCTGCACTGACTTTGGTGAACAATCGGGTTTCAAAAAAATTATGGAAGCCTTTCTATTACATCCTTGACAAGATCAATAATTATAAAGTTGACCTTGCGCAAAGTATGACCTTACCCCAAAGTTCAATTAAAGAATTCAATGAACTGTCTGCGGCTATCGAAAAGATGTCAGTCAAAATCAACAATGAGTTTAACATTCAAAAAGAATTTACAGAGAACGCCTCACACGAAATTCAGACACCACTGGCCATCATTAAGAATAAACTGGAAATTCTTATGCAGTCACCTGAGATGTCAAAGGAGCAAATGGATTTGATCAATTCCGCATCATTGGCGACTAACCGGCTTTCCAAATTAAACGAAGCGCTGATTATCTTATCGAAGATTGAAAACCGACAATTTCATGAAGTGGATGATATCAGCGTTAACGATGTGGCTTCCAGAATTCTTTCGAGCTTCGATGAGCTTATCAAAATAAAGTCGATATCCGTTGAAAAAAATTACCCTCACCGTTTGCAGGTGAAGATGCACCCCTATCTGGCAGAAATACTTTTAGAAAACCTGATTGTCAATTCCATTAAGCACAACACGTCTCCGGGTGTGATCTCCATTTCTACACTTCCGGGAAAAATAGAAATTACTAACACCGGGACAGGTTCTACTGGGAAGGTAGATCGACTATTTCAACGGTTTGTGAAATCAAATCCAAAATCAAAGTCGTTGGGTTTAGGCTTGTCGATTGTAAAAGCTATATGCGATACCTATTCATTTACCATCACTTACGAGATGGTAGGAAGTTCTCATAAAATAACGGTGACATTTTCTGAGCAAAGTTGAACCTATTTCTTTTTCTCTTCCTTCTCCCTCTCAACCTTCATGAAGCCATAGTAATAAATTGCCACAACCACAGCTGTTATGGCTGGCAGGAGTATGAGGTTCATGTTAACGTTAACGAAATAGCGGCTATACTCCATACTTCAAAATCTATAGAGTTATTTTCTTCTTTTTTCTGGCTGAATTAAAAACCAATAACATACTAACAATGCCGTCAAATAAGCAGCAAACAACCAAAGCTGACTCACTCCTACGAAATAAGAACTGTAATCCATATCCAGGCAATGTCTGTTTACTCGTAATGTAGAAATCAATTCTTTAGCAAATCTTAAGGCGATAAAAAATCAATTTTGATTGCTTTTTTAATGGAGAATCAAACTCATAAAATACTGAGAATTTTAACCAGCGAACTTCTAAGGACTATTTCGCAGAGGAAGTCAAGTCCTCTTTCTTCACTTTAATAGTAACTGTCTCAGCGATCCAGCAAGGAATTTTCTTAGACTCGCCCGATTTCCAATTCACTTTTTTCAGGTCCTCTGCAGTTGGATATTTGGCGAGTGCCTGTTCCATTTTGTCTCTGTTACCAGACTTCAAATACATTTGAAACGCAGCGATGTAGATCAGTTTTTCTTCTGCGTTCCCAGAAACTTTGGAACAATCGCTGGCTGACGATAAATATAAATCTCCTATTCGCTCAAAGGGCTCTTTTGCAGCAGGGTCAATTACCAGAGCTTGCTTGTAAAGATCTCTGGCTAGTGGTTTATTTCCTTTTTGAAATTCCAGGTCACCTTTCAGTATGTCAATCCATGCCTTTTGCGAAGCTGTTTTCGCATGTTGTTCTACTTCAGGTAATAGCTTGGTGCCTTTGTCCAAATTGTTGGAACGAATGTAGGCGACCGCCAATTCCTTGACTACAGAAAAACTTGGTGATGAAGTGTGCAATGTCTCGGCTGCCTCGAACCAAATCAAATTAAAGGGACACTTTCCTTCAGGGATCCATTCAAAGATATTTTTAGCAAGCCTTAAATTGGTCGGATCCTCTTTGTATGCAGGCGCTATGTATTTCTCTATCATAGGGCAATCAAGATTGACCATTTTAGGCAATCTGCCATCAATATAATTTATCACTTTCACGTATCTGCCTATTTCATCTGCGTGATTCTCGAACCGAGCTTTCTTCATCTTGGCATCAACCACATGCATGAGTTTGTTGTATCTCATCATGACTTCGTCCACAGGTAAGTCGTTCAGTTTTATTGCATCAATGTAGCCAATGAGGTTATTGTCCAACACTTCGTTGCCACTCACCTCAAACGTTTTATCAAAAATTGCCAGTGCCTCAGCTGCTTTGGCCTTATCAGAATTATAGTACTTTCTTGCGGAATAAGCTTTGCGATTCAATACGTACACCTCATTGCCACAATTTTTTATCCGCAGATCGTATATGATAAAAAGAGAGTCTAAGTGCTGCTGTTTAGCTGCGGGATCTAATTCTGTTTCCGCCAGTTTATCATACGTTTCAATTGCTGCTACATATAAATCAGTATGCCATTGAGGCGCATGGACGATCATCCACTGAATTCCTGGGACAGCACTTTTATAATTCTGCTCTTTCATCGCAGCTTTGAAGGTGTCTACATATTTTTCCGCTTTAGCCTGATCCTGTGGCCATTTATATTCGCTGCACTGGGCACTAGACATGTAATAAAGAATGGAAAATATCAGACCTAAAAACATCTTTTTCGCCATAGTTAATAGTTTAGGGAGTTGTTGTCATTAATAAAAA
Source organism: Bacteroidota bacterium (assembly GCA_016178785.1). Taxonomy (GTDB): domain Bacteria; phylum Bacteroidota; class Bacteroidia; order Cytophagales; family Cyclobacteriaceae; genus ELB16-189. The sequence goes on along the minus strand of JACOSO010000017.1, from coordinate 31,224 downwards.
GAGGGCATCAATAGCTCGAATGTTTTGAAAGATAAGCTCCTAATTCTTTAGCAAATCTTAAGATGGCGATGAAAGGCCATAAACGCTTATGGTAAAAATTGATTGCCTTTTAATAATTTTTCAAGATTCCCTCACACTGGGACATTGTAAAAATTAGAGATTTAAGTGTAATTGCTTTTAAAACTTTATAGTGATGGAACAAAGTGAAAAAATTATCGGGGGCCACCCATTTACACGATTTAAGTCAATAACCCAGACCGAAAAAAAAAGCATAAGCAAGAGCATTGAATTTTATAAATGGCTTGATTCACGTAGGACAGTCCGTGATTTTTCAGATAGATCTGTTCCGCGCGAAGTTGTAGAAAACATTTTGAAGTCTGCCTCGACCGCACCGTCCGGTGCGCATAAACAGCCCTGGACTTTTTGCATCGTTTCCAATCCGGTAATCAAGAAGGCAATTCGTGAAGCTGCTGAAAAAGAAGAATACGAGAATTATCATGGGAGAATGAGCCCGGAGTGGTTGGAAGACTTAAGCCCTTTTCAGACTGATTGGTCAAAACCATTTCTTGAGATTGCACCTCACCTAATCGTTGTGTTCAAGAAATCGTACGACATTCTGCCATCGGGTGCGAAACGAAATAACTACTATGTTTTAGAATCTGTTGGTATAGCCTGCGGTTTTTTATTAACAGCCATTCACAATGCCGGACTTGTTGCCCTTACTCACACTCCAAGCCCCATGAATTTTCTTTCTAAAATTCTTTCAAGGCCAGAAAACGAGCGTCCATTTCTTCTAATACCAATAGGTTACCCAACAGAAGAGACATTCGTGCCAAAACTTAAAAGAAAGAAGCTGGATGAAATGGCTGTGTTTTACGACTGAGCCTTGATCTGTTGTTCGAAATCACTCTAGATCGCATCATGCACCCTGTGAAAATATTCACGCGACCGTTCATGTAAGAAATTAAATCAGAAGGTTGGCCGGTATTTGGTAGCAAATGAAATAATAACTGCTGACACAGTGCGAAGCATCACTTTGATTTTAGCCCCAGACATCAATTGTACATGCACGAAGATATTATTGGTTAAATTTTCTGAAAAATTGTCAGCACAATTTGGACAAACCATAAAATTCAATTTTTCTGAAAATTGATTTTACAAGCTATGCTATTGTCAACTAATTGACCGGTTCTTTTTTTTCTTTTTTCATTGTAGTTGTCATAGGACTCATTTAATCATCAGGTTCCCGTTGCTCAAATAGTAAGAGACTTAAGTGCATTGTCGTCTCCATTACATCCTATGTTAGCCAAAACTGCATCCTTTGCGTGTAAGCTTGTCGAAAACTGACCTATGGCAAATACACTCATGTTGGGTTGGGAGTTCCCTCCCCTGTTTAGCGGGGGCTTGGGTGTTGCTACCTACGGCATGGTTAAAGCGCTCAGTAGAAATAATTCCATTCGCTTGATTATTCCTTCTGCATCGTCCATTGATCTACAAAATGTAAACATCGTTGGGTTGAATAAAGTCAATGCGGAAGAAATTAATTTAGAAAGACTCCGATTTGATTTTTCGTTCCTTGAAAATGTTCATCAACTTCCAATAGCAATAAGTCCTTATCATCACGTCAACGAAAATCTGGAAACGATTTCAAAAGATGAATTCGAGTTATTGGTAGAAGGTAAAGCAACGGTTTCAACGATTCACCATCTATTCTCAGGCAAAGAAGTATACGGGCGGGATATCATGCACAAGGTTTATGTGTTCTCGAAATTAGCTGAACAAATTGCACTGAACAGCGAGTTTGATCTGATACATGCGCACGATTGGGTGACTTATCTGGCTGGAATAAAAATTAAACAACGCACCGGCAAGCCCTTAATTCTTCACGTGCATGCACTTGAAACAGATCGTGCAGGGGAATCGACACGAAATGAGATTTACGGGCTGGAAAAGAATGCGATGCTACTCGCAGATAAAATCATTGCAGTGAGTCAATACACTAAAAATCAAATTGCGTTGCACTATGGAATTGATCCTTCCAAAATTTCCGTAGTGCATAATGGAATCGATCAGGCAAAACCAGAAAGAAAGAGACATCAATTAAAAGATAAGCTAGTCGTTTTCCTGGGCAGGCTTACGAACCAGAAAGGCCCTGAGTTTTTATTGGAGACAGCAAGAAAAGTCTGTACTGTTTATCCCCGCGTGAAATTTGTAGTGGCAGGAACAGGTGACATGTTCATTCATCTTCTTGAAACCTCTGCCTATCATAAATTGGGTAGCAAATTCATTTTCACCGGATTTCTCTCGAAGGAAAAAGCAAATGAGCTGCTTTCCATGGCTGATGTTTACTTTATGCCTTCGGTGTCGGAGCCGTTTGGCTTGACCGCGTTAGAGGCGGCACAACATCAGGTGCCAAGTGTAATCTCCAATCGATCGGGTGCTGCAGAAGTAATTCAATCTTCACTCTCGGCAGATTTCTGGGATACGGATAAATACGCCAACTACATTCATGCATTACTTCGATATAATGCGTTGAGCAAAGAGCTTTCAGCCAGAGCAAATGAACAACTTGATTCACTTACGTGGAATCATGCTTCGGAAAAAATTGAGAAGATCTATCACGAAATTCTAAAGAATAACTAACCATGCCCTCTGTTTGCTTTTACTTTCAAGTGCATCAGCCTTTTCGCTTAAAGCATTACGACTGCTTTAAAATCGGGCACGACCATTTTTACGAAGACGAAAAATCGAACAAAGAAATTCTTGACAGAGTTTCAAGGAAATGCTATTTGCCTTCGAATTACACGATGCTCTCACTAATCGATAAGCACCAGGGCGATTTTAAAATTGCATATTCTCTCAGTGGAACTGTCATTGAGCAAATGGAAAAATACAGGCCCGATGTGCTCCGATCATTTCAGGCTTTGACGGAAACAGGCTGTGTGGAATTTCTTTCCGAAACCTATTATCACTCGCTTAGCTTTCTTTATTCGAAAAATGAGTTTGTCAGACAAGTAAAAAAGCATCGGGAAAAAATTAAAGAACATTTCAATCAGGAGCCAACTGTCTTTCGCAACACAGAGCTCATCTACAACAATGAGATTGCCAACTTTATTTCAATCCAGGGTTACAAAGGCATTATCTGCGAAGGGGTTGACCATCTTCTTGGATACCGAAATTCGAATTTTATTTATCACCCTCCGCAAAATCAAAACATCAAATGCCTTTTGAAAAATTACAAATTATCAGATGACATTGCTTTTCGTTTTTCAAATAAAGGATGGGACGAATGGCCGCTCACCGCTCCAAAGTTTGCTAATTGGGTACATCAAGTGGCGGGCAATGGCGAAACAATAAATCTGTTCATGGACTATGAAACCTTTGGTGAACATCAGTGGCCCGAAACAGGCATATTCGATTTTCTTGCTCATGCTCCATCTCAAATACTGGCACATCCTGATTTCGATTTTAAAACTCCCTCAGAGGTTATAAAAAAGTATGAGGCTAGAGGTGAATATGATGCTCCCAATCTCACTTCGTGGGCGGACATTGAACGTGATCTTTCAGCATGGCTTGGTAACAGTTTGCAGCACGATGCAATGGAACGCATTTATGCTTTAGAGAAAAAGGTAAAGGAGACTCAAGATCAAAACCTCATCGACTGCTGGGCCAAACTTTTAACTTCCGATCATTTCTACTACATGTGTACCAAGTATTGGAATGATGGTGATGTACACAAATACTTTAGCCACTACAACTCACCGCACGATGCGTACATCAATTTCATGAATGTTGTGACAGATTTAGAGCATGTACTGGAAATGGAGGAAGAAAAGACTGAAAAGTTGAGCATTCAGTCGCCTATGTGACTTCGTATTACCAGCGACTTCGACAACTTTACAAGCAAATGAAAAGCTTATGATTTTGCTGTATTTGATTGGGCTTTACCTGATCGCAGGGGCTCTCTTCTCTGTTCCGTTTTTATCTAAGTGGATCTACGATGTAGATGAAGCTGCCCATGGCACGAATTGGACATTTAAGCTTGCCATTTTTCCGGGTTGTGTCGTGTTGTGGCCCTCCCTTCTCAAGAAATACATCGACACAAAAAACAATAAATTGTAATGATCAGGCCACTGCGTAAATATCATTTTTTGATCTGGCGCATATTTGCTCTGGTTCTTCCAATAGCGTTTACGATGGCGTTAGTTCTCAGACCAGCGACTCCTCAAAATCGAATTGGCCGAAACGAATTCAGTTTCGATATGAAGAAATCGAACGATCAGTCGATGATAAGCATTCGATTAATCAACCCGTTACAATCCGCATCTTGCTTGGTTTATGCTTTGCCAAAATCAGGGGAGAAGCAATTTCTAGGATCGATCAGTCGTCAGGGCGAATACACTTTTAGCTATTCGGGAAAAATTATTGGCGTTGAACTCTTCGATCTTATTCGTCAAAAAGAAATTCACACGCATTACTTTGATCACGAAGAGTTACCATGAGCGCATCTTATCAATCCATCTTATGGAACAGGCAAAAGAAAATTTATGATCGCGTAATCATTGCGTTTGTATTACTTTACCTGGCAGCATTCATTTCATTCAATTTAGTTTTCTATCCGCAAGTCACCCAAGAAACGTTAATCATTCGCTCAACCGCCACCCTGGCGATTCTATTATTACACATCATTCTGATGATTGGGCCACTCGCCCGATTGAATCCGATCTTTCTTCCACTATTATATAATCGAAGGCATTTAGGTGTGACTATGTTTTGCGTGGCTGCAGCACATGGAATATTCTCCATCATCCAATTTCATTCGCTCGGAAATATCAATCCGATACTTTCTGTTTTTGTTTCGAATACCCATTTCAATTCCTTGACCAAATTTCCATTTCAAACACTCGGATTCTTTGCACTTGTCATTTTCTTCCTGATGGCGATCACGAGTCATGATTTCTGGTTGCACAATCTTGGGCCTCGCGTTTGGAAAACACTACATATGCTGGTGTACATGGCTTACTTGTTAGTGATCTTCCATGTATTGCTGGGAGCATTGCAATATGAGTCCTCTTCGGTGTTAGCTGGCCTTCTTGGTTTGGGGATAATTGCTCTTGTCTCTTTGCATTTGCTGGCAAGTCAAAAAGAAAATGCGCTTGACACAGAAGAAATTTTAGAAAATGATGGGTTCATCAAAGTTTGCCATGTTGATGAAATTATCGATAACCGCGCTAAGGTTGTTTGCGCAGGTAGCGAGCGAATTGCAGTATTCAAATACGATAACAAAGTTTCAGCGGTGTCCAATGTGTGCAAACATCAAAACGGTCCGCTTGGCGAAGGAAGGATTATTGATGGATGCATCACCTGTCCTTGGCATGGCTATCAATACCTGCCGCACAACGGAAGTTCACCTCCGCCATTCAAAGAGAAAGTAGCCACATTCGATGTTAAAATAATAGATAAGGAAATTTGGTTGAACCCTACTCCTTACCCAGACGGCACTGAACGGCCTGCGGCTATCCAATCCTGACTATGAAAAAAATCTTACAAACGGATGAGTTTTACGTTGGATACATTCCCTCTGCGCCTGATAAAACCTCTGTGTTCATTAAGAAAATAATCTTTGCCGGAGCGACACTCCTAACGATTGTTGCCGCAGCACTTGCCTTAAATCAAAAACAATTCTCTCCAACTGATTTCGAATATGGAGTCAACACAACTCTAGCTGGTCTACTCGTGAAATCTCCGGTGCCCCATCTGCGAATTTCTCTTGGGAAAAATTTGGAAGGAAAAGAGTTGTTTCAAATGGTATTACTTGTGGGTTCAGGGAAGCATGGTGCAGATGATTTGATCGAAAAGAAATTTGTGTCAATGGTAACTATCAGAGGCTATTTGATCTACGGTGACGGTAAAGCAATTCTTCAAATCAATGATGCAAGCGATATCACTCCCAATGACAGAAATGTGACAAACTCTGAATTGAGGAATGAATCATTTTCAAAAGCTGAGACTATTTCAGTAACGGGAGAAATCACGGATCCTAAATGTTACTTCGGAGTGATGAAACCTGGTGAGGGCAAGACCCATCGCTCATGCGCCATTCGATGTATTGCCGGTGGTATTCCTCCCGTACTTAAATCAAATACGTCAGATTACTTTCTTTTGGTCAATGAAAACTTTGAATCGCTCAACGCTGATGTGCTTCCTATCGTTGGTGATATGGTAAGCCTCGATGGCGAAGTTGTTGAGCTTGATGGCTGGAAGATTTTGAAAGTGAAAGCTAAAAAGATTAAAGACCTGACGCGAAGCACTCAACAAAGAAAAATGCTCATCGCTATGGATGCTGAAATGACTTTTTGTAGTCATTAACTATTTAAACACTAATGAAATGACAACGAAAGTGGCGATGGTAACGAACGAAACAAAAAATCTGATTCCCTCGGACGACTACGAAAGAGTTCAAGCCCTAAGAAGGCAACACATTTTGGATACGCCTTCGGAAAAATCGCTACGCAACCTTGCTGAAACTGCAGCATTGATTTTTGGAGTGCCTATTGGTTTGATTTCATTCGTAGATGCTGAGCGCGTATTCATCAAAGAGAACTATGGAGGCACGATGAGTGGCACGAGTATTAAACGAAATCGTTCGCTTTGTTCCATCGTGGTTTTGAGTGATGAACCTTCTGTCTACAGCGACCTGCAAAAAGAGCCGTGCCATCTCATTAACCCCGATCTCATTAATAAAATGGGCTTACGTTTTTATGCCGGTGCGCCCATCAAAGACGATGCAGGCGAAAACATTGGAGCACTTGCCATAGCCGATACCAATCCCAGAGAATTTTCGTTTCGTGATGAACAAGTGCTGGCCAATCTTGCCAAAGTTGTAGCTGACAAACTGACCCTGCGAAAATATTCCCTTAGCGAAATCAATGAGTTAAGTAAACAGGTGTCAGAACATCAGAGCAGTCTTCATTCGACTTCTAATGAACTGAGAAAGTCACAGCAAGAGCTGGATAATTTTTTGTATCGCGCATCGCATGATCTTAAAGGGCCCATATCAACCATGGCAGGCCTTCTCAATCTCGCGCATCAGGAAATTCACGACATCGCTGCGATCAATTACATCAACAAGCTCTCGCTCGTAAATAACAATATGAATGAATCGCTGAGCAAGTTAGCGGTCATCTATTCACTCATTCGCGAAAATGACAGTTCAGATTTTCACAGACATGTTTTAGGAAGAAAGGAATTGCTGAAAATAATTGATGAGATCATTCTGTATTTCAGAAGAGAAATCGACAATAAACTGATTTCAGTAAAAATAGAAATTAATGACGTACGGCTTTTTGCAAACCGTCAGTACCTGCAATTGGTACTTACCAACATTATCGAAAATGCTATTCGATTTCATAAACTTATTCCAGGTCGTGATCCCGAGATAAGAATCGAATCGAGCATGTCTGATCGATATGCAATCATTAAAATCAAAGACAACGGTGAGGGAATCCCACGGGAATATCAAGATAAAGTTTTCGATCTCTTTTTTAGGGGAAATAATTCAGCACGCTCAGGGATGGGCTTATACATCGTCAGCAGACTCATCGAAAAGATGAAAGGCAATATCAAACTAAAAAGTGAGTCCGGTGAAAGCACTGAATTTACCGTAATGGTTCCTGAGTCATAAAGAGCAATGACAACACTTGAACACATATGGAATCGAAGTAAGAAGTTTGGCTTATATCTTATTATTGTTGCATTAATCTCCATTCCTTTCATTGGAATTCAATCACAAAACAGGTTAGCAGATAGTTTAAAGAATGTAATTGTTATTGAGCGAACCTTAAAAGAAAATGAAAAACTAAAAATGGATTTGATGATGGCGGAGAGCAAGGCTCGTCTTCAAAAAACAATCATTATTTCTGGAGTGATCATTTCCATATTGGGAAGCGTGATCACTCTTGTTCTCTATTTTTCCAACAAAAACATAAGAATAAAAAATCTCCTGCTCCATGAGCAGAATAAAGAGATACAGGCACAGAATGAAGAGATACAAGCGCAAAACGAAGAAATAAGATCTCAACGAGAGCAGTTGCAATTTCAAAATGACTTTCTCGAAGGTCATAACAAGCAACTATCAGAATTGAATCGCGAAAAAGATAGCCTAATAAGCATTGTAGCCCACGATCTGCGTGCACCATTAAACAGAACAAAAGGATTGTCTATCATTCTTCAGTCGACTCCACTAAGTGAAGAGCAACTTGGCCTGGTAAAGTTGCTTACACAAATCAATGAGGATGGATTACATCTGATTAAAGACATCCTTCAAGCTAACACGATCGATGAAGAAAGACCTGAGCCAACTACCGTTGACCTCGGAGTTTTCATCAATGATCACATCAACAAATATTTTAAGGAGCAATCGCAGAGGAAAAATATTCCAATTTTCTGTCGCGTTGAAAAAGGTTTAGAGATTACTACTGATGCTCTTGCACTCAGACGAGTAATCGATAATCTGATTTCAAATGCCCTTAAATTCTCGCTGCCTGGTGCAATTATATTTGTTCGAATCTTAAGTGTTGACCAGGCGGTTTACATTTGCGTGCAAGATCAAGGCCCCGGAATAAGCAAGGCAGACCAACAGAAATTATTTCGCAAATTTCAAAAGCTCAGTGCGCGGCCCACTTCCGGTGAACCTTCTACCGGACTTGGCCTTGCCATTGTTAAAGGCTTAGTAGAGCGATTAAAAGGAGAAATCTCTGTGAATAGCGAATTAGGTAAGGGCGCAGAGTTCGTGATTCGATTGCCACGCCAACTTAAAACTCAAAATCCTCATGATCCTTCGCGCTTGTTAGCTGCAGCCAATCAGTAACAAGTCATCAAATGACAAACAAAAATCATTCAAGCTTATAGCCAAATGAAAAAATTAGCTCTGGTCTATGTTTGGGTACTTCTTCTGTTGTCGATCAGTGTTGCTGGACAAGTACAAAACCTAACTCCTGTTGACAGGAAAGAATCGGTTAAATTCAAAATCAAGAATTTTGGTTTAACTGTGGATGGTAGTTTTGGAGGCCTTAGCGGAAAAATCAAATGGGACTCGACCAATGTTGCAAATAGTTTCTTTGATATTTCAATCGATGCTGCATCAATAAATACAGGAATTGCTTTACGCGATAAGCATCTTCGAAAGGAAGATTACTTTGATGTTCAACAATTTCCTTTGATCAATTTTAAATCGACTAAAATCTCTCAAACCAACGAGGATGGAATTTTCAAAATCTCCGGGACGCTGACGATAAAGAAAACAAAACGAGAAATTTCATTTCCATTCAAAGTAGTCACAAAAGATGGCGACTTTCTCTTTACTGGCCAGTTCACCATTAATCGTCAGGAGTATGGAGTTGGCGGTAACAGCTTGGGTATGGCTGATCATGTAAGTGTATTTTTAGATGTTCGGTTAGAAGAACGGAAAGGTCTTTAATCAATATCTTTTTCGGTTTATTTCAAAATCGAATATGTCTCTTCGCTGATAATGTCCTGAAGTATCCAAAGTCATTCGTTCTTTATAAACAGAGTCAAGATCAAGTTCAATGGTAATTAATTGTTCCTTGTCAAAAACAGGTTGCACTAGGAAATTCCCATCAGGCCCGATGACGCAACTACCTCCTCGTAATACTAATTGACTTGGGTCCTTCACTAAATAATCTGGCAGCACGAGCTCATTTGGAAAATCTTTTGCTGAAAGGATTTGACCTGCGGCCAAAACAAAACAGCGCCCTTCAAAAGCATAACTTCTGCTCGCTACCTGATGCATTTCATTCACAGTTGGCCACAAGGAAACATGAATGTGTTCTCCCGAATCATGAAGCGCTTGCCTACAGAGTGGCATCCAATGCTCCCAACAAATGCTCCCTCCCACTCTCCCAAAAGGCGTGTTGCTAGAAATAAGTCCCACTGCGTCCCCTTGGCCATATAATAATTTCTCCGTGAATGTGGGCATCAGCTTGCGATGATGATTAAGTAGTTCGCCCGAATCATTGATTAATAGCGAAGAGTTATAAATTGTACCATTGCCCATTCCATCGTTTACCTTTTCATTAACGCCTATCGCAATTGTCATTGAATATTTCTTAGCGAGGCTTGCAATAACATTAAATTCCTTACCCGGGATCGTGATACTGCTTTCGTATAATCTTAAGTACACTTTCTTCATAGGCTCATAATCCCATCGACCAATATCGGGGCAATGATCCAGCCAGGCGGGATAACCGGATAGCCATGTTTCACCCATAGCCAAAAAATCTACTTTTCGATCGGCAGCTTCATTTACGATCTTTTCAAGTTTCAGCAAGCTTAATTCTAAGTCCAGGTGAATAGAACCGTATTGACCAATCGCAACGTTTACTGATTTCATATTAGGGAAATTTAAACTACAGCTAAATAGAGCTTTCTTTTTTCTAATAACGTCATGTGGATGACTTCAATTGATTAAATAATTACGAACTTAGTTTTAGTTATGAGTTATCTCAAAATAGTACGAAGCGCAAGACCGGAACAAGAACCATTGAACCCTACTGCAAAGGCCGCAAACGATGGGGAGCGCGCAAAAGCCTTGCATCGATTGGAAATTTTAGGATCACCCTCGGAAGAAATTTTTAGTACCATTACTGAATTAGCCGCGCTCACCTTCCGTACGCCAATTGCACTCATGTCTTTTGTAGATACCGATCACGTATTTTATAAACAAGCTGTCGGTGTTGACAAGACGGGCCTTTCAGTTGACAGAAAGAAAAGCCCATGTTCTTTGGCTATACTCAACAGTGAAGTAACAACCTTCAGATATGAGTTGGCTGACCCATGTGTGCTTGCCGATAAAGAAAAGCTTTCGGGTGCAGGATATAAATTCTATGCAGGTGCTCCAATGTTTACCAGTGATGGCTATGCAATAGGAATATTAGCAGTTGTAGATCGAGTGTATAGAGAATATTCAAATGAAGAAGAGCAGGCATTAAAAGACCTGGCTAAACTCACCATGGCAGAAGTTGAATTTCGGTTGCAAGTAAAACAAGGAAAAGCCGTTTTAGATCTCAACGCCAGACTTAAGGCGCTGCACGAAAAAGTTGAACAATTGCGTCCATAAAAAAAGGCCGACCGAATTACCGGCCAGCCTAAACTCCGACTAACTTAAATCATTGCCCCGCTAAGATGCCCTTTGTATTTAATTTGATTTTGTAGATGCCCGAGCTCGCTGCGATATATAAAGAGTAACCGTTATCGCCCCAAGCCATGTTCGCAGCATGTTCAGGAGTTTTGATTCGTCCCAGGTATTTCCCATCAGAAGAAATAACCCAAATACCATCGGGGCCAGAGCAAAAAACATTTCCATCAGTGTCTACTTTCAAGCCATCGAGCGCATCTTCACCATCCGTTCTGTTCATGTCAAAGAAAACTTTGCCCTTGTTCAATGATCCATCTTTTGCAACTTCATAGCGCATGATCACTTTGGTATTGTGAATATCTGTGATATCCCAGTTGCTCACATACAAATATTTTTCGTCTGGCGAGAATGCAATGCCATTCGGACCTTTCAGATCGGTCGTCAATAATTTTACCTTGTCATTGATCACCGCATACACGCCTGAATGCGGAGTTTCTTTCCTATTATCCGAAAACGCTTTTGGTAAACCATATGGAGGATCAGTGAAGAACAACGTACCATCTGAACGAAGAACCAGGTCATTTGGGCTATTTAATCTTTTCCCTTCATAATTATCGGCAAGCACAGTTACGGGTCCTTTCTTTTCAATGCGAACCACTCTTCGCTCACCGTGCTGGCAAACAATCAATCTTCCTTCCTTATCGAAAGTCAATCCGTTCGAACCGGCCTGATGATATTCTCCAATGTTGATTCCGGCATATCCACTCTTGGTGCGATATATCTCAACATTTCCGTTTTCGGGTTTATAAGAATAGATCACGTTCGTATTTGGATCAGAGAAAACCAGAAATCCATCAGGATGCCACGCGGGGCCCTCTGTGAATTGAAACCCGGTTGCCAATTTCTCAAGCTTTGCCCCAGGAGAAATAATTTTCTCTAATGAAGGGTCAATCTTCACCACTTCACCTACATTTTGCCACTCAGGATTTTTAGGAAACGATTTATAAAAATCTAATGTAGCTGAGCGCACCCAGATATAGTTTTCGGGGAGATCAGCAATAGGTGCATTCGTTCCAAGTATTGCCAGTTGAATTGATTGTCCAGGCTTTGCATTGGTCGTTAGTGTTACACGATTTCTTCCATTCCATCCTTTCGCTACACCTCCACCCGACTGTCCATAAGATTTTGAAAGTTTTCCATCAACTAAAATTTCTGCATAATCATCCATCACAATTTCAAAAACCAAAGTCGATCCTTCCGTAGAAAAATTCCCAACCTTCTGCGGAACCGTTACATTAATTCGATACCAATTGAAAGACAATAGTCCGGTTCCTCTTCTCATCTCCAATGAAGTCGGATCAAGTTTCTCCCATTTGCTATCATCAAAATCTTTTGCTCCTGCTTTAGGAAAAATATCATGCGTCTTGATTGCCTTACCAGTAGGATAAAGCGCAAGTTTGTCCTCCTCAGAAGAGCCAGGTGTCTTAAAATCTTTTTCAACAATCTGTACATCGCTATATCGCCATTCACCTTTTACAAGGGTAGAACCTTCTTTCGTTTTCAGATTGACGATCGCATCAGGTTTGCCGATCGATAACTCAACTGACTCTTGTGCATTTGCGATGACGCAAAATAGAAGGAAGCCCGCAGTAACGCGGAACTTCCCGATTAGCCTGAATCCAAACAACCCTAAATTCTCCATGGCTAATCTATTTTTGTCTTAGAACCTGCAATTGCTATCTCTACATCTTGCGCAGAATTCGCTGCGCCACTCACACCTATGGCACCAACGATTTCACCATTTACAATAATTGGCACTCCACCTTCAAGCATTACATATCCGACTGTGATCAGCGGAGTGCGGCCACCTTTGATTGCATTTTCCATATTTTGTGTAGGCTGCTCAAACATTACTGCAGTGTGTGCCTTTTCGTATGCCACCATCGCAGAACCAGCAAAAGTTGTTTCAGGTCTTTCTACCAAAATTAAATTTCCACCACGATCAACAACAGCGATCGAAGGCCCGCCATGGGGAGCGTTTACACTTGCACCATATTTGCGCGCTTCAGCTATAATTTTTTTTGCGGCCTCAAGTGTGATTGTTTTGTTCGATGCAGTCTGAGCATGAGCGGAGATGCATGAACTTAGTAGTAAAAGGAATATTATTTTTTTCATAGATAGTTTAGTTTAAAGTCGGCCGTAGGCAGGGCGCAGTAGGCAGGGTTCAGACTGCCAACTGCTTACTGCTAACTGCCTACTATTTTATTTCGCTGGTTTATCAAATTTCACTTTGTGGCCAGCTTTCTTTTGTTCAACGCCCGGCCATTTGTTGTCAGCTTTTACAATGTTGCCTTTTACATCTTTGTAGAACAGATCGTAAGCATTCTTGGTGTGTTGCAACATCAGGCGACCATCTTCAAGAGAAAATATCTCAGGGTTTACCGGGCGAACTTTGCCTAAGCTCATAGCATAGGCACAGAAGCCGCCATACTGCGGAAGATATTTTTTTGGATTATCGCGGAAGAGCTCCTGGTGTTCACGGGAGGTAAAAATGTATTTTGCCCCATGAAACCATTCGGTAAACTTCGCATCACCTTTCAATGCCTTGTTATCGATGTGGTAAGCAACGACATCGTATCCTTGATTGGCAAGCCCATCGCCATCCAGATTAATATAGAAATGCTCTACTCCTTTAAGGGGAATTTGCTTGCCCCCGTTCCTTTCCACAGCCGGCCAGTTCTTGTAAGCGTCAATTAGCAGGCCATTTGCATTTTTATTCCAGAGGTCATTGGCCTTTTGATTGTGTTGACAAATCAATCGACCAATGCCTTTGTCATCTTTTTGCACATAACAAAAATTGGGATTAATGGGTGATACGTGTCCTTGCGATACCGCATACGCGCAGAATCCTCCAAACTGCACTTCATATTTTTTAGGATCAGCATCAAAAAGATTTTTGTGTTCATTGGAAGTGAAGTAATAAACTGATCCGTTGTACCTCGATTGGAATTCTGGCTGGCCTTGCACAGGTTTGCCTTCAGTGAAGTAGGCTATCGCATCATAACCATCGATGATAACGCCCTTGTCATCCAAGTTGAGGAGGGTCTTCTGTCCATACAAAGAGGCAAACAGCGTGAAGAAAGAAAGAGTCATAAAAAGCTTGCACATAGTTTCTTGATTTTGATCCAAAGAAACGCAACGTGCTTTAGACAGTTTGTCAGCCAACTTGCCAGAGGCAGAAAACGTGCGCTATAGTTTTGTCAAATGAACGACACTGATGAAAGAGAAAACATCGGTGCAGAGCATCTAAACCTCATAGCACAGAAAATTTCGTCAGCCCCCCGACAAACCACTTCACTGGAGACAACAAACAGACCGACAATGGAGTTTTTGGGAGAAATCAATTGAATGATCTCACCATTTGAATATGTAATTGTACTTGTATCAATAATCTTAGGTATGGGTATTACCCAAATTGTGTCTGGTGTAGCAGATATGATTCAGCGTTGGGGGAAAGTTAGAATGTATTGGCCTCACCTGATTATGATTGCTATCATTTTCATTGTTCACATTCAGGAGTGGTGGGTGACCTACGAAATGAGGGTGAACACATACTGGCGCTTGCCTACTTTTCTTTTTGTGATTTTATATCCAGTCAACCTCTACATTCTTACTCGTATTTTATTTCCGATAAGCTGGCGCGGGAAATTCGTTGACCTCAAGGACTTCTACTATGGCAACTACAAGCGAATCTATTTTTTCACAGTCACACTAGATGTGCTTGGTATTATCGATAACGTTTTTATAGGAGGATATCGCATTCAAGATCAGGTGGTGCAGATTGCTGTATTATTAATGCTAAGTTTTATCATAATTCGGGGAAACTCCAGCGAAATAATGCACAAATCAGTGGCTACCGTTTTCATGGTCATTACGGTGGTCACATTAATCATCACTTGGAATGAATTTATAATTGTCGGGCAATAAAATAATTACAATCAAAATAAAATACTCATGAAACGAATTCTGTTTTTCTTTTTACTTACTACCTCTTTTGGAATAAGCTCAGCTCAAATTGAACCCGTTGGAAAAGACAAGGTAGCCCTGGGCGGTTACGATGTAGTCTCGTACTTTAAAAGCAACAAGGCCATAAAGGGAACTCCGGAAATAAGCAAAGTTCTTGATGGCGTTTCCTATTATTTTTCCTCTCCCGGTAATCGCGACCTCTTTAGCAGAGACCCGAAATTGTATCTACCACAGTATGATGGTTATTGTGCGCTTGCCATTGCTACCCAAAAGAAAAAAGTGACCATCAACCCAACGTGTTTTAAAATAACCGATGGTAAACTATATCTCTTCTTTAACGGATCGCTGCCACTGGTGCGCGAAAAATTCAACTCGCTTGAGCCTTGGGTAAAGGATGAAGCAAATCTTATTCGCACAGCCGACACTAACTGGCCTAAGGTTAAGGGTGTGAAAAGGCTTGTAAAATAGACTGAACGCTCAAGACAACCAGAACGAGTTTTAAGCTGGAAAATATAAGTTCATTTCTAGCGAAACCATTATGGTGAATTTGATAAGCACTTTCTTAAACGAATGAGAGGCCAGTCCGGCCTCTCATTTATTCATTACTCAGAAAGTCTGTTTCAATTGCCTCTTATCCATCATTTATTCTTCAACTCCGTCCAATTTTTCTCTGCTTTGCTAATCAGATTGTCACGGTCCTTCATCCAATCGTCTTTAACTTGTTGATTATAGTTCAGGTAAAGCTTGTCATTAACTATAGTCCATGCATTGGGGTCAGTCTGAACAGTGTAACCACGAGACACTCCAAACGCGCAGAAGCCTCCAAATTGAGGACTGTACTTTTCAGGATTACTTTTAAATTTATCCAGGGACTCTTTTGAAGCGAACACCCAGGTCGAATTGTTCCAACTCGTGCTATAACTTTCGCTCCCTTTCACTGCCTTACCTTCAGTAAAATAAGCCACTGCATCATAACCATTAATAGCCATTCCATTTGTAGCGAAAACTTTGCTTTGCGAAAAAGCAACATTGGTCAAAACAACTACTGCAACTACCGTGAGAAATCTTTTCATAAAATTTTGTTTAATAATTTTAGCAAACGTAACGTGGGCATGGTCGAAACGTTTGTCGTTAGGTTGACACATGAAGGAAGTTCCTGTCCAGCAATTTTTTTTTGTGATGTTTAAAAGAAGAGTCCTAATTGAAATAGGTTTATTCTTCAAATATCCCAATGACATGGCCGTCCGGATCTCGGATGTAAAAGCCTTTTTTGTAGCAATAGCTTGATATTGGAATTTGAATAACGGAAGTAGAAACGAAGTGCACGTTTTCTCTTTTCAATTTGCTGAATAGCGATTCTATGTCATTCGAAATCATTAACGTTTCAAAATGAATTAAATCATCAGCTCTTTCATCTTTTGGATAAGGTCTTCCACCCTTTGGCTTTAGGTATTCTAAAAACTCAACACCAATTCCATCCAAAGCCTTATTTCCCGAGATGTGCAAACTCGCGCCTTCTACATTGTTAAGGTGCTCCTGTTCAATGCCGAAGTTGAAACTCTCTCCCTTGTAGTTAACACCCAAAGCTGCATAGAACCTCCTGCTTTGCTGCGTATTCGAAATTCCTATTGCGGTGTGGTCAATCCCGAGGAATATTTTTCCTTTTGAATTTTGCCATTTGGGGTTCCCTTTACCTGCTGGAAAATAGATCAACTCCAAATTGTGCCCTGCAGGATCGCGAAAATAAAATGCCCTAATGCCTTCCGCTGCAGGGATTGTCTTCGGCAAAGTTTGAGGTGATGTTGAAACGTGTTGTGCTCCAAATTTTCGCAACCGTGCATAAGCTGAATCCATATTGCTCACTACAATGGCGATGTGCTGAAACCACAAATCATTACTTCTGGAATCTTCCGGTATTGATCGGCCGCCAGTAGTTAGATAATCCGTCAATTCGATTTCCTCGTCTCCCAAACGAAGCCTTACCTTTTTATAACGGATACCGAAAACACCTTTCAGTTTTTCATATTCAGCTCCGGCAACTTCTATTTCAGAGATTTTCTCGAAGGGCAAGACCTTGGTGAAAAAGTTCAGCGCACGATCCATATCGAGTACAGTAATTCCAACAGCATCTACTCGGGTTACTGTTTGAGCATAACTGGACTTTAAAAGTAGGTAGGAGGCAGTAAGCAGTAGGCAATACTGAAAATATTTTCGGTGAATGGTATTGAAATTCATAATGATTAATTAAAGCCTGAAAAGTGCACCAAGAGTGAAGTCGTATTTATCTAATTGCGATACGTATTTAGATTCGAAAAAGAGTTTGAATGATTTTAGCTCAAGCTCTACTCCGCCTCCAACATTTAACGCAGTGACTACTTTTTTAACCGGCTCGCTATTTACCGGGTGCGTGGTGACCTTAGAAAAATTTATTCCAGCCAATGGGTAAATGGCAATTACTTTGTTCAATTCAAAAAGTTGAGTCGCATTAAAGTTGTATTCCAGTTCTTTCTTTAACACGGTCACTCCATTTTCTTTATCCTCTTTATTAAGCAACGCGCTGAAATCTGGACCAATGTGAAAATTGCCAATCACGCGATAGGTCACGTTCAAATTTACTCCCGGCTTGTTCATGTAGTTGTCATACGTCAGGCCTGCACCCAAAAGCCATCGGGGTTTTTCTTCTTGAGCATAAGTTGGGTTGAAAAGTAGGCAGTAGGCAGGCACCAGTAGGCAGTAAATTGCCCTTCGTCCAAATTTCGAATGACTGCCGACTGCGTTCTGCATACTGCCTACTTATAATTCTATCTCAATTTTTTTATCAAATAATCCCCCACTCGCAATGCATTAGCCATTATTGTAAGCGATGGGTTAAATGCACCGGATGAAACAAAAAAACTTGCATCTACGGCATACAAATTATCTAAGTCGTGAGTTTTGCAATTCACATCGAGCACAGAAGTTTTAGGATCGCGACCAAACTTAAGTGTACCCATCTGGTGAGAAACTCCCTTGATGCCCAGGTCATAACCTACACGAGCAGTCGTCTTCATCAATGGATCAAGCTCACCCAATTGGTCAAGAATATTGTGAACTTTTCCTTTGATGCGATCATAAGCCTCGCGATTATTTACGTTGTAAATTGTTTTGATTGATCCATCAGTCTTAAGAGTAACTCTGTTTTCAGGATCTGGAAGATCTTCAGCGGTGATCCACCAATCAATGGAGTGAGTAGAGAGCTCTTCAAATGACTTATCTGGAAAATGATCCTTAGCTAAACCCATCAGTGTATCGGGATCATTCTTTCCCATCAACTGAATTGCTCCAACGGGATATTTTGAATCGGGTGCGTTGTTATAAAAGTCAGCGATTGAAAATGATTTTTGAAACTGTGCCGTGTTCTTCTTTTTAGAGATTGAAATCACACATCCGTTTTGATGCAACATATAATTCCTTCCGACTTGATCAGAACTATTCGCCAACCCCTTGGGATGTTGATGATTTGCCGAGCGAAGTAAAATAGCTGCACTGTTTACCGCACCTGCAGAGAGAATAAAAGTTGTAGCATCAAATTGCAATTTCTCACCGCTGTATGTGACTTGAACGGAGGCAACACGCATTCCCGATCGATCGGTCAATAATTTATCGACATGGCAATTGGTGAGAAGGGTTACGTTTGGAAGCTTCATGGCTTGCTTTAAGGCAACAACTTGTGCATCTGCTTTGGCTTCTGTTGGATCAGGAAAACCATCAAAGTTGCTCAACACCACAGGCGATGATCCCTCTTTTCCGTTATCACCTAATCGCACACCAATTGGAAGTGGAAAAGGTTTGTATCCAAGCGCTGTAATATTATCGTACAACTCTTGCATACTTTCTTCATGCTTTAATGGAGGAAAAAAATATTCAGAACTCGTCTTTGGTTCTGTCGGATCAATTCCTCGCTTTCCGTGAACAGAATATAGTTTTTCTGCTTGCGTATAGTAAGGTTCCAACTCATTGTAAGTGATTGGCCATTCTGGCGAGACGCCACCAAAATGTTTTATTTCTTTAAAATCACTTTCGCGCAAACGGAACAATGCTGCTCCATACATTTTGGTATTTCCACCTACGGCATAGTGAGTGAATGGATTGAAGGGTTTGTCGTCTTTATCATACCAAACTTCTGTGGTGCGGTAACGTCCTTTCGAAAAAACTTCTACAGCATCCCAGTTTTCTTTTTCCTTTGGAATAAAATCACCGCGTTCGAGAATTAAGATTTTCTTTCCTGTAATAGCAAGCTTGTAGGCAATGGTTCCTCCACCTGCGCCAGAACCTATGATAATGATGTCGTATTTAGTTTCCATAATTGTTTCTACGTATTTAGTCTTTGGTCATGAGTCCTTAGTCTTTAGTCGTGAGTAATGAGTCTATTCATTTAGAGCAGATTTTGTATTTACAATGGACTCTTTACTCACGACTATAGACTCATGCTGACAGTATCCACAATTAAAAATGCATAAATAGTGATCGCTGTGATGCATCTTAGCGCATATCACCTTGCCATGAAGGCTTTTATAAATAAATGCAGCTAGTCCAAAACCAATGAAAGGTGCTGTCATGTAAATCCAGAATGAAGAATACATTCCCGAAGGCACAGCAGATGCAATTGTCCGCGCTGGGTTCATGCTAAATCCCGAAATAGGCCCAGAAAAGATTACGAAGCACATCACAAATAAACCTGCGATGGCTCCGGTATAGTTTCTAAGTTTTGGATTATTGGATGTTGTGAGAACCATTGTCAGCATGACGAAAGCGATGATTACTTCTACAACGAATGCGCCCGCCTCGCCAAATTTTCCAGGAACAGTAGTGACATAGTTCACATGTGAATCATGAAAGGGATTTCCGATTACTAAAGTCATGAGCGCTACTGCTGTCACTCCACCAATGCACTGAAAGATGGAATAATAGATTGCATCATTGCGTTTTATTTTTCCAAGTGTCAAAAAAGTCAAAGTCAAGGCGGGATTCATGTGAGCCCCTGAGAGTTTACCCATTGGTGAATAGTTGATGCACAAGGCTGTGACTCCCATGGCCAAGCCCATCAGACACAATCTCACAAAACCACTAGGGAGCGCTTGATGAACTATCGAATTGGGGTATTCCAATATTGTTGCAAAAAAGGAAGCTGAAATCATGAAGATGCCGAGGCATACTGCTTCCATGCTATACACTTTCCAATTTTTTTTAAGAGATTCTACCATAAATTTCTTAACGCAATTCTACGCGAGAAGGCCGAGACCAATTGTCGGGTTGACTACAAGAGGAAGGAATTTTTTGTCGTGGTTTTTGCATACGCTACGTTATTGCCATTTCGGAAATGAATATGGTCGTCCCTACGGGACTCACGTTATTTTGTCGTATTAAAAATCTACCATATGGGTCGCTCCTAACGGAGCTAATAACCCAAAATCTGTAGCGATTATCGGCAGACCTTAAGGGTCGTGTCTAACGGGAGCTAAATCCAAATCTCGTAAGGAACTCCTATGGTCCCATAAGGATCGCTCCCAGCAGAGCTAAAAACTCCAATTCTGCAGGAATCTTATTGGCATACCTTAAAATCGAAATCATGTGGAGGAATTTTTATTGTGCTTTTTGCCACGCTTACCTTGTTGCCATTCCGAAATGAATATAGCCGTCCCTACGGGACTAAACGGTTTAATTTGTGATATTAAAAATCTACCATAAGGATCGCTCCTAATGGAGCTAATAACCCAAAACCTGTAGGGGCCTTATCAGCGCACCCTTAAGGGTCACGCGTGACGGAGCCAATAACCAAATTCTGCAGCGGTCTCATCGACATACGTTAAGGGTCGTACCTAACGGAACTACAATCCAAATCCCGTAGGGATGCCGTTATGGTAGACCGAAAATGGAATTTGGTTTTAAATCCCGTAGGGATGTCCATATTTTTTTTCATTTTTAGAAAATAAAATCCAATGGCAAACACCTATTCTCAATTAAATATTCATTGCGTATTCGCTGTCAAAGGGAGAGAAAACGTGATCACCAAAAATTTCCGTGACGATCTGCATCGTTATATGTTTGGCATTTTAAAAAATGACGGATCATTTCCCTTGGCCGTTAACGGTTGGCTTGATCATGTTCATGTATTCTTTGAATTACCGGTTAGCATGCCCATCTCAGATCAAATGAGAATGCTCAAAGCATCGTCATCAAAATGGATTAATGATAACAAACTTGTTTCAGGAAAATTCAGCTGGCAAGAAGGGTACGGTGCATTCTCCTATTCTCGTTCACAACGTGACAACGTAATCCAATATATAATGAAGCAAGAAGAACACCACTCCAAACTATCTTTCAAGACAGAATATTTGGAACTCTTAAAAAGATTTGAAATCAATTACGATGAAAAATATGTTTTTGAATTCTATGAATAAATATGCTCATCCTTCCTGGCCTTCAATGTTTATTCTGGCAAGCAACACGAAGTCTTATTTATTATTGGGAACATTAATGAGTTCCAAGCAATAGAATCAACTATTCGTCAATTAAAAAAGCCGATGTTCAACCGCCACCCGAAGAGTCTCAGCTACGCCCCACGCTTGGGCCATGCATCCGCGAGGAGTGTGGGGAGCTTCGGCATCAAAGATTTCCGAAACCGTTCCTATTCCTGCCTCATCCAGATGATTTAAAAATTGATTCAATAATTTCGTTGCTTCTGATTTGCCTTTTGTTCCTTTCACAAACATCAAGGCGTCAACATACGGGCCGAGTAAAAAACTCCAAACCGTTCCCTGGTGATAGGCACTGTCGCGATGCCATTGATCTCCGCCATAGATTGGATGATAATCTTTATGATCAGGCGACAAACTTCTCAATCCTTTTGGTGTTAATAGTTTTTCAGTCACTGCTTTCAAAATCTGTTGTCCCTTGGCTTTCGTAAGCAAAGGAAAAGGAAGACTAAGTGCGTAGATTTGATTTGGTCTGAGATCATCATTTTTGTTTGCTCCATCTACGTAATCATAAAGACAATTTTGTTGTTCATTCCAAAATTGTTCGTTGAAGCTCCTCAACACTTTCTTCGACTTAGTGAGATAATTTTCTCCTTCTTCCTTTTTACCTGATTCAGTCAATAAGAAATTCATTGCACACAATGCATTGTACCAAAGCGCGTTGATTTCTACTGGCTTTCCGATGCGTGGAGTCACTACCCAATCACCAACTTTAGCATCCATCCAAGTGAGTTGAACTCCGTGTTCTCCAGCGTAAAGTAATTCATCTGATGGATCAACGTGAATATTATATCGAGTGCATTTGCAATGCCATTCGATTATGTCTTTCAAAACAGGAATCAGTTTTGAAATGAACTCCTTATCCGAAGTGTATTGATAATATTTATAAATCGCATGAAAAAACCAGAGTGTTGCATCTACTGTATTGTACTCAGGTGCTTCACCATAATCGGGAAAACGGTTCGGCAGCATTCCTTCGCTTACACTTTCGGCAAATGATTTTAGAATATTTCTTGCATCCTCAAATCTTCCGGTAACTAAACATAAACCAGGAAGAGAGATCATGGTATCACGGCCCCAATCAGAAAACCAATGATAGCCTGCAATCACCGTATTTAATTTTCCTCGCTTTACTATAAATTGATCAGCAGCTAATGCCAGGCGTTTCAGGCTTTTGTTCTCCGAAAAATCTTTTACAACTGAATGCCTTCTCTTTTTCTCTTTATCAAAAATCTTAAATGCGTCTCTTCCCTTCGGATCTTCTGTAGAGATGATTATTCCGAGCTTATCCCCTTTCTTAAGCTCAACAGAAAATTTTCCGTGCGTGTATAAATCTTCTTTAAAGTCAAGGCCGCGATATTGCTCTACAGCAAATTCGAAATTGTAATACCAATTTTTGCTTTCCGTGAAAGCTGAATTTGGAACCTGAATAAAAAACTCCGGGCATCCTTGATAATTCAACGTGCGGAAAATTCCATCTTCAAACAAATAGGGTTGGCCGATGCTGTTATTCGCATGTGAAGTGCTGTGAAAATCACGACATGCATAAAGCGGCAATAACTCCAGTTTGAATTTATCGAGTGCGTTGAGTACTTCGTACAAAACTAAAGTTGTGTTCTCCCCATGAATTGATGCAACTGTTTTCTTAAGCTCAATTCCTTGAGCATCGTAATAAAACTCTGGAAAGAGATCGCGCTCAAATTTTGTCAGATGCTCATAACCCTTTGGATGTACAATGCCGGGATACTGATTGGAGCTCAGTTCAATCCTATTCTCTCCGACTACAATGGTCTCATCAAACTTCGACACGACAACCATTCGCCCAACTGGCGGATGCACTGCAGCAACAAGTAAACCATGATACCTTCGCGAATGGGCTCCGGAAACCGTGCCACTGGCATAGCCACCAAGTCCGTTAGTCTCTAACCACTCTTTTTGGAGCAATGAAGTAAAGTCGTGCGTTGGGTTACTTGTTACCATCTAAATATTTTTTTTAAAGTCGGCAGTAGCGAGTAAGCAGTCGTCATTAATTACACACTGTGTCGATTGCTTACTGGAGACCGCCTACTTATTTCCTCCTCTTGGTTGAATTAATTTTGCCACAAGTCCTGTCCATCCCGTTTGATGTGTCGCTCCCACTCCTCTGCCGCTGTCTCCATGAAAATATTCAAAGAAAAGAATATGATCATTAAAGTGTGGGTCATTCTGAATCTTTTCATCCTGGCCAAACACAGGGCGATTGCCATTTATGTCTTTGCGGAAAATATTGATCATTCGATGCGAAAGATCATCAGCTATTTCCCGGAGGTTTTTCTTCTGCCCGGATCCAGTAGGGTGCTCGATCTTAAAATCATCCCCGTAATAATGATAGAATCGTTGCAATGATTCGATCAACAAATAATTTACCGGGAACCAAATCGGTCCTCGCCAATTTGAATTACCACCAAACAATGCAGTGTCGCCTTCGCCTGGCGTATACTTTACGCTAAACTCATTTCCGTTCGCGTAAAACTTAAAGGGATTTTTATCATACACTTTTGACAAAGCACGAATTCCGTAGTCTGATAAAAATTCATTTTCATCTAACATACGCTTAAGAATTCGTTTCATGCGATGTCCTCTTAACAGGGAAAGCAAGTGACGCTCTTTTTTTCCTTTTTCCCCCCATCGCGAAATAAGATTGGCGAGGTCAGGGCGATTTTTCAGAAACCACTCCAGTCGCGTTGTAAACTCAGGGTTAGATTTAAAACTTTCCTCGTCTAAAACTTCAACGGCAAACAATGGAATCAACCCAACCATCGAACGGATCTTCATGAACGTCCTTCGATCATCGGGCGTATGAAGTACATCATAAAAAAACTCATCTTCTTCATCCCATAAGTCGATGCCCTCGTTTGCAATAGCACCTGCGATATAAAGAAAATGTTCAAAAAACTTTGTTGCTAAACTCTGATACGTTGGATTCTCTTTTGCCAATTCCAATGACATTCGCATCATGTTGAGCGTGAACATCGCCATCCAACTTGTTCCATCCGATTGCTCGATATATCCACCCGTAGGAAGCTGGGCGCTGCGGTCAAACACACCGATGTTATCCATTCCAAGAAAGCCTCCCTGGAAAATATTATTTCCATTGTTGTCTTTCTTGTTGATCCACCAAGTGAAATTGAGCAACAGTTTATGAAATACTTCTTCTAAAAACTTTCGATCGCCTTTGCCGTCATTTATTTTTTGATCCATTTTATACACGCGCCAGGTTGCCCAACCGTGCACCGGAGGATTCACATCTCCTAACGCCCACTCATATGCAGGTAGTTGTCCATTAGGATGCATATACCATTCCTTCGTAAGAAGTAGCAGTTGATTTTTTGCAAACTCAGGATCAACCATTGCGATGGGGATGGTATGAAAAGCCAGATCCCATGCGGCATACCAAGGATACTCCCACGCATCAGGCATCGAGATGATGTCTGAATTGTTGAGATGCTTCCATTCGCGATTGCGTCCATGTTTTCGCTCTTGCGGAGGTGCAGGTTGCGAAGGATCACCTTTCAACCATTGAGCCACATCATAATAGAAAAATTGCTTACTCCACATCATGCCGGCAATAGCCTGACGCTGAATGTTGCGGCTATCTTCGTCAGCGATTCCTTTCTGCAAGTCGCTGAAAAAGTCATTGGCTTCAGTGAGACGTTGATCGAAAAGTTTATCAAAGTCTTGAAAGGGTTCCTGAGAAAATTTTGAAGTTAGCCTTAAGCGAACTGTCTTTGATTCTCCCGCAGGTATGGTGAGATCATAATTTACTGCAGCCTTTGTTCCCTTATTCACTTTGTTTACTGCACCTGGGTTTCCGAAGATTAAGTAGTCGTTGATCCCATCCTTGAAAGTTCCGGGGTTAGGATAATTATATAATCTACCTGAATTAGTTTCATTCTCGCAGAAAAGTACGTCCGCTTTAGGATCAAAATATAAATTTCGATCGCCAAACTTTTGATCAGATACCCTGATATCTCCGTCCTCATCCAAATACATTTCAGGCTTGTATGAATCATGGCCCCATGACCACGTATTGCGAAACCAAATGGTTGGTAACAGACTTAATGATGCTGATTCTTTCCCTCGATTTGTAACCGTAATTTTTACCAGAATATCTTCTACATCAGCTTTTGCATATTCGATAAAAACATCAAAGTATTTATTGTCATTGAAGATACCGGTATTGATCAGTTCATACTCCGAATCAAGTTTTCCTCTTCTTCGATTTTCTTCAACGAGCTGTGCGTAGGGAAATTCATTTTGAGGATACTTATAAAGCATCTTCATGTACGAATGGGTAGGCGTACTATCGAGATAATAGTAATGATCTTTGCAATCTTCTGCGTGATTGCCTTCGTTTCCCGTCAATCCAAAAATCCTTTCCTTGATGATCGGATCTCTTTTATTCCAAAGTGCAACTGCAAAACAAAGTCGCTGCTGATCGTCACTTATTCCTCCTATTCCCTCTTCACCCCAACGATAAGCTTTACTCCGCGCAGCATCATGCGAGACATACTCCCAGGCATTGCCGTGCGGGCTATAATCTTCGCGCACAGTTCCCCATTGACGTTCGGTAAGGTAAGGCCCCCACTTACGCCAATTCTTTTTCTTGTCGCGATCTTCAATGAGGCGAGTTTTTTCGGCAGTCATGATTCGTTACTCGTTAATAGTTATTCGTTAATAGTTATCCGTTAATTGTAAAAGTTAACCAGTTAAAAGTTGATATTCATATTTCGATTCAACTAATAACGATTAACTATTAACGACTTATCCATTGTCTTCAAACCCTGGATAGAGCAACATACCGCCATCTACAAACAGGGTTGTGCCGTTGACATATTCAGAATCGTCAGATGAAAGCCAAACTGCCGCACCACCAATGTCTTCTGCCTCTCCAATTCGCTTTGCGGGAATTAGTTTAAGCAGCATATTGTAGGCTTCAGGTGTTTGCCATGCTCCATGGTTAATCGGTGTGCGAATTGCGCCCGGACCAATACTGTTCACTCGTATTTTCATAGGAGCATATTCTTGAGCGATGGTCTTCATCAGCATCATCACTCCGCCTTTCGATGCAGAGTAATTGGCATGACCAGCCCAGGGAATCACTTCATGCACAGAGCTCATGCAAATAATTTTTCCGGCTGATTTTGAGCGATCGGGCACAACACCTCTTCTTAAAAATTCTTTGATTGCTTCACGCGAACATAAAAACTGTCCTGTCAGGTTTACATTCAGCACAAAATTCCACTGCGTGAGTGTCATATTGTGGAATGCAGCATCTTGTTGCAGGCCTGCATTGTTAACCAAAATATCAGTGGTACCGTATTTTTTATGAACAGCCTTGAACATGTCAACAACTTCACTTTCATTGCTAACATCCGCTTTAACTATCATTCCGTCACCGCCCTTTTGTTTTATTTCATCCAAAACTTTTTCAGCCTTATCGGGGCCGCTGACATAATTTATTGCTACAATCGCGCCTTCAGCAGCAAGTGCTTTGGCTACACCAGCACCGATACCTGAGCTGGCACCAGTAACAATAGCTACTTGGCCGTCTAGTTTTCTTTGTTTGATTATCATGATTAAGGTTTTTTGAATTCAACTCAAAAATGAAAATTGAGTTGCTCACCGTTTGTCAGATGGCTTACAGTATTAATAATTAACTGGCCAGCATCATCTGCGAAAATTCAATTTCTTTTCGGTTATAGCTGATCGCGCCTGCTTCTTTCAGTTCATTAAGAATTACGGTTACCGTTTGCCTCGATGTAGAAATCATATTGGCGAGGTCATTGTGGGTGAGGGAGTTCTTGATCACAATCTTATCGCCAAGCCTTTTCCCTTCTTTCCTTGCCCATTCTTTGAAGCAATAAATCAGTCTTGACTTCACATCTTTGGTTATCATGTTGAGGTAGCGGTTCTCCATGTTCCTGAACTTCTCTCCCACCTTCGACATGTAGTTCGTCATTAGAATAGGATTGCTTTGAATCTGTGAGTTCAGTTCATGAGCCTCAACGCAATAATAGATGGCGCGCTCAGAAACAATCTCGGCATACTCAAAATTTCCACCAGACTGGTTCAACAGCAAGTCGCCAAACAAATCACCCGGCAACACAATTTCTTTGATCATTTCATCACCAGCTTCATTGATCTCAGATATTTTCACTTT
Source organism: Bacteroidota bacterium (assembly GCA_016178785.1). GTDB lineage: Bacteria > Bacteroidota > Bacteroidia > Cytophagales > Cyclobacteriaceae > ELB16-189. Next base: position 3,326 of record JACOSO010000017.1, on the reverse strand, counting down.
TCCACTGATGAGCATGAAAACTTTTTTGTCTCCACCTTTAGAATAGACCACTTGGTTTTTCTTCGCCTCTTTTTGCGTAATCACTCCGCAAAGTTGTTGCATCTGCGACTCAGATAAATTAGTCGCAAGGTTGAAGGTTTTCAGATAAAAATTCTTCGGTTCCATAATCAGATTGTTTATTGGGTTTGTGTTTAGCTTCAGAGTTAATTGATGATTTGTTCGATCTTGTTTGAGATAACCGACTTTTGCACAAGGCCGGAAAGTTTATCTACAAGCGTTCCCTTTCGAAAAAACAAAAGGGTAGGAAAAGATTCGATGTGATAGATATCAGTGAGCTCGGTCTCAATTTCCGAATCGATGCAAAAGAAATTCAGCTTGCCATGATAGCTAACTGCAACATCTTCTATCAATTGTTTGAGCAGTTCGGCTGAGCCGCTCCAGCGTGAACCGAACTTGACGAGAGAATCTGTTTTGTCGAGAACAATCTTTTCGATGAACTGTTCGCGGTTGACTTTTGTGAAGAGTGATTCCATAAATTTTTTCCTTTATGCAAGCGACCTTTTCAAGCACCGTGCCAATGCCTGTAACTATTTGACAGATAATAATTTGAATGATTTTTCACAACCTCCAAAATACCTCCAACTCCAACATATTGGAGGCAAAACTCCAAAGGATTGGAGGTTAAATTGAATTGTCCATCGCAGACCTACTTTGACCAGGTTGCTAAATGTCATAGGTCATGTGGAAATCCTTAATTCCTTTAGAACAGAGGCAAACGGCACCGGAGTAAGGTGGAATTGAATGCGTTATTCTCATTTCGTGCCTAACAATTTTAATCACAAACAAAGCTCATTTGAGGCACGATGCGGAAGTTTTTCAAGCGTCACGCACAAAAGAACCACGAGCATTAATTTTGTCTGACGCGTGAGGTACCAACTTGTGAACGAGACTTTCCATTTTTTCCAGACCAGTCGCGCGCGATAGGTTTCAGACTTGGTACAAGGCATGCGAAAAAAGCACACCGCAAATGAGTGCATGGAGATTTATTTCGGGCGAAGGATACCCAGCTTCTTCATGCGAGCCTCAAGCGTAGTGGGATTCAGTTCAAGAATCTTCGCAGCGCCATCTTCACCACGAATTTTCCAATTAACTTTTTTCAGGGTCTCCAAAATATGTTCCCGTTCAACCTCTTCAAGTTTTCCTGATTTCTTCGGTTCACCTTTCGCTGGATGCGAATTCATTTGTGTTGTCGCAGAATTTACCGGCCGCCATTCACCCAACTCTAAAACATTTGATGTTGAAATGATCACGGCACGCTCTATAATATTTTCAAGTTCACGCACATTGCCTGGCCAATCATATTCCATCAAAGAGTCTAAGGCCTGCTTAGTAATGGAAGTTATTTTTCTTCCAATCTTCATTCCATGTTTCTTACAAAAATGATTTACCAGTAACGGAATATCTTCCCTTCTTTCGCGAAGTGGTGGTGAACTAATCGGAAAAACGTTAAGTCGATAATAAAGATCTGAACGGAATTCTTTGTTGTTAACAGATTCTTGAAGCTCGCGATTGGTGGCAGCAATCACACGAACATCTATTTTTATTGTTTTTGAACTTCCTACGCGTTCAAATTCACCTTCTTGCAGTACGCGTAGCAGCTTTGATTGAAGGTCCAACGGCATCTCTCCAATCTCGTCAAGAAAAATTGTTCCTTCATGAGCTAATTCAAATCGTCCAATTTTTTGTGCGATTGCTCCGGTGAATGCACCTTTTTCATGACCAAACAATTCACTTTCAATCAGGTTAGCCGGGAGTGCTGCACAATTCACTTTTACCAAAGGACGATTTCCACGTTTGCTAACACTGTGAATCGCACGGGCAATCAATTCCTTTCCCGTTCCCGATTCTCCCAGAATCAATACCGTAGCATCCGTATCGGCAACCTGACTAATCTTTGACAATACTTTTTTGAAAACAGCGCTGCTGCTTATTATCTCTTCGAAATTATGTTCGTGCTTAATCTCCTGTTGTAAATAGATATTCTCCGCTTCCAGTTTCTCTTTTAGCAGTTGAAGTTCATCCAAAGCCGACTTTAAATCATATTGCGTCCTCTTGAGATTGGTGATGTCGACACAAGAAATTAAAGACCTTGACCAATCGTTCTTATTTTCAGGCAAAACAATTCGCTTAACCTTAATTGATTTCTTTTGCCCCTTGGCCGATATTATTTCCGTTTCACGTTCAAAGACCATTTCACCACCTTCCAGCGTGAGCAACAATCCTTTGGCAGGGGCAGGCATATAGGTATCGCGCATATACTGCGCATATTCATCCTCGGTATTTACTTCAAATACATCCAGCTGAGCATTGTTTACACGAATCCGTTTAATCATACTCCAGCACTTGCTGATTTCTTCGGGGTGAATATCAAAAATGGTTTTTAAATCAGCCTTTCGCTCGGCTTTTAGTTTTTCAATATAAATTTTCACCTCAGAAAAATCTTCTTCACATAAACCCACCGGAGAAAAATCAAAAATGTTTTTATATCGGACCATGTTGGCCTTGATAATATCATCTTTGCGTTTTCTCTCAATTTCAGCTCCCGCCCTTGATGCAAAAATTTTTAGAATGTTTAGCTGATTGTTGTCGAACGATTGCTGTACAGTATCAAAAATGGCAATGTGGCCAATCACTTCTCCGTTGCTGAGAAAAATAGGCACGCCAAAGTATGACTTTATGCCCTTCTCCTTCGGGAACAAAATATCGAGATCCGCTACGCAATAATAATTCTCTCCGCGCATCACGATCTCGCAGGGCGTTCCCACAAGTTCATATTCGAAATTGTCGAGGAACTGATCACGCTCAATGTAAACTAGTGTACGGACACGTGACTTCGCAAGGTCTGCACACTCCGTAACAATGGCATATCTTATACCAGTTGAAGCAATCACATGGTAAGCAAGCGAACGAAAGAAATCTCCACCCACCACAGCAGCTGTGCCTTCGGAAATGATGCGAAGCATTTCATTCGGATCTCGTGATTCAGGTTTCATTCGTTAACCAATTTATCATTTACCTCCCCGCTGCGATTTCTACGTCAGTAAGTTCAGTGAGCGCTATGCTCGAGTAAATAAGTGCATTTTTAGCTCTTATAAAAATACTGTAATTAAAGTTTGATATCTGTTAATCGAGTAGGAAGGTAGCGATTAGTTCGCTACCTGTCCTCTCACACCACCCTGCGTACCGGTCTGGTACAGGGCGGTTTGTTAGAATAATGATGGTTGTCTTTCAGTTTGCCAATAATTGTAAAAGCCAATGTAGCCACG
>JACOSO010000021.1 GCA_016178785.1 Bacteroidota bacterium | reverse complement strand
AGCATGAAGGGAGGAGGCTACTTTGCTTTGACTGACGCGTTGAGCATGAAGGGAGGAGCTTACTTTGCTTTGACTGACGCGTTGAGCATGAAGGGAGGAGCTTACTTTGCTTTGACTGACGCGTTGAGCATGAAGGGAGGAGCTTACTTTGCTTTGACTGATGCGTTGAGCATAAAGGGAGGAGGCTACTTTGCTTTGACTGATGCGTTATGCATCAAGGTCGGAGTTTACTACGCCTTTAGTTGACGGGGCGGCTGAAATAGGAGAAACTCCCATACATGAAGGCTTCTTTTCGTTGTGATGGTTACTTTAGTTGATGAACTCCCCAAGCCACGTCACTGCAAAGATTTTGCAAGATGCTCTTAAAGGCTGGACTCCCCCTGATGAAACAACTGAAAACTTACCTGTACTATCCGCTTTAGTCAACGAAGTACTTGAAGAAGAGCGAGCTAATATTTCCAGGGAAATCCATGACGTGCTCAGCCAGCAACTCACCGCATTGAAAATGGATCTGAGTAAGATTGCCGGCAAACACATGAATGGCATTGAAGTCATTGCGGAGTTGAATGAATCAATGAGTTTGATCGACACCATTATAGACTCGGTGCGAAAAATAGCGATGGACCTCAGACCGGCTATGCTTGATGATTTAGGATTGATGGCCGCTTTAGAATGGCAGTGCCGGGAGTTTCAATCCAAAACAAAAATTTCTTGCATCTTCAAAACCGAATTCAATGACTTCTCTTTTGAAAAAGGATTTTCCAATGGTGTCTTTCGGATCTTACAAGAGGCACTGACCAATGTAAAACGACATGCCAATGCTTCGCAAGTAACTGTCTTCATCCGCAGGGAAAAAGATTTTTTTGTCCTTGAAGTAGCCGACAATGGGAAGGGAATTTTAAAACAAGACAGCGTAAAGTCTCTCGGTATTTTAGGAATGAAAGAGCGTGCCCGGTTGCTGGGAGGTGCGCTTCATATATACAGAGAAGAAAAGAAAGGAATTACGGTAAAAGCAGTGTTGCCTCTAACTGCCACATAAGACGATGCGAATACTAGTAGCAGATGATCATGATTTGGTTCGACAAGGCCTTGTTGAGTGGCTGAAGCAAGCGTTCCCCTTTGCGGAAATAAAAGAAACAAACTCCGGGTTGAGTGCGGAGAAAATAGCTCGATCAGAAAAATTGGATGTCATGATCCTTGACATCTCCCTTCCTGATAAGGACGGCCTCGAGGTGTTAAAGCAGCTCCGGTCAGAAGGAATAAAAACCCCGGTGCTGGTGTTGAGCATCCATTCAGAAGAACAATATGCGCTTCGTGTTTTCAAAGCGGGAGCCAACGGGTATATGGAAAAGAATTGCGCCCAGGATGACTTTATAAAAGCAGTAAAAGTAGTAACGAGCAACAGAAAATATATCTCCTCTAAAATAGCTGAAAAAATGGTAGCCATGCTTGGAGATAACGTGCATAAAGAATTGCATGAACTGATTTCTGACCGCGAACTGCAAGTATTGAAACTGATCGCCAGTGGAAAGGCCGTTTCCATGATTGCAGAGGAACTTTCCCTTAGTGTAGCCACGGTAAGCACTTACAGAGCCAGATTGTTGGAAAAAATGCAACTGGCAAACAATAGCGAACTCACACGCTACGCCATAGATAATGAGTTAGTATAATAATTGGTTCGTATCCGGTCTTACGTTGTCCCATTTTGTACTACACCAGCACTAGAGCCTGAGCTACTACTTCGACCTCTTCGCGATCCTACTTTTATAGGAGTAAATGATCGCACTGATGACTAAAAATACAAAGCCTATAAACGTTCTTATCATTGATGATTCTGAATTGATTGGAGAGAGAATCAAAGGTGTTATTGCGGGCATAGAATCGGTTGACATGGTCAGTCAGGCATTCAGTGTCAAAGAAGGATTTGAGTTAGCAAGTGTGCTTTTGCCTGATCTCATTTTTCTGGATATGAAGTTGCCGGATGGAAGTGGTCTTGACATGCTTACACAACTCAAGCAGGATCACCCGGGAACTAAAGTGGTTATGTTCTCTAATGTTGATAGTGATCAATATAAAAAAAAGGTAATTAAAGCAGGAGCCGACTTCCTGGATAAATCCAAGGATTTTACAAAAATACCGGATGTAGTGCACGAGGTCTTAAGTCTAAAGAATGGCAATGAATCGACTCTCTTTAATAATATGAAAACCAAATTGTTCGACAACAACATTGTCGGTACTGCCGATGAAGCGCTTGACTTCATCGGCAACATACTGGAATCTTCCACCGAATATTCCATTATCGGCAAGGACCTTGATGGAGAGATTCTCTTATGGAATGAAGGCGCTCGCCTGCTCTATGGATACGAGCCCGAAGAGGTGGTTGGAAAAGTAAATTCATCCATACTCCACACACCCGAAGATGTTAAAGCAAATGTGCCTCGCCAGCTTCTTGACCTGGCTTTGAAAGATGGCAAATGGGAAGGCACCATCAACCGGATGCGAAAAAATGGAGACCGGTTTACCGCCCGCGTGGTGATTACACCCAGGCGCAACTCCAGCCGCAAAGCCATTGGGTTTTTGCTGATCTCAAAAGATATTTCTGATGAGATACGCCTTACCGAAGAATTGAAGGCGACTCAACTCTATACCCGTTCGCTAATCGAGTCCAACATCGATGCGTTGATGACCACCGATCCGCTGGGAATCATCACCGATGTAAACAAGCAAATGGAAATACTCACCGGTTACTCTCGCGAAGAGCTGATTGGTATTCCGTTTAAAAATTATTTTACAGAACCCAAGCGTGCTGAGGAAGGCATTAAACTTGTATTAAAGGAAGGGAAAGTAACAAACTATGAACTTACTGCCAGCAGCAAAGATGGAAAGTTGACACTAGTCTCTTACAATGCCTCAACATTTCGTGATGCCAACAACAAACTGCTGGGTGTGTTTGCAGCGGCTCGTGATATAACTGAACAGAAAAAACTTGAATCACAGATTCGTGAATCGCAAACGTATAACCGGGGACTTATTGAAGCATCGGTAGATGCATTAGTGACGGTTGACCTTGAGGGATTGATTGGTGATGTAAATGCGCGGATGTGCCAGATGTCGGGTTATAATCGGGAAGAGCTGATCGGGATGCCCTTTGCGGATTACTTTGTTGACACCGAGCAGGCGAAGGCTGGCGTGAATCAAACTTTTGAAAAAGGTGAAGTGACCAACTATGTGCTCACTTTACTGACTAAAGAAGTGAAACAGATTCGGGTGTCGTTCAACGCCACCGTGTTTCGCGACAACTACGGGGAAGTACGAGGTATTTTTGCCTCCGCCCGTGATATCACGCATCAGGAGAAATTACAATCGCAGTTAGCAGACGAACGGACTTATAACCGCGGGCTTATTGAAGCATCTCTTGATGGACTGATCACGGTGGATCCCATGTTGATCATTACCGATGTGAATGAAACCATGTGTCGGATGTCAGGCTTCTCGCGAGAGCAATTAATTGGAACCTCCTTCCCTAATTATTTTCCCGATGCCAAAAGAGCTGCCGAAGGTGTTCGCTTAACATTTGACAAGGGCGAGGTTACCAACTACGAACTTACCATGCGAAGCAAAGACGGCCAGGAAAAACTGGTCTCGTTCAATGCCGCCACATTCAGTGATGAATCAGAAAAAATAAAAGGGATTTTTGCCTCGGCACGTGACATCACCGAACAAGCAAAGCTTCAAACTCAATTAGGAGAAGAACGCGCCTATAATCGCGGCCTCATTGAGGCTTCAGTTGACGGCTTGGTTACCGTGGATGAGTCGATGGTGATTACAGATGTGAACGACACCATGTGCCGAATGGCCGGTAAAAGCAGGTCACAATTGATCGGCTCATCTTTTCCGGGCTATTTTGCTGAACGCGAAGAGGCTGAAAAAGGTGTACGGCTTACGTTCAAAGAAGGTGCCGTTACCAATTACGTTCTTACACTTTTGTCGGGTGAAGGAAAACAGGTGCCGGTATCGTTCAATGCCGCTATCTTCAAGGACACTACGGGCACCGTGCGCGGGATATTTGCATCTGCCCGCGATATCACTTCGCAAAAACAATTGGAAGAAAAATTACAGGCTTCTCAATTCTATACCCGTTCGTTGATCGAATCTAATAAAGATGCGCTAATGACCACCGACTCGGTGGGTATTATCACGGACGTGAATCAACAAATGGAAGCGCTCACCGGCTCTTCACGGGAAGAGTTGATCAGGAGCCCATTTAAAAATTATTTCACCGATCCGCAATTGGCCGAAGAGGGTGTCAAGCAAGTGTTGCGCGATGGATCGGTTACTAATTATGAATTGACCGCAAGAAGCAAGAAGGGGAAAGAGACCGTAGTTTCTTATAATGCAGTTACGTTCAAAGACAGAGAGGGAAGATTATCGGGCGTGTTTGCAGCCGCTCGCGATATTACTGAACAGAAAAAGTTGGAACAGCAACTTCGCGAATCGCAAGATTACAACAGAGGTCTTATTGAAGCATCCGTTGACGGATTGATTACGGTTGACCCCATCGGTGTGATTAGTGATGTGAATGACCGCATGTGCCAGATGACCGGCTACACGCGTGTGGAACTTATCGGAACTCCTTTCGCAGATTATTTTACGGAGCCACAACGCGCCAAAGATGGCGTAAAAGAAACTTTTGAAAAGGGAATCGTAACAGAGTATGCACTTACACTGATTTCTCGCACCAGGCGTTTTCTTCAAGTATCATTCAATGCCTCTGTGTTCCGCGATGCCTCATCCAATGTGCGAGGAATATTCGCTTCGGCACGTGATATCACCGACCGCGTAAGGTTGGAAGAGCAGCTTCGCGAATCGCAAGCCTATAACCGAGGCCTTATCGAAGCCTCGGTGGATGGATTGATCACTGTAGATTCAGAAGGTTTTATTTCAGACGTAAACGAACAAATGTGCCGCATGACCGGATACAAACGAGATGAACTTATCGGGTCATCTTTCAAACAGTATTTTACCAAGCCGGAACTGGCCGACACCGGAGTGAAGAAAACTTTTGGCGAAGGCTTTGTGACCAATTATGAACTTGTACTCCGCACGAAGTCCGGTCATAAGACAACAGTATCGTTCAACGCATCGGTGTTTCGCAATTCAGAGGGAACAATACAAGGCATTTTTGCTTCGGCCCGTGATATTTCAGAACAATCACGACTTCAAATACAGCTTTCCGAACAGCAAGCTTATAACCGTTCATTGATTGAAGCTTCAGCCGATGCTCAATTCGCAATTGCACCCGATGGAATTATCACCGATGTTAACGAAGAAGCAACGCGGCTCACGGGCTATTCTAAAAAACACTTGATCAATTCAAAGTTTGCTCAGTATTTCACCGAGCCCCAGGCCGCCACCGTGGGGGTTCAAAAAACATTGGCCGAGCGCAGAGTACTCGGTTATGAACTCGTGCTGATCACGCGACAAAGTCGGAGGATATCGGTTAGTTTTAATGCCGGTGTGTTTACCGATGCCTTGGGACAGCCGTTGGGGATTCTGGCAGCGGCCCGCGATAATACAGAACAAAAGAAATTGGAGCAGCAACTTCGCGAGCAGCAATTCTATACCCGCTCCCTCATTGAATCCAATATTGACGCATTAATGACTACCGACCCACTGGGTATTATTACAGACATAAACCAACAGATGGAACTGCTGACGGGCCAGGCAAGAGAAGAACTTATCGGGTCTGCTTTCAAATCTTACTTTACAGATTCAACCCGTGCAGAAGATGGCATACGCCTGGTGCTAAAAGAAGAAAAAGTAACCGACTATGAACTGACTGCCCGCAATAAATCAGGAAAGGAAACAGTAGTGTCGTACAACGCTACTACATTTTATGATCGTGATGGCAAGTTGCAAGGTGTGTTTGCAGCCGCTCGCGATGTGACTGATCGAAAAAGATTTGAACAGACATTGCAAGAGGCAAACCGGTTGAAGAGCGAATTCTTAGCGAACATGTCTCACGAGCTGAGAACTCCGCTTAACGGGATCATTGGCTTCTCTGAATTCCTGATCGATAAAAAGGTAGGCCCATTGAATGAAAAACAGACCGAATACATGGGCGACATTCTGAACAGTGGAACCCACTTGCTGCGCCTGATCAACGATGTGCTTGACCTGGCCAAAGTGGAAGCAGGGAAGATGGAACTCTTCATGGAAACGTTCTCCGTAAAAGATGCCATCGATGAAGTGTGCTCTGTAATTTCCAGCATCGCCAAAAAGAAGAATATCAATCTTGTAGTCGATATCTCCGAGGAGGTGAGAGAAATCTCTACCGATAAACAGAAATTCAAACAAGTACTGTACAATCTATTATCCAATGCTGTGAAGTTCACCGAGGAAGAGGGTAAGGTAGAGATCGGAGCCGAAGCGAAAAACGGACGACTTTCCATTCAGGTGAAAGACAATGGGATCGGAATAAGTTCGGAAGATTTAAGCCAGCTCTTCATGCCGTTTGTGCAGTTGGACTCAAGTGTTTCGAGAAAACATGATGGAACCGGGTTGGGGCTGGCGCTTACCAAAAAGCTTGTTGAGCTTCAGAAAGGAAAGATCAGTGTGCTGAGCGAGCCGGGTAAGGGGAGCACGTTTACTGTCATGCTTCCCAAATATATTTCAATGAATTAGTATTTATGAATCATCGCATACTTGTTGTTGACGATAACTCGGTAAATCTGAAGCTGGCTGGCGACCTGCTGGAGTTTGAAGGATTGGAAGTGCAACGCGCAGTCGATGCCGAAAGCGCTATAGAAATGATTAATGTATCACCTCCTGACCTTATCTTAATGGATGTGGCATTGCCCGGCATGGACGGCCTTACTCTTACGAAACTTCTCAAGAAAGATCCTTTGACAATGCGCATCATCATTGTAGCGCTCACCGCTTTTGCCATGAAAGGCGACCAGGAAAAGATAACCGCAGCCGGCTGCGATGGCTATATCACAAAGCCTATCGATACGCGCAAATTTCCACAGCAAGTCATTGGTTTTTTTAATGGAAAGACAATCGCCACTTAAATTTTCATCTCATGAAACCTTCCCGAATATTAGTTGTAGAAGACGATAAGACATACAGCAAGCTTCTTCAAAGCACTCTTACAGTAGAGGGTTTTGAGGTGTCAGTTGCCGAAAATGGTAACGCGGCCCTTCAGCGAATAGCAGGGGAAGCATTCGATCTTATCCTCACAGATGTTCAAATGCCAAAACTCGATGGATACGAGTTCGTACACGAATTGCAAAACAATCTAAAATATAAAAACATACCTGTGATTATGCTTACGGCATCCTTAAAATCTTCCGAGGCAGAGTTCTGGTCCCGGGAGCTTGGGGCAAAAGCCTTTATCACAAAATCAGGTCACTACAAAGAAATTATAAAGAAAGTAAACGAGGTACTGATGACTACTTTAAATGCCGATAAGAATTCTATTCAAACATGGAACAGCTAAAAAACACAGGATATAAATTCTTGAATGGCTATATATGAAAACACTCATCGTTGAAGACAACAATACTTCAAGCAAACTTCTGCAAGTGGTACTTAAAGCAGAGGGATTTGAAACGATTGCTGCGAAAGACGGCCAGGAAGCTCTTCAAATCCTGGAATCTCAGAAAGTGGAATGCATTGTTTCAGATGTGATGATGCCTAATATTGATGGCTATCGCCTTTTGTATAAAGTAAGGAGAGACAATCGCTTTAAAGATATTCCATTCATATTGTATACAGCCTCATCTCTATCTCCCGAGGACGAGGAATTTGCCATACGCCTTGGCGCAAACAAATACCTTCGAAAAACAGGTAATACAAAAGACGTTGCCCATGCCGTTTGTGAATTGCTAAAACAAGAAAATGGCGCCCTGAAATCCGGGGAAAACCAGGTGAGCCCCGATCAGTGGGTCATGGAAAGATACAATAGCCTGTTGCTGGATAAGCTCGAAGATAAAATTGGTGAACTTGAAAAAACAAAACAGGAACTTCGTGAGTCTTTAGATAAAGAAACGGAAGCAAAATCCTTATTGGATCAACTCAATCAACATCTGGAGGAAAAGGTTAGCCAGCGCACAGCTCAGCTGGAAGAAAGCAACAAAGAACTGGAGGCTTTCTCCTATTCGGTATCTCACGACCTTCGCACACCCCTACGCAGTATTAGCGGCTATGCAAAAATGCTCGAGGAAGATTATGAAAATACAATTGACGAGGAGGGCAAGAGGTTATTGAGATTGATCCGGCAGAGCGCTGCTACCATGGGCATACTTGTAGATGACCTTCTTGCGTTTTCAAGACTAGGCAGAAAAGACATTATAAAAACAAACATTAACATGACCGAGGTGGTAGAGGAGATTATCTGGGAAACAAAGAAGGTAATCAACCATGATGCTGAAATAAAAATTAATCCGCTTCACCCTTCTCAAGCAGACAAGTCGCTGATTAAGCAGGTGTTTGTTAATCTTATTTCAAATGCAATTAAATATTCTTCCAAAAAGAAGACCCCGCGTATTATACTGGGATCGGAAGAAAAAAATGCAGAGATCGTTTATTACGTAAAAGACAATGGGGCAGGCTTCGACATGACTTTCGTAAATAAGCTGTTTAATGTTTTTCAGCGATTGCATTCTTTAAAGGAGTTTGAGGGTACAGGTATTGGGCTTGCGCTGGTCAAACGAATTATTGAAAAACACAGTGGGCGTGTGTGGGCTGAGGGAAAAGAAAACGAAGGCGCAACTTTCTATTTTAGTCTGCCGGTCAATTGAAGGTAATGAACCCGTAAAAAAGCAATAATAAGATGAAAGAGAACGAAGTCGAAATCCTATTGGCGGAGGATACACCCAGCGATGCAGAGTTGACCATCCGGGCATTAAAAAAAAGTAAAATGGCCAACCACATAACTCACGTTGAAGATGGGTTGCAAGCTGTAAATTTTCTTTTGGGAGAGGGAGAGTATGAAGGCAGAAATACTGACAACAAGCCAAAAGTTATTTTGCTTGATCTGAAGATGCCCAAGCTCAATGGAATTGAGGTCTTGCGAAAAATAAAATCGGATGAAAGAACCAAAAGAATTCCCGTGGTTGTCCTCACGTCATCAAAAGAAGATCCTGATATTAATACCTGCTATGACCTGGGCGCCAGCAGCTATATTGTAAAGCCTGTAGCGTTTGAAGATTTTATAAAAGTAGTTACCAACATAGGCATGTATTGGCTGTTGGTAAATAATTCTTCCCAGTAATTTATCGTCTGAGTTCGCTGTTAATATGAATTTACCCGCCTCTACCTAAAGGGAGTTGAGCGCTATCGCCAAGGTTCGTGCCTTCTCGCCAAGGTTCGTGTCCTCTCGCCAAGGTTCGTGTCCTCACGAACTTAATTTCTTTTGATCGAAGTTAACGATTGACTCAACCCACCGTACAATCAACCTCCGCCCAGTTTTAGCCTGTCCATTCTCGCCAAGGTTCGTGTCCTCACGAGCTCCATTTCTTTTGATCGAAGTTAACGATTGACTCAACCCATCCGGGCAATCAATCTCCGCCCGGTTTTAGCATGTCCCATTCTCACCAAGTTTCGTGTCCTCACGAACTTAATTTCTTTTGATAGAAGTTAACGATTGACTTAGCCCACCGTGCAAGCAACCTCCGCCCAGTTTTAGCCTGTCCCATTCTCGCCAAGGTTCGTGTCCTCACGAACTCAATTTCTTTTGATAGAAGTTAACGATTGACTCAACCCACCGTACAATCAATCTCCGCCCAGTTTTAGCCTGTCCCATTCCATCCTACAGAAATATGCTCTAGCGCGCTACATTTCAATCGTTGAGCGGACTACTCATTTAGCCGTATCGTCAGCCTACTTTTATTCTACGGTAAACGAGATAAGAAACCTAAATACAACTGCCATGAAAATTTTATTAGTAGAAGACAAAATCGGATGCAGCGACCTATTAAAGGCACTGCTAGAAGCTAAAGGTCACTCGGTTGAGCCTATGGCTTATGATATATGGACAGATAAGTACAGCGTGAAGTCAGGCTATTCAAAAGAAATTTTACAAGCCGTTGATGTCTTTGTAACTGTTGAGAATGTTTATGTCCTATGTAATAATTGATGGATAAAAAATTGGTTATGAAAATTTTAATAGTTGAAGACGACATCGTAAGCAACAAGCTTTTAACCGCAGTGCTCGAGGGTGATGGCCACGAGGTAGTTAAAGCTTACAATGGTGTCGAAGGTTACAAAGCTCTTGGAAACAAAACCTCTCCAGAATTAATTATTTCGGATGTTCAATTACCATTAATTGACGGCTACACTCTTCTATCTATGGTAAGAGGTAGCCTCAGCTACTATTCAATCCCTTTTATTCTATACACAGCAAAATCCGTCTCTCGTTCGCAAGAAGTACTTGCCTATGAGCTTGGTGCAAGCGTTTACCTCAAGCACTCACCACGATCCACCAGGGAAATAGTTATTGCGGTTAACGCAATACTGGCCGATAAGAGTTGAAGTCATAAAGAATGAAAGACTGCAAAATAAAATCCTGTCGGTGGTGATGGGCGGACTTCACTGTGAAAATTCCTCTTGGGTGAGTAGTTGTCAACGGATGAAATAAATAAGACTAGGAGGGAAGTGAAAAGTAAAAAGTAGCGCCTTCATCTACTTTTCCTTCAGCCCAAACACGGCCCCCATGTTGGGTCACAATTCGCTTGACAAGGGCAAGCCCTACTCCGGTTCCTTCAAATTCATCAAGCTTATGCAAACGCTGAAACACGCCAAACAGTTTATCAACGTACCTCATATCAAATCCGGCACCGTTGTCTTTCACGTAAAAGACGATTTCATTTTCTTCACTGTACGAGCAAATTTCTACGACTGGCTTTTCCTTCTTGGCTGAATATTTTATTGCATTGGATACCAAATTGATCCATGCTTGCGAGAGTAAATTGCTGTCCGCAAATACTGAAGGCAACGCATTTAATTTAATTTCTGCTTTGTGCCGCGTTGAAGTATTAATATGATCAAGAATATTTCTGACGAGCATTCCTGTATCGATCTCGGTTTTCTGCAGCTCTTTGTTGCCTAATTTTGAGAATTCAAGCAAATCGTTAATCAGATTATTCATTCTCAAGGCATTTTTTTGAATTACCTTCAAAAGCTTTTTTCCCTCCTCGTCCAGTTTTTCATCATAATCTTCCTCCAGGATCTTCGAATATCCAATGACAGACCTGAGGGGAGAGCGCAAGTCGTGAGAAACGGAATAGGAAAATGCTTGCAGCTCACTATTTAGCCGATGCAATTGATCATTTTGAGTTGCTATTTCCTCATTCTTTGCCTGGATTTCTTTGGTGCGTTCCATGACAAGTTTGTTGAGAAGCGCATTCATTCCTTTTAACCGGGCTACCCTATACCGGTAGGCAGCAAAAGTCGTTGCAAGGAAAGCAAGCACGGCAATTATTCTGAACCATGCTTTTTCCCATAACGGAGGAACGATTTCAATCGAAAGCAAAATTCTATCGTGACTCCAGCTATTGTCAGAATTTCTTGTTCGCACCTTTATTTCATGATGCCCGCTGGGCAGGTCCAGTAATTCAAGGCTTCTGCGATTGCCAATATCATACCATGTTGTGTCTTTTAGGGCATATTGAAAAGGGCGTGTTTGCGCGTGTTTGAAATCGATAGACGTAAACGCTACGCCAATATCATTCTCTTTCCAGCTTGATCTTATTTTATCAATCATCAGTACATTTCTCTGGCTGTCGTTATCCTGAAAAGTCAACGCTTTATTATTGATAGTAATGGAAGTAGTAAGGATGGAAGGAACAGGTTGCTTTTCTGTTATTTCATCCGGGTTGAAGAAACTTAATCCATTTACTCCTCCGAAATACAGTTTTCCACTTGCTGATTTAAAGTAGGCTCCGGTATTAAATTCATTACTCTGCAGGCCATCAGAAAAATTGAAGTTTCGGAAAACATGACTTTGGGGATTAAAGGCAGATATCCCAAGGTTAGTGCTTAGCCAAAGAATTCCGGCATGATCTTCCAGCATTCCATAAACTACATTATTAGGCAAGCCATTGTTTATATCATAGGTGGTAAAGGTGCTGTCGTTTGTATTGAGCATACTTAGGCCGCCTCCCCACGTGCCGATCCACAGATTTTTTTTTGCATCGCGATAGAGAGATTTTATGAAAGAAGAATGAAGTGATCCCGATTTCTCGGTTCCGGCTGTAAAGCGCCTGATTAATTGTCCTTTTCTATCAAATAATTTCAAGCCATCCTTACATCCGACCCATACATGATTATCTTCAACAAGCACGCATGAAACTTCCTCGCGTAGTTTACTGGCGGGAATAAATAAAGAAGTACGGTCCGTCTTTCTATCAAATAAGTAGATACCACCTACACGATCTGCAAGAATAAGCCTTGTTTCATCCCACTCGGCAACATCATAGACCGAACGCAGGAAAATGTTTTTCGGGATCAACTTGTTACCGTTATACAACACAAATCCGTTTGATGTAGCTGCCCAAATTCTGTTTTTTCGATCGGTGAAAATCTTAAGGATCTGATACAAGTCTTCCTTGCCGGAAAAATGTTTTGCTGACCGTGCCTTCATATCGATTACATCCAGGCCTCGCGAGGTGCCAACCAATAGCGTAGTGTCATCTGCGGTATATATGGTTGAAACATAATTCCCGGATAGCGGTAAAGATGTTTGCGCATTTAAATGCGAGAACTTGGCAACATCCGGATTGAACTTATTCAGGCCATAACCAAATGTGCCAACCCAAATAACGTCATCGCGTGTTTGATAAAGGACTCTCGCCCTGTCTTCAGAAAGACTATAGCTGTTAAATTGGTCGTGCCCCAGAACATACTTGAATGCATCATTTTTATCGAGAACAATAACTTTATTACTGGCTACCCAGAGGTCGCCATTCTTCATTCTCATTACTTCAGTGACCGGAGCAAAACCAGGAGGCAGGACGACCTTCTCTGCTTTCTCCTTTTTTAAATCATAGCAAAAAAGTCCTGTTGAAGCAGAGAGATAAACTTTACCATTGGGATCAAAGGCGATGTTCAGTATACCGTTGCCTTCAAGAAGCCTGACCCACCCGGGTTTACCGGAAGTTTTTATGAATACACCGTTATCGGTCCCTATCCATAATCCATGCGCTTCTGTCTGATATGTGCATGAAACCTTCATGCCCTTAAATGACTCCAGGTCTTGATCAATAAAAAATATTCTTCGCTTGAGATCAAAGTTTACCAGACCTTTGTTGGTTGATAGAAGAGCAGTGTGTTGCCCGGTCAATAAAATGTGGTTAATGTCGGTAGACTGCAACTCGTTGTCATTGAGAAAAAAATTTTCAAAGTTATTCTTTGAGTAATTGTAAATACTTATTCCGCCTGTTGAGCCTATCCAGATATTACCAGTCAAATCAACCCGGAGATCAAGGATCTGGTTAAATTGAAGAGATGTAGAATCATCTTTCTCCCGGTTGTATCGGCTGAATTCGAGTCCGTCATATTTGCTCAGGCCATCACGCGTTCCGATCCAAAGGAATCCGAATTTGTCCTGAACGAAACTCTTTACATCAGATTGTGAAAGACCTTCATTCACCGATATTCTTTCAAACCGAATATTCTCCTGGCCAAAGCAGAGATTGCCTGATATCAACATGAACCCAAGTACCATGGTCCATGTCGACACGAACCATGGGCGGGGGGCCTTCCATTTTTTAGTCTGAGAAAAGAATGTACAGGGATCGCCCATTGTCGAACGCGTATGCGGTGTTTTCGATTTTTAAGAAAATGACTTTTCGGCCAAGTCTAGACTCAAAAAATATTTTAATGAATCTCCTCCAGTACCATGGTTCGTGTCGACACCACCATGGGCGGGCTGAAGGGGAATTTCAGGCATTCATTAATTCATGTTTCTCCATTTATTGAAAAGTAAAATGTTGTACCCTCCTGAATTTTTGATTCTGCCCAGACACGTCCGCCATGCCTGGAAACAATCCGGTGAACTATCGCTAGGCCTACACCTGTGCCTTCAAATTCTTTAGATGAATGAAGGCGCTGAAAAACACCAAAAAGTTTATCGTAGTACCTCATGTCAAAGCCCGCACCGTTATCGCGAACGAAATACACCGTAGTTCCTTCATTATCGAAATGACCGATTTCAATGATCGGATGCTCTTTGTTGCGAGAATATTTCACGGCATTTGAAATCAGATTTGTCCATACCTGGGTTATTGCTGCGTTATCGGCTTTGGCATCAGGAAGATTCGACAACATTAATTTCAAATTGTTTCCTTCATTAAGTCTTGCCACGTCCTCCCAGATAGTAGCAACCACAGAATTCATATTCACTGCAGTCATGGTCAACTCCCTTCTTCCAAGCCTTGAAAAAGCAAGCAGGTCATCGATCAATTGGCCCATCTTCTTGCTATTGTTCATTACTATGTTGATTAACCGTTTTGCCTCCTCATCCAATTTTTCGGCATACTCTTCATACAAAATATTGATGTAACTATGAATCGAGCGCAGGGGTGCCCTTAAATCGTGTGATACAGAATAAGAGAATGCCTCCAGTTCCTTATTAGCTGCGCGCACTTGTTCTTCAATTCCTTTGCGATTGCTGATGTCTATGGAGATAGAAAAAAGACACGGTATATTTTCGAGCTCAATAATAAGAATGGAAGTTGAAATCCAAAACATTTTACCTTGTTTGGTGTAGGCATTGATTTCAAAATCCTTTACCACGTTATTCTCTTTGAGAAGCTGGGCAAGCTCCTCTCTTTGTTCGGGATGAGCAACTATATTTAATTCTCTGGCGGTTTTGCCAAGTACTTCTTCGCTACTTGAAAACCCAAAGAAGGAAAGAAAGGCTTCATTTACCTTCACTACCTTGGCATTATCCAGGCGTGAGATGAGGATGGCAGCTGGATTTAGATTAAAAAGCTTGGAAAATAGTTCATTGCTTTTTTTTAATTGCTCCTCGCTTTCATTTAACTGGATAATATTGTTTTCTAATTGGTCTGTTCGCTCCCTTACTTTTTGTTCAAGATTTTGATTGAGCGAGAGGATTTCTGCTTCGGCTTGCTTGCGTTTAGTAATGTCAGTTACAAAGCCACAAAATGCCAGCACATTTCCGGTCTTTAGTGAACTGATAGATAATTCTATCGGAAACTCACTGCCGTTTTTGCGTAGGGCACTCAGTTCAATAAGCTTATTAATAACAGGGCCTTCGCCTGTTTTCAGAAAGTGTTTAAGACCATTTTGATGTGCGACTCGAAAGTTCTCCGGTATAATAGTTTCTGCCAGAGACCGTCCAACAGCTTCCTCGCGTGTCCACCCGAATATTTCTTCAGCCCTTCCATTCCAGTCAGTGATCAATCCGGCAGCATCCATCAAGATCACAGCGCTCAGTGCAGAATTAAGAACGGCATGGACTCGAGCGCTGCTTTCACTCAATGCCAGATTTTGGTCTTCAATTTGCGAAAGCATCTGGTTGATGGCATCTGTAAGAACGCCTAATTCATCTTCGGCTAATTTGACAACGCGAACGGAGTAATCGCCACGATTGGAAATTACTTTGGCTGTTTGAGTTAATGCGAGGATTGGCTTTGTGATTCCATGCTGTAAGCGTTTGGAAAGCACATAAGCCAAAAGAGATGAAATAGCTATAACCAATAGAGCAATGCCGCCATAGAGCTGGAGTCGATCATACATCGCACCATAATCTGATTTCATGTAAAGCGTGCCCAGGCGTTTGTTCCCTTGCACCACAGGCTGAAATCCCACGAGGTGGAAATTTTCAAAACGATAACTCTCATCCCCAGGTGCAGTGGGAAACATATTGACGGACAGATCAGAAGGATATCGTGAAAACAGTTTTCCGTCTTTATCATAAAGGCTGGCAGCCACGATGTGCCGTTCTGCTTTAAGTGCGGCAAGTATCTCCTCGGCATCACTACGACTCTCAAATGCAAGTGCTGCCGTGCTATTTGTAGCGATTATCTCTCCAAGAACAGTAAGTTGCCTCACCATAGCCTGTCGAAATGTGAGAACCTCGTAGGCAAAATAGGCAAGACATGTCAGTAGCAGCACAGCTCCGCTAGTCACCATAATTACTCGCATAAGCTTTCGCTGGATGGAAGTGCCTTTGGAGAACATGATATTAGTTTTTTTGCGGACCAACAATTTCAGCGAGCCTGAGCAATTTCGAACTGATGGTCAGGTTTGCGTCCTTAGTTGCATTCAAATTGATGCGAATCCGGGTCTTCTTGTTTTCTGTAAAAAACAGGATCATGCCTCCCTGTTTTGTAAAGTTGTCTGCATCGCTCACAGTGAGAATGCTCTTGGGTTTTAAACTGGCCAAGACTTGTTGACGCGTTTCGGCTGCGTTGATAAAAAGAATGTGACATGCCTTGATATCATTAATGTGCCGGTAGCGTTGAACAACCAACGGGTGACCATTTACTTCCTCTCCGCGAACGGCCTCGTCCAGATAAGTACCAAAAGGGTCGTCACCCAGGACGCCTATCACGATGGCATTTGTTTCCTGAAAAGAGGTGGTGGGCCACTCTACAAATTGGGCAAAGTTGAAAAGAAAGACAGCTTTGATCTGATACTCGCGCGCAATTTGTGTTTGAGCAGAAAAAAGAATTGTGCTGCAGGCAAGCAGAGATACCTTGAAGTAGCGATGTGCTATCGTTTTTTTTAAAACCGACACGTGATCTTTCCGTAAATGGTTCGAGGTATTTTTGAAGCACCGACTTCTGAATGCCGGTCTTCCCATAAGTTTTGTCCAACAACTGAAAATTCAAAACACTTAAACTGCCAAGCCAAACGTACATCAAATGTGAAATAAGGAGGCACCTTGGGAGTAGGAGTGCTTGTTGCAGTGACAGAAGGCAATGTATCTGCATAACGGCCCATCATATCCAGTTGCACGCTTCTCAAATTCATAATAGATTGAAACATGAATATATTTTTCGGATCAACGCCTTCAAATGCACCACTGATCGGTAAAACTTTTGCGTTGATGGGCGAAATATTCTTGTCAAAGTAGGTGTACCCGCCACGCAGCCGCCACCAATTTGTTGCCTGAAAATTACCAGAGAATTCAAACCCCCATGACTCAGCTTGTTGTGAGTTTGCCAACACTATTGGTTGTAAAGGATCTGATGCTGAATCAAGGCTACGCAGGTCGTGGTATTTATTATAAAAGGTAGCGAATGAAAGAGATAGCTGATCTACCGGGCGAACCCGATAACCAATTTCGTAGGCTGTAATCTTTTCGGAATTAAATTTAGTTGGTGTTTTTGTGATGTCAGCATCAAAACGAGTAGGTATGCGAATAGCACGCGATACGGCTGACCAAACAGTTTGTTTTTTATCTAAAGTCCAGGCCATGCGGGCGCTGGGTTGAACTTCGAAGTCGGAAAAAACATTGTTCAGAAATTTACTGCCAACAGTAAGTTTGATCTTGTCTGGAACAAGCGCAATCTCATCTTGTATAAACCCACTATAGAGGGGCATATCCCGGTTAACCGGATTAAAAGAAGGAGCAGTCCTCGGTGGATTAAAAGTACTGGCTGTTTTATCTTTTTGAAGCCGATAGGCACCGCCCCAAAGTATACTTTGCTTGCTGCCTAAAGAAAAGCGATGCTGGATATCAAAATCATAGGTATTGAGTTCATAAAAAAATGGCTGTGCTGATTCTGGTGTCTTTCGCCAGGTGCGATCAAAATAAGCTCGGATAACCAAGTTTGATTGATCAGAAAAAGAATGTGTGAACCGGGCCAATAGATTTTGTCCATCCGTATTAGCGTGTTTGACTGAATCGTTTTCAACACCCTCGTAAAAATCGCCTTGCAAAGTCAGCGTATTTGTATTTGATGGATAGTAGTCCATTCGAAATCCTCCCTGCGTCATATTCCATCCGTCCTTCGCATCTTTTCCATTCTCCAGTGTTGTACTCTTTTGATCGAACCGTTGCGTATATATTCGAAAATAGAGATTCGAGTCAATCTGACTCCGGCCGCCCAATCGTATTCCACCAAAATTCTGCAGCAAAGATCCTCCCGCTCCCGACACGTACAATCCCTGGGTTTCTTTTGCGCTTTTTGTTACCACGTTGATGACTCCGTTCACGGCATTTGCTCCCCACAGTGTGCCGCCCGGTCCGCTTACTACTTCAATGCGATCTACATCTTCCAGCATTACATTCTGTACATCCCAGTAAACTCCTCCAAAAAGTGGATTGTAAATAATTCTACCGTCTACCATTGCCAGTAATTTATTGGCAAGTATTCCACCTGATGAAGGGAGCCCATCAAAGCCTCTCGCTGTGATAGCCCAATCGTGCGAGTTTGCTTGCGACATTTGAAGATTTGATACGAGTCGTAATGCTTCGGGAAGCCTGGTTACACCCGAACGATGTATATCTTCGCCCGTAATTACTTGTACTGCAGAGGCTACTTCTGTCAATTTCTCCGGCCTCATTGAGATGGAAGTTACCTCTACATTCATGAGCTCTTCCATGCTTAATTTCTTCAACTTTTTAAGCGTGAGAGAGTCAGAGGGTACTTGGGAAAAGACATGAGAAAGGGGCGTCATAGATAGAAACACAACCAGGAGCCATCCATGGCAGACGCTTCGTAGGCAAGTAGGTTGAGGATTCAAATCTTTTAAAATTTTTTACTTATTCAAAAGGACTCAAATGCCAGCGCGGTAGTAGCTTATCTACTAAACTTTATTAACCACCAGCCAATACAATCCTAATTCTGCAACTGTTTTGAAAAAGATGTTGAAGTCAACAGGTTTGACTATGTAACTATTGGCCCCCAACTCATATGCTTCCTTTATGTCCGGATCTTCAGCAGAAGAGGTTAGAATAACTACAGGCACCATTTTTATTCGAGGATCAGACTTAATTGATTTTAATACCTCAAGGCCGCTTACTTTGGGCATCTTTAGATCAACAAGGATCACCTTAGGAACCTGGTTGATATTCCGTCCTGAATATGGACCCCGTCCATAAATAAAATCAAGGGCTTCAGCGCCATCTACTAAGTGAACAATTTTGTTGGCCAGGTGATGCTTTTTTAGAGCCCGTATAGTAAGCTCCGCATCCTCTTGGTTGTCTTCTACAATTAGTATTTCAACCTCATCATTAATGTCCATAGCATTTTTGATCTTTTTCTATTGGTCTTGGCTGATTATGTGAATAAACCTAAGTCATGCCAGAACAGAGGAGGACTTATAGGAGTAAATCCTATTTGCCAGTTCATTAGTTGTTCAGGAAGGGTATTTTCATTACTCCTATAGATTTAGCTCAAATGAAAAATAACGTATCGAAAGACCTGAAAATTTTGATGTTAGAAGATCAGGAAGAAGATGCAGGTTTAATGGATCGTGCACTTTCAAAAGAAAAAATTAAGTTCACCCGAATAAGGGTGGATGCAAGAGAGGACTTTATCCAAGCCCTGGATAAGTTTAACCCCGATTTGATTTTATCTGATCATGCTCTTCCGCAATTCAATTCCATTGAAGCCTTAAAAATTGTACAAGAGAGCAAATCAGATATTCCTTTCATTATTGTGACGGGCTCGGTCTCAGAGGAGTTTGCGGTGAGCTGTATTAAGAAAGGAGTGGATGATTATGTTTTGAAATCAAACCTTTCACGCCTTCCCTTAGCAATCAAACACTCTATTAATGAACATCAAAGTAAAAGAATTCGCAAAGAACAGGATGAAGTTTTGCAACGACAAAATATAGAACTGCTTAAGATCAATAGGGAACTTGATTCATTTGTTTATAATATATCTCATAACCTCCGTGCTCCCCTGGCATCCGTGATCGGGTTAGTGAATATTGCCCGATTGGATCGGAGCAAAAACGTTGAGGCCTCCGATCAATACTTTGATATGATTGGAAAGAGCACATTAAAACTGGATGATACCCTGAAAGAAATATTGGACTTTTCACAAAACTTAAGAACTGACTTAAAAATTTCGGAGGTCAACTTAAAACAATTGTGCAGGGAATGTTTGAATAAACTCCAGCACCTGAAGGGCTTTGACAAAATAGAAAAACAAGTTGACGTACGCAGCGAAGCAGACTTTTACTCGGACAACTATCGCCTATCAGTAATTCTGGCTTATATTTTTTCAAATTCGATCAAATACCGGGATATGCTAAAAGATGATCAATTTATAAGGATCATCGCATCAATTTCTTCAACCCGGACAATCTTAAGCATTTTGGATAACGGTGTCGGAATTCATCCGGATCACTTACCCAATGTATTTGATATGTTCGTCCGATCGAATGAGAGCAGTGATGGTGCCGGGCTGGGTTTATATGTGGTTAAAGAAGTAGTTGAAAAATTAAAGGGCACAATTGAGATTGCCTCGTCCTTGGGAGAATGGACTAGAGTTGACATCACCTTACCAAACCATGACAAACCCACCAGTTGAATTTAAAATGGATATTCTCAATTCTCTGATCGACAATCTTGAAGAATCGCTGATCATATTGGATAAGGATGGGAGAGTGATCCTCTTCAATGAAATTGCAGCAGAATTGAACAAATCATTATTCACTAAACCATTTCAACCAGGGGACCATTTTATTAATTCCACAAATCTGGAGATGAGCTTGGCTATCCAGGACATAATCCAAGACGTTCGCCAAAGGAAAACGGCTGAAAAATATTTTGCTGAGCTAAAGAATCACAACGGCACGCTCGTTTCTCTTGAATTTAACTTCGTACCCGTAATTAATGATGAGGGGGCCGAGACTCACATTCATTTGCTGATTCGTGACGTTACATCACAAAAGGTTTTTGAGAGAAAGCTCATTACGCAAGCCGCCAATATTTCAAGCTTGATTGAAAAAGCAAATGCAGTTATAATAGGGATGGACACTCGTGGTTATGTTACTGATTTGAATGAACATTGCGTGAAAATTACCGGATTCAGGAAGGATGAAGTGTATGCCCAAAAGTTTGTATCTGTACTGATGAAAGATGTAAACCCCGAGAAATTTGAGACCATATTCGCAAAAGCACTTAACAGTGAATTCGCTGTTTCTGAAGAGCTGTTGATTCGAACTGAACGAGGCAACCTTATGACCTTATTGCTTAGCTGTAGTCAGCGCCTCTCCGCCTCTGGTCAAGTAGTAGGATTGACATTGGTTGGTCAGGATGTTACAGAGCTTACCGAATATCGAATGGCGCTTGAGATGAAAGTGGAAGAAAGAACCCGGGACCTGAAGCGCGCGCTTCAAAAAGAAAAAGAAGCTGTGGAAACGAAAAGCCGATTTGTATCTATAGCCTCACACGAATTTCGCTCACCATTATCATCCATTCAATTTCAAATAAGCTTTATTAAACAGAACAATGGGCGCATCCACTGGGAAGACATGAAGAGAAGTCTGGATTCTATTGAAAAGCATGCACACCATATGAGTGCTCTGCTTGATGACGTGCTTACCTACGAAAAGACCGAAACGGGCAAAATTAAACTCGATATAACCTCAATCGAAGTAAATGCTTTTTTGAACGGAATAGTGGAAGAAGTAAGTCTTTTTGCGCAGAAAGTATCTTGCACGATCAGTACAGAATTCAATCAAATTCCCACGATGATAACATCGGATGAAAGGCTGCTCCAAAGTATTTTTATTAACCTATTAACAAACGCAATCAAGTTTTCTCCAGGCAAAGAACACGTGTTCTTAACAGTAAAGGGTTCAGGTCATCAGCTTATTATTGTCGTTCGTGACGAAGGAATTGGCATCCCTGAAGATGAAATTGATAAAATATTTGATCCATTTCTCCGGGGTAGGTCGGTAGGCTCTATTCAAGGCACGGGCCTCGGCCTTTCAATCGTAAAAAAATCGGTTGAGCTTTTGCGCGGAACAATTCATGCAAAGAGTGAAGTAGGAAAAGGGACGGCCTTTACAGTTACAATCCCGGTTGGGCAAAACAATTAATTTCAGCAAACAAGTCGCTTTGTATTTATCTGTGGTCATCTATGTGATCTGTGGCCTATTTCGTCTAAGTTTGCACCCACTTTCGGAAGCCTTGCCAAGGCAGGCTCCTTTCAATAAAAAATGACATGAAAAATTTCGGCATCGCAGAAGCGTTACAAGCATTAAATGTTAAAAAATCAAATCCCGGAACTTCCACTGGATTAAAGTGGATTAAATCATCGGGCTCGTACATTGATTCCTACTCACCAGTGGATGGAAAACTAATTGGTCGAGTTCAATCTTCAGACGAAAAATCTTTTGAGAAAACGGTAGCCCAGGCTCGGAAAGCATTTGTAGAGTGGAGAAAAGTACCGGCACCCAAGCGCGGAGAAATCGTAAGACAGATTGGCGCTGCATTGCGTCAACAAAAAGAAAATCTTGCCAAGCTGGTCTCTTATGAAATGGGCAAGTCCTATCAGGAAGGGTTGGGCGAGGTGCAAGAGATGATTGACATCTGCGATTTTGCCGTGGGGCTTTCGCGCCAACTCAATGGGTTAACAATGCATTCGGAGCGACCCTTGCACAGAATGTATGAGCAATATCACCCGTTGGGAATTGTTGGAATAATTTCGGCCTTTAATTTTCCTGTGGCGGTGTGGAGTTGGAATTCGATGATTGCGTGGGTATGCGGAGATGTTTGCATTTGGAAGGCGTCTGAAAAAACCCCGTTGTGCAGCATCGCTTGCCAAAATATTGTAATCAAAGTTTTTAAAAAGAACAGTGTCCCGGAAGGGGTTTCCTGCATAATCAATGGCGATTATAAGGTCGGCCAGTTGATGTGTGACAATGAAAATATTCCACTGGTATCTGCGACAGGCTCCGTGAGAATGGGTAAAGCAGTAGGCCAGACAGTGAGTGCCCGATTGGGAAGAGCTTTGCTGGAACTCGGAGGTAACAATGCCATTATCATCACCGAAAATGCAAACCTCGATATGGCGATCATCGGTGCTGCCTTTGGCGCTGTTGGTACTGCAGGTCAGCGATGCACTTCAACGCGTAGATTGATCATCCATGAAAAAATTTATGATGAAGTAAAACATAGACTGAAAAAAGCCTATGGGCAGCTTCGAATTGGTAATCCCCTAGATCAAACCAATCATGTTGGCCCACTGATCGATAAACTTGCGGTTAAAAATTACAGCAATGCACTTTCAAAAATCAAAACTGAAGGCGGAACATTTTTAGTGAGTGGTGGAAAGCTTTCTGGTAAAGGATTTGAATCCGGATGTTATGTGAAGCCCGCCATTGCCGAAGTAAAAAACCATTTTGAAATTGTGCAAGCAGAGACATTTGCTCCTATTCTTTATTTGATAAAGTACAAAACCACAGAAGAGGCTATTGACCTTCAAAATGGGGTGAAGCAAGGATTGTCTTCAGCCATCATGACAACGCGCATGCAGGATATGGAAAAATTCCTTTCGCATGCCGGATCGGATTGTGGCATTGCCAATGTAAACATCGGTACATCAGGCGCTGAAATTGGCGGAGCTTTCGGTGGCGAAAAAGAAACGGGGGGCGGCCGCGAGTCGGGTTCTGATTCTTGGAAAGTGTACATGCGCAGGCAGACTAACACGATCAACTTTGGGGAGAGTCTTCCGCTGGCCCAGGGGATCAAATTTGACTTATAAACCTGAACTCAACTTCAATTAGTTAACCCAATAATTGGATTTCCTTAGTTGCGGGGTGCTGGAATTTCGGACCTTACTTCATGTAAGTTTATTGGCAATACTCCGTTTGGAAAACCAACTAATTCGGCCTACTTTTAGTGAATTCAACTTTAATCTATGAGTTCCAGAAAATACCGTGCAGTCATGCTCATCGATGATAACGAAATCGATAACCTCATCAACCAAAAAATGATTGAGGCATCTGCCATCACCGAAAATATTTATACACATACAGGAGCCAAGAGTGCGATCGAATTTCTGAAGAACATGGAGAAGATGGACGTAGCAGATAAAGTTTTGCCCGATGTGATTTTCCTCGACATAGATATGCCATTGATGGACGGTTTTCAGTTTTTGGATGAGTTTGCAAACCTTTCGCAGGTTACCAGAAAGAAGAGCCGCATCATTATGCTCACCTCATCAATCAACCCGCAAGATTTTAATCGGGCCAAGAAATATGAGAATGTAAAGCTTTATCTTAACAAGCCCCTGTCGCACGACAGCATCATGAAAATTGATGTGTAAAAGATCTTTCTTTTAAGATTTAGAAAGCTTGTTCAGTTAAATTTTCTCTTAGCGTCTTCGCGCCATTGCGGTTAAGAAATTGATACACAATCAGGCATCCACCGCCCCTTCGATCGCGGAAAGCATCTCCACAAATTCATCATCCATTTTAATCAACGCAGTTGGCGCGAAATAATTTACTTTTACCTCTTTGAATTTTGGAATAATCGCAGTGATCTTTTTTGCCTTTTCCTTTTTTGCTTCGCTGGTTGCCACGCGCAAAATTTTCAGAAACAACAAAACGTTTTCGCACTCATCTTTGCCAAACATCCTGATTTGCCGCTGAATACTATTGGTAAGCTGCGTGAACAATTCGAAATCCTTGAGCATACAATACTGAAGAGCGAGCAATGCTTTCACTTCCATCTGCACAAACGGAAATTTTTTCAAACTCACTTCGTTAAGCATAGCATTAATGACTTTAGCGGCCTGATCATATTTCCCGGCATAGTAGCAACTGATCGCCAGATAGCAAACGTAAACAGCATGCTTGGGCATGTCTTGCGGCTCCGCTTCAATGTCGATTAGCAAACTTTCATTTTCAGCAAACAACGTTTTTTCGGTGTTGTTACGCAGGTGTCTTTCGATTTTTGAAATTAGGAAGCGAGCAGAGAAAGTATAATTCGGATAATTGACGAGGAGTGTAGACGTAGCATCGTTGATTTCTTCATAATGCTTTTCAGCCTGTCGATAGACTTTGTAATGATTGTAATACTCCAGATGTAAAAACTCAAAAACCAAATTCAAATGGTAATAAAGCGGATCAAGATTGTAGGTCTCAAAAATTTTCTGAACCCGCGCAAAAATATCTTCTGTGGCTTCGCCTTCCTGAGCCATTGTTTCGTCAGACTCGACAAACAGTCGGTGGAAGATCAACATGCAACTTTGATAAACGTACAAGCGATGCGACTCATAAAGCTTGGAGACATTTTGTGTTTCCTTCAGCAATAAGTCGAGCCCCATTTTCTCTACCGGATCGCCCGTAAAAAAATAATTGCCATACTTTTTAAAGTAGTCTGCCAGCAAATCTTCGGCTTTATCGACTGCAAGCATGTACGCCACGTGGCGGTTGTATAACTGCGAGTAATTGAAATATTCAGGAGAGTGAATATGAAGCTTCTTCAAAGACTTGTAGACCACGGTGAGCTCACTGGCCAGATCGTAATCCTGAAGTTCTTTCTCTAATTTTTTAAGCGTAGTGATGGAAATCGTTCTTTTCTTCGTGAAAAGCACTTCATTCAGATTCGCCACTTTGCGAAGAATATCTGTGCGCGGGCTTTCCATTTGCTGCAAGAGATGCTCTTCAATTTTTTGGTTGAGGCGTGAGCGTAAAGTATAATAGGCATTGGCATTTACATCAAGCTCTACCATAATTTTACTGTCAGAAAGTTGTCTTTCGCGTAATGCTCGAAGTACGTACGCAGATTTTTCTGCGTTGCTTTCCATCAATGAATCATGAATCTGCTTATAATCTTTCTCAGAGAGCTGCTTGATGATATTCTTGAGTTTGGCCATGTAAAAACACTTATGCTCTTAAAGTTACAAAATTTAAATACCCACGCAATAATCTTACATCACCGCCATTAAGGCAAGTTTCCAATTGATAATCTGCCAACTTTTCTGTAAAAAAGCCTCGGATTGTTTTTTGATCTTCATCCCCAAAAAAGCTATGGATGCCTATTCTCAAATGATTGTTGATGCGGTTGCGCTCGTAAAAAATGCAGTTGTAAAAATTGATGTCTATAAAAAAGTGGGGGGAAAGCTTCGCTCTGCGGGTTCTGGCTCGGGCTTTATTTTTTCGTCCGATGGAATGATCTTTACCAACTGCCACGTGGTGAATGGTGCTGAGAAAATCATGGTTTCATTACTCAATGAAAATGAAATTGAAGCCACACTCATTGGCAAAGATCCTGATACCGATCTCGCCATCTTAAAAATTTATTCGGAGGGTTACTCGGTTGCAAAATTAGGGGATGCAGAAACACTCCAGATCGGCCAGTTAGTCATAGCTATTGGCAATCCACTTGGCTATCAACACACCGTTACTACTGGTGTAGTGAGTGCTCTCGGCCGTACATTGCGTTCGCAAAATGGAATGCTCGTTGACAATGTCATCCAATCGGATGCTGCCCTCAACCCGGGAAACTCAGGTGGCCCAATGATCACCACCGATGGCGAAGCGGTTGGCGTAAACACAGCTATTATTCAAGGAGCACAAGGCTTGAGTTTTTCGGTCGATATCAACACGGCAAAAGAAGTGGCGAGTCAGCTCATCAATAACGGAAAAGTGTTCAAGGCGTATTTGGGTTTTCAGCTTCAAGAAGTAGACCTCATTCCTAAAGTCAAGCACCACTATCATCTGGCCAACGACAAAGGATTGTTTGTAGTGAGCTTGGAAGAAAATTCTCCTGCCTCACGCTCGCAGGTGGTAGCGGGCGACATTATTGTTTCGTTCAACGGTAAACCTGTGCAGTCGCTGCATCAGTTATTTAAGGAGTTAACCAAAAAAGAAATACTCACGCTGGTCGATATTTCTGTGATCCGCCACGCGGAGATGCTAAATGTCAGTATTTCTCCCGTGGCTAAGGCAGCTTGAGGGTACATTGCTGGCCGAGATGAGTTTAAGAATTTAAGTACTTTTAAAAATCAAAATTAAAAACCAGATGAAATTTCATTTATCATTTGCATTCATATTCATCGCTATATATTCATCAGGCCAGTTTGCGAAAATTGACGACAAGGATGGTTATGTAAACCTTAGAAAGAAGCCTGATGTCAAAAGTGAAATAATCAAAAAATTCACTGAGCAAGATATTTTTTGGTGTCTATGGCCAGAAGGTGATTGGTACCAAGTTGATTTCAAAGGCGGCTCCGGGTATATTCATAAATCAAGAATTAAGTTTGTTTCGAGCTTTCAGATGATTCCAAAGATCAAAACTCAACCAGATGATCTCACCTTTCAAAAGGATTCAATTAAGGTTGAAATAAAAATTAAGCCTTTCAGGGAATCAGAAAATAGAATTGAATTCCGAGCCAGAGGTGACCAAAAAGACGTTATGAAAATTAATGGTGGTGAAACTTGGGGAAACTTTGGCATGATACCACATACAGAATATCAGTCTGTATATTATTCTTTCGGAAAGTATGCGCAGAGTCTGCCAAAAGAAGCAATCTTTAATTTATATAATCCGGATCTCAATCGTACCGATGTGTATTTCGATGGAGTTAGTAACACAATGTATATTACAGCCAGCAATAGCGATGGTGCAGGTGCTTATGTTCTCGTTTGGGTTATTAAGGATGGAAAATATAAGAAAAGAGAATCGGCAGTTCCTTTTTAAAACTTGATGGCATATTAAAATAGTACTCGATCGTGCTCCTGCCCCGTGGTTTCGTGTCCTCACGAACCACAAATTATTCCCTAGAACTTACTTTCAAATAAAAACATTAGGTAGTCCCGCTGGCCTTTCTATTTTTGGGGTTCTAAAAACCCGATGACCATGAAACGCACACCTCTATTATTGTTGTTAATCTTCTTTTTGCCAGCCCTCTTGTTCAGCCAAAATATTCGTTGGGCAAAAGATGGAAATGCTTATTATAGAAACGAAGCTGGCGAAGTAAACCGCTATGAACTGCCTGCCAACACAAAAACCACTTTTTTGTCGAAGGCCGACCTCACTCCTGCAGGGCAAACGGAAAGTTTGAAGGTGCGGAATTTTTTATTATCGGATGATGGCAACCTCATATTGATTTATACCAACAGCAAAAAAGTATGGCGCTACGATACGCAAGGTGACTATTGGGTGTTGAATAAAATAGCAAAGACGCTAACGAAAATCGGTAAAGACAAACCTGCCTCATCACTTCGCTTTGCAAAATTTTCTCCAGATGGAAAGAAAGTAGGTTATGTGAGTGAGTACGATTTGTATGTGGAAGACCTAGTCACAGGACAAGTGCAGGCGATCACTTCGAATCACTCCAGAAAACTGATCAGCGGAACTTTCGATTGGGTTTATGAAGAGGAGTTCGGCTGCCGTGATGGATTTCAGTGGAGTCCTGATGGCAAGCAAATAGCTTACTGGCAAATCGATGCCAACAAGATCAGAGACTATTATATGGTGAACACCACCGACTCGGCTTACTCTAAAGTCATTCCGGTTGAGTATCCAACTATTGGTCAAAGCCCATCGCCTACCAAAATCGGGGTGGTTGATGTTGCTGCGAACAAAACCACCTGGTTGAATATCCCCGGAGATCCTCAGCAAAATTATTTACCTCGTATGGAGTGGAATTCCAACAGCGAAATTTTTATACAGCAACTCAACCGCAAGCAACAAGAGAGCAAGATCTTTTCATGCAATGCGATGACCGGCGAAGCAAAACAGATTTATTCAGAAAGCGACAAGGCGTGGGTTGACATGTATTCTTTCATTTCAGATAATTATTATTCACGCCACCCCTTTGTCTGGTTGAATGGTAACAAAGAATTTTTGTGGATGAGCGAAAAAGACGGTTGGGCTCATTTATATAGGGTTACGAAAGATGGAAAAGAGACGCTCATCACCAAAGGAGATTATGACGTGATCGACTTTTCTCACATTGATGAAAAGAATAACACCATTTATTTTATCGCTTCACCAACCAACGCCACACAAAAGTATTTGTACAAGACCAAGCTTGACGGTAAAGGAAAACTGGAATTAGTTTCACCTGCCGACCAGCAAGGCACTCATGACTACTCTATTTCTCCGAATGGAAAATTTGCCCAGCACAATTTCTCAAATGCAACGACCCGACCCACTAATGAGCTGATTGAACTTGCTACCAACAAGGCGTTAGGCGAAAAAGAAAATACCCCCTCTCGTGCATCTGCAACGCCACCAAAAAAAGTGGAGTTCTTTAAAATCAAGACCGAAGAAGGAACGGAGATGGACGGATGGATGGTAAAGCCCACCAACTTCGATGCATCGAAAAAATATCCTGTGGTCTTCTTTGTTTACACAGAACCCGCTTCTCAAACCGTGCGCGATGCATTCGGCATGGGCAACAACCGCATGTACCGTGGCGACATGGCTGCGGATGGATACATTTATATCTCACTAGATGGAAGAGGAACGCCAGCACCAAAAGGTCGCGAGTGGCGTAAATCGATTTACAGAAAAATCGGGCAGATCAATATCAAAGATCAGGCGCTCGCGGCTAAAGAAATTTTGAAGTGGTCTTTTGTTGACAGTGATCGTATTGCCGTGTGGGGATGGAGTGGCGGAGGATCAACAACTTTAAACCTCATGTTCCAATATCCAGAAATTTATAAAACAGGAATAGCCGTGGCAGCTGTTGCAAATCAATTGACATACGACAATATTTATCAGGAGCGTTACATGGGCTTGCCACAGGAAAATTTGGAAGACATTGTGAAAGGTTCGCCAGTTACTTATGCGAAAAACCTGAAAGGAAACCTGTTGTACATCCACGGCACTGGCGATGACAATGTGCATTATAATAATGCAGAAATGCTGATCAATGAATTGATCAAAAACAACAAACAGTTTCAGTTCATGGCCTACCCCAACCGCACGCACAGCATCAGTGAAGGAGAAGGTACGAACCTACACCTGACAACGTTGTATACAGAGTATTTGAAAAAGTATTGTCCTCCGGGAGCAAAGTAAGTTAATCGTTAATAGTTATTCGTTAATCGTAAAATGAAAACGAGTCACTATTAACGTTTAACGTTTAACTAATAACGATATGAAAACTTCAAGAAGAAAATTCATCCAAGCCTCAACTGTGCTTGCTTCACTCGCATCGGTGCAGAAATTGTTCGCACGCGATAAGACTGTAACCAAACCCATTGTTATCTCCACCTGGAACTTTGGTGTTGGAGCAAATGCAGAAGCTTGGAAAATTTTATCCAAGAACGGTCGTGCGCTGGATGCTGTTGAGGCTGGTGTGCAAGTACCTGAGGGGGATCCGAAAGAAACTTCTGTGGGACTTGGCGGATTACCCGATCGCGATGGTCGGGTGACACTCGATGCGTGTATTATGGATGAACTTTCTAACTGCGGATCAGTGGCTTGTCTGGAACACATCGTTCACCCAATCTCCGTTGCAAGAAAAGTGATGGAAAAAACTCCGCATGTGATGCTCGTAGGTGATGGCGCTTTGCAGTTCGCGCTGGCTAGTGGATTTAAGAAAGAAAATTTGTTAACACCTGAATCTGAACAAGCGTGGAAAGAATGGCTGAAGAAAGCCGAGTACAAACCCATCGCTAACATTGAGAATCACGACACCATTGGTATGATTGCGTTGGACAGCCAACAAAACTTTTCGGGGGCATGCACTACCAGTGGTATGGCGTATAAAATTCATGGTCGCGTAGGTGACTCACCGATCATCGGTGCAGGACTTTTTGTTGATAATGAAATTGGAGCTGCTACGTCTACAGGAGTAGGAGAGGAAGTGATTCGTATTTGTGGTTCACATCTGGTGGTTGAGCTGATGCGACAGGGCAATTCACCACAGCAGGCATGCGAACTTGCTGTGAAAAGAATCGTGAAAAACCAGCCGAAGAAATCAAAAGAAATTCAGGTTGGTTTTTTGGCGCTTGATAAAAACGGGGAGATGGGCGCTTATGCATTACAGAAAGGATTCACGTATGCCGTTTATTCGAATGAGGTTGCTAATAAAATTTTCGAAGCAAAAAGCTTTTATTGAATTATCTTTGAGTATGGAATCTGTAATTATCACTCCACGAAACAAAAAGGAACTGGAATTTGTATCTGATTTATTGAATAAATTAGGTATCAATTCTAAAAAGCTTTCCATTGAGGAAAAAGAAGACTTAGGCCTTGCATTATCCATGCGCGAGGCTGATAGAACAAAAAAGGTTTCTGAAACGATCATTATGAAAAAATTGGGGCGCTGATGCAAGTTGAATTTCTTGCAAAATTTAATCGCGACCTTGATCGGATACATCTTAAATCAGTTAAAAGCTCAATCGCAGAAACAATAGACGCAGTAAAAACGTCTAATTCCATCACTCAAATCTCGAACATCAAAAAGTTGAAGGGATTTCGATCGGCTTATCGAATCAGGATTGGCGAGTACAGAATTGGGATCTTCGTAGAAGGTAGTCATGTTGAGTTTGCAAGGGTCTTGCATCGAAAAGAAATCTATCGCTATTTTCCTTAATATAGTTATGACACTTGAGATAGTAGTTTACAATATAGAGTCCGCACTTAAAGCCCAAGAAGGTCGTGCTGACCGCATTGAGTTGTGCGACAATCCTGCTGATGGGGGAACAACTCCATCTTATGGGATAATCGAAAATGTAAGGCAAAACGTAAGCCTTGATGTTTTCGTCATGATCCGTCCTCGTGGTGGAGACTTCCATTATTCCAGTTATGAATTTCATGCCATGAAGCGCGACATTGATCAATGTCAAAAATTGAGTGCCGATGGCGTAGTGTTCGGAGTTTTAAACCCGGACGGAACAATCGATAAAAAGAGATGCAAAGAATTGATCGACCGTGCTCGTCCCATGAAAGTGACTTGCCATCGTGCCTTCGACATGACGCGCGATCCGTTTGAAGCCCTTGAAGATTGTATTGAAGTTGGTTTCGACAGGATTCTTACGGCAGGGCAAAGAGCTAAAGCGATTGAAGGAGTTGACCTCATTGCTGAACTTATTAAAAAGGCCAATGGGCGAATCGCGATTATGCCGGGTTCTGGCGTGAATGAAAATACTGTCGAAGAGATCGTGAGAAAGACAGGAACAAAAGAAATTCATTTTTCTGCCACTGCTTCCCGCGAAAGCGAAATGAAATTCAGAAATCAGAATATTGCGGGCATGGGCGATGACTCTGGCTCTGAATTCAAGCTTCGAACCGTTGATCCGGGGCGAGTAAAGAATATGAGAGCGATGGCGGAAAAGAACGAGACCAAATAAATTATGCGATTTGCATTTTTGTTGTTCATTGCAGCTTCTGGGTTTTCACAAACTCCATGGGCCAGCAGTGTCCGGGTTCCATCTTCAGATAAAATGAATTCATTCTACTTCACCAACCAGGCACCACTCAAGTCGCAACATCTCGTAAAACTTCCGGTGGGAGCAATTAAGCCGGGCGGCTGGCTTTTGAAAAGTCTTGAGCTTGAGCGCGATGGCTTGGCAGGCAACCTTGGCGAAATCAGTGCATGGCTTACTAAAAAAAATAACGCGTGGCTAAATAAAGATGGTAAAGGCGATTGGGGTTGGGAGGAAATGCCTTACTGGTTGAAGGGTTATGCCAACATGGGCTATGTGCTCAACGATAAGAAAATGATCGATGAAGCCATGGTTTGGATCAACGGAACATTAAACAGTCAGCGCGACAATGGCGACTTTGGTCCTTACGTCATTCGCAAAAGTACAGGCAAGCGTGATCTGTGGGCGCAGATGTTGATGTTGTTTGTGCTTCAATCGTATTATGAGCAAAGTAACGATGCGCGTGTGATTACGCACATGACCAACTATTTCAAGTGGCAACTTTCCATTCCTGAAAATGATTTTCTCACGGATTATTGGGAGAACAGTCGCGGGGGAGATAATCTTTATAGTGTCTACTGGCTTTACAACATCACCAAAGAAAAATGGTTGCTTGACCTTGCGCAAAAAATCCATCGCAACACGGCAAACTGGAAACTGAAAAATTGGTTGCCCAATTGGCACAATGTAAATATCGCGCAGTGTTTTCGCGAGCCAGCCACCTACTATCAGCAAAGCTGTGATCCATCGGATTTGCAAGCAAGCTATGACAACCAAAATTTCATTCGGGAAATGTATGGTCAAGTACCAGGAGGTATGTGGGGAGGTGATGAAAACTCACGCAAAGGTTATGTCGATCCGCGACAGGCGATTGAAACTTGCGGCTTGGTGGAACAAATGACTTCAGATGAAATCATGATGCGCATCACAGGCGATACTTTTTGGGCAGAGAATTGCGAGGATGTAGCTTTCAATACTTTTCCTGCTTCATTCATGCCCGATTATAAGTCGCTTCGTTATCTGACTGCTCCCAATATGATTGCGAGCGACAGCAAGAATCACAACCCCGGCATCGACAACCCTGGACCGTACTTAATGATGAATCCATTTAGCAGCCGCTGTTGCCAGCACAATCATACGGGCGGATGGATATATTATGCAGAGAATCTTTGGATGGCTACTCCGGATAACGGATTGGCTGTAGTTCTTTATTCCGAAAGTGAAGTAAAAGCAAAAGTAGGCGATGGAACTGTGGTGACGATAACGGAACAGACCCATTATCCCTTCGAAGAATCTGTGAATCTGAAATTGCGGATTAGCAAACCGATTCACTTCCCCTTGTACCTGAGAATTCCCGCCTGGTGTAACAACGCAAGAGTGAGAGTGAACAATGAGCCACTGATAGCGGTTTCTGCCAGTCAGTATTTAAAGCTGGATCGCGAATGGAAAAGTGATGATGTTATTAGTATTGAATTTCCAATGAAATTGAAATTGCGAACCTGGGATAAAAATAAAAGCAGTGTCAGCCTCAATCTCGGCCCTCTCACTTATTCGCTAAAGATCAAAGAAAATTACGTCCGCTTAGACAGTAAGCAAACAGCTCAGTATGATTCAAAGTGGCAGGAAAATTCTGATCCCGCCAAATGGCCATCGTATGAAATCCTACCTGCAAGTGCCTGGAATTATGGGTTATCGGGAAACCTGAATGAACTGGGAAAGACTTTCACCATTACACGCAAAACTTGGCCGAAAGATAATTTTCCTTTCACACTTGAATCTGTTCCAATTGAAATTAAAACGAAGGGAAAGAAAATCCCTTCTTGGGCAATCGATCAATACGGATTGTGTGCAGAGCTTCCGCAAAGCCCTGTTGCTACCAATGAACCTGAAGAGGAAATTATTTTGGTACCGATGGGTGCAGCGCGATTGAGGATTTCTGCTTTCCCCATTGTGAAGTAATGCTAAGGCAAGGCAAAGGCCACATAACTATCTCCCGACTTTGTTTTGAGCTTGCCCCCACCACAGGCAATCACAATAAATTGTTTTCCGTTGACTTCGTAAATACTGGGTGTTGCGAATCCGGGTGCGGGTAGTTGGGTTTCCCATAAAATCTTTCCGTTGTGTTTATTGAATGCTCTGAATTTCCCATCTGGTGTTGCTGCTATAAACAACAAACCGCTGGCTGTCACTGCTGGTCCTCCATAGTTTTCAGAGCCCGTGATGATTCCTTTTTCTTTGAATTCCTTTATTTCACCTAATGGAATTTTCCATTCGATTTCGCCCGATCTTAAATTCACCGCGTTCAAAGTTCCCCAGGGCGGCATTATCCCCGCATAACCTTCCTTGGATAAAAATTTATTATAGCCGGTGATGTTGTAAGGGAGTTGACGGAACGAATCGATGGTTACAGGCGGTGTGACAAATTCCTTTTTTAGATTCGTTTTTAAATCCAAAATGAAAGAAGCAATGGCAATACTTTCTTCTTTCGATAGATTTTTGAATGCAGGCATCATTCGCCTGCCCGTGCTGATCAAGTCTGCCAACGTTTGTTCAGAATATTTTTTGTTTGCGTCTATGATCGTGGGATTATTTCCGGAACCCTTTCTATCAGGGCCGTGGCAAGCCATGCAATTAGTTTTATATAATCGATCACCAGCCTCGATATAATTTTCTTTTTTTGGAGCTTCCAGTTTTACTTCTGTCATCTTTAACATCCACGGCATTTCATTCGCGTTCACGAATAATAACTGTGAGCTTGGATCAAAAGCAGACCCTCCCCATTCGCCACCACCATCGAGACCCGGAAAAAAAATAGTTCCCTGAAAAGTAGGAGGCTCGTACATATTTCCATATTTATAGCCTGAGAGCCTTTTCTTTAAGTCCTGATAGGAGGAGTCAGGCACAAGATGATTCAATTCGTCTTCGGTAAAAGTCTGCCGGGCAAATGGTTTCGGAAAAGTGGGGAAGGGCTGTGTAGGCCAAAGTTTTTCGCCTTTTAGTTCTGACTGAGTTGGTACAGGGCGCTCTTTAATTGGGTAAATCGGTTTTCCAGTTTCACGCTCAAGCAAAAACACAAAACCGTTTTTCGTTGGCTGAGCAATGGCATCAATTTCTTTACCTTCTTTTTTAAGAGTGATCAACGCGGGAGCTGTCGGTAAGTCCTTGTCCCATACATCATGATGAATTGTTTGAAAGTGCCAGATGTATTTTCCTGTTGTAGCGTCCAAGGCCAATATACTATTCCCAAAGAGATCAGGGCCTTTTCTTTTCCCTCCATAAAAATCGAATGAAACAGATCCAGTGGGGGCGAAGAGAATTCCCCGTTTCTCATCCAGACTGAAGCCTGCCCATGAATTTGCTCCGCCAAGGTGTTTATAAGCAGTTGAATCTTCCCAAGTATCATAGCCAACTTCACCCGGATGAGGAATGGTGTGAAAGATCCAAGCTAATTTTCCTGAATGCACATCGTATGCCCGAATATGCCCGGGTGCAGCATCGCCTCCTTCAGACACACGCGAGCCAATGATGAACAAATCCTTGTAAATGATGCCGGGCGAAGTGGCTGCCACATATAAATCAGAAACCTCTTCGCCCAGTCCGTTGTGCAGATCGATCGATCCTTCATTGCCAAATTTCAGATCTGGTTTTCCTATTAAGGCATCGATTGAATAAATAAACGAGCCAGCTGCGTATAGAATTCTTTTTTCCTTCCCATCCTCCCAATAAGTAACGCCGCGATTGTTGTTCAATATGAACCGCACAAAGGAAGACATCTTTGTTTTTTGTTCAGCCTGCGGATCGAAGACCCATTTCTCTTTTCCGGAGAATGCATCCAGTGCAAAAAGTTTGAGCTGAGGTGTAGTGCCATACACCACACCATCAATCACGATTGGATTGCATTGAATTTGAGAGTGATTTAAAGTGTCAGCATCCCCGGTATGGTAAGTCCAGGCTACTTGCAGTTGTTTCACGTTCAAAGTGTCAATCTGTGTGAGTGAACTGAAGTGGATGTTTTCTTTCGATCCGCCTGTTACACGCCAGGTGCTGTGGTTGTTTTTATGTTGAGAACAGGAGACAAAGCAAATTACGACAATGAGCAATCGGGGATTTTTCATAGGCGATGTTTAAGAAAGTTAAAAAATACTTTCTGATTGCCTGTGAACTATTTCTTTCTTCGGATAGAGTTCTTGCGGAAGGCAAAAATAAATATATTTGCACCCCTCGGGGGATTAGCTCAGCTGGTCCCGACTTCTGTCGGGACGCTTCAAGATGAGCATTCCTCAGAAGAGTTATAAAAAATTGGGGGATTAGCTCAGCTGGCTAGAGCGCTTCCATGGCATGGAAGAGGTCATCGGTTCGAATCCGATATTCTCCACTAAAATCTCATCATGGTGGTGAGATTTTTTATTTGGTACGATGAGACAATATTTTTTCCTTCTTGGCTTGTTGATCCTCCTTTCTTGTAGGGAGAAAAAACAAGAATCCCTGGACGAAGGGCCAAAAGCCACCACGTGTGCGGAAGCATTGCCAGATAGCTTATTCTACTATAAAAAAGGAGTTTCTTCAACTGAGAAAATAGATAATTATATGTGGAGCTGGGATCGATTTTTCCCAAATAC
Organism: Bacteroidota bacterium; assembly: GCA_016178785.1. Taxonomy (GTDB): domain Bacteria; phylum Bacteroidota; class Bacteroidia; order Cytophagales; family Cyclobacteriaceae; genus ELB16-189. Next base: position 50,421 of record JACOSO010000021.1, on the reverse strand, counting down.
GCCTGATTCAATTTCATATATAGAAATGACAGCGGATGAAAAGTTGAAACTCTTACCGCTGGTTTTGCATCGCAATTCCTATTGGTTAAAAAATGATATTCGATCGTGGTACGTTTCGAAACAAGAAAGGGTTGGATGTATACAACCCATAATAATCGAAGCCATGGGGACCGATTTTGCTGCGCAAGCTTTGATTACTTTGGACGAAAAAGGCAATTATATCTCCGGAATGTATTTAAATGGCGGAGAAAATAGTGGACCATTGGAGGAGAATGACTCAATTACCCTGTTGAGGCCGATTAAGAAATGTTTTTTTGACAAGAACATAATTCGATCTTTTGTGTTAAACATTACTGTAAAATCTGATCATAATGTTCAGGTGGTGCCGGCAACTGTAGATTCTTTAACATTCATTCATGAAATTGACTCATTAGGATTTATTACCACTAAGAGGATTGATAGTGCTCGTTATATGCGAAACTATCGTTGGTAAAAATTTATTTAATAACCCTCCTCGCTCCGCGAAAGCGTTTGATAAAATACTCGGAATACAAATTAGTTTCCATCACCCCCAGCGAAGTTGATGCATGAATGAACTTCACGTTGTCGCTTCCCTTCACTTCTGTAACGATGCCGACATGGGTGATCACCCGTCTCTTTTTCCCTGTTGCAAAAAAGACGAGATCGCCAGGCTGTAATTCTTCTTTTTTCACCTTTTCACCTTGTTTAGCCTGTACATCGGCTGTACGTGGAAGTGTGACACTGATCGCCTGAAATGCACGGCCGGTTAGCCCGGAGCAATCGATGCCGGCACGGGTTGTTCCACCCCATAAATAAGGAGTACCCGTATACGACCTGGCTGTTTTGATGACGGAGGAAACCTGGTCTCTGATTCTGGATTTTCTGGAGGAAGCGCATCCCGTTGCTATTAAAAGCAATAAGATGAAAAAATATAATTGCGTAATTTTATGCTTCACTAAAAACGACTACTACAAAAGTAAGGTAATGGCGCAGACGAAAGAAATGGAAACGGCAATAAAAAATTTGGTTAACGAAGAAGTAATCAACTCTTTTCAAAGGATTGTGGGGAATAGCTATGTATTCGTTGATGAATCAAAGCGAACAGAGTATGGCCACGACAAAACGGAAGACTATCAATTTACTCCTGATGTGGTTGTCATGCCGGGTACAACGCAAGAGGTGAGTGAACTTTTAAAAATCTGCAATAAGCACTTGATACCGGTTACACCGCGTGGTGCCGGAACAGGTCTGAGCGGGGGAGCATTACCGGTTAAAAAAGGAGTGGTCATTTCCATGGAGCGGTTCAATAAAATTTTGAACATCGATGAAATGAATTTGCAGGCCACAGTCGAGCCGGGTGTAATCACTGAAATATTTCAAAATAAAGTAAAAGAGAAAGGGTTGTTCTATCCGCCAGATCCTGCAAGCAAAGGTTCCTGTTTCCTGGGAGGCAACCTTGCCAATAATTCGGGTGGACCAAAAGCCGTGAAGTATGGCGTTACCCGCGATTATGTGATCAACATGGAAGTGGTTCTTCCCTCGGGAGAAATTATCTGGACAGCAGCCAACGTTCTGAAAAACTCGACCGGGTATAATTTGACTCAACTCATGTGCGGAAGCGAAGGCACACTGGGTATCATTACCAAAATCGTTTTCAAGCTTCGGGGCAATCCGCAGAAGACCGTGTTGATGATGATCCCATTTGTAACGAACGAGGAAGCTTGCAAAGCCATTGCTGCCATTTTTACTTCAGGAATTGTTCCTTCCGGAATGGAATTTTTCGAGAGAGAAGCAGCTGAAAAAACTTTTGAGTACTGCGATAAAGTGTTGAGCAGTCCTGTGACCACGAAACTCACTGAAGGAATGGACGCGTACTTGCTCTGCGAACTTGACGGAAATGATGAAGAGCTGCTTATGCGCGATGCCGAGCGTGTGATGGCCGTGGTTGAAAAATTTCAGAGTGGAGAAATTCTGTTTGCCGAGAGTGCGGCACAGAAAGAAGAACTTTGGAAGATTAGAAAAAATATTTCTCCGGCCGTGAATTGGTTCACACTCACCAAGTCAGACGATGTGGTGGTGCCTCGTGCGAATTTGCCAAAACTCATCTCGGGAATTAAAGAGATTGGAAAACGCTACGGATTCAATACAGTTTGTTTCGGTCACTTAGGAGACGGCAATTTGCATGTGAACATTCTCAAAGAAAGTATTTCTGACGAGCGCTGGGAAAAAGAAATTCCTGAAGGCATTGGTGAAATTTTTAAGCTTACAGTGAGCCTCGGTGGCACACTTTCGGGCGAACACGGCATCGGTATTGCCAAGCGACCGTACATGCCCATCGCTATGAGCGAGGTGAATCTCAGCCTTATGCGAGGCATCAAAAAAGTCTTTGACCCGAATGGAATTTTAAATCCCGGAAAAATTTTCTGATCTTTTAACTTTAAAATGACTATGAAAAAACTATTTGTTCTCGTCTTGGTTGCGGCAGCATGTTCTCCTTCAAAAAAAGAAAATCAGGAGCAAACGGAAACATCAATGGCTGCTTCACTCAACGATGCCCAAAAATCCGAAGGGTGGAAACTGCTCTTTGATGGGCAGACGCTGAATGGCTGGAAAATTTTTAAAGACAGAAAAAACAATACTTGGGAAGCGAAAGACGGAACGTTGCACTGCAAGCCAATCAACGAACAAGTAAAAGGCGATGGTGATGAGCGGTCAGACATCATGACTACCGATGAGTTTGAAAATTTTGAGTTTGCGTTCGACTGGAAAATTTCTCCCAAAGGAAATAGCGGAGTGATGTTCCGCGTGACTGAAGAATTTGAGCAGCCCTATTATTCCGGTCCTGAATATCAGGTGATCGATGATGGAGGTTACTCGCCAAAACCAACCGACAAGCAATTGACCGGTGCTAACTATGACATGCACGTTGCTGCAGAAAAAAATATCAAACCTGTGGGTGAATGGAACTCATCTAAAATTGTAGTTAATGGAAACCATGTGGAGCACTGGCTCAACGGACAAAAAACTGTAGAATACGAATTGAATTCAGACGATTGGAAAAGCAGAAAGGGAAACAGTAAGTGGAAGGATGCTAAAGGCTATGGCATGTCAAAGAAGGGACACATCGATTTACAGGATCATGGAAGTGAAGTTTGGTATAAGAACATTATGATTAAAACGCTTTAATGGCTTCACTAAAAGGAATTGGAACAGTAACAGCAATTGGTATTTTACTGGAAGCCGCCATTATTTTATTTTCTGTTGCTGTAGATGGCTTTACGTTGGAGGCCCTTCATACTACAACCCGGTATTCAGGGAGACTCTCACTCCTGGCATTCAGCCTTATTCTTCTTTTGTATGACAAGCGCGGAGTAATCAGAATCGACAGAGCCTTTTTTATTTTCGCTTTACTTCATGGCATTCATTTAATTGAATTGCTTTTTTATGTACGTATTTCAGGAGTGGAATTAATTCCCCTGCGCGTTTTCGGTGGGTTCATCGCTTATGCCATGATTTTTGCGATGCCCGTTATTGTTCTCAAAAAAGACAGAGGTGAATTATCAGTAAAGAACTTCAATAGAATTGAAACCGTCTATTTTTCTTATGTGTGGCTAATTTTCTTTTTGACCTACCTTCCTCGCGTAATGGGAACGTTGCCAAACGTAGGTGGAACTTTCATGGAGCATGTTATCTTATTCTCGTGGGTTATTCTCTTAGGTGTTATTAAAATGGTAAGTGTTATAGGAGCCAAAATGCAGTTGTAGGTCACGTGTGGTATCCGGGCATCTCTGTTTAATTTTTTTGAAATCGGTTTTGTAATTTAGAGGTATAATGCAGTTGTATGTCAGTTAAGGAGTTAAAAACGGAAATTCAAAAGACTCTGGATAATGTTCCTGAAAATGTGCTTCAGGATATTTTGAGTTACCTAAAGGAATATGAAAAACATCCGGTGAATGAAATTGTCTTTGCAAAAAACCTTCGCTTAATTTTAACTGAAGACAAAAATCTACTTGAGCGCCTTGCGAGATGATTGACATCAGAGATGTTGAGAATATCCATACTATTCTAATTGAGAAATTCGGAAGTGTAAGTGGAATTCGCGACAGAACTATTCTGGACTCTGCAATTAATCGACCTTTTCAAACTTTTGATCAGAAAGAACTTTACCCAAGTTGTATAGACAAAACAGCGGCTATTTTTGAAAGTCTCATCTCCAATCACCCTTTTATTGACGGAAATAAAAGAAGGGCTTATGTCCTAATGCGGCTAATACTTCTTGAAGGCCGATTTGATATCGTAGCAAATGAAGGGGATAAGTATGATTTTGTAATTGCATCTGCGAAAGGGGAACTAAAATTTGAAGGGATAAGGAATTGGATCATCCAGCGTAGTTTCAAAATCGATTCTTGAATTTTATGTGCGGCATCACTGGCATTTTTGCTTTTAACCTGGTCGGGAAATTTAATTTAGTCAACATAGCAGCAGCAACGAAAGCATTACACAGACGCGGACCGGACAATCAAGACATTTATCACGATGAATTTGTCGGCCTTGGCCACCGCAGGCTTTCAATCATAGACACCAGCGCAGTTGCGCACCAGCCCATGTGGGATGAGTCGAAGCGCTATTGCATGATTTTTAATGGAGAGATTTTCAACTTTCCCGAACTAAAAAAGGAGCTGGAGAGCAGAGGAGTAACCTCTTTTTTCTCACATTCAGATACTGAAGTTTTTCTGAAACTCTTCATCCTCGATGGAGAAAAATGCCTCAATAAACTCAACGGCTTTTTTGCCTTTTGTATTTACGATCGACAAGAGCAAAGCTTTTTCATTGCGCGCGATAGATATGGCGTAAAGCCTTTGATCTACCTTTTCGATGAGGACAAATTTATTTTCGCTTCAGAAATGAAATCTATCCTCGCTTATGGCCCCGAAAAGGAATTGGATTATACGTCACTGCACACCTATCTGCAACTCAACTACATTCCCGGACCTCGCACTATTTTCAAGAACGTAAAAAAACTTTTACCAGGCGAATTTTTAAAAGTAAGCAGTAGGCAGTTAGCAGCAGGTAGATATTATAGTATACCCTTTAATAATGCGAGCGACCATCGACCATCGACCATCGACTATGATCAAGCAAAAAATAAATTTAAAGAGCTATTAGAGGCCTCTGTTCAGCGCAGGTTGATTTCCGATGTTCCGCTTGGGGCTTTTTTGAGTGGAGGAATTGATTCTTCGATCGTCACAGGATTGGCTGCCCGTCATAAACCTGATCTTCATACTTTTTCCATTGGCTTTCGCGATGAAAAGTTTTTTGATGAAACGGAATATGCGCGTTTGGTTGCGAAGCATTTCAACACTGAACACACCGTCTTTTCACTGACGAACAAAGATCTCTTTGAGCACGTCCATTCCATCCTCGATTACATAGACGAACCATTTGCCGACTCTTCCGCCATCAATGTATATATATTGAGTAAGGAGACCCGCAAGCACGCTACTGTTGCCCTTTCGGGCGATGGCGCAGATGAACTTCTTGCCGGGTACAACAAGCACGCGGCTTTTTATCGGGCCATTCATGCAGGAACGAAGGAATCAATAGTCGGTTCAATGCTTCCGTTATGGAAGATGATGCCCAAATCACGAAACGGTTTCTTTAGCAACAAGACAAGACAACTTCAACGTTTTGCTGAAGGAATGAAACTTTCATCAAAAGAGAGATATTGGCGATGGGCAGGTTTTGCAACGGAATCAAAGGCGTTTCAGTTATTTTCAGAGCAGTCGCGAAATAATTTTGAGAAGCAGGAATATGATTCTTTCAAGCAGGATTTTTTAAAGTTTATTCCCGAAAAGGAAAACATCAACGACATTCTTCTTACCGACTTTAATCTTGTGCTGCCCAATGACATGCTCACCAAAGTCGACTTGATGAGCATGGCGCACGGACTCGAAATTCGCACTCCTTTCCTTGATTACGAGCTCGTGAATTTTGCTTTCTCACTCCCCGATGATTTCAAGATCAATCCTGAAATCAGAAAACGAATTGTTCAAGATGCCTTTAAAGAAATGCTGCCGGCCCAACTTTACAACCGTCCCAAAAAAGGTTTTGAAGTACCGTTATTGAAATGGCTGCGGAAGGATATGAAGTCGCTGATCAAAGACGAACTGCTCTCTGAAAAATTTGTCCGCGAACAAAACATTTTCGATTACAAAGCAATCAATAGACTCAGGCGAAAACTCTTTTCACTAAACCCTGGAGACGTGCATGCGCGCATCTGGGCACTCGTAGTGTTTCAATGGTGGTGGAAGAAGTACAATAGCAATAAGTAGTAGGCAGTTTCCAGTGGGCAGTAACCAAATGGATAATTAACAGGCACCAGATTTATGGTGTTAAAGTATCAGTTCTGACTTCTAACTTCTGCCTCCTAAATTCTTTACCTTTAAGAATGAAGAAATTTTTATTCCTTTTTATTCTTGCTGCTTGTTCAGGTTCCCATGAAGACGAACAAGGTTTACTGGACGTAAACGGAACTTCTCTCTACTATCATATGATTGGTCGAGGTGAGCCGGTGATTGTCATCCACGGTGGCCCGGTGCTCGATCAGTCTTATCTATTCGAGCATCTGAAAAAACTTTCAGAAAATCATCTCTTGATTTTTTATGATCAACGCGTGAGCGGCAAATCTACGGCTGCAGTTGACACCTCTTCGATTACTATGAAAAACATGATCGAAGATATTGTCGAGCTTCGGAAAAAACTTTCCTTGGACAAGGTGCATATCCTCGGGCACTCGTGGGGAGGGTTGCTCGCAGCAAAATATGCCGGTGCGCATCCTTTGTTTGTGAAGTCGCTGATTCTTTGTGACGCCATGCCTCCCACCGAAAGATTGTGGCAGCAAGAAGAGAATGAAATCGCAAAACGCACTTCAGCTTACGACAGCCTTGTTCGCGAAACAATTATAGAGTCAGAAGGATTCAAGAACAAGGACGTCACGTTAGTTGATTCGCTAATGAAAATATCGTTCAAACTTACGTTTGCCGATACCACAAAACTTTCACACTTGAAAATCAAACTGCCGAAAGATTACTTTCAGCGCTCTGCAATTTTCTCGCATCTGGGCCCTGAACTCTATTCATTCGATATTACCGAACAGCTCAAACGCATCATAGCCCCGACTTTAATTATTTATGGAGATCAAGAACCAGCCGCCACAGTTTCGGCTCCGGTGTACAAAGAGAATATTCCTGATTCTAGAATTGTGATCATCAAGCATAGTGGTCATTTCCCTTTCATAGAACAGCCTGACGAATTCAATAAAGTCGTCACCGAATTCTGGAAAAGTGTGAAGTAGCTTTACTTCACACTGTATTTCTTCAGATTCTTTAACTCATCAGGTGAGGCAGGTTTAATGCTTACAGCCGCTCCGCCTCCTGCAGCCAGTTTCAATTTTAAAATTGTTTTGGTTGTAACAACAAACTTTTGAATCTGGTATTCCATCGGGTTGTCTTTCCAGTGCGCTTTGTCGCCATCGAGGTATAATGTTGCGACATAATTTTTTCCAGTCTCCAGAAAGTTCAAAGGCGCAGTTGCGACTCTGGCATTTTCATCAGCGATTGCTCCGAGGTACCATTCGTCTTGGCCTTTCGCCTTACGAGCAGTGGTGATATAGTCACCGGGCTCGGCTTCCAGAATTCTAGTATCGTCCCAGTCTACAGCTACATCTTCGATGAACTGAAATGCGTCTAAATGTTTTTCATAATTCTCGATGAGGTCCGCTGCCATTTGAAGGGGGCTGAACAACGTGACATACAATGCCATTTGCTTGACGAGAGTGGTATGTACTTGATTTTCTTTTTTTGGATCGTAGTAATTCATTTTCACCTGGAATATTCCCGGGGTGTAATCCATTGGTCCACCCATCAATCGGGTGAAGGGTAAAATGGTTTCATGATCCGGAGGATTACCTACACTCCACGCGTTGAATTCATTGCCTCGTGCAGCCTCGCACGCCATCCAATTGGGATAGGTCCGATGCAATCCTGTGGGACGTACCGGCTCGTGCGCGTCAAGCATGATTTTATATTGGGCTGCTTTCTCAGCCACTCTATTATAATGATTGATCGTCCATTGGCTATCGTGATGCTCGCCTCGAGGAATCACGCGACCTACATATCCACTCTTTACTGCATCATAGCCATTCGCTTTCATAAATTTAAAAGCTTCGTCAAGTCTTCTGTCGTAGTTGGCTACTGATGCGGAAGTCTCGTGGTGCATGATCAGCTTCACACCTTTTGCCGTGGCATAACGTTGTAATTCTTTCACATCAAAATCCGGATAGGGAGTTACGAAATCAAATACCTCTTCTTTCCATTGACCAAACCAATCTTCCCAGCCCACATTCCATCCCTCAACAAGCACCCCGGTGATTCCGTGTTTCGCGGCAAAGTCAATGTAACGTTTCGTGTTTTCGGTATTTGCACCATTGGGTGAAAGACTGAAGTTGAGTTTCAAACGGTGATCAGGCGATTGAATGGCCTGTGAAAAACTTTGAGCGCAAAAGAATGCAAACAGAACGAGAGTGAAATACTTCATAGATGTCGGTTAAGATTTAAAAGTAAATTTTAAACCTGCAACCTTGAAGTATTGCATGATTTATAATCACGGAAACGTTTGCGCTGGGTAGGTGTTAATCGTTATTCGTTAAAAGTCAATCGTTAGTAGTATATTAAAGCAAAGACAATTAACGTGTAACGTATAACGATTAACTTCTCAAAGAATCCAAATAAAGCTGTTCCACTTTTTTTCTTGCCCACTCCGTCTTTCGTAGAAAAGTAAGACTCGATTTGATACTCGGGTCGTGCATGAAACAATTGATCTTAATAATGTTTCCCAAATCCTCCCACCCGTATAGCTCCACCAGGTGATTCAAAATCATCTCCAGTGTTTTCCCGTGTAGCGGGTTGTTGAGTTGTTGTTCCATTTTATAGAATATAAAAAAGTCGGCAGTCAGCAGTTTTAAAGTGTGGGTAGCTAGGATGCAAGGGCAGACCTTTCTTTAAACTCTAGAAACCTCAAGACTACCCTACTGCTGTCTGCCTACCGCCTGCTTTTTTACTTATTTTTTGTTAAACAGTCGTAAACATTACTGCCTACTGCAACCTGCCTACTGCCAACTTTTCTCAAGACTCAATACTAATTACTCACGACTGCCCACTGCCTACTTTTTACTTACTGTCTCTCAGCGTCACCGTTCTGTTAAACACCAACTTCTCTCGTGTAGAATCCGGATCAAGGCAAAAATACCCCATCCTCAAAAACTGAAAATGCTCACCAACTTTTGCATTCAGCAACGCAGGCTCCGCATAAACTTTAGGAAGCACATGCAACGAGTGTGGGTTCAAATGATTTTTGAAATCATCTTCAATGGCATTCATATCTTCGGTTACGAAGAGTTTTTCATATTGACGAACTTCCACAGGCACTGCATGAGCAGCACTCACCCAATGGATAACACCTTTCACTTGCACTCCCGAAGTGTCATGACCACTGCGACTTTCAGAGATGTACGTGCAGCGAAGCTCCGTCACATTTCCATTCGCATCTTTGATCACCTCTCCGCACTTGATGATGAAGCCACTCTTCAACCGCACCATCCCACCGGGAGATAGCCTGAAATATTTCTTCGGAGGAACCTCCATGAAGTCATCTTTCTCAATAAACAACTCCCGACTGAATGGCATCTCGCGCACACCGGCATTCTCAGCCGCTTCCGTGTTGTTCTCGCTCGGCATCATTTCCAATTTTCCTTCTTCGTAATTCGTGATCACCACTTTCAGTGGATCAAACACCACCATGCGCCTGTAAGCAATTTTGTTCAGATGCTCGCGCACACAAAACTCCAGCAAGCTCAAGTCAATTAAATTATCGCGCTTGGCAACACCAATCTTTTCACAGAACTCGCGGAAGGCCTCAGGTGTATAACCTCTTCTTCGCGCACCGCTCAGCGTTGGCATGCGCGGGTCATCCCAGCCGCTCACCAAATTTTCATTCACCAGTTGCATCAGCTTGCGCTTGCTCATCATGGTGTACGTCATGTTCAGGCGCGCGAACTCATATTGTTTCGAAGGATAGATTTCCAGCTTCTCAATGAACCAATCATACAACTCACGATGCGGCACAAACTCCAGCGTGCAAACACTGTGTGTGATCTGTTCGATCGCATCACTTTGGCCGTGGGCGAAGTCATACATCGGGTACACACACCACGTGTCGCCCGTGCGGTGATGGTGCGCATGCTTCACGCGGTAGATCACCGGGTCGCGCATGAGCATGTTCACGTGGCCCATGTCAATTTTCGCGCGCAGTACCTTCGAGCCGTCAGGGTGTTTGCCCTCTTTCATCTCGGTAAACAACTTCAGGTTCTCTTCAATGCTTCTGCTTCTATACTTGCTGTTCGTGCCTGGCACGGTAGGCGCTCCTTTTTGTTTGGCCATCTCCTCGCTCGTGCTGTCGTCTACGTAAGCGAAGCCCTTGTTGATCAGCTTCACGGCAAACGCATACAGCTGCGGAAAATAATCCGAGGCATACAGTTCTTCGGCCCACTCAAAGCCGAGCCACTTCACATCGGCCTTGATGTTCTCTACGTATTCAGTTTCCTCTGTTACGGGGTTGGTGTCATCAAAGCGCAGGTTGGTTTTGCCGCCATATTTCTGCGCGAGGCCAAAGTTGAGGCAAATGCTTTTGGCGTGGCCTATATGCAAGTAGCCGTTGGGCTCGGGCGGAAAGCGTGTAGCAATCGTCTTATGTTTCCCGGCCTTCAAGTCGGCCTCGATAATCTCTTCAATGAAGTTCAAGCTCTTTTCTTCGGTCATCATGGTTGTAAAAACAATACTAAAAGGTTAATAAAAGACTACAAAAGTAATTAATCGAAACATTTGTTTTGGTTTTGTTTGTTATGCGGCCTGGCGCGAGACGCGCCACCGGGCTCATCCGTTACAAGTCCGGCCACGTGTTTGCCATCACGCTTCGGGCTTTTCACTTCTATCCCTTGCTGGGGTTGAGGTTCGTAGGAAAATTTGAGCCAAGGGTGGCTAAACGATACTAGCTTTGTTAGCTCTCAAGTTCACAATATGTTCAGGATAACAGAAAGGAGTTCAGGCAATCGAGGTATTAATGAGAGGCTAATGATTAAAATATTAGCTATTTTTTCTAATAGATTTATACACGAATTCTAGTCAATTAGAAATCAACATATCGGATACTCAATTACTTACGGTTTATAGCGGATTAATTTACTAATTAATTTACCCTATAATTATTAATTAATTAGTACCCATTTGGGTTTCCTATCGTGTCCCTCATTTTTTATCTTACGTTTTGTTCTAAGTTCAGAGAGTAAATTATTTATCTTAATTTTCTTCTGTTTTTCATTCATCCATTCAGGCAATTTTGTCCATAACAATTGATCTAAATCATTGCGCTCCATAAAGCCATGCTCCTTAATTGATTTTAAAATAAGATCTAGATAGTAAACTTTGTCGAATGCACTATTCTTAGAGTAGACAGCTTTTTGACCAATCTTTTGAGCTACGCCTAACGATATGTAATAATTAGGCTTTCTTCCTTCAATTAATTTCTTTTCATGAAGATATTTTTCTTCAGCATCAGTTAGCCGCATTCTTTTCTGAACCTTATCAAGCATAATAATTTCATCCAATGATAGGTCAGGATTACGCGCCAATAATTGAGCATAATCGATGTCAAGTATTTTACCCGTAATCGTAACCTTAACCCGACCCTCAGATAGATCAAAATCAGGTAATGGGAAAAATCTCTCACGCTGATGAATGAACATTTTTCGAATGCCACCGCCCGCTGTATCAACCATTTTTAGATTATACATAGCGGTTGCAAGGAATTTATTTCTGTATTGCTCTTCCGGTGAATTATCTTTAACTACTCTCTCAACGGATCCGGGAATAAAATTACCCAGATTCGTAAATACCAATTGATCCTCCATCTCTATGACATTGATTCTTCCTCCTTTAAGATAATCTTGGTGAGCAATGCAATTATTTATTGCCTCGCGAATGGTATAAGGTTCATATTGGTCAATCTCATCGGGGAATAATGTTCCCTGCTTGATGTATCGATACTTTAAATTTCTGATTCTTGAATAAATCTTATCCACAGCCAATAATATAGGGCATCCTTCAATTGAATAGTCCTTATCGTTTCCTTTTGCATCTTTTAAAACCCACCTAATTTTTGCGTCTGCTGGACTGATGAAGTGCTCAGATTCCTCCTTGCCAAGCAACAGTATGGAGGCGCGTGTAATTTTGCCTTTAATTGTAATCTTGGCTTTATTTAAGAATGTAATATCATCCAAACTATCTACCTCAGTGGCTTTAGCAGGGAACTTACTTTTAAAGTTATCTCTTGCAACTAAAATTGCCTTAGGATCAAGATCATTTAATGTAGCATCCGGAACTATCTCTGAACTCCAGTCTTCTTGTATTGATTGACTTCTTATTCTTTCCATCTCCTCAATATTTAAAGGAGACAATTCTTCGCCATCACGCCCATAATAATGTCCTTCGAATGCAACAGGTATGCCTTTGGGTGCTGATGGAATCTGTAGCATTACCACTCGCTTGCTCTCTTGAGTTAATTCATAAATTTCAATAAATGTGATACGATTAGTGGTTTTGCTGGCAATTTCTCCTTTGAGGCTATCAAGATATTTTCTATCTGTTCTGAAATTAGATCCAACTACGTGAAAGTGTTTATTCTCGATACCAAAGATGAGCCACGCATATTTCTTCCTTTTTAAATTAGCTTCATTGCTCAATGCTGAAAAATATTTTCCGAGCTTAGAAAAATCAAAAGTGTTTTTAGCCTCCTTGAATTCCACGACCTCCGTTTCTCCAGGTAGCTGTTGGAGTTGACTTAATATTAGAGTGAGTTCATGTGGTGTCATGTCTTCAAATAATTAACTGACTTGAGATGTAAAGGTCAGAAATTTTTAAGTATCTAACAGGTATGTCGTTTTATGCCCAGGGTTGGTGTGTCACCGGTCTGAAACCAAATTTAACTTGAGACTCTCTTAGTTGAAGTTGGTCATCTTTCGTTGTTGCGGTGTCGTCTAACCCGCAACACAAGAACAGTCTTCCATTTTTAAATACCTTTGATGCAATTAATAAATTATTTCTCATGAAACTTATTGAACGTGCAGGCCTTATAATTTCTTTGCTCGGGTTTCTGTTAAAACTATTACTAATTCGAACGGGAAATCCAATCTTAATCATCAGTGCTTCCGTGTTGGCAATGATTTACTTCTATTTTGGATTTGCTTTATTGAATGACATTGGATTCAGAACCATGTTTAAAAAAGCTTCTTATGCCGACATCAGCACAGGTCGAGTCTTGGGTGCGATTGGAGTGGGCTTATTCCTTTCTATTGTTTTGATTGGGATACTTTTCAAGCTACAAATTTGGAATGGCTCACGTGAAATGATCACCATTGGCGCTACTGGACTATTCATGACTCTTTTAGCAGCTGGAATTGTATTTTTAATAAAAAGAAAAACCATTGACTCCTTTTACAAAGGCATCTTTGTTAGGGGAGTGGTTGCATTACTTTTAGCCGTCATAGTTTTCCTTACTCCTGGACGATCACTGATAAGAATTTATCATCGGGACAACCCGGCATTTGCAGAACTCATGATCAAAGCTTTGGAAAATCCTCAAGACGAGGAGCTTCAAAAGCAATTTGATGATGCGATGGGGAGAGAACACAACAAATAGCAGTGCGTTATGGAAGAGTCAACTCCCAATTGGTTTGGAGATTATAAACTGCACTGGATTGGATTTGCTGCCATCTCCATGTTGTATTCAGTTATCAGTGCATTGGCCGAAGAGTCATCTTCTCTTCTGTTGAAATTCATTGCATCGTTATTCGTCTTCGTTGCGATTACCATTTGTCTCTCTCTATTCTTGTTATTTATCTGGCCCAAAAGAAATCTCCATATTTCTCGTTTCCTTAACATTTTGCTTGTGCTTTCATTTGTTTTGTTAACAAGCCAGATAATTTCTTTGATGCTTAATTTTGTGAGAGGAGGGAATTAATCGCTACTTGAAGTTGGTCACCTTTCGTTGTTGCGGTGTCGCCTGACCCGCAAAGTTCACACTCCAAGCCCCCACACTTTTCTGTCCAAGGTCGGTGTTGTTAGCTTTGATCGGAACTGCGAAGAGGAGATCCTTCGCTTTGCTCAGGATTGGTTGCGAAAAAAAAATGAACTCAATTCTGAGCGGCAAAAGAGCAAGACATTTTGAACTTTTGCACGGGTCTTGAGTATACAGCCACATAAAAAATAATCATCACCAGCGAAGAATCCCCAAAAATTTAACGCGCGTTTATCCTTAGTTGAAGTTGGTCATCTTTCGATGTTCAGTGTTGCCTGACCCGCAACACACTCTAACACTTTTGCCCAAGATCGGTGTTGTCACAGTTGTAAACTTAAGGATTCAACGTGCGATGAAGAATTCCTTATATTTCGACATGTGATACTCAAATAACAAATCTAAAAATGAAAAAGGAAGATAGGAGTAAGGTTGAGATCAAGAAACCGCCAATTTTATTTAGCGAAACTCAAAAAGTGGTCGCGAAAATTTCAAAGGGACTGGATGGCGATTTCTTGACTTATTGGACATCCGGAAATAGTAGGATTGTCGATGAAGACGTTATTGCTTTCTTCAAAATATTAGGAAACGAGAAAATCAGAAACAAACTTTATTTCTTTGTAAAAAGTGGTGGCGGTTCGGGTGAGGGGTCGTTGAGAATTGTTAACTTGTTAAGAAAGTATTATGGTAAAATCGTTGCATTTGTTCCTTTGGACTGCGCATCAGCTGCCACAATGTTGGTATTAGGAGCAGACTCGATTCAAATGGGACCGTTAGGCTATCTCTCTGCAATTGACACGTCCATTAAACATGATTTATCGCCTGTTGATAAATTCAATGATCTTACAAGTGTAAGCCAAATAGAATTGGGTAGAGTGATAAAGCTTTGGGAACAGAAAAGACAAAAAAGTGATTTAAATCCATACAACGACCTCTATAAGTACATCCATCCCTTGGTGTTTGGAGGAGTTGATAGAGCCTCATCCCTTTCAATCAAAATCACAACTGATATCCTGTCCTATCATTTGAAAGACAAGAACAAGGCACAAAAAATAAGTAACCATTTAAATTCGGAATATCCCTCCCACAGCTATCCAATTACTTTCTCGGAAGCAAAGAAAATTGGGTTGACTGTGAACGTTTTAAAAAGTGAAATCAATGATGATTTATTAAAGCTGAATGAATTGTATTCAGAAATGGCTCAGCTTGCATACACCGATTACGATCAGCTGAATTATCATGACAACGAAATTCTCAAGTTTGTTGAGACACTGGGTATTCAACTCTTTTATCAAAAAGACAAAGATTGGCATTATCGAACCGAAGAACGGAGATGGGTTCCAATGAATGACGAAAGTTCATGGAGAAAAAATGAAACCATCAACGGAAAAACGATTACGAAGAAATTTCACATAAGATAGTACACTAGTTGTTTTTCTGCCCCAGGGCTGGTTGTCACAAACTGCCTTCAAAATACTCCTAAAAATCAGTGTGATGTTGCATTCTATAGTTCCTTTTTTGCAGATTTGAACTCTGTCATGAAAGAGCTACCCGAAATCCTTCTAAATTTTTGGAACTTCTTGTTTATCGGGCTTTCGTTTATTGGAATATTTTTTTCGATCAAATTAATTACGGCTCGCCTAAATGACAGGGCATCTAAGGCGCTGGGCTTTTATCTTCTTTTACAGTCTCTCGGTTTGCTGGAATCTTGCCTTTTTTGGACGAATTACTTTTATCGCGTTCCTGAGTTCTATGGATCAACCTCTCTTTTCGCCTTGCTCTACGGCCCACTGCTGTTAATTTATTTTGATTCTGTATTTGAAAATCCTAAACCCCTGATCAACTATGGTTTTCATTTTTTACCCTTCCTGATCATGCTGGGCCTCAAGATGCCCTTTTATCTCAGTTCAGGGGAAATCAAGATTCTACATCCCGAGCAACCTGCTCTTTCTTATATTATAAACGGATACATTGATTATGCTGAAATCGTTAAGATCACTCATCTTTCCATTTACGGCTACGTTTTACTAAGGCAAATCCGTTCCTACCCAAGCATAGGATATATGCGCCCGTGGGCTAATTGGATACTCGTCTTCTTCATCTCATTCATTGTTCTGACAATACTTTATTGGTCAATCGTTGTTACGCTGGGATACATTTTACTCGCAGACTATTTCATTTCTCTCTCTGCTTGTGGCTCTATTATCTTATTAGCCTGGTTGGGTGATAGCTATGAAAAACTCAAAGAGGGCGAGCCAATAGTTGACTCATTACTGCCGCATTTAAAGCAGCAAACTCAGCAAAGCGGCCAGCCATTATCAGCCGGTTCTCACCCGGATGAAAACTTTTCCAGTGAGGGAGGAGATATAAAATATAAAAACTCTGGTCTCCCAGCCTCTCTGGCTAAAAAACTGGCGGGCGAACTTGAACTGCTAATGTCCCGGGAGCAGCTCTATAAAGAAAACAACTTAAAGCTGGAGACACTTGCCGAAAAATTGAAAAGCAACCGGCACTTTGTCTCTCAGGTGATCAACCAATTTTACAAGACCAACTTTTTTGATTTCATCAATGCCAGGAGAATTGATGAGGCCAAACGCCTGTTGGTCAGTGGTAGTCACGAGATGAACATCATAGAAATAGCGTATGCTGTTGGTTATAACAACAAAGTGACTTTTAATACGGTCTTTAAACGAATCACAGGGGTAACACCAACGGAGTATCGAAAAACAAATCACCCCGGGTTTAAGTCAGAAAATTAGGTTATACTTTATCGGGCTAAACGGGTCATGGTCCGGTTTCTCTCGCAGGGTAACTCCAACGGAGTATCGAAAAATAAATCATACCGGGTTTAAGGCTGAAATTAGGTTATACTTTATCGGACTGAACGGGTCGCCATCCGGTTTCTCTGAAATTTATTGGAAAATCAAACCAATCGAATTTCATGAGAAAAATTATGCTTAAAATCATTATCGCCAGTCTTTTGTACATGGCGATTGTTATTTGTTCTGTCGCTCAGCCAACATCCGGCCTGCCGGTCGACAAGGCGGGAAGAATTGAAGGGAGTGTCAGCAATGGGAAAGGTGAGCCAATAGAATATGTTACAGTCTTATTGCGGCAACCGCAGGACTCAGTTCTTATAACTGGAACAACTACCAGTGCCACTGGTCAGTACACGTTCGAATCTGTAGCACGTGGAAAATACATTCTGACACTGACATTTGTTGGATACCGCAAGCAATCGATGGCCATCGAACTGCAAGATGGAGCTAACCGTTTCACGGCACCTGAAATAATTTTAAAAGAAGATACCCAACTGCTTGGTGAAGTAGTTGTTCGCGGGCAGAAACCTTTAATCGAACAAGAAGGTGGCAAACTCATATTCCATGCGCAAAACTCTGTCGTTGCTGCCGGGGGCAATGCCGCAGAACTTTTGCAACGAACGCCCGGTGTGAGCATAGACCAAAACGATCAGATTTCGCTCAACGGAAAAACAGGTGTTACTATAATGATTGACGGAAAGATTACCTACCTGCCACCTGCCGAACTTGCCACACTGCTTCGCAGTATGAATGCAAACAGCATTGCTACCGTAGAGGTTATCTCCAATCCATCCGCACGCTATGATGCGGCTGGCAATTCCGGGATGATCAATATAAAAATGAAAAAGAGCACGCGTGAAGGCTTTAATGGTTCCGCCACCGTAGGAACAGGTTACGGTCGCTACGGCAAAGCCAATGGAAATATTAACCTCAACTACCGTACTAAGAAATGGGCACATTTTCTTAACTACGGATATGTCTTTGATAAACGATTTTACTATGCGTGGGCTGAGCGGATTTCACCAGGCAATGGTACAGCAATCAGCTTTACGCAAGAGATTCATCGGGTTCAACAATTGCCATCACACACATGGCAGGCAGGATCAGAATGGCAATGGAATCCCAGGAACTCAATTGCTATAAGTACTACCGGAAGCTACAACGAGCGGTTTACTGATAACAACTCATTCGTACAAATCAGAGCGGCCTCAGCTTACGAACCTGATTCCACATTTACAATAGCTAATGATCAGCAATACCGGTGGTACAACATTTCCGGCTCAGTTGGGTATAAACACACTTTTAATCGTGTCGGAAGTGAACTTACTGTTGATTTTGATCACTCCACGTACGGATTTAACCTGAATGACAATTTTATTATAAAACGATTCGAGAAAAGCGATGTTTATAAAAATGAGTACAATGTATTGAGCAATCAACACTCCTCATTTAATATCTATACAGGAAGAGCAGATTACACTCATCGTCTGAACGAACAAGTGTCTTTCGAAACAGGTATCAAGTGTAGTTATGTAAAAACTGTAAACGATATACGTTTTAAAAATAATCTGAGTGGTCAATACGAAACAGACACGATCCGATCAAGTGACTTCAAATATGCTGAGCAAATAGGTGCAGGCTACGTTAACGTAAAAACAAAACTGCTGGGTTTTGATGCTCAATTGGGTCTTCGGGCAGAGCATACCCAATACCGGGGCTCTTCCATAAGGGCCAATAAATCCATCGAGCGAAATTATTTTAATGTCTTTCCAGGCATTACCTTCAATCGCAATCTTACTGAGAATTATCAGTTGGGCCTGTCTTATAGTTACCGCATTGACCGACCTACTTATAAAGACCTGTATCCCTATGTCTTCTACTTTGATCCATTCGACAGCCAGTTTGGCAACCCAACTTTACTGCCACAGTTTACCCACAACTTCCAGGTCTCACAAACTATTGCAAAAGACTATGTAATTAACTTTGGATACAGTTCTATCGCACAGTACATGGCATTTGCCATTCTCCTTTATGAAAACCAGGTATCCAGCTATGCTATCAAGAAGAATTTTGATGCCTTTCAAAATTATTATCTCACCGTTATTGCTCCCATTAGAGTAACCAACCATTGGACGATAAACTGTAACCTCAATTTATTCTACAATAATTTCAACACTCAATTCCTGAATGAAATTTATACATCAAGTCGTTTTAGCGGTATAGCGAACGTTTCACAGACAATCACCTTGCCTTGGGGAATGACAGGAGAAATTGTGGGAGTGTACAATGCCCCCACGGTGACGGGACTTTTTCAGAACCAGGCCTTGGGGTCATTAAATGCAGGACTACAGAAACAGCTATTTAACAAAAAAGCCACCTTACGCTTGAATATCACCGACATATTCCAAACAAATCGGGTGCGGAATAGAATCGAATATCCCGGGCTCGACATGAATATTTATGTTCGCAATGAAACCCGTATAGTAAGGCTCAACTTCACCTATACGATGGGTAAAGCGACTGGCAAAGCCTCGCATAGAAGAAATACACTGGAAGATGTGCAGAAAAGAATTGGGAACTAAATGTGTGAATCGTTCACTCTGTCCAAGGTCGGTGTTGTTAGCTTTGATCAGAGCTGCGAAGAGGAGATCCTTCGCTTTGCTCAGGATTGGTTGCAAAAAAAATGAACACAAATTCTGAGCGGCAAAAGAGCAAGACGCTTAAACTTTTGCACGGGTCTTGAATATACAACCATATAAAAAATAATTATTACCAGCGAAGAATCCTCAAAAATTTAGCACGCGTTTTATTCTTGGTTTAAGTTGGTCACCTTTCGTTGTTGCGGTGTCACCTGATCCGAGACATTCACACTCCAAGCCCCACACTTTTTTGCCCAAAGTCGATGTTGTTAGCTTTGATCGGAGCTGCGAAGAGGAGATCCTTCGCTTTGCTCAGGATTGGTTGCGAAAAAAATGAACCCAAATTCTGAGCGGCAAAAGAGCAAGACGCTTAAACTTTGCACGGGTCTTGAATATACAGCCATATAAAAAATAATTATTACCAGCGAAGAATCCCCAAAAATTTAGCGCGTTTTGCCCTTAGTTGAAGTTGGTCGCCTTTTGTTGTATTTAGCGCAATCCACCCCTCACAATGTCGTATTTGACCACCCTTGTTAAACCGAACGACAATTAAATTTGTGTAATAAACTTTATTGATGACATAGCGTTGTCACTAAAGGCGGCTTACTTTCGGCATGATCAATTAAATTAGTTTAAGACATGGAACACGCGAACCAGGAATTAGTCTCTGAGGTAGTTGCCCCACTGCCATCTAACTCGAATTGGCAGGCACTTAAAGATGCCATCCGCGGCACCGAAGCTGACTACACCAAGATTGATCTTAAAAGAGCCATCTTTCTGTTGGCCGTGCCCATGATCTTAGAGTTGGTGATGGAGTCTACATTCGCAGTGGTAGATATATTTTTTGTGGGCAAGCTGGGGCCTTCCGCTGTAGCTACCGTTGGTCTTACCGAGACATATTTGTTTTTATTGTACTCCCTCGCGATGGGACTCGCCACTGCTGTTACGGCAATCATTGCCAGAAGAGTGGGAGAGAAGAAAATGGAAGATGCCGGTATCGCTGCAGTGCAATCTATTTTTCTGAGCGTGTTGTGTTCCATTCCGTTTGCCATTGCGGGGATTTTCTTTGCGAAGGACTTACTCGCAATCATGGGCGCAGATGCTTGGGGCATCGAACATGGCTACCGCTTTACGCGATGGATGCTAGGTGGAAACGTAGTCATTGTTTTGTTATTCGTGATCAATGCGATATTTCGTGGAGCAGGAGATGCAGCCATTGCCATGCGAGTATTATGGATCGCCAATGGCATAAACATACTTTTAGATCCGCTTCTGATTTTTGGATGGGGACCTATTCCCGCCTTTGGTATTGAAGGCGCTGGTATAGCTACAACCACAGGCCGTGGCATCGCTGTTCTCATTCAGCTGTGGACTCTTTTGCAAGGTGGGAAGCACATCCGCGTATCTTTTTCTCAAATTTATTGGGATGTTAAAATTGTTCTCAATATTGTGCGCACTTCGTTAGGCGGAGTGGGCCAAATGATTGTGGCCATGACCTCGTGGATTTTTCTCATGCGCATATTGGCGAGTGTAAGTAACGAAGCGGTAGCAGGCGCCACTATTGCTGTGCGGCTTATGATGTTTACGCTTATGCCTGCCTGGGGACTATCTAATGCAGCTGCTACTTTGGTTGGACAAAACCTGGGAGCAGGACATCCGGAGCGGGCGGAGTCATCCGTTTGGAGGATTGGTTTTTACAATATGATATTTCTCATTTTTGTTTCTGTTGTGTATTTCACTTGGAACGAATCACTGGTAGACATTTTTACAGATGATGCACGTGTGATCGCTATTGGCGGTGAGTGGATCCGCATACTCTCGTATTCTTACCTGGTGTACGGCTGGTGGATGGTGTCGAGTCAGGCATTCAATGGAGCGGGTGATACCAATACGCCAACAAAAATCAACCTGGTGTTCTTTTGGTTTATACAAATTCCATTATCCTATTACCTAGCCATCACCCTCGACTGGCAACATTCAGGTGTATTTTGGGGCGTATTTATTTCCGAAACATCGGTAGGGTTATTTACACTTTGGCTCTTTTCAAGAGGTGGATGGAAAGCTGTGAAGGTGTAACGTTAACATGGATTACGCAGTAATTTTTTTCCATAGTTACAAAATAGTATGAGAAAACTAATTGCAGCAATCAATATGACACTTGATGGGTTTTGCGACCACACAGCAATGATTGCTGACGATGAAATACATCAACATTACAATGAGCTATTAAGTAGAGCAGACACCCTTATATACGGAAGGATAGCATATCAACTTATGGAAAGTTACTGGCCAACTGTAGTAAAAAATCCTACCGGTAACAAACCAATAGATGAATTTGCTATTCTAATAGACAGCATTTCAAAAATTGTTTTTTCCCACACGCTGGAAAAAGTTGAATGGAGAAATACAAAATTGAAAAAGGAAGTCATTAAGGAAGAAGTTATAGAACTCAAGCAATCCCGCAATGGCGGGAGTAAAAACATTGTAGTTGGCAGCCCAAGTTTGATAGTAGCCTTAATGAAACTTGACTTAATTGATGAATACCAACTCAGTGTTCAGCCAACTATAGTAGGAAGCGGTTTGCCACTATTTAAAAACGTTCAGGATAGAATTAATCTCAAACTCTTAAAAACAAAAACATTTGGTTGTGGTGCAGTAACTTTTTACTATGAGCCTGCGAAAAAATGACTGATCTCATGAAACGATACTTCGAACGAAGAATAGCACATGCGCATTAACAAAAGTGCGTATGCCAGTTTCGGGCGATCGGCAAGTTTGAAGAGTTCATTTCTTTAATTAGTTTCGTCACGACTGACAACCAAACTTAAAATTATGACTGAAGAACAAAAATCATTGCCAAAGTGGATACTTATAGTATCAGGGCTTTTTGCATTTATGGAAATTATGGTAAGTGTAGTATTATGCATTTCACCGCAATCCGTTGTGGAGACAGTTGACCTTAACGCTAAAGGCGTTGACTATGTAATTTATATGTGGGCTGCCCGGCAATTTGCCCTTGGTTTTATCTTTGCCTTTGCGACATTTAAAAGATCAATTCCCATGCTGACAATTGCATACATTTTCTTTTTAGTAATGTTTGTTGGCGACTTCTTAATTGGAATTTTACAAAAAGAAAATGCACTGATCATTAGTGCTTTAGTAATGTGTATTATTTCTTCAGCATTGATTTTCGCAATAAATAAGAGAAAATAATTTTTGAGTATGATGCCAATATTTTTCGCAAAGCAATCCGATTTTAGAAAACTTGGTTGAAGTTGGTCGCCTTTGTTGTTGTGGTGGCGCCTGACTGACCCGCAACACACTCCACCACTACACTGATTTTCTTATTTTTGAAAACGCAGACCAGTTAGCATCATCTTCAATTTTTTACTGCAGTTTGCAACGCAGAATTGCAAATTCAGCTCAGCAAAGTTTTGCGACACGGATTTTTTGTGTCATGATTCTGAGGTTTAAGATTGTTGGTCACGACAAACAATAACCTAAAAGTTTTGTCTTCCCTCTAATTACAATCACCCCGCGACAATTTGAAAAGGGCACCCTCGCAGATTATCAACTTATCTGGGGAATTCATTAGTTTTATATATTCAGCAATCTCATCTCTATGGCCATGTTTGCCGATTATGTGCTCAACAAAGAAACCGGTAGGTATGAAATGCAATTTGTAAATCAGCAATATGATTTGCTGATGTACATCTACTTTGATGAGCAAACCAAAACATACAAACTGAATGTGTCTGATGAGGAAGCAGACAAGATTTCCAGGTCATGGTGGGGTCGTGGCTTTGACCTTCAATACTGGTTAAAAGAAGGGGAACATCGGTTAAGGTAGCAGAACGGGAACGGCCAAATGAAGAACAGCCAAAATGAAAAACAAATAACGCAACCCCGTATGGCGAAAGAACAACTTCAGTGGCATGATCTGATAAGTCGGTTGGATAATCCCAATGAAATAGAAGCATCCATCAAAGCAGCCAAAGCCATTTCTAAAGTGGCGGGCCCGGAGCACGTGAAGGAACTTTATTCATTACTTCAGTCTCCAAACTTTTTTGTGCGCGAAACTGCTGCTGTGCCATTGACAAGGTTGGAGGGAATCAAGGTGCTTCCTCATTTGTTTCGCGCCATGGAACAAGGTGAACTTGATGGTCATGACAATGATAGCCTCACCAATACCCTCATCGGTCTCATAGAATCCAATAAGAAAAAAGTTACTCCTCTTTTACTCGACATGCTTAAAAGTTCGGAGAATGGAGCGCGGGCCGATGCAGTATGGGCACTGGGTTTTGTTACAGCTCAAGTTGAACCATCGATATTCATTGACTTGGTGCGAAATGACAAGGATGCTGAAATACGATCTATGGCCGCAAGTGCCTTGCAAAGTTATTCGGGTGGCAAAAAAAAATATCCAGTTAACACCGATTCCTTCCGCGGCCGGTGGATGTGGTTGGACACTGCCGAGAACTTGCAATACGGATTCGAGATTGAAGGTGCACAAGGGATCTGCATTAAGAGCAATAGCCCCGCACTTGTCAATGGAGATGTGATACTGAAAATTCAATTAGCTGACGATCCGGTTTTTGTGGGTCAACAGATATTTACTAACTGGGCGTGGTATCCAATTACAGGTATACGCGATGGTCAAAAACTTTTCATGGAAGGTGGCGGCCTTAACTGGACCATGGAGTGGGTGCATTTGACTCCACCAATCAGATCAGCGGATTCTCCAGAGTAGAATACTTAAGCATATTTTCGGAGCAGTTATATTCAGGTAGAATTGTTGCGGTCTCTTTTCACCTTGTGGTCTACCCAGTCCTGGCCAATTCTTTAATGAATGAACAGTCTATTCAGTCTTTAATGAATTCACTGGATTCATTAAAGCTGCCTTGAACGACTGAAATCCAACTGTCAACAGAGCAATAGTGAATGTGATCGATATAGCTATTATAAAAATCCATGCACCTATGTCAATTCGATACTGAAAATTCTGGAGCCATCCATTCATCAACCACCAGCTTGCCGGAGCAGCTAGTAAAAAGGATATAATAATGAGACCGGAAAATTCCTTCCCGAAAATCCAAAGTATTTGTGAGACACTCCCACCCAGAACTTTACGTATTCCTATTTCCTTAGTTTTTTGTGCGGCCATAAACGATACCAGCCCGTATAAACCCATGCATCCAATAAGAATGGCGATAAACGAAAATGCCTGTATCAGTTTCAGTACAGTATCTTCCGTCTCGTAAAATTCTGCAATTTGGTCATCCAGAAAAGTGTATTCATAAACCTTTTCAGGGTACATCTGACTCCATGATTTCTCTAAGGCGGCCAACGTGTTCTGTAGATTTGAAGAGCTTACTTTCAATGCATAATAGTTGTACTGATCATTTACTGTCGAAATAAATATGGGATTGATTTTTTGATGGAATGACTGATCATGAAAATCTTTCACAACCCCAACCACCGGACCCCTCATTCTACCACCACCAGAGATGATCGTTGTGCCCAGAATATCATCAGGTGATTGTAAGTTAAGTTTCTTGACAAATGTTTCGTTTACTAAAAATTCCCTGGCTGTATCGGAAGGCAATAGATTTCTTCCAGCGACCAGGCCAAGATCAAATGTGGAGAGGTAATGCTCATCACCGCCTTTGAAATTGATCGAGAAACCTTCTTCTTCTGCCCGATTCTCGTAGCGCAAAGAAGTACTCCAAGACCATGAAGCAGACGGAGCAGTAAAGCAAAGGGAAATCTTTTCAACACCAGATATTCCGGATAACTGATGCTTCAATGTATTCATTTTCTCATCGTGCGAACCAATGGGTACCATGACAATGGCATCTTTGTTAAATCCCAGATCAGATTGCTTTGCGTAGTGCATTTGATAAATAATTACTATTAGTGCGATCATGAGAACCTGAGAAATAGAAAACTGGGTGATAATCAGCGCGCGTCTTATTTTGAATCCTCCGGTATGCTGATGTGAAAGTTTCCCCTTCAGGGCAGCTACTGGTTTGAAGCCAGCCAAAATCAGTCCAGGGTACGAGCCAGAGACCAAGGTCACGAGAAAAAATAACAGGAGCATAAACAGCATCAACGGCCATTCAAAAAGCACATCGGTGCTTATGGGAGATGTGAACCACTCACTCACATAGGGCAAAGCGGAATGCGAAATGGTATATGCGATTACCATAGCTAATAGTGTGATGATACCCGTCTCCAAAATAAATTGCCAGAAGAGCTGCCTGCGAACACTACCTAAAACTTTTCGGATACCTACTTCTTTCGAACGATTGACTGCCTGGGCCGTAGCCAGATTGATAAAATTAACACAAGCGGTGATGAGGAGAAAAAATCCGATACACGAAAGAACCCAAAGATTACGCTTCTCCATGACACCACCATATTGAGCGTTGAAATGGATATCATTGAGCGGCTGAAGTTTATAATGGTGTACATTTTTGCTGGTCGGACGATACTTTTTAACATAAGCCGGTAGCACCTGCTCTACTTCAGAAGATGTAATGCCAGGTTTAAGTCTAACAAAACATTGCATTTGACTTGAAATACCTCCCCAAGAGTCATCACTTGCAAACCATTCGTTGTAATCCTTGAGCGTGCTGTACGAGAAATAGATTTCTGTCCTTCGATCTGTATTTTTAGAAAAGTCTTTTAGTATGCCGGTAACTTTAAATTCAATTTTATCAAGCCTGAATAGTTTACCGATAGCGCTTTCGTCACCAAAATATTTTTGCGCAATTTTTTCGGTTATAATTGCAGTATTGGGTTCGGTTAAAGCAGTTTGGGAATTTCCCTGACTAAGTGGGTAGTTGAAAATATCAAAGAACTCAGATTCTACAAAAGCCACCTCAGCTTCCTTAAATTTTTTCTCTTTCCCTTTTAGCTCAAATGTAATCACCAACTCATCA
Source organism: Bacteroidota bacterium (assembly GCA_016178785.1). Lineage (GTDB taxonomy): Bacteria > Bacteroidota > Bacteroidia > Cytophagales > Cyclobacteriaceae > ELB16-189. Next base: position 23,814 of record JACOSO010000021.1, on the reverse strand, counting down.
AAGGTGCATATACGTGCGACTTTCTCACCAAAAGTGTAATCTTCACGAAACACTTTTCCCAATGGATTGGGGACACTTGATTGATAACTGGTCTGATCTCGGTGTTGTTCGGTTACAAAACGATAAATACGATCTGAATTCGGATGAAAATTATCAAAGGTCAGATGGTGTTTAACTACGGAGAAAATTATTAACGCACAAGATATTCCAAGTGCCAGGCCTAAAACATTAATTAAAGTATAGGAAGTATATCGGTTGATATTTCTGACTGCAATTTTTAAGTAGTTATGAAACATCGATTTTGAGTTTTAAGATTAACCATGAAGAATCGATTCACAACTGCATAATCATGCCAGAATATATAAGTTTGATAATAGGCTGTCATAAGCTATACATAAAGTTTAATATGTTCGTTTATGCTACATGGATGTCCGATTCTATAACAACCTTTTTGTCAAGGTCAGTGTTGTCATCCTGCAAGTTGATGTTGGTCTGGTTTCCTGTGGGTTGCAGCAATTTCAGAGTGCGGTCCATCATTACACCGATTGTTTTATTTTTCTTAGGATTTTTTTTAAAAGAAAGCGGAAGCTTCAATTTGTTGAACTAACATTTGAATAAATTATTATTAATCTTTGTCACTGATAGCGTATCGTGCCTGAAACAGGAGACGATACTTGACAGTAAAACAATTTCATTTTAGAAACTAACGGGCATGGACAACTCCAACACACACAATGAGCGTATCGCAAAAATGACATTCGCCTCGGTCTATCCTATGTATGTCTCAAAAGTAGAGAAGAAAGGCAGAACCAAGGAAGAATTGCATCAGGTCATAAAGTGGTTAACAGGCTTCGATAACAAGAGGCTGCAGGAACTAATAAAAGAAAAGATAACTTTTGAAATATTCTTTCAACGTGCTTCGCTAAACTCCAATGCGAATCTCATCACCGGAGTAATCTGCGGGTATCGTGTGGAGGAAATCAGGGATCCTTTGACCCAACAGGTTAGGTATTTAGATAAGTTGGTGGATGAGTTGGCGAAGGGCAAGAAGATGGAGAAGATTTTGCGTGGCTCATAGGTGTTGTGAAATTTCTCCAAAGGTCGGTGTTTTCACCGATCTGACTCTGACTTTCAACCCCAAACTCATCTTTTTATTTTCTTTCTAACTTGGTGTTCATGTCCAATGCATTGAATTTTTCACGGCTACATGTTCGAATTGGCGGCATCTCCTTTAAGGCAGATGAGCGTAAATAAATCATGGGCAGTCCTTATGTCCAAGGTCGGTGTTGTTAGTTTTGATCGGAGCTGCGAAGAGGAGATCCTTCGCTTTGCTCAGGATTGGTTGCGAAAAAAATGAACCCAATTCTGAGCGGCAAAGAGTAACAAGACACTTAAACTTCTGCACGGGTCTTGAATATACAGGCACATAAAAAATAATCATCCACCAGCGAAGAATCCCCAAAAATTTAGCGTTCGTTTTCCCTTAGATGAAGTTGGTCACCTTTCGTTGTCGTGTCGCTGACCGCAACACACTCCAGCAATTCTGTCCTTCTATTTACCGGAACTTTAAGAACAATAAACTGGTAACTCTCCGGCCGCTTATCGCGTCCAAGCTCAAAATCATTGAGTTAATCTAAAAATAATGACTACATCAATCAAAAGAGTACTGTACTTTCCAATTACCAAAATTATCATAGGTATTGGCGTTTGCTTTTCACTATTTGTGGCAATTCAAAACTTCGTATCAAAACCATTTTTTTATGGTATCATTCAAGATAAGGGTATTGCTGACCCCATGATCCATGGCGTTTCTGTCATGGTTCTATTGCTCGGATACTACTATTTGTTTCGGTTGTATGACAAAAGAAAAATCACAGAACTGTCAATAAAATATTTGCCCAAAGAAATGCTTGGAGGTTTTGCTTTGGGATTTTTAACAATTTCCTTATCCATTTCCATTTTATATTTTTTAGACTACTATCAGTTTCTTGGCATAACAGCAGTTCACTATTCGTTAAGGCTATTCGGACTTTTAGTGGTTGCCGCATTACTTGAAGACTTATTCTTTAGAGGCATAATAATACGGCAGTGTGAAAATTGGTTGGGCACTAACATAACCTTAGTCATTGGAATGCTGTTTGAAACTGACCATTTGTTTAATCCCAATGTTAATCTATTCAGTGTATTTTTTATTTTGATTTGGGGATTCACGATGGCTATGTTATACGTATATACTAAAAGAATTTGGCTGCCTTTTTTCTTTCATGTAGGATGGAATTTCGCACAACCTTTTTATGGTTCTAATCTTACAGGTCTGGATGATATGGGAAGTATAATTCAAGCGAAATTGAATGGACCTGAATTGCTTACAGGAGGAGCTATGGGTGTTGAAGGCTCAATTTTTACAGCGGTCTTCTTATTGCTCATTGGGGTTATTCTCTATGTTCTTGCAAAAAAAGAAGGCAAAATTATAAAACGAAAAATAAGTCAATAAATTTACTAGATTAACAAAATGGCAACCGTAGACATTTCTTTGCGGAGCATTTATAAGCTGGAGGGCGGTTCGGTGATTTCTATGACAACTGCAATGGGTGAACATAGTTTTTTATTGTTCGAGCATCGTCTCTCGAAGAGGACGATGCCTGTCACCGATAGCGTATCGTCCCTGAAACAGGAGACGATACTTGGCGGTAATCTTCACCTCGATGGGAGAGTTAACCCTCTTTCTTAGCAGTGTCTCCCCGACCTGACGCAAAATGATCTCCTGGTAACATTCCAAACCTGACGCACACCAAAATACTAAGGCGAGAAATAGGTAATTTTACGAATCAATTACTTTAAGAGATGAGTGAAATGCACGAGCTGTTATTAAATACTTTTGGTCGAATTGCAGACTTAAGTGATGCTGAAAGGAAATTAATGGAAAACTTGTTCAAACCTTTATCAATTAAAAAAGGAGAATTCTTTTTAAAAGAAGGCAGCAGAAATAATCTCGTTGGTTTTTTAAATAAAGGACTCGTTTACTATTACGTTCTCAAAAACGATGATGAGGCTATTACCGATTTTACAAAAGAAGGAGACTTCGTTTCAGAATATCACACGTTCATTAACAAGTCTAATGCCATACATTCTATAAAGGCGATCGAGGATTGTGAATTTTTGGTAATCAATTACTATGATTTGCAAATCATTTACTGCGACATAAAAGACGGAAACAAAATTGGTAGAATTGTGCTTGAACATCGGTTTGCCATAGTGGTAAATCAGTTGTTATCGCTCTATACCCACACCCCTGAACAGCGATATTTGAATTTCGTAAAAAATTACAGCGAATTAACTCAACGCATACCACAATATTTGATTGCTTCCTTCATTGGAGTGAAGCCTCAATCGCTGAGCAGGATAAGAAAACGAGTTGCTAAAACCATTTCTTAACCTGGGTGCATCAGTAGAAATTATTTGATTAAATAGTTTTGAGTAAAATTTAATTCTTAAAGTTTTACTCACATGATTAGAAAAAAATTAATCTATCAATTTGTCCTTTTGTCCATAGGTCTTTCGTGGGGAATATTTGGGCCAATCTGTTATTTCTTTATTTCAAATGCCAAGTCAGATAGTGCGCAGTCAATCCTTATTGGCATGATGTATATCCCAACCCTAGTAACCATTATATTGACAAAATACTATAATCTCGGTTGGAAGGGATTTGGATTAAAGTTTAAAAGCTGGCAGTTTTTATTTTATGCCATCGGTATTGTAATGCTGTATGCCCTAGTTGAGATGTTGATTCAGACCAATCTTAAAACTGCTGCCTACAACATTCCCAAAGAAAAATATTTTATGGCCATTGCTTTCCTGGCTCCCGTAGCCTCAATCGGAACCTCGTTGTTTGCCTTTGGTGAAGAATTAGGTTGGCGAGGATTTTTGCAAAATTTATTGATCAAGGAGTACGGATTAACGAAGGGGGTATTAATACTCGGAACAATATGGGGACTATGGCACATGCCGGTTGCATTATTAGGATACAATGTACCCGAGTATCCATTAATAGAAGCGTTTATTTGGTTCCCGTTGTTTTGCATTTCGCTGAGCTTTATCTACGCGTGGTTAACTTTAAATGGAAAAAGTGTTTGGTGGGCAGTACTTGCACATGGAGCGAATAATGGAATAGCTTCGATGATAGAGAGTAAAACAATTATTCTTAACAAGAATTATTTTTATCTGATCGGACTTGTGGTTGTAATTGCAACCGGTGTTGTTTTTTACCTCCTTCTTTTGAGGAAGAGAAATCAATTGGAATTGTATTTACCTGAAAAAGTGGGTGCAATGATATAATGGAGCCTTTCGTTGCTGGTTGGTTTGCCCAAGGTCGGTGTTGTCACGTGTTGTCACCAACCTGAAACCAAATCTGTTTGTATCACTTCTGTAGACGGTTCGGCACAAAAGACGAATTCTCCATATATTTAAAACCAACAGCTAACAACGATATCACTCGTGAAAAAACTTATTCTACTTTGCTTCGTTTTTGCAGCATGCTCTTCCACTAAGACGTTTCGAAAATTCACGCGTGAAGAGACAGCGTCCATTAAAAAATACACTAAGCTTATCGACATCAAAGATGGTCGTTATCATGTACTGATCACTACCTCCCTGGGCGACATGGTGGTGAAGCTATACAATGAGACACCCCTCCATCGCGATAATTTCGTAGCCAAAATAAAAGCAGGTTTTTATGACAGCCTGCTATTTCATCGTGTCATTAATAATTTTATGATTCAGGGTGGCGATCCGAAGAGCAAAGAAGTCAAACCAGAAGAAGCGCTGGGAGGAGGATCTGCTGCCGGTGAGCGGATTCCTGCAGAGTTTAGAACCGAACAGAATATTTATCACAAACGGGGTGTGCTGGCTGCTGCTCGTGACAACAACCCGGAAAAGGCAAGCAGCAATTGTCAATTTTATATTGTGCAACGCAAGGTCTGGAGACCATCGCAGCTGGACAGTACGATCATGAAGCGCAACCTGACCCTAAACGACACACAAAAGAAAATCTATACGACCTTTGGCGGAACACCTCACCTCGATGGAGGCTACACTGTGTATGGAGAACTCGAATTGGGATTTGATGTGCTGGATAAAATAGCGGCCGTCAAAACCAACAAGTCCGACCGGCCCGAGAGCGATGTGCGAATGAAGATGTTCTTATTAAATGAAATCAAAAAGTAAAGTATACGAATACAATGGATAGGCTAAAAATTTCAAGTGCTCAGTTTGAGCACAGAAGCGGTGACAAGGATTACAATCTTTCGGTGATTGAAGAACTTTCTAAAAGAGCATCTCAAGAGGGTTCTAACGTAACCGCATTTCACGAATGCTCGATTACCGGTTACACTTTTGCAAGGAGACTCTCAAAAGATCAAATGCTTGACCTGGCGGAGCTCATTCCTGAAGGAAAAAGTATTTTAAGGCTTAGAGAAATTGCAACGAAGTACAACATCACCGTTTTGGCAGGACTATTTGAGAAGGATGGCAATGACAATTTATTCAAAGCTTATGTATGCGTTGACAAAAACGGGTTAGTTGCAAAGTTTAGAAAACTACATCCGTTTATTAATCCCTATTTAACCGCGGGGCACGAATACTGCGTTTTCGAGATACATGGATGGAAATGCGGCATACTGATTTGTTACGATAACAATATCATAGAAAATGTAAGAGCAACTGCCCTGCTTGGAGCGGATATCATTTTTATGCCACACGTTACCATGTGCACGCCTTCCACCAGACCAGGTGCCGGTTTTGTTGATCCCAAGCTTTGGGAAAATCGAGACAGCGACCCAACATCATTGCGATTAGAATTTGATGGCATGAAAGGACGAGGTTGGTTAATGAAATGGCTGCCCGCGAGAGCTTACGATAACGGAGTGTATGTAGTTTTTTCAAACCCGATAGGTATGGACGATGATCAACTGAAAAATGGTTGCTCGATGATTATTGATCCTTTTGGAGATGTAATCGCAGAGTGTCGCTCGTTTGACGATAGTTACGCAACAGCTACTATTGTGTCTGAGAAGCTCACGCAATCAGGTGGATACCGTTACAAAAAAGCAAGACGGCCGGGCTTGTACAGGGGCATTATCGGCCAAGATCACAAATCGCAGCAAAATGTAGTGTGGCTTAACCCAGAATAAAACTAGAAAGACATAAGACTTGAGAAAAATATAACGTTAACTTCGTTACGCTATCTAAGCGTGAGTGGGATGTGGCATCTTATTTGGTTTTAATCAGTACAATCAAAAAACCTTCGCATGTAAAATGACCCCCCGTTGATCATTTCATGTGCATTAACGCTAAAATTATTTTGCCCATGAACCCTTTATTCAAACCCTTTTTCATCGCAGGGATTTTATTCATTTCTCTGCTGTCGCTCGCACAGCCGAAGACGGCTGCGTCATGGTCGGCAAAATTTACAAGCGCCATTAATTGGCAGCGGGTTCATTCTTTAGGTTACATTATTGTCAGCACCAATGACGGACTTTATGGAGTAAATCCTACTGACGGAAAAATAATTTGGGAAAACAAGAAATATGCTGCCCTCGATCCTTCTCTGTTGGAGGAAGTGGAAGGCACGGAATTTTTGACTATCTCTTACAAGACGGATCAGAGTTCCACCATTCCTTTGCAAGCACTTATTGAAGTGACAGGTGGCAAAGTTCTTTTCGATTCTCAGAAAGAGGGTATTGGTGTGCTGAGTCGACATGTGTTGCCTCTTTCCGGCAGGCTTTTAATCATTGGCGTGAAGCAGGGCCAGGATTTGAAAAATATTGTGGCCACGCTTTTCATGTATGACATTCAATCAGGAAAACAACTGTGGATAAACGAAGACCTCTTCAAACCGGAAGCCACTACAACGAAAGGCTTCTTAGGCAAACTTCAGGCGCTTGGTCAGCAATTTGGGAATTTGCAAAAACTCACCAGTGAGCCACTGGAAGTAGACGCACAAAATGTGGTGATCACACACCCCAGTTATGTCATGAAATTAAAATCAGAGACGGGTGAACTGGTGTGGAAAAACAAAATCACTACCTCAAAGAATGCAGCTATTTTATTTTCACCATTTAAAAAGAATGTAACTTTTGTGGCAACGGAAGTGGAGTCAGAAAGCGGCTCGGGGTTCACCACTTCAAAGCAGCAAGGCCCAACGAAATTCTATACCAATCTTTATTACGCATTCGACAGCAATACCGGAGGCCCGCTGTGGAAACAACCAGCGAAAGAAAATGATCACATGAACCAAGTGATCATGCACGAAAAGGGAATTATTATTTGCCCGAGATCATCTCAAAAACCTACGATTAACCTCGTGAATTATGAAACCGGTGAAACTATGTGGGGCAACAAAGGAAAAGGTATCAAAGCGCAAGGCAGCGTTGTGAATTATCTCCCCACAGAGAATGGAATATTGATTACCACTGCATTTGATAATGCTTGGAACGACAAAGCAGAGGAGTATTACTTAAATGTATTAGACCCTGTGGCAGGTAAGTTAAGATATGAGAAGTCAGTAAAGCTGAAAGGGGATTTGGTGCGATCGGAGTTGGTACCCAAGGGACTCTTGTTTATTACCACCCGTGAAGTAAACATACTGGATGTAAACTCAGGAACTCTGGTTTGGGAAAATTCGATTGAAGCAGGAGGACCTTCCTCGGGAGATAAAGTGCGGCCATTCCCAACAGGCGACAAGGGAAATAAACTCTACGTTTATTCGCCAAAGGATGAAAGTGTTTATGAGGTAGATAAACAAGCAGGTAGCAATAAGAAAATAACTTCATCAAAAATTCAGTTCGAAGGAAAAGAGAGACCACGAAGTATTGATGTGGCTGATGATGGATTAGTACTGTCATCAGAGCAAAATATTGTAAAGGTGAGTTATGATGGCCTTCTGAAATTCGGGAAGTATTATCCTGCACCGAGGCAGCCTGCTCTTGTTCGTGCGCTCTTGCTTGCTCAGGCGGTGAGAGCTGCCTACATCGGAGCAGCCGCTTCTGCTTATTCAGCAGCGTTTGCTCAGGCTTCGCAGAAGACAACAGATCCGTCAGGCAAAGCCATGGGCCAGCAATTGTCTAAGAGTTTCGGTCAGTTGGGGCAGGCCGGGTTCGCTTATTCTTCTATGGCCATGAAACAATTCAGTGCTCGTTTCAAAGCTTCACAAAATACTCCTGGTTTTGTGATGATGATGACCGCGCAAGAGAAAAAGGGAAATCAGTTAATACAAGTAAGCAAGAGCAGTGGTGTTATTGTAAGTGCCATTGACATTAAGAACGATCGCGAGCCTGAATATGATGTGGATCAGATCTACAACTACGTTTATTACAGGCCAATTCCTGCTGAAATAGTTTGTTATAAACTATAGCGTGTTTGTCCAAGGTCGGTGCCCGCCTCCCGGAGTCGTACGGATGCAGGTAGGTTGTCACCAACCTTGAGCAATTATCACCTGACCAAACAAAGGGCGGCCGTTAAAAAATCAAATACCACCCTGCACGTGACATCACTTTGTTGCCCATGACTTAACTTCATCTCATCTTGCGAATGATTAAACAAACACCAGATAAATGAAAGCACTTACTTTCAATGGGATTGAGAAAATCACTTATGAATCTGTAGCTGATCCTGGAATCGCTCAGCCGTCAGATGTCGTAGTAAAAGTGAAATGTTGCGCCATTTGTGGCTCAGACCTGCACGTTTATCACGGACGCGAAACCGGGCTTGACATGCACACATGCATGGGCCATGAATTTGCAGGAGAGGTAATGGAGGTAGGGAAGGGAGTGAAGTCATTGCGTGTAGGCGATGTGGTCATTTCACCTTTTTCAATAAGCTGTGGTGAATGCTTTTATTGTCAAATTGGTCTTACCAGCCGATGTGTGAAAAATCAGCTCTTTGGCTGGGTAGAAAATGGAATTGGATTGCACGGTGGCCAGGCTGAATTTGTTCGCGTGCCTCTGGCAGATTCATCACTGATGAAACTACCCGAAGGTGTTTCAGTGGAAGAAGGTGTGCTTGCCGGTGATATCATCTCGACTGGTTTTTACAGTGCAAAGCAAGCGCAAATAAAACCTCGAGGAGTTTATGTGGTGATCGGATGCGGCCCTGTGGGTCTCATGGCTATACTTGGAGCTCGCACGTATGGTGCGGAGAAAATCTATGCGGTAGATCGTGAAGCTGCCCGGCTAAAAATGGCTGAAAAATTTGGCGCCATACCGATCAATACTTCAATGGCCGATGCAGTTAGCATTGTGCAAAATGCTTCCGAAGGAAGAGGAGCTGATGCGGTGATGGAAGCTATTGGCAGCGAATTCAGTTTGAAGTTGTCCTATCAATTGGTAAGACCGGGTGGTATTATCTCGAGTGTTGGTGTTTGCAACGACAAGTTTTTGCCCTTCTCACCTGTGCAGGCGTATGACAAGAATATCACTTACGTTACCGGGAGATGTCCGGCCAGAGGTATGATGCCAGAAATTTTGAAGTTGATCCAGGAAAAGAAATTTCCATTCATTGATATCATTACCCACCGCATGTCACTCAAAGAAGGCGCTGATGGTTACAGGATTTTTGCGGCTAAAGAAGACAACTGCATGAAAGTAATGTTAACTCCGTGAGTATTAAAATCATTTTAAATAAATACACAGAAATTCAAATCGCCTGAGATTCCTTCAGCTCAATCAATTTGTTTCATTCCGTTTGCAGTTTTTTGGATATTTTTTGCCCAAGGTCAGTGTTGTCACTGACCTGAACCATCTGTGAGTTTAGAGCTTGGATATTTATTAACGAATAAGTAGCATTGGGAAATGAAAACAATACTATTCCCTTTAGTGCATCGCTTCTGTTTCGTATTGATTGCCGTGTTATTCTACTCAGTCCGCACCGATGTATCTGCACAAGAGATGACCGCGATTGAAGGTCGCTGGGACATGACCATTCAGAAAGATGGAAGAGAGCTCCCGTCATGGCTGGAGATTGAGAAGTCAGGGCGCAAAACATTAGTAGGGCGGTTTGTGTATGCATTCGGAAGTGCACGGCCTATAGCTGTTGTCAATGTGGCGAATGGAAAATTTAGCTTCTCAATTCCACCACAGTGGGAGCAGGGAACTAGAAACATGGACTTTGAAGGAGAATTGGATGGCGGCAACCTGAAAGGCACGATGATTTATACCGATGATAAAAAATATACATGGACAGCAGTACGCGCTCCTTTATTAAGGGGATCAGGAGAGCCTGCCTGGGGGCAACCGATTAAACTTATCAACGATGCAGATATGAAGGGCTGGCATGCAATGGGAGAGAATCAATGGAAAGTAGAAAATGGAGTTTTAAGAAGCGCTAAGTCGGGAAGCAATTTGGTAAGCGATCAGAAGTTTAGTGACTTCAAACTGCATATCGAGTTCCGTTATGACAAAGGAAGCAACAGCGGGGTTTATCTGCGTGGCCGTTACGAAGTGCAGATCGAAGACAACAAAGGAAAAGAGCCATCGAAGACTTACTTAGGAGGGGTTTATGGTTTCCTTACACCAAGTGAAATGGTGGCAAAAGATCCGGGGGAGTGGCAATCCTATGATGTTACTTTAATTGGACGAATGGTAACGGTTGTTGCGAATGGAGTAACTATTATTAGCAACCAGGAGATTCCCGGTATCACTGGCGGAGCCATCGACAGCAAAGAAGGTGAGCCGGGCCCGCTACTTCTTCAGGGCGACCATGGACCGATCGATTTCAGAAACATTGTAATTACTCCAGCGAAGTAAACGAGAGTTGTGATGTGCGAGTCTAAATTCATACCGCCTTCTGAGATTCCTTCAGCTCGATTAATTTGTTTCGTTCCGTTTGTAATTCGCGTGTGAGCTTTGTTTGCTTCTCAAACATTTTTCGTTTGTAATCTTCAAACTCGTTGGTAGTACTCGCCACGATCACCTTGCTTTCTTTCACAAATACTTGCATGGCTTTGATGCGCGTCATAAGCAATAAAATTGTTGCCAGCAGTGCAGTTCCACCAAGGGCGACCAGCGTGAGAAAAAACCCTTTTGTAAAATTCATGCCCAACACAGTTAGGTGTGTGCTGGCAAAAACAACGTTCGCCATAGAGTCTTCATTGGATTTTAATTCCGCACGGGCAATGCTCACTTCATTTCGAAGAGCTTTTATTTTGTCGTTTGCTTCCTCAAGTTGATGCTCTCGCTTCCTCAAGGAATCATTTCCTATTTTCCACACCCCATCCAGGATACTTTCCTTAATGACCTTGTAGTCTTGATAGGTTTCGGATTTGGTTTTCATTAAAAGATAGCGCTCTTGTAAGGTTTTGGTTTTGTCTTCCAATGCAACAAGCGCTGGTTGCGACAGGCCTATGATAGATTCGATACAAGCCAACATTACAAATGCAATTTTCTTCATGGCTTTTAATGATTTGGGGATTTAACTTACTAAACATGCATGTTGAAGACTACTTGCCTTACACGTTCAGCAGGATGAGTCGGCAGATGGCTAGCTAGTGCGATGAATTACAACTAGGAGTATGAATGCCAATTATATTCTGACTAACTTTAAATGGAGAATAAAATTCATTTGAATCAACAGTTATGCGACATTTCATATTCATTCTAGCGCTAGCTCCTACCCTGCTATTTGCGCAGCAAAAACAAATCCTCTCGGCACAGGAGTTTAAAACAAAGTTGAATGACAAGTCTGCCGTGGTGCTCGATGTGCGAACTGCCGATGAATTCAATGAAGGTCACCTGGATAAGGCTGTTAATAAAAATGTACATGATAAAGATTTTGATACCTATACTGCCAAACTCGACAAAAGCAAAACCTATTTAGTTTATTGCCTGGCAGGCAAGCGCAGCCACACGGCAGCCGTATCTATGCGCAAAAAGGGATTAACCGTTTTTGAACTGGAAGGTGGTATCGAAAGTTGGAATGGCGCGAAATTGCCAGTGGTAAAGTAAATTGCCAGCGGTAGGTTATAGATTCATCTTACTATTTTTTCGCCTTCTCCACTCATAATCAAGAATCATATCGTCAAACTTGACGTTCCTCATCAGCGTTTTATTTATTAGTCTTGGCCCCAAAGAGCAACAGCGTGATTATGACTGAACACCAAACCAAAGACGGCAGAACCTTTTTCATCAGAAGACCTGATGAAAATGATGCTGAAAAAATAATTCAATACTCCAAGGTATTATTTACATCGACCGATCAGGTGCTAACAACTATAGACGAATACGGAATAACCATTGAGGAGGAGAAAACCTGGATAAACAATTCTTTACAGAACCCTTCGGCAATTACTTTGGTTGCAGAAATGAATAAAGAAATAGTCGGACTTTTATTTTTTGGGCCACTTGGCAAAAAGAAAAACTGCCACACCGGAGAGTTTGGCGTAAACGTTCATCCCGATTATCAAGCGCGAGGAATCGGGCGGGCGTTAATCAAGACTCTTTTGAACTGGGCTAAAGAAAACGGTCGAATTGAAAAAGTTTTTTTGAATGTGTTTGCCACAAATACAAATGCCATTGAGCTGTACAAGAATTTAGGATTTGTAGAAGAAGGCAAACATGTGAAAGCCATAAAGCAAATCTCTGGCGAGTATGTCGACATCATTCAAATGTATGTCGAGACAAGGTAAGTTTTAGCCTGGGTCGATGTTGTCACCGACCACAGGCAGAAACGGCAGCGCACTATTGCTGTGTACGATTACTGCTGAATGAATCTCTGAAATCTTTCCATCCATCTTTAGTCTTTTTCCACAGGATCAGAAATTTGCCATCATCAACTAATTTTTTGTTGGCATCAAAGACTTCGTAGAGTCCTTCTTCCGTTACAAATTCGTGGCCGTCTCCGTAGACATTTAGTGTGGTGATCTTACCACTTCTGACTCCACCTGTTTCGTAGGCATCTTTAAAAAACTTGGCAAGTCCATCACGACCGCATAGGGCAGGCGCGTTAGGTGCCATAAGGCATGCATCTTCGGCAAATAGTTTAACAACAGATCCGTCATTTTTAGCGTATAAGTCGAAGTGCATGGCATTACTTTTGGCAATCGCTTTTTTGGCTTCTTCCAATAAAGCATTTTCATTGGTTTTGTTCGATTGCGCATGCGTAATGAAATGGACGAATGCCAGGAAGGCAAGGAGTAGAATCTTTTTATTGTTATTCATATGTTAAAATTTTGTTGTAGATAATTTTATACAAATGAAGAATCCAGTGAGAAAAGAAAATTGTAAAAAAACGAACTACCGAATTAAAATATAGAAAGACAAAAATGTTTACGGAGTCTAAAGGGTTCCCCCCATCGGATATTTTAAAACCATATATAAAGTATTATTGGGTTTGCACCTGCGATGAGAGTGTTTCCATGGAAGTTATGTACCCCAGCGGACACGTAGAACTTTGTATAGACATCTCGAACGGGAATACGGTCAGGCACCGAGGTGATAGTTTTGCAAAAGTGCCCAACCTGGAGGTGCTCGGACATTTAACTACACCGACCAGGGCTACAGTGACAAAAGGCACTACTCTTTTGGTCGCGCGGTTCTATTCATGTGCCAGTGCTCTTTTCTTTCCCGATCAGATATCTAACTTCACCAACGGCTCGATTGATCTTTACGATATACTAAATAAAGAATCAACCGGATGGTATGACCAACTGATGGATCAGCATTCGCTTGCGCAAAAAATTAAAGTTCTCGATTCATTCTTAATCCGGAGATTACTCAAGAGCGATAAAAAAACAGGGCAATTCAAATTGGTTGAAGAGCTGTGCAACCATATCTATAAGGACGATGCCTTCAGTATAGAGAATCTAGCGTCACACTATGGGTTTTCTGAACGCTATGTTCAGAGATTATTTCTTGAGTGGGTAGGTTTAACACCAAAAAGCTTTCATAGCGTTCAACGATTCAATAAGAGTCTTGAACTAATTCAATCGTCAGAATCTTCCCTTACTTCCATAGCTCTTGAATGTGGTTATTACGATCAGGCGCATTTTATCAAGGAATTCAAATCATATGCAGGAATAACCCCCTCTCAAGCAGCTCGCCTGCATGAACCAACATGATCCGAATTTTTTGATCGAGTCAAAGGGGCAGATAATTGAGCTTTTAAGTTGAGAGCAGCGGTCGGTGACAACTCACCGACCGCTAAAAATCAGATGGCCTTAATCAATTCAAGTTGTTGAAGTGCTGTTACACCATCGTCCAGTCCAATCTCTTCAACGATTTTACCATTTTCAAGACGAAGTACAGTGGTGCCGGTAAAATGCATCTTCCTGCCTGTTGCTGCCGGTAAGCCTCCGATGAGAAAATCACTGAAAGCCGGACCTGTGTGCGTGCCGCCACCTTCCCAACGACCAACTACATAGTCGCCCTCGGCAATAAGATCGGCAGTGCCCCAAAAGTTAAGATCGGGGAATGCCTTGCGAAAGTCGGTCATGAACGCTTTGATGTCCTCATGCCCGTGGCGAGGTTCGTGAAGGGAATAACGCAGAAGCATATTGGGAGCAGCGAGCTCGTCAACGATGCCGAGATCGCAGGTTTTGCCCCAGAAATGGGTGAACCATTCGCCTACTATGGCCTTGTTTTTTTCTTCCTTTGACATGTTTGATTCTTGTTGTGTCTTCATGTTTGTAAAATTTTAATTCAAAACTACAGGCAGGAGAAACGGATAGAAACCTGATACTTGCTGAATTCGATTGTCGGCCACACGGCCTTCTTGAGGAAGCCATAGTTTAACTCCCGGAGTTTTTGTTTTAGATTGGACAAGTAAAAAATGAAAAATTTATTTGCAGACCGAAGCTTGATTGTAGGCATCTGCCTGGAGTTGGCTGCAGTCCTGGGCTACTCGCCCGTTACCAATTATTTTTATTACGGTGGGGGATGGCCTTTTGTGCAAATTTTCTTTATCATTATTTACCTGGTAGGCTCACGGTATATTTTCTCCAGCAACGCTCCTACTTATTTGAAAATCATTCTTGTATTTTGGTGGGTGGGGTATGTTGGTATTGGGTTGATGTTCGTCTTTTTTGAGGAATAATCTTGTAAAAACGAATCGTTGTAAATGAAAGCGATTGTCTACACACAATACGGAACTCCTGATGTTCTTGAGTTAAAAGAGATAGACAAACCTATTCCAAAGGAAGATGAGGTACTGGTAAAAGTTTATGCGGTATCAATAAACGATTGGGACTGGGCCCTCCTTCAAGGAGACTTCATCAATCGGATGATCAATGGCTTTCTAAAACCGAAGATAAAAATACTCGGCTCTGACGTAGCCGGGCGAATTGAAGCAGTTGGCAAAAAAATAAAGAAGTTTCAACCGGGCGATGAAGTGTATGGAGATTTAAGCGGCACCTGGGGAGGGTTCGCGGAGTATGTATGCGCTCGTGAAAATGCATTGGTCTTGAAGCCTGCCGGTATGACCTTCGAGGAAGCAGCGGCAATACCTCAGGCTGCAATGCTGGCATTACAGGGCCTTCGGGATAAAGGTCAAATTCAGGCAGGACAAAAACTCTTGATTAATGGTGCGGGCGGAGGTGTGGGTACCTTCGGAGTGCAGATTGCCAAATTATACGGAGTTGAAATGACTGGCGTTGACAGCTCAGGAAAATTGGAAATGCTGCGCTCACTCGGCTTTGATTATGTCATCGACTATACCAAAGAAGATTTCACAAAGAATGGGAAATGTTATGACTTGATTCTTGATGTTAAGACGAACCGTTCGATATTCGATTATATTCGAGCTTTATCTCCCAAGGGAATTTATGTTACGGTTGGGGGTTCCATGGTTCGGCTTTTCCAGGCTTTAATCCTGTGGCCCTGGATTTCGATGATCAGTAAAAAGAAGATACGCATTGTTGCGCTGAAGCTAAACAAGGATTTAGCTTATATGAACGAGCTTTTCGAAGCTGGTAAAGTCAAACCTGTGATAGATGGCCCCTACAGGTTAGATGAAGTTCCTAAAGCATTCAGGCTTTTCGGTGATGGAGCTCACAAAGGGAAAGTAGTAATAACTGTTGGAGTATGATTGAAAATTTAAAATGGTATCTGTAGAATAATGACCGATGAAGTTTTCAATAGACTTCAACAATATTGTTTTTCAGCGCATACACTACCAGTCCGGCCACATTTCGTGATCCGGTTTTTTGGAGCAAATTATTCCGATGGCCATTGACTGTTTTCACACTGATGAAAAGTTTTTCCGCAATTTCATCAGCGGTGTGTTGCCGGCAAACGAGTTGTAAAATTTCCTGCTCTCGTTTGGTTAGCGAAACATTGGCCATACCGTTGCCTCTGGGCTTTTCTTTTTTTCCGATATTATTCTGAATCGCTTTCAGTGTGCGTGCATTAATGTAAGAACCTTTGTTATGCACTGAACGGATGGCCTCATAAACTTCTTGCGGGTTGCTGTCTTTGACAAGGTATCCGTGAGCGCCATGTTCAATTAACTGAGCGATGAAGTTTTCATCTTCATGCACGGACAGAATGAGGATCTTTATGTCCGGAAAAGCTTCACGTACAGCATCAGTTACTTGAACCCCGCTAAACTCTTCCTTGCCTAACGGGGGAAGCGAAAGATCTACTAACAACACCTGCGGCAGCACGGTGCTTTCACTTAACTTTTTAACTACTGAATGACCATCGGCAGACTCAAAGACAACGGCAATATCAGGCCATGAAGCCAGAACTGCTTTCATACCTTCCCTGAAAAGAAACTGATCTTCCACCAGCCCGATGCATATCTTGTCTTGCATATTGCCAAAGATATGGTTTACTGTGCAAAAGTTGGTTGGTGTCGTTTTACCTGCAAGAGCAGCTAAATTATGCTCTGCGATGACGGTAAAAACAAGGGTTGTCATTGCGGCCGAGGAGAAACTCCATAAGAATCAAATCGTAATCGAGTACCGCAATCCAGTTGAGCGTGCTCCTACCATCGGGATCGCGGATTTCGAAGAAAATTCTTCTCCCAATTCAGTAAGACCTCCTCTGCGATGACGCTGGAGGGGTTAGAATCAGACCTTTTAACTCAAATTTCAAAACAAAAAAATTTAGATGCGTCAGCCCTGGTTTTACCTGCTGAATGGTATTTTCACCACAGCGCAAAAGCCTCCGCTTTCTCCGGTGCCCAGCGTGAGCGTGCCATGCAATGAATTTGTTCTCGCTTCTATGCTCTTAAGTCCAAGCCCTGTTGATGTCGTATTTTCAGGTAGCCCCTTTCCGTTGTCGGAATACTGGAGTGTTATTGAATGGCCATCCCACGTTAGTTCGATGTGTGCTTCTGTGGCTTGCGCATGTTTTATGGTATTGTGGATCAGCTCCATGCTTACGCGGTACAAGCCTACATTAATTGGCCAGGATAATTCAGGTAATTCCGAGGACAAAATGTTTATAGTGATTTTATTTGTGCTGTTGATTTGATCTGCCATTGCCTTCAACGTCTTTATCAATCCGAATGCTTCCAGTTGCGGAGGCATCAGCTCATGACTTATTCTGCGCATCGAAGCCAGCGAGGACTCGGTGAGGGTTCTCACATTTTTCAAGGCAGATAGTATGCCATCCGACTTGTCGGCACTTTGCTGTTCCAATTGTACCAGGTGCATTCGCGCGATGGACAGTGCAGCGCCCAGTTCATCGTGAAGGTCTTGCGCTATACGTTTGCGCTCTTCCTCCTGCACCTGTATGCTTGATTGCAATAGTTGCTGCTGATGAAGAGTTTTTAATTCCTCTTGTTCTAGCTTTTGCCGGTAAAGGTTCTTATGAAAATGCTGATTAAGTAAAATGACGCCAGTTGCGATAACAAAGAGAATGCCCGCCAGCGGTAGTAATGTATTTAAGAAATTCAGTTCCGGGGTCGCTTCCATAACCCTACAAAGAAACAGGAATACATCACTAAAGAAAAAAAGGCATGAAGAACCCAGGTATATTGATTTAAGTACACCGGAAATTTGCGTGTGAAAAGATCACCAAAATAAAAGATAAGCAAGCTGGAAGTATAGTAGATGAACAATCCCGAGTTGATCCAGTTGAGACTTTTAATCAGGGGCATCCTTTTTTCCTTTACGATATCATTCAGCAGCACGATAAATGTGAACAGCGACAGGATAATGATCAGTACTGATTCAGTTGTAAGTGCGTAAGAGTTGAAGGTAAGTATGTTTTGAACGAACAGTGAGTTGATAACCGTGAATAAGGTAAAGAGTATTGCTGCTCCCCAAATAATCTTTTGGTTTACGAAGTCCTTTAAAACCGAGGCGTAAAACCAGGCAAGGCAAACAAAGCCCGCTGCCACATATAAATGTAGCAGGGGCAGATTGTTTTGCCTGTTGAACCAAAGTAGGGAAGACACCAATTGAATAAATCCCGACAAAAAAAGAAACCAGGAAAATATTTTAAGTTCTTCAATTAATCGTTTGTAAATGAATAATCCATATGCCGTGGTTACTAGCACAGGCAAAGGGGCGCATTTATTTATCAAACTTATAACTTGATCCATCCGTCTTAATTATTAAGTGGACTCCCCGTTGGACAGGTAGTCGGGCACGGTTGAGTAAAATCCAGCACGTAACTTCCATCCGAACTCAAGCCATTATATTTTCCTGTCATGATAACATCTTTTCCTGCTACCGGAGGGTTAGCGCTCAGGTTCGCTCCATCTACCGGAGTGAGATACATTTTGAAATCATTTTTGTGGTTCATGGCCAGGTAAACGCGCACATATTTATAAGTGGCTTTCACGGTGTCTGCAGCAGACATGCCCATGGCTTCAAACAAATCTGCGGCACGGATAGTAAAGGCTTTGATCGGGATTTTTTTATCGGGTTTCTTGCCTTGTGCTGCAGCTATTAAACTGTCATACATTTTTATGTTCTTATCGTAATGTTTGATATTCTTTACAGCCGTGTCGAGCGGTACAGCATAAAGGGAAGTGGCCCCTCCGCTCAGGATCAGTGGTTCTGATTTTTGAGCTGTGTCTGATGATTTAGAATTACACGCGTAGACCACTACAAGGCCAACGGCTAGTAAACTGTAAAGTGATTTTTTCATAACGTTTTTTATGGTTTAAGTTTAATGCAAGTCTAAAGGATAGGGGAGACAAAAGAAAACGGGATTTTAAAAACAGGTATTTATATCTGTTTTTAAAACCGGGTATTTATGCGCTTACCTGTTTGCTCCATTCCGTTCACCTTTGAATCATCAAAGTGAAAGTCGCCAGACCACTGTTTGCGATTGAATAGAAGTGGCCTGGCGATTGGACTCTCAGAAAAATATGATACAGGTTGGCTGAATCCGTGGTAGCTTCTTGTGGCCGGTTTAGGAATCTCAATGGCGCAAGAGCTACCTATGGATTTTTGTGGGGTGTTTCAAAAAGTTGAGTTTCAGTTCTTATCAACTCAATCTACTAGTGATAAGTTAAGTTTATTATGACGGAATTAAAGTAGGCAGTAAGCAGTCACCAGTAGGCAGTTCATACTCGCTGCCGACTGCCTTCTGTCTACTGCCGACTGCCTTTTGTCTACTGCCTACTTTAAAACAACAAGCACGTCACTGTAAAACCAATATAACCAGTTAGAAATACCTGTTTTTGAAAACGGGTATTTATGCGCTTACCCGGCCTGATTTGTTCCTCCACCTTTGATTCATCAAAAAAGCAAGCTTATGGACTATGTTTTCGACAAGAACGATAAAAACTGGCCTGTAGTAACAGGTGCACACATCCACGACAACCAACTCTTAATGAAGATGTGTGAGTTCGGCTTTAGGGCGGTGACAAATGGAGCCCCTGGAGTAGGAAGGGCTGTGCTTTCAGGCAGCAGCTACAATGTGCAGTTGCCCGGAACGATCGTAGATCCCAACAAATTGGTGGTGAGTTTTAGTATGGCCCCCGATCGCGATCAACAAAACTAACTGCTCCATCTATGAAACCATTCAAAGAAGATATTCAACCCATCCCCATCAGCAGCAAATTATTAAGTATGGTCACCGGCTATGTACATCATCCCCAATGCAATCAAAAGATATACCGGCCATTCAGCAGGTACATGCCAGGTAGGTGCGGACAATGTGGTGTATCCATCAACATGTCTTGTGGTAAAGGATTGCTCAGGAGCGAAGAAAATAACGAGCATTTCAAGTAGTACCAACGACATTGATTCAAGATTTAAAATTCAAGATTCAACATTGCTGGACTAGGCTAATTGCGAATTTTAAATCTGGAACTTTGAATTGCCCCCCCGCTTTAACCAGCGACATTGAATCTGATCCCAATTTTAAGCCTGTTATTGTCACCGATCTCTTGCCCAAGGTCGGTGCCTGTCTGGTAGGCAGGTTGTCACCGAACTTTTTCTCCATGCGCCATGCCCTTGACAAAAAAATGATTTTTTGAGTATCTTTCTTTTCCACATTCAGACTAAATCAGCATGTCAGGGATTATAAAGAATATTGCATTGCACTTTATTGTACTGCTGAGCGCTTCTTCATTGTTTGACTTGGAAAACTGGAAATCAAAAACGCCTCAAGGAGTACAAATAAAATTTCCAGATTTTTGAAATTGTCTATGACCTGAAGGGGATAGTTTGGTGTCGCAATTTTCAATCTTAAAATCGAAGCAACATGAAGAATGATTTCAAGATTTCACTCGCTTTTATTCTCCTTGCGCAAGCAGCCACAGCACAGCAGGGAATTTTTGAAAATCAAATGGACATTGGCAAACCAAAATTGGCAGGAGCCACCAATTTCAATAAGCAAAATCAATCGTATCATTTGAAGGGCGGAGGTTATAACATCTGGTTTCAGCGTGACGAGTTTCAGTATTCTTTCACAAAACTCAGGGGCGATTTTATCCTTACAGCCAACTTTTCATTTGAAGGAACAGGGACAAACGCACATCGAAAGATCGGCTGGATGAAGATGAGATCTTAGCGCCTAAGAAAGGATATAGCATTTTACAGTTGGAGCGCACAGGTAAAAACTTCATCATGCGTGCAGCACACGAGGGAGAACCGCTTCAGCAAATCGGTTATCATGAAATGACCAACATGAAAGACGAAGTACTTGCCGGACTATTCATTTGCTCACACAATGCAGATGTTACGGAAGAGGCGAATGTTTGGAACGTGCGTATCGATCAGCCGGTGCATGAAAAATACGATCCGTACAAGGATGGCTTTCTGGGAAGTCGCCTTGAAATTGCAAATGTGTTTGATGGAAAACGAAAAGTAATTCATGAATCTGACGGAAGGTTTGAAGCCCCCAATTGGCTGCCGGACGGAAAAAAGCTGTTGTTCAACATGGATGGATTTCTTTACAAAATCCCCGTGGATGGCGGTGAACTTGAGAAATTGAATACCGGCTTCGCCAACCGGAACAATAACGATCACGGCATTTCCTTCAATGGAAAACTTCTTGCGCTAAGCCATCACCGCGAAGGGCTGCCCAGTGGTGGATCAACGGTCTATGTCATGCCGCTGGAAGGAGGGACTCCTAAACTTATCACTGAGCATACTCCTTCTTACTGGCATGGATGGGCGCCTGATAACAAGGAAGTGGTTTATGTGGCGCAGCGCAACGGGAGCAATATTTATCAGATCTATAAAAACTCGATTGACGGAGGAAAAGAAACTCAGCTCACCTCGCATACTTTAGGTCATGTGGACGGCCCTGAATATTCGCCTGACGGGAAATACATTTATTACAACGGAAGCCAGAGCGGAACGATGCAACTGTGGCGCATGAAACCCGATGGTACGGCTAAAGAGCAAATCACCTTTGATGAGTCGAATAATTGGTTCCCGCACATTTCGCCCAACGGAAAGTGGATTGCTTATCTCTCTTTTCCAGAGACGATCAACCCCGATGAACATCCCGCTTACCAGCGCGTCATGCTGAAACTCATGAAAGCAGATGGTGGGCCACCGAAAGTAATTGCTTATTTGTATGGAGGCCAGGGAACAATCAACGTTCCCTCGTGGTCGCCCGATAGCAACTTTATTTCATTTGTGAGCAACTCCTCGAAGAAGTAGGAGTCGAGCATTGGAGCGCAAACGAAACAACCATTTCATTTTTATGTGCCCGTCAGGTCTTTCGACCATAGCCGTCAAGCCAATGTCGTTTGTTAAGGGCTTGCAAGTAAAGGATTCCCAGTTAACGACATTGATTCAAGATTTAAAATTCAAGATTCAACATTTTTGGGCTAAGCTGATTTTGAATTTTAAATCTGGAACTTTGAATTGCTTCGCTAACTAGTCGTCCCTTAAAAAGCTGAACGGAGTTTGATTTCAAAAGAAATGATGGATTTGGAGTTGATAAAATCTGCAAGAAAGGAGAGCTTTAAGTCGAAAACCTTGCAGATTTTTTATGGCGCCAAAACAAGTTTCGCAATCCCAACTGAGTTTCTACAGCACCTTCGAAGAGCAATTGAGCCACCGTCACCCTCTTTACATTTTAGCGAACCAAATCAAGTGGGACATTTTTGAAGACGCGTTTACCCCTTTGTATTCCGAAGAAGGCAGCCCCGGAAAACCAATACGGTTGATGGTGTCTTTGCTCATGCTCAAACATGTGCGCAACCTCAGTGATGAGAGCGTGGTGGAACAGTGGTTTGAAAATATTTACTACCAATATTTTAGCGGTGAAAAAACATATGCTTGTGGCGTGCCTTGTGAAGCCAGTGAGCTTGTCCATTTTAGAAACCGTATCGGGGCAGCGGGGGTCGAATTGATTTTGAAAGAAAGCATCCGTGTCAATGGTAAAGATGGTGGAGACCAGGAGGCCACTACCGACACCACGGTGCAAGAGAAAAACATCACCTATCCCACCGACAATAAACTGCACCGCAAGATCATCAAGAAATGTGTTGGCCTTGCATTGAAGGAAGGCATTGAACTGCGCCAGAGTTACACGCGCACGGTAAAGAAATTATTGATGGAGCAACGCTTTCGCCACCATCCAAAAAATAAAGGAAGGGCACGGAAAGCAGACCGGAAAATAAAGACCATAGCCGGAAGATTAGTAAGAGAACTAGAGCGCAAACTCATGCCCAGCCTACATCAAGACGAACTCTCTCTTTTCAAAAAAGTATTGGCACAAAAGAAAACCGACACCAACAAAATTTATAGCCTGCACGAACCGCACACCCAATGCATGAGCAAAGGCAAAGAGCATAAGAAGTATGAGTTCGGCAGTAAGGTCAGCATCATCACCACCAAAACCACCGGGGTTATCATCGGGCGATCAACATCGAGAAAAATGCGCATGACAGCAAAACATTGCAACCGGCCATCGAGCAACAGCAAAGGCTAACGGGAATCACCCTGAAAATAATTTTGTGGACCGTGGCTACCGTGGAGTGAAAGAAGTATTAGGGACGGCCATTGTTACCCCGGATAAGCCCGATAAACAGAGAACGCCTTATCAAAAACAAAAACTCCGGAATGGGTTTAAACGCAGAGCTGCCATCGAACCAAAAATAGGGCACTTAAAACAAGACCATCGTTTAAGCCGCAACTTTTACAAAGGGATTAAAGGCGATAACATCAATGTCATGCTGGCTGCGGCAGGCATGAACTTCAAGAGAATGATCAACAAGTGGAAGTTGAACCCGCTTGTCTTTTTGGCTCAACTTTTTCAAACAGCTTTAAGGCTTCTGAAAAGCCAATATGACCTTATCCAAAATCTCTATAACCTAAAAATGAGTTTTTAAGGGACGACTAAATAACTGCAATACACTTTAGCTCAATGGCAATGGGCGTGGGTAGCGCATTTACTTCAACGG
>JACOSO010000010.1 GCA_016178785.1 Bacteroidota bacterium | reverse complement strand
TGTACTTGAGCATGGATTCCTTGATTTCATTGTAGATAGAAGAAATTTGAAGAGCAGGCTGAGTACACTGTTAAAGATGCTGCGCTGATCTAAGCACCAATTGCTGGTGTTTCTCTGATCTCAAAACAACTTAATCCTGTATGGCGGCACCCACTTTTTTTTGGTTGTGCCCGTAATATTGCATTATCGCCCCTCTTCAATTAACCATAATCCTTAAGGTTTAACCCAGATAATTCGATAGAAAAATTGAGAAAGCATTAAATGGTTGATAGGCATATCTTTACTTGATGATCAAACAAAACCAAAAGGGTGAAAGAAATACAAGTATCGTTTACTGAGAAAAATGTGACTGCCTGGGGCGGTATGAAGCTGATGAAAGATATGGTTGACAACATCGGCATAAAAGAATTTATGAGTGGATTAGACTTACCCGAAAAGGGTTCTAACCGTGGGTATGATCCGATGCAGATCATCGAATGTTTTTGGACAAGTATATGGATTGGTGCTGGTCGCTTTAGTCACTCTGCCTATTTGCGCTACGACAAAGTTTTACAAGAGATATTTGGTTGGAAACAAGCTCCCTCCCAAAGCACCTACAGCAGGTTCTTTCAGAAATTTAGTTGGAAGCGCAACACTGAAGTGTTCGTGCCTTTGCAAAAATGGTTTGTCGATAACCTGAAAATAAAAAATGTTACGCTGGATTTTGATAGTTCAGTAGTGACACGCTATGGAGAACAAGAAGGAAGTAAAGTAGGGTATAACCCAAGCAAACCAGGCAGGGCCTCACATCATCCACTCATGGCTTTTATAGCCGAAACGCGAATGGTGGCCAATGCATGGCTACGGCCGGGCAATACTGCGGCACTCAGTAATTGTAAGGCATTTATAGATGAGACCTTTGAAATTTTAAAAGATAAGAAAGTAGGGTTGGTTCGGGCAGACAGCGGGTTTTACGCCCATGATTTCTTGAACTATTTGGAGCACGAAAAGAAAACCAGCTACATCATAGCCGTAAAGATGTACCCCACCATCAAACAAGAGATACGATCAAAAAAAGAATGGCTTCAACTAAAAGATGGAATAGAAATAACAGAGTTTGAATACCAATCGCCTGAATGGAAACATCCCAGAAGAATGGTGGCTGTTCGAAAAAATATTGAGATACTGACAAAAGCCACGGGTAAACTTTTATTGTTTGATGAACCGGTGGGCAGGTATCGCTACAGCGTATATGTTACCAATCTTGAGTTGCCTGCTGAACAAATATGGCTTAGTTATAAAGATCGTGCAGACGCTGAAAACCGCATCAAAGAACTCAAATATGATTTTGGGCTGGATAGTTTTTGCATGGATAAATTTTGGGCGACAGAAGCTGCCTTTAGAACCATCATGATGGCTTATAACTTGATGAGTTTGTTCAGGCAAATAGTGCTCCAAAGTAAGTCCCAGGCCACTTTAAGCTCCTTAAGATTTAAATGCTTTGCATTAGGAAGTTGGATAACAAAACATGCAGGAAAAACAACCCTGAACATATCGGCAATAGGTGAAAAACAAAAGTGGTTGGACGGTCTGTTCGATATTGTCCGTCAAAAAAACCAAAGACTACAATTCTCTAATGCATAATCTGGGATAAACACCACCCTGTTAGTTGGCAGGTTGTCCATTATATCCCATAGATCGCCACTGTTGCAAGCAAGAGCGGGTTGATTTACCTGTGTACGACATAATTCTTTTTAAGGCATTCCGGGCTTGCATGCTTAAGAGTGGATACGCCCCCTATCATGTTGGATACATTCAGGAACCCATTTTCCGTCAGCATCATTGAGGCCTGAGGGCT
>JACOSO010000009.1 GCA_016178785.1 Bacteroidota bacterium | reverse complement strand
GCTCTTTTTCTCAAACCAAAGTGATGAATGCAATCACGTTCAATTTGGGAGTCAATTTTGGAATAGTGAAAATCAGCAGGTAAAAAGATAGTTGTTTGTTTGTGTGTTTTAAAGACGGCCCAGGTGTCGTCTTTTTTTATTTTTTTGTGTAGGTCAGGTCGAAGACCGGACGAACACAAGCTAAACCTGCCGGCATAAAACATTATTCAGTGCTTTTCTAAATTCATATCTTTAATTTTTCAAAATTCAATCACCATGGCATCCGTTAACTGGAAAAAAGAAATACAACCACTGATCAAAAAATACAAAGGGAAAAAGCATCCGCTCGATTACAATAACCACTATGAATTGCTGGTGATGGTGGTACTCTCAGCACAGGATTCGGACAGGCACATAAACAAACTTGCTCCTGAACTTTTCAGTGTCTTCCCTGATATGAAAGCACTTGCCAGGGCAGATGCCGAGTCACTGCTCCCTTACATCAATGACGTGCGCAACTTCGGAAACAAAACAAAATGGCTACTCGCGTTAGCCGCGGAAATTAAAGACAACAAAAACATACCCACTACTTTAGAAACATTAACTGCCCTGCCGGGGATTGGTAGAAAATCTGCCAATGTGATCCTGCGCGAAATGGGCCTTACGGCAGAAGGAATTATTGTTGACCTGCATGTAGTGAGGGTTGCCCCGCGACTGGGACTGGCCCAAGGCACAGATCCAAAGAAACTGGAAAAACAAATGATGGACATTCTCGATCCCAAAGACTGGGGTGAAGCAGGTATGGCTATTTCATTTCTCGGCCGCGAAACATGCAGACCCACTAACCCCAAGTGTACTGAGTGTGTGATGCAAAAAGTATGTGAGTTTTATGCGGCTTCTCAAAAGTAACTAAAGCCACCCCGATCGCTTGAAGCGAAAATACAGAATAGCGCATAGACCAAAAGTTACAGTGAGAATGACGGGATAACCCAACGACCATTCAAGTTCAGGCATCGATTTAAAATTCATTCCGTAAATACCGGCCACCATTGTGGGGATACCGATAATGGCTGCCCAACCTGCGAACCGTTTTGAAATTTCGCTTTGTGAAATTGAAATCATCGAGAGGTTAGACTCCATGGCAGTTCCCAGAAGCTCGCGTGTGTTGTCCACCATTTCATTGATGCGGATGACGTGGTCGTACACATCGCGAAAATAAGGTCGCGTTTCATCGTCAATCACTTTGAGGTCAAACCGCATCAGTCGATTGCAAATATCTATCAGCGGGGAAACAACTCGCTTCACTTCGAGCAACTGCCGTTTCATGCGGTAAATTTTTGCTGTCGTCTCTTTTCTGAATTTTTCGTGAAATATTTTTTCTTCCAGGGCTGCAAGATCTTGCTCCAGCACATCGACTACCGGGAAATACTGATCCACGATGGCATCCATCACAGCATACAAGGCAAAGCCGGGCCCTTTGCGCAGAAAATGAGGCGTGCTTTCACAACGTGAGCGAACTTCCATATAACCAACAGAGGACCCGTGCCGCACCGTAACAATAAAATTTTTACCCAGGAAAAAATGAGTCTCGCCCATTTCAATTCGTTTGTCTTTCATCTGGATTGTGCGCAACACAATGAAAAGGGTTTCACCATACGTTTCAATCTTGGGGCGCTGGTGAGCGCGGTGAGCATCTTCAATCGCCAAATCATGAAGGCCAAACTCGTCTTGGATTTTCTTCAACATTTCAGTTTCCGGCTCGTGAAGGCCCACCCACACAAATTGCCCGGGCTGGTTCAGCGTGTGATGGACTTTATCAAGCTCAACATTCGCTACTCGAAGTCCGTCACAGTAGGCGGCACAATTGATTACTGCATCCATTCCTTCCGAATATACAAATCTTCGTTTTAAAAATTTACTACCCTAGAAACTTTTCGATATACGTAACTTTTCTTCAACAATGAAGTTGTCCTTTAATAATAGCGTCACAATGAAATCTCTATTCATCGGCTTCGCACTCGCCTTTTTCACCGTACCTGCCATTGGCCAGGTCAAAAATGATTTGACTTTAAAAGTTGAGCAATATTTAAAACCGTATGTTGAGACCAATAATTTTAGTGGTACAGTGCTGGTTGCAAAAAAAGACGAGGTACTCTTTCATAAAGCATATGGGCTTGCCAACATCGAATTGAATGTACCCAATGATCTTGACACCAGATACCATATTGCTTCGGTCTCAAAAACATTTACAGCAGCAGCAATTTTAATTTTGGAGCAACGAAGTCTTTTAACAACCGATGATTTGTTGATAAAATTTATAGCTGATTATCCCTCGGGTGACAAAATTACCATCCATCATCTTCTTACCCACACCTCTGGAATCACGAACGTAAATAATCTTACTGAATATAGTTCAGCCTCTTTTCATCATCAAACTCCCGAGAGCCTGATCTCGCTTTTCAAAAACAAACCTCTCGAATTTCTACCAGGTGAGAAATATCAGTACAGCAATTCCAATTACAATTTGCTTGCCTTCATTATCGAAAAGGTGTCTGGGAAAAAATACGGTGATTTTCTTAAGGAGAATATTTTCATGCCCTTAAAAATGACTCATACTTTACATCATGATGACGCCACTCAAATTATTAAAAATGCGGCTGAGGGCTACGCACCTGACGGTAACTTCGGACTTCAAAGGGCTCCATTCCTCGATTGGTCTTCTAAAACAGGAAACGGCTCGCTAGTCACCACCCCTGCCGATCTGCTCCTTTGGCACAGGGCCTTATTTACAGATAGGATTCTCACTGAAAAAGAGAAGACAAAGATGTTTACCAAATATGCTGATTCGGGATATGGCTGGTATATCGGAAAGAAAAATGAGAGGAATTGCATTTATATGAATGGAAGAAGTCCGGGTTTCACCTCACACTTGGGTCTATACCCAGATGATGACGTGTGCGTTATTGTCCTTTCCAATAATTATGTTGCCACGGCTAATCAAATAGGTCTTGATCTTGCAGGAATTATTTTCAACCAAGCAATCGAGGCACCCGATCTAAAGCTCACAAAAATCAAGAAGGAAGAATCGCTGTTGGTTTTAGGTAAATATCAGTTCGGCCCTGATTTCTACCAACCTAACTATTTAATGACTGTCACTGAAAAAGACGAGTGGCTTTTCATCGACTGGGGCATCCTCATTCCAGAAAAACCAATGCATTTTATTCAGCGAGCATTTTGGTCGAAGGTCAACTTTGTCAAAGACGATCAAGGGAAAATAAGCGCTATGATTATCGATAGTTTTGTCGGCAAGAAGGTGCAATGATCAATCATTGATAGCAATTTTCATTGTGACATCTTCTTTAGCTCACTTTCTACCTATAATGACGCCCAATTCGTTTGATAAGGTCATTGCAAAGGCTAAAGCCAATTTCGAAACCCTTTCACCCGTGGTGCCAATAGACGAGGAATAGTTGCTTGACAAAATCCCGGCCTACCGTAAAACCCATACGATCCGACTCAAATCAACTTCTCTGAATTCGCTTTCGCAATCGCTTCAGACTTACAGTTTACTTGCAGCTTTGCGTAAATGTTTTTGATGTGAGTCTTCGAAGTTTCCTTTGAAATGAAGAGTTGCTCTGAAATCTGCGTGTATGTTTTTCCTTCGGATATGAGTTGCAGAATTTCAGTTTCTCTTTTAGTCAGAGGGCTGTTCGGATTGACATGGAAATTATCGATTACCATGCGCGCGATCTTGCTGCTCATGGGGGCTCCGCCTTTGCTGATTTCTTCCAATGCTGACAGTAACTCGCGGTAGTTTGCACTCTTTGTAATGTAGCCACTCGCTCCAGACTTCAGCGCTTCAAACACAAGGTCACTGTCCTCATAAACAGTAACCATAATGATATCGGCTGTAGGCCATTTGTCTTTGATGATCTTAGCACCCTTGATGCCGTTCATTCCGCCCGGCAACTCAATATCCATCAAAACAATATCTGGTTTATCGGCATTCAAATGTTTGATTGCCTCTTCGCAAGAGCTATAACCATTCACGACATTAAACTGCGATGAACTGTTGACGATGACTACAAAACTGTTTCTGATTTCCTTGTCGTCCTCGACAATCAAGACTCTCTTTTTATTTTCGCTCATACATGTTGGGTTTTAAAGTCAGGGATTAATAAGTGTATTTCTGTTCCGATATTTTCTTGGCTTTCCACTTTTACTTGTGATTTTATTCGGGCGGCCCGCACATTCATGTTTCCAAGTCCGTTACTTCTTGTCGTTTCATTCAATGAAAAACCTTTGCCGTCATCTTTCAAATCCATAGCGTAGCCATCAATTGTCTTCCTTAAAGAAAAGGAAACATTTTTAGCATTTGAATGATTGAAAGAATTAGTCATCGCTTCTTTGATGATCAGGTTGGCCTCACGGCTGAATCCGTAAGGCAAGCGCACTTTCTCATTTAATTCATTGTAGGCGCGAAAGTGAATTCCCTTCTCTTCGAAAAGTTTTTCACCAAAGTCGCGAATGTGGAAAAACAATTTAGACAGTTCGTCATTCACAGGGTCAATGCTCCAAATGAAATCGCGTGTGCCTGTGTACAAATATTTTGCGGATGTCTCAACCTTGTTATAAAAATCTTTAGCGTGACCGTTAGGGCTTAGTTTCATCAGGCTAATGTAGTTGATGATGCGCGTCAATTGATTGCCCATTTCATCATGAAAGTCACGCGCGATTTCTTTGCGCAAATTCTCCTGCTCTTGTTGCCGTATCCGCTCGATCTCCACTGCCTTGCGCATACGTGCACGAACCTTGGAATAAGAAACGATTACCACAAGTCCCGTCACAAAACAAAAGACCAAAATGCTGAAAGCGGCAGTCTGATAAAACGGAGCTGTAACAGTAAAAGCATAAGTAAGAGGCTGATCATCCCAAACGCCCTGGTGGTTAATCGCCTTCACTTTAAGCTCGTAATCCCCCGGGGGCAGGTTTCCATACGTTACCCACCCACGGTCAGTCGGAAGCGACCACGCCTTGTCAAAGTTTTCAAGGAAATATTTATATCGAATCGACTTCGGGCTCTGCTTGTCTACCCGATTGAAATAAAATGTGATATGATTTTTATCTGAAGGGAAAACGGGTTTATATGGAAGCTTAAAAAAACCAAAAAGGCTGTCAGCATATTTTCTCCCTGACACTTCACCATAGGCAACTTCAACTCCGGTAAGGTGCAAGGGATAGGAGTAGCTGTATTCTTGCTTTCTCCTATTAAATTGATATACTCCATCCACCAAACCAAAATATTTTTCTTTGCGGCTTAGAAAGTATGCATTCTGATTGGTCTCTACTCCTGTCAGCCCGTTGTCAAATCCAAAATTCTGAATTTCACTGATCTCAAAATCTTTGCCGAATCTCAATCGACTGATGCCCTGCTCCGATCCTACCCAGACATAATTCGACTCATCGGGTCCAACAAAATAAATCAGGTTAGATGGGAGACCGTCCTTTGAAGAAACCGTTTTCTTATTTTTTGTTACCGGATCGAACACAAGTATACCTGAACCAGATGAGCCAAGAAGCAGTACAGAATCTTTGTAAATACTCGTTGATATCACCGGTGAATTGGTAAGCTCTGGCAATTCGATTTTGTCAATCATATTGTCCTTAATTGCTTTGATGCCCGATTCATAACAGGCAAACATGGTTTTCAGTTTTGAGAAATAGCGAAGAGAAAAAATTCCCCTGCCGCCAAGTTTATCTTTCAGTGAGTAATTTTTGAATTCCTTACCGTCAAATAAATTCAATCCGCCATCCACGGAGCCACACCATACATTTCCTTCATCATCAAAATCAAGTGAAGAAATGTACTGGCTTGAAAGCCCATCTTGACGAGTGTACCATTTAAATTTGTCTTTAACACTATCGTAACGACCTAAACCGGAAAGAGATGCTACCCACACTTCACCCTTCTTATTGATTTTGATGTCCATCACTTCACTGCGGTTGCTGACAACGCCAGTGTTGTATTTTTTGATTTTGCCGTGATGCATTCTTATGACTGATTTTCCCCCGATCCACGTTGCGCCTGATTTATCTTTCGTTATCGCCATCACTGCACCAAGTTGATCTGAGGTGCACTTGTCAAAATCGCGAACAAAATATTTGAACAATCCCCGGCCTGAGGTAGCAATCCACACGTTGCCTTCCCGATCGAATAAGATCTGCGTCACGGGCACATCAGAAATCACCAACTCAGGTTTACCGCCAACCTTTTGCCTGAAAAATGATCCTCCTTTCTCTGTCCAGAAATTTTTTGTAATCGAATCATAGGCCACCACTTTATCATCAACAGCAATTTCAGCATGAAAGAAATTTCGATTCTTCACATCAAAAACATAGTACCCTTTGTCAGTGTCGAGCAAAATGTTGCTGAAATAATTGGTCATTGACTTTACGGTATTGAAAAGACCTTTAAATGAAAGTCGGGTGCGTTCGCCTCGGGGTGACAATAAAAGAAAACTGCTGTCGCTCATGTAATAGCAGATCGTTCGCGACTGCGAGCGGATACTATAATAAATCCTTTTTCCTTTGACGATGGGCAGATCATAAGAAACAATAGAGTCGTTGAAAATCTTGCCAGACATCCCTGCCCCCACCTGAAAAAAAATAGTATCTCGGAGATCGAATAATTTTGAAATTGTTCTTTGATCAGGTGTAGCGATTTTCTTAAAACGATAACCATCAAATTTGGTCAGACCGCGAGGATGAACGATCCAAATATTTTGGTGAGCGTCAATTTGCATGGAATGGATGGTGTTGCTGAGCAATCCATCCAGGGTGGTGTACACTTTAAATTCGCGCCCATCAAACCTTGCCAGGCCACCCCCATAGGTACCTATCCATATGTACCCATTTCTATCTTCAACCATCGCATAGACCTGCGATTGGGGCAATCCATCCACTGCTTTGTAATTGCGCATAGAATATTGCTGCGCAAAGACATGAGTTGAGATAAAAAAAAGCAGGATCAGGAAGGCCCTCATTTCAATCCGAAAGTTAGGTTTAATTATGCGCTGAACGAATACCCCAATGTTGGGTAACTGACTTTCACTTGAAATAGTTTGAAAAAACTGCAACCTTTTTTGGGGAAGGGAGTCTTATCCAAAATGAAAATTCAATGCTAAAGAATTACGTTCTCGCCACAGTTAGAAACCTTAAAAAACATTTTTCCTACTCAATTATAAATATTACGGGGATTGGCCTTGGACTTGCCACGTGTATTTTGTTGTTTTTATGGATTAGCCATGAGCTCAGCTTCGATCGTTTTCATGAAAAAGCGAGCCGTATCTATCGCGGATCATTAGAATATAGTTTTGGAGGGCAAGTCGCAAAGACCTCCGTCTCCCCAACCGCGCTATTACCTACAATGAAGAAGAATTTTGCTGAAGTCGAGAATGGAGTTCGTGTATACAATCCTTCTACCCGCAATCCATTTATCGTTAAGAACGGGGAGAAAGTTTTTCAAGAGAAGAGATTCTTTTTCGCAGACAGTACGTTCTTCCAAATTTTCTCATTCAGGTTACTCCAGGGAAATCCAGCCAAAGCTTTAACGGACCCCAATACGATCATACTCACAGAAACTTCTGCCAGAAAATATTTCAATACAGAAGATGTGATCGGAAAGACTTTAACGATCAATAATAGCACAGAGTACAAAATCACAGGCCTCATCGAAGACTGCCCTTCTAACTCGATGATCCAGTTTGATTTCATAGCCTCATTTTCTTCCCGAGATGAATCCAAAAAGCAAATTTGGTGGAGCGCCAATTTTCAGACCTTCGTAGTACTCCATCCGAATACGGACATCAAGCAGCTTCAGGCAAAGGTAAACACGATTGTAAAAAAGGAATTAGCCTCAGAACTTACAGGTCAGGGTGACTATGTGGTATATAATTTCGCACCACTTACCGATATTTATTTGAAATCAGATGTAGATGAACCCGAAGTAGTTGGCAGCATTCAATACGTCTATATTTTTTCAGCCATCGCATTGTTGGTATTGATTATTGCTTGCATCAACTACGTAAATCTTGCTACTGCTAAAGCTGCTGATCGAGCTAAAGAAGTCGGCATCCGAAAAGTGGCTGGCGCAATTCGCAGCCAGTTGTTTTTTCAATTTATTAGTGAATCACTTATTGTAACGCTGGCAGGTATCTGTCTTGCTTTCTTCTCCGCATCGGTAGCATTGCCTTTTTTTAATTCTCTCACAGGTAAAGATTTCTTTTTAAAGGATTTGTTTAACGTGAACTTCCTGTTATTAGGCAGTGCCGTATGGCTTTGCATTGCATTCCTGGCCGGAGCTTATCCTGCGATTGCGATTACTTCATTCAAACCGGTGAGTGTTCTGAAAGGGAATTTTAAGAATTCCGGAAAAGGCCTGTGGCTTCGTCAGGCGCTTGTGGTTTTTCAATTTAGTGTTTCCATCATTCTCATGATCGGAACGGCTGTTATCTTAAAGCAGCTTGATTACATTCAGGATAAAAAACTTGGTTATGATAAAGAGAGTGTCATAGTCTTGCCGCTCGACAAAAAAAGTCGGACAGCCTATGATCAGCTTAAGGCCGAATTTGAGCGAAGCGGAGTAATAGCAAGTATGGGGAGAGCGAATGAAGCACCCACTAAAATCAATGGTGGCTATTCAATAAAACTGCCCGGCTCTTCGGCCAGGGGAATCATCGTTAAAGCCATGCCCATCGACAAAGATTTTATCCCAACGTTAAACATGAAACTGGTGGCAGGACGAAATTTTACGGAGGCGGATTTCAAGCGCGCACTGAAAGATACTGTTAACTCACTCATTGTAAATCAATCCACTATAAAAGAGTTAGGCCTATTATTGGAAAATGCGGTTGGTGCTAAAGCGGATTTTCAGGGGAACGAGGCAATAATTGCGGGAGTCGTTGAAGATTTTCATTTTTCTTCTCTTCATGAAAAAATTGGACCGCTGCTGATGTTCACCGCCACGGAAGATTGGGAGCTGCCCAATGCATTTGTGCGTTTGAATCCGGGAAATGTAGCCTCATCGTTAAGCCGGCTAAAATCAATCGGAGGTTCCATTCTTTCTCATCGCCCATTTGAATACGAATTCCTCGATCAGAAATACGGGAGAATGTACGACAAGGAGCAGCGCATGGGCAAAGTTACAATTGTGTTTGCCGTGCTCGCAATCGCTATCGCTTGTCTCGGGCTGTTTGGCCTGGTTGCTTTTGCCGCTTCGCAACGAACCAAAGAAATCGGCATACGCAAGGTACTTGGAGCCTCTTCATTGGGAATTGTTGGGCTCATTACCCAGAACTACATGAAGCTTGTTCTGATCGCCATCCTCACTGGCATACCATCAGCCTGGTTGATCATGGAGAATTTGTGGCTCGGCAGTTTTGCCTATCATGCCAATGTAGGAATAGGGCCTTTGCTCGTTGCATCATTGGCCTGTATTGCAATCGCATTCACTACCGCAAGCTATCAGGCGGTTAAGGCTGCGCTAGTAAATCCATCGAAGACTTTGCGAAGCGAGTAATTCACCCGCTTAGGATGATTTATTTTTTGATGCGCAAAAGCTATTTTGCATTCCATGAGAAAATTTATACTTCCCTTTTGCCTTTTGCTTACCATTTCAGCGCTCGGGCAAGAGCTTCAGAAATTTTACAACGAGGCAATGAGTGCATATCGGGCAAAAGACTACGGAAGGTTCTATGAAAATATCAAAGAAGCCTACAAGCTTCGCCCCACGCATCAAGGAATTCTTTATCAGCTTGGAATTGCAGCTGCATTAACCAATCACAATAAAGAGGCAATCGAAAGTTTGAAGAAAGCCGTTCTCATCAATGCTGATTTTAAGCTGCAAGGCCTTGCCGATTTTAATTCGATAAATGATACAAAAGAATTCAAAAGCCTGATTGCATTACAAAAAGAATGGCAGACGCCTGTGGTACATTCAGAAGTAGCATTCACGATCAAAGACCGAAGTCTTCACACCGAGGGAATCGAATATGATGCCGAGCATAAAACGTTTTATCTCGGAAGCATACACAAAAGAAAAATTATAAAAGTTGCGTCCGATGGAACAATGACCGACTTCTGTCCTTCAGCATTCAATGGAATGACAAGTATTTTCGGAATCAAAGTCGATAGCAAGAAAAATGTTTTATGGGCTTGTTCCTCGCCAATGCATGAGATGGAGAATTACGATTCAGCTTCACGATCTGCAGTTTTCAAGTTTGAACTATCATCCGGAAAATTGATGCACAAATTTGAAATGCCGCTTATTGCCAAAGCGAATGTGTTTGGCGATTTGATCCTGAATAAAAATGGGGAAGTATTTGTCTCCGACAGTCAGAACAATTCAATTTCTATTGTGAACGAAAAGACCGGCCAGATTGAACCATTTTATTCGTCTCCTGATTTTGTGAACACTCAAGGGTTGGCATTTTCTTTAGATGAAAAATATTTGTTCATCGCAGATTATGTTAACGGAATCTACAGGCTAAACCTGAAAACCAAAGAGTTGATTGAAATAACTACACAGGCAGATGTTTCTTTGAAAGGGATCGATGGAATCTATTTTTACAATAATTCTCTCATTGCGATCCAGAATGGAGTAACGCCCCTGCGTTGTACCAAATATCTTTTGAACAAAGACCTAAGCCAGATTACCAAATTCGAAATCATTGACCGCAAACATCCTAACTTCAATGAGCCAACACTTGGTGTGATTGATGAAAAAACTTTTTACTACATCGCCAATAGTCAGTGGGGTGGTTATGATGACAACCACCGCATCAAGCCCGATGATCAATTGAAGGATATTGTAGTATTGAAGGCGCGATTAAACTAAAAATCTGAATTGCACCGGGTGAAAGGTCAGATCTTAAATTAATTTAAGATAAATTATTTTTTTAATCGCTGTTTTGATCGGGAATCTTTTAGATATTACATCTCTTAAGACCCAGATTTAGTTGCACTGAAAATTCCAGCCGATGTTAATGATAAAGTGGATCCTCCGAATCTCATTACTTCTGTGGTCTCATAAACTTATTTCTCAAAATAATATCCAGGAAGCCATTTCCGGGGAATGGGTTCAAGTTGGGTCAAAGTTCGACAACACACTTGGTGAGCTAAAGGATCCCGTCTTCGGAGCCAAATATTTTAGTCTTGTCTTTGAAAAAGAAAAAGTATTTTATTCAGACAATCCGTTTGAACTCTATCGGGCAATGAAATACAAAATCGTTGGAGATACACTTTACTATGGGGACAAATTATTCTTAGTGAAATTTCAAGATAAGGATCATATAAAATTTATTAATCCGAAAACAGGAGATGTAACAGAAATATTGCGCTCCATACCGGAAAGAACACAAATCTATAAAATTGATCACGACACGATATTTCAAAGTTCAGAACATCTTCATCCTGACTTTAAGGGAAATTTTGCGCAATATTTTCTCAATGAGTCATGGCTCTTTTTTCCTGCAGCAAGAAATGACCGCAAAGTATTAGTCTCGTTCACTCTTTCAAAGTCGGGACAAATCTTCGATGTGGAGATTCAATCTGACTTTCCAAAATCAAGAAATAAGAGATTCAGGAAAAGCGTTTATAAATCGCAGTCGAATTGGGTGGTGCCGCTTGTACAGGGAAAGCTGCTGAGTACCCGAATTGATCTTGTTATTGTCAGAAAGGGGGCAGTAATTATTGACAATTACCAAAAAGCGGAACGGAATTTTGAAATAGGCCTGAAACAATTGAAGAGAAATCCGGATATAGCGCTTCAAAGATTTACGAAAGCTCAGGTTCTGAATCCTTCTAATGCTAAATATTATTTTTATAAAGGTTTAAGTCACTATTTTCTTCTGGATGAAACCAGAATGTGCCAGGATTTCATTAAAGCTAATGAGCTATGTCCTTTTTTACCAATGGATATCGTAGACAATGTAATCGGAGTAAAGGTAGAGTGCTTTAAAAGTAGTCAAGCTGATGGTAAATAATTGGGTCTGAGAGGTTGAAGCCTGATTTTATGCTTCAATATTTTAAATTTGCAGATTACTTGATTCCGAAATGTTAAAAATAGATAGCCACACGCACATTCTCCCCAAAAAAATGCCCAATTGGAGCGAGAAGTTTGGTTATGGTGATTTCATTTATTTACAGCATCACAAGAAAGGTTTTGCAAAGATGATGCGTGGCAACCAATTCTTTCGAGAGATCAAGGAAAATGCATGGCACCCCGAGCTTCGAATTGGTGAGTATTCAAAGTTCGATACGCAAGTTCAGGTGGTATGTACTATTCCTGTGATGTTTTCGTATTGGGCAAAACCAATGGACTGCCTGTCGCTTTCACAATTCCTGAATGATCATATCGCAAAGCTAGTTGCTAAGTATCCTAAGAATTACATCGGTCTTGGCACGTTACCCATGCAAGACACCGAACTCTCTGTGAAAGAATTGACACGGTTGAAAAAAATCGGTATTAGGGGAATTCAAATTGGTTCGAACATTAATGATGAGAACCTGAATGAAGAAAGGTTCTTTCCTGTCTTTCAAGCCTGTGAAAATTTAGGCCTTGCGGTGATGGTTCATCCCTGGAACATGATGGGTGAGAAAAAAATGCAACGCTATTGGCTGCCCTGGCTCGTAGGAATGCCGGCCGAAACTTCGCGTTCCATTTGCTCGATGATCTTTGGCGGAGTGTTCGAAAAACTGCCAAAACTCCGGGTGATGTTTG
Source organism: Bacteroidota bacterium (assembly GCA_016178785.1). Taxonomy (GTDB): domain Bacteria; phylum Bacteroidota; class Bacteroidia; order Cytophagales; family Cyclobacteriaceae; genus ELB16-189. The sequence goes on along the minus strand of JACOSO010000009.1, from coordinate 3,828 downwards.
CACACGCAGGCGGGTCATTCTTGCCAACCATTGGAAGGATTGCCCATGGTTTTGAATGCAGGCCGGACCTAGTGGCCATTGACAACAATATCGATCCAAGAAAGTACATTGGTAAATTTTGGGTGGATAGTGCAACGCATGATCCGTTATTGTTGGAATATGTTTTAAAATTGCAGGGATCAAAACGGGTGATGCTCGGCACTGATTATCCGTTTCCGTTGGGTGATTTGGAAATTGGAAAATTCATTGAAGAAATGGAGTTGAGCAAAAAAGTAAAAGAAGATATTTTTTATAATTCCGCATTGGAATGGCTTGGTATGAATAAAGAAGATTTTATTGACAAAAAGAGATGATGATGATGAAGAGAATTTTGACCCTGATTTTTTTTCTTGGCTGCGTTCAAACCTTTGCGCAGTCGCAATATGAAAAAGACAAAATCAAAGAGCTTGAACTTGCTCGACAGATGGATCGCACCAGAAAAATTACTATTCAGATCGATTCAGCCATTCGTCTGTCTGACGAAGGTCATTACGAAGCGGCTGATTTAAAGTTTCGAAGCATCTTAAAATCAATTAAAAGTGTGCCTTCAGATTTGACTTACCATTTTGGAAAGAATTCATTCTACCTCGGTAAATACAGACAAAGTGTGGATTGGCTTAACAAGTATATTCAATTGAAGGGAACGCAGGGTCAGTATTCTGAACAAGCAATTGAGTGGCTATCAAAAGCTGAGGCGGAGTTGATGAAGGAACGTGAAAAGGAATCCAAACACGCGGCCCAGGTTTTGTCGGGCGATTATTACATCGACTGCGGACCGACTGGCAAAGTAGTCTGCCCTACATGTAAGGGCTCAGCTGTGGTGGTGAAGAAAAACTATTTTGGTGAAGTTTATAAAACTTGCCCCTCATGCCATAAACTCGGCTACCTCACGTGTGATGAGTACAACAAATTGTTGAAAGGAAAATTGGTGACGAGCGATTGAAAATTTCAAACGCATGCCTCCACTGAAGTTTCACTCCAACGAAAAAATCTTTTTGATGCCGTTGGGAAAATCTGCAAAAGGCTTTCGTTATGCTGTAACTTCTTATGGAAGGATCATTAGCTACCAAACCGAACCGGTGGAAGGACGGTTTTTAAGTCTTGTACGTGTCTCTGGTTATCCCGCTTTCTCTATTCGGACAAAAGGGGTCAGCAAAACATTTCTTGTCCATCGCCTGGTGGCAAAATATTTTTTAAAGCAAATTACACCCAAGCACAAAATTGTCATCCACCTCAACCACGACAAAGACGACAACTTTATTCAAAACCTGAAGTGGGTAACACAAGAGGAAAGACTGGCCCATGATTTACTGTTCCGCAGAGGAAAAGAAATTGGTAACTATAAACTCACTGCAGATCGGGTGCGCATGATCAAGCGCAAGCTGCTCAACGGAAAAACCAGACTGAAGATCATAGGCAAACAATTTGGGGTGAGCGATATGCAAATACATCGGATCAAGACTGGAGAAAACTGGGGCCATGTAAAAGTTTAGCTCTTTTTTTGAAATCATTATCTTTGCGTTTTGAAATTTTTCAGAATGCTTCATAATCGCGCTAACGGCAAAGAATTAAAAGAAAAGCTTAAGATTTCCAACGAGCAACGCGTTACCATTTCGTTTTATAAGTATCACAAAATTGAGGAGCCGGTCAATTTCAGAAACGAACTTTACAAGCTTCTCGATAATCTCGTGATAATGGGCCGTATATATGTGGCTCATGAAGGTATCAATGCCCAAATCAGCGTGCCCCAGACAAATCTCGAATCATTTAAGACACATCTTTTTGAAATCGATTTTTTGAATAACATTCGCCTGAACATCGCGATCGAGGACAATGGCAAATCGTTTTTTAAACTAAAAATACTTGTCAGAAAGAAAATTGTTGCAGACGGCCTCAACGATGAATCCTTTGATGTGACCAATAGTGGCATCCATCTCAATGCCAAAGAATTCAATCAACTGGCAGATGATAAGAACACTTTGATTGTTGACATGCGCAATCATTATGAAAGCGAAGTGGGCCGCTTCAAAGATGCGATTTGTCCCGATGCCGATACCTTTCGTGAAGAATTAAAAATTGCGGAAGACTTGCTTCAAGATAAAAAAGATAAAAACGTAGTGATGTACTGCACAGGCGGCATCCGTTGTGAGAAAGCCAGTGCATGGATGAAGCACATTGGTTTCAAAAATGTTTTCCAACTGAATGGAGGAATTATCGAATACGCGCGTCAGGTAAGAGAGCAGGGGCTTGAAAATAAATTTATTGGGAAAAATTTCGTTTTCGATGAGCGTCTTGGAGAGCGTATATCAAATGATGTGATCAGTCATTGCCACCAATGTGGCCAACCATGTGATACACACACTAATTGCAAAAACGATGGTTGCCATCTACTCTTTATTCAATGCGAAGAGTGTGAAAAAAAATATAACGGCTGCTGTTCGAGCGAATGCAAAGGGATAATCGAATTGCCTGCTGAAAAACAAAAAGAAATCCGAAAGGGAATAAATAAAGGAAGGCAAGTCTTTAAGAAAGGTCGCTTCGCTAAATCGTTATCCGTTAATCGTTAATTGTGGACCGATTAACTATTAACTTATGGGCATCTCTAAAAACTCTGCATACCCTTCTCTCCCGGAGAAGGGTGACGGGTTGAGGTAATCAAAGGAAAGGTTTTTAGAGATGGCCATATAGCATTAACGGATATGATTAAAATAGGTATCATCAACATCTCGGATCGTGCGAGTCAGGGTATCTATGAAGATATTCCGGGTCAGGCAATCGCGTCCACATTGAATGAGTACTTGAAGAGCACCTGGGAAAAGGAATATGCTGTAATTCCGGATGAACAAGTGTTGATTGAAAAAACCATGATCGAAATGGCCGATCATAAGAAATGCTGCCTTATTATTACATCAGGGGGTACTGGTCCCGCGCTTCGAGATGTCACCCCTGAAGCCACAGAATCCGTTTGCACGAAGCTTTTACCTGGATTTGGCGAACTTATGAGGGCAAAAAGTCTTACATACGTGCCTACAGCCATTCTTTCGCGCCAGTTGGCAGGCATACGAAATCAAACTTTAATTGTAAATTTGCCGGGCAAACCCAAGGCCATCCGTCAATGCCTGGATGCGGTCTTTCCCGCCATCCCCTACTGTATCGATCTGATCGGTGGGCCTTTCCTGGAATGCAATGAAAATGTAATAAAGGCTTTTAGACCTAATTGAGTTTAAAGTTCAATGTTCAAGGTTTAAAGTTAAGTTGAGCCTGAATCTCAGAATTTTGAACTTGGAACGCGGAACTTAGAACTTTGAATTTGAAGCATGGCGAGAATAAAATACTACTACGACACAGAAACGTGTAAGTACGAGCGAATCAAAACCACCACGGGAGATGTTGTTCTCAACGTGCTTGGCATCATTTCGCTGACCCTTGCTATGGCCGTAGGCTTACTTTTATTGGGCGGAAATTATTTCGAATCTCCAAGAGAACTTCTTTTGAAGAACGAGGTGAAGGAGATGGAGTTTTATTACCAAAATCTGGAGACAGAACTTCACAAATTAGAAATGCAATTGGCAAGCATGGAGTACCGCGATGATAACATCTATCGAGCCGTACTGGGAGCAGAGCCAATCGATAAGAACATCAGACAAAGCGGTATAGGAGGAGCAGATCGATTTGAGGATATCCGAAGTAAAAACATCAATCACGAAGATGTGATTATTAAAATGGAAGAAATGCTTGGCAAGCTCAAACGCAAAGTTTACATCGAATCAAAATCGCAAGATGATGTAG
>JACOSO010000008.1 GCA_016178785.1 Bacteroidota bacterium | reverse complement strand
CCTTCGGGACTTGGGGTGCGAAAAAGTGTATGAGTAATTTTATTTATAAATTAAAGAGATAGTATAATCGGAACGTGGCGCAGCCCGGTAGCGCACTTGTCCCAAAGGGATCCCTTCGGGACTTGGGGTGCGAAAAAGTGTATGAGTAATTTTATTTATAAATTAAAGAGATAGTATAATCGGAACGTGGCGCAGCCCGGTAGCGCACTTGCTTGGGGTGCAAGGGGTCGCGGGTTCAAATCCCGCCGTTCCGACTATTGAGATGAAATACTACTTCTACGTTTTACGAAGTAAGCATGATGGTAGATATTATAAAGGTCAAACTGAAGATATAGAAGCAAGACTGCGACGACATAATCGTGGGGATTCAAAATCCACAAAAGCAGGAAGGCCGTGGGAGTTGGTTTATGTCGAAGAATATTCATCACGTGCTGAAGCGATTCATCGAGAAAGGCTTCTAAAATCTGCCTCAGGCTGGAAAGAATGGGAGTCTTTGCGAAGTAAAATTGAGAAGAAATGTAACTTCAATTCAGAGTGTTAGCGAATAGCGCACTTGTCCCAAAGGGATCCCTTCGGGACTTGGGGTGCTCCAAAGGAGCCCCCTCGGTGCAAGGGGTCGCGGGTTCAAATCCCGCCGTTCCGACAAAAACCCATCGTTAAATTATATTTTCCTGCTATTTTTTCCCAACGGCATTGCCACTAACGAAGTGAGCAAATGCTGCCACTGCCTCCCTTTTCAACAAGAACAACGGATTTCAGTATATTCTCCGCATATCCATACTTAAAAAAAATCTGTCCGATGTCCAATTCAGCCCATCTTATTTGTTATTGAAGTATAATCCGTACATTCAATGACAAATTAAGGAACAATGAGGAAGCCGTCATGGGAAAGTTAAACGTATTTAATTTCATAACACTGAATGGTTACTTTCAGGGACCCAGTGGGGATATTACCTGGCATAGGCATGGAGTGGAAGAAAGTAAATATGCCGCTAAAAGGCTCAAATCAAAGAGCATTCTCCTCTTTGGGCGTGTTACCTATGAGATGATGGAAAGCTATTGGCCGACACCCATTGCGTTGAAAAACTCTCCGGAGGTAGCTGAAGGGATGAATGCCTCAGAAAAAATTGTTTTTTCCAGAACTCTGAAGAAAGCAGAGTGGAACAATACGAGACTTGTAAAGGGCAATATTGTGGAGGAAATGAAAAAAATGAAACGGATGCCCGGAAAGGATATGACCGTGCTTGGCAGCGGAAGCATCGTATCCCAATTTGCCGAGCATGGTTTGATAGATGAATTTCAGTTCATGGTGGACCCCGTGGCGCTCGGTGAGGGCACGCCCATTTTCAAAGGCATCACGCAGAAGCTGGACTTGAAGCTTATAGACGTAAAAAAATTTAAAAGCGGCGTTGTGCTTCTTTCCTACAAACCGATGAAAAAGTAAAGGATATTTATGCAGCCATATTTGCTTTGAAAATGCAATTTTACTTAATTAAGAAGAGAAATACACGATGAACAATAAAGTTTCGAAAACCAATTACGCGGCCGCCATTGTTACCGGCCTTCTCGCATTTGCACTCAGCCTTCTTTGGTACAGCCCTCTCATGTTTGGAAACATCTGGATGGCGTTACGCAATCCGCCAGTCAATCCCCTGCCGGGCTGGACAATGCTCTTTGCGCCTCTTCGAGAGATTATCACCGCCTTTTTGGCGTCGTATCTCATAACACGCTTAGAGATCGCAACTTGGCAAAAAGGGTTCAAACTCGGATTAGTCTTATGGTTTGTTTTTTACTTTGTGCAAATGGCAGGAGCTGTCCTCTGGGACAATTTGCCGTGGCAGCTTGGCATGGTGCACGGAGGTGATTGGCTTATGAAGATGCTTTTTATATCTATCGTTCTCAGCCTGTGGCTCAACAAAAAAATAACATCTAATAACTAAAAAACACTTATGGAAGAATTCATCATTTTGATGCGTCTGGATATCCTGACGAAAGAAGCACAGCCTTCTCCCGAGCAAATGCAGGTATACATGAAAATGTACCATGATTGGGTAGGCGGCATTGCCGCTCAAAATAAATTCGGCGGAGGCAAGGGCTTATCAACCGAAGGCAGGGTCATCAAGGCGAACAATATCATAACCGACGGGCCGTATGTTGAAATAAAAGAATCCATCGCCGGGTTCATCGTCATCAAGGCGAACAATTTCGACGAGGCTGTTGCTATCGCAAAGGATTGCCCGATTTTGAAGGGAGAAGGCAATAGCGTTGAAGTGAGAAAAATTGTAACGGTTCACGAGAACAATTAACGTGGCGAATGTCTCTGTATTACTGTTGCGGCATTTTTTTTGATGCGCAACGAAGAACTCATACCGCATCTCTTCAGGACGGAATACAGGAAAATAGTCTCCGTTCTCTGTAAGCGTTTTGGGTTTGACCGGATAGAAATTGCGGAAGATATCGCAAGCGATACCTTTCTTACTGCCACACAAACGTGGGGCTTGGAGGGCATCCCACCAAACCCGACTGCATGGCTTTATCATGTCGCTAAGAACAAAGCAAAAAATCATTTGCACCGGGGTTCCACGTTCGAGACCAAGATTGCACCGGCATTAACAGATACCCCGCCAGACACGCCCGATCAGGAAATCGATTTATCTCCTCAAAACATCAACGATAGCCAGTTGCAGATGATGTTTGCTGTTTGCCATCCTTCAATTTCACCAGACGCGCAAATCGGATTATCGCTCCGCATTCTTTGCGGTTTCGGCATCGAAGAAATTGCCGATGCATTCCTGACAAATAAAGAAACCATCAATAAACGACTGTTCAGGGCAAAAGAAAAGCTCCGGGAAGAAAAAATCAAAATCGAGCTTCCGGATTCCTCCGAAATTGATGACCGATTGGAAGCCGTTCTGAGGACAATTTATTTGTTGTTTAATGAAGGGTATTATTCGGTCAGTCAAAATAAGACGCTGCGCAAAGACCTTTGCCTTGAAGCTATGCGGTTGTGCACGATGCTTGTGGAACATAAAACCACCAATACGCCGGAAGCCAATGCGCTTCTTTCATTGATGTGTTTCCACGCCTCGCGGTTTGAAGCCCGGATCAATCGCGATGGGGAGATTGTGCTTTATCAAGATCAAGACGCCAGTCTGTGGAATACCGACTTGATCAGCAAGGGTGGATATTTTTTGCATTGTGCTGGGCAGGGTAATAAGGTTTCGAAATATCACTTAGAAGCCGGCATTGCCTATTGGCATACGCAGAAATCCGACACAAAAGAAAAATGGGAAAACATTTTGCAATTTTATAACCGGTTGTTGCAGATAGAGTATTCGCCCTTAGCTGCGCTTAACAGGACCTATGCGCTTGCGAAAGCAAATGGCAAGCACGAAGCAATCGTTGAAGCTGAGAAATTGAACCTGGCCGACAGTCATTTCTACTACACGCTTCTTGGTGAGCTGTACACCGGGATCAACAACAAAAAAGCGAAAGTACATTTTGACAAAGCATATTCACTGGCGAAAACGCTTACCGATAAACAGGCAATTCAACGGAAAATTGAAAATCTTTGATGTTTTCGTATAGGAAAGATTACGCCTGAAGGTTTGCCAACAAAGTATCTCAACGGGGCTCTTGTTTTTCAGCCCCAACCTTTTTACCTTCATTGTGTAAAGATCATTGAGAAACCACTTTCATGGAAATTAAAACCCGCAAGAAAATTATCCTCGTCGGCGATAAGGTGCTGATTGCAGCGGATCAAGAACAAGATCGCACTG
>JACOSO010000015.1 GCA_016178785.1 Bacteroidota bacterium | reverse complement strand
TTAAAAATTGAAGTGCAATATGCAATAATTCTCATCATCAATATATATTACCAAGACGTAAGCCTTGAGATATTTGTTAGACCAGGTAGCGGAAAAAAATTGTGGGATATCTTCAGAACGGAACTTAGAGGACACAATTGGTATTGCGATTTTTAAGAAACTGGCCCCTTTCATTTAAATCCTCATAAGCGACACTTGTAAAAAAAATCTGTCATAATAAACCGCTATCAAAAATGATAAAATAATATTTTACTATCTTTGTGTTCAAATAGCTTTTATGCGAACCTTAGAGTTAGTAAGCCATCTTACAGATACGCAATTAAAAGAGCAGCTTGCAGCGGCATCAAATAAGCCCGAGTTTAGCAGATGGCAGATATTATATATGGTTCAGGTTGCCGGTATTCATTCTGCTGCAGTTATTTCACCGCTTGTCAATTTATCCAGATCCAGTATTTACAAAATTGTAGAACAATATAATAAGGCGGGAATTAGAGGTATTAAATATAGTCTTCGTGGTGGCAGAAGGCGGTCATTGCTAACTGCTTCTGATGAAACTGAGTTATTAGCTACTATAGAGCAAAAGGCAGCGAAAGGTTTAATCAAAACTGCTAATGACATAAGGATTATTGTTGAAGCAAAAGTAGGGAAGGCAGTATCAGATGACTACTTGTGGGATTTGCTGAATCGTAATGGCTGGAAAAAGAAAATGCCGCGTCCACATCATCCCAAAAGAAATATTGCTGAACAACAGGAGTTTAAAAAAAACTCCCTGAACGTCTGGCTTCCATTCCATGGCAAGTAAGAAAAGAAAATGATAAGAGGCCGGTAATTGTATTTTTTGAAGATGAGGGCCGTTTCGGCCGGATAAGCCGAGAAATGTATTGTTGGGTAAAGAAGGATATGATACCCTCTGTTGCCAGGCAAATGATCCGGGAATACATTTATGCTTATAGTGCAATAGCACCACAAACAGGTGATTGCTTTTCAATGATAGCTCCCTATTGTAATACAGAAGCAATGAATTGCTTTTTACAACAGCTTGCTGTTCAATATGGTCATTATAGAATTGTGCTTATCCTGGACAAAGCTGGATGGCATATTAGCAGAAACATACACATGCCTGACAATCTTTGCCTAATACATTTGCCTCCGTATTCGCCAGAACTAAATCCTGTAGAGCTTCTTTGGAGAGAAATCAGAAGAAAGTATTTCCATAACAAAATATTTAATTGCCTTGATGATGTAGAAGATAATTTGATTGTCGCTTTAGCAGATTATCATAACAACCCCATCGCAGTAAAACAATTGGCAAAGGGATATTCTGTTTTTAACAAAATTGATGGCGGTTAATTATAAGAATATTAACGAACTTGCTTTCCTGGAACAGGTGGAAAATTTCATCGATTACGGCACCTGGTTCCAAGAGCGTGTGGCGCCCGATCTCGACACCCGGGCCGTGGTGCAGGTGACAGCATCCGACGGCGGGTTTCGTCTCGCCCTCGCTGACGGCGAAAGCTTCTTCGCCAGGCGCGTGGTGATGGCGACCGGCCTGCTCAATCACGAGCATCGGCCGGCACCATTCGACGGCCTGCCGCGCGCCTTGGTCAGTCATTCGTGCGAACATACCGATTCCGCCCGCTTCCGCGGACGACATGTCGCGGTCATCGGCCGCGGACAGAGCGCCTGCGAGT
>JACOSO010000011.1 GCA_016178785.1 Bacteroidota bacterium | reverse complement strand
CATTTCAACAAAACCGAATCCTCTGGAGCGTCCAGACTGATTGTCTCTGATTACTTTTGCTGAGGTCACTTCACCAAACGAGGTGAAAACTTGTTTCAGATCTTCATCCTGAAGCTTGAAACTGAGATTTGAAACGTAAATGTTCATTTTAACTTGATTTAACTTTTCCGTTTTATTTTTTGTTGGAAAAGGATAGCAAAGATATATAAAATCAGATACGCCCGACAGTTGTTTTTCAAGGAAGAAGCCAAGTTATTAGGGCTAAATAAGTAATTGAGGTGCGGAGGGGGAAATTGGAGATGGTATATTTGCCATCAAAAATGACCATGACCATAGAGACCTTAAGCAAAGCGATATTACCGGAAGAGATAGAAGCAGTATTCCGGTTAGAGGATATAAAAGATGAGGTGGAAGCCACCGTGTTTATTTTGCATGAGAAACAAGAGTTGGTTCCTAAAGAACTGGTTGGTAAAGAAATCGTGTTTGATGGTTTTTGCAATCCATTAGAACTGGTTCACTTTCCTATCAAAGGCAAAAAATTATATCTACGCTTATATCGCAGAAGATGGAAGGAAAAGAACACAACCAAACACTACAGCAATAAGTACGAACTGCATGATGCAGGGATGAAAGCCACCAAATTATTTGGTGCTTTTTTAAAAGCGACTCTTTGATAGCAAGCCCTACAACTTTAAAACCGTAGGTGATATTTTAAACATTCCTTCTTCGCTGCTGTACAGTTGGTATCGCAACTGTTTGAGCAATTTCCCCAAAGAGATAGCCGATGGTAGTTTTCATGTCAATGATATTCCACAGAAAGGAGAAGAATCGTTAGCTGTTCCCATCTTGAAAGAAGAGAATTTGGGAGACGATATGGCGGTAGATGAAAAGCAAGTGGACAAAGAGATGTTCACCATCCTGAGCAATCGTGAGACCGGTAAAATAGCATTGATGGCACAAACACTCAAGGTCAAAGAATTGCTTTCTCTCACCGACAAGTTCAGTGATGCAAAACGATGGGCAGTAAAAACCGTTACCTGCGATTTAAGCCCAAGTTACCATTGGTTCATCCGTCAGGCTTTTATGTGCGCTACCCTCATAGCCGATAAATTTCACCTGATCAAACACGCCTTAGATTATCTGAACGACCATCGCATCCGACTCAAACAAACCTATCTCAATGAGTGGCGAACCAACTGTGAAAAAGAAGAACGAAAAATCCCGCACCTCAAATTACAAAATGGCGAAACCACCCTTGAACTTCTCTCCCGAAGCCGATACCTGCTTTTTAAACGAGAACAGGATTGGACCTCTACACAAAAGAAAAGAGCGGCACTCCTATTTAAAACCTATCCTGCGCTTCAAGAAGATTATCTGCTGATTGTTGCCTTCAGAGATTGGTATGATAAATCAAACATCGGCAAAGAAACGTCTGTCCTTACGAAACAACTCTTGGAGTGGTATAAAAAAGTAGATGCCAACGCATCCGATGAAATCAAAAACTTTAAAGAAATGATTGAAGACCATCAGGCTAAAATTATCCCCTACTTCAAGGAGGGAAAAACAAATGCACAAGCTGAAAATCTTAATAAACGAATACAATCTTTCATTCAATCTAACTATGGGGTACGGGATAAAGACTTCTTCCTCTGGAGATGTAAATTATACTTCTCCTAATCTCCCCTCCGCACCTCAATTACTTATTTAGCCT
>JACOSO010000013.1 GCA_016178785.1 Bacteroidota bacterium | reverse complement strand
GGTTGCTTCCTTTTTGAAAAGTCATGGTAAAAACGGAATCCGGTTGGTGGGCTATGACTTGCTGGACAAGAATATTGAATACCTCAAGCTCGGGATCATCGATTTTCTGATCCATCAAAAACCAGAGCAACAAGCCTTTGAAGGCATCAGTTGCCTTGCGAATCATCTCATTTTCAAAAAAGAAATCAAACCAATCAATCTTTTCCCACTGGAAGTAATCACGCGACAAAATTTAGCTTCGTACATGGCAGATCATGTCGAATATCACCCCAACGAATTTAAAAGCATTACCAATTGAACAAAATAGAAAATGGACAGCAGGGCTAACAACAACCTTCACATCAATTTTGAAAAGATCCCAACTTCAATTTATCCTTCGGCCGACAGTGCTTCCACATCGGTAGCCAAAGAAATTGCTGCACTCATTCGGTCCAAGCAAAAAGAAGGAAAGAAGGCCATACTCGGCCTGGCCACAGGATCATCTCCCAAGAAAGTTTATGCAGAACTTATTCGCATGCACAAGGAGGAGGGCTTAAGTTTTAAGAATGTAATTTCCTATAACCTGGACGAATATTATCCGATGCAATCGACAGCCCCACAGAGCTACCATCGGTTCATGAAGGAAAATTTGTTTGATCATGTGGATATTCCGAAGAACCAATATCACCTTCCTGATGGGACCATCAGTATGGATGATGTGAAAAGTTTTTGTGAGAGTTACGAAAAGAAAATTACGGAAGCAGGCGGACTTGATTTTCAATTACTTGGAATTGGACGTAATGGGCATATTGGCTTCAATGAGCCCGGTTCGCACATCGATTCGCCTACAAGATTGATTACCCTTGATTTCACTACGCGCTCAGATGCGGGCTTGGATTTTGGTGGATTAGCAAATGTTCCGCGCAAAGCAATAACGCTTGGCGTGAAAAAAATAATGCAGGCCAAGCGCATCGTGCTTATTGCGTGGGGCGAACATAAGTCTCCGATTATTCGCCAAGCAGTGGAAGGCCCCGTGGTAGAGTATATCCCGGCATCCTACTTGCAAGGGCATCCAAACGCGCAGATCGTGATGGACGAATCTTGTGCGGCTGGTCTGAGCAGGCGCAAAACTCCCTGGTTGTTCGACTCAGTGGAGTGGAACAAACCGATGATTAAGAAAGCGGTGACCCATTTGGCGCTGACACTGGCCAAACCGATTCTCATGCTTACCAACGAGGACTATAATGAAAATGGGTTAAGCGAACTCCTTGCTCGCTACGGACAAGCTTACGATATTAATATTGAGGTATTCAATCAATTGCAACACACCATCACCGGATGGCCCGGAGGTAAGCCCAATGCGGATGACACTTCCCGTCCCGAACGTGCTGTGCCTGCGAAAAAACGAGTTCTGATTTTCAGTCCCCACCCTGATGACGACATTATTTCAATGGGCGGTACTTTCCAGCGACTGGTAGATCAGGGACACGAAGTGCATGTGGCTTATCAAACGTCTGGGAATATTGCTGTAGCCGATGACGAAGCCCTGAGGTTTATCGAGTTCATGCGCGACTTCAATTTTAAGTTTTCATTGAAGAATGAGCCGGTCGATAAATTATATTATGAGGCCAATGGGTTTTTGCAAAAAAAGAAGACGGGCGAAAAAGATATTGACGAAGTACGCGCTATTAAAGGTTTGATCCGCGTTAGCGAAGCAAAAAACACGTGCAGATTTGTTGGCGTTCAGCCTGATAATATTCACTTTCTGAACATGCCATTTTACGAAACTGGAGTAGTGCAGAAGAAACCTTTGGGCGAAGACGATTTTTCAATCGTTACTGAATTGATTCGCAAAATAAAGCCCCACCAAGTCTATGCTGCGGGCGATCTGGCCGATCCGCACGGTACACACAAAGTTTGTCTCGATGCCGTAATGGAAGCTCTTCATCGATTGAAGAACGAGGCATTCATGAAAGATTGTTGGACTTGGCTTTATAAAGGAGCCTGGGCTGAGTGGGACATTGACTTGATCGAGATGGCCGTGCCGATGAGCCCCGATCAAGTAATGCGTAAACGCATGGGGGTGTTCAAACACCAATCGCAAAAAGATGGTGTGGTTTACCAAGGCAATGATGCGCGGGAGTTTTGGCAAAGGGCCGAAGATAGAAACAAAGATACCGCGCAACTCTATAATAAATTAGGGTTAGCTGAATATGCTGCCATGGAAGCTTTTGTGCGCTTAAAAATTTAAGGAGGAATACAAAATTGTAAACTCAGTTTTAACTTTTGTTTGTGATCTTAATTTTTTTTCTTAATGTCGTAGTGCCAAAATTTAACTAGACCTGAAAAAAATAGCTTCCATACTGCTGCTATCTGTATTTCTCTTCAACTTAGGAGGGTACTATGCTATGTTTTGGCTCTTACGATATCAGGCTAGTAGAGAGTTGCAGCAACGTTTGGATGCATTTGATTACGCAGAGAGCCAAACGGTAACGATAAAAATACCTTTGACACTGCCTTACCAGTTAAACTCCGATGGGTTTGAGCGAGTGAGTGGAGAATTTGAATATCATGGCGAATTCTATAAGCTTGTAAAACAAAAGCTGGAGAACGATACGCTCAAGATTGTTTGCATAAAAGACCATAAGGAGAAGCAACTGGTGAGCACTATGATTGACTTTACCAAACTGTCCAACGATCTCCCGGCCACTTCTACTATGCTAAAGCTGTTTGGGAATTTCATTAAAGAATACAATTCGGTTTACAGATCTGAAATACGTTGCACCGATGGGTGGAATGCAGACATTTTCTTTGGTGATCCATCTTTTACGATCTTCTCTACAATTATTCCGGTCCACTCACCTCCTCCCAAATCATTTAGCTGATTCTCGCAACTGATGCGAGCGACTTTAAACTAAATCAAGCAGATTTTACAGTGTGAATGCGAATCAAATTTATTCAGGGTTCGAATTCGTCAATTGTCAAATTTGGTTCTAAAGTTTAAGACCACCCGAATTCAATTTTTACCTAATCCGACATCAAAAATGAAAAAATTATACTCTCGTCTGCTTTTTGCACTGTTGTGCATGGCAGCTTCAAATACTTATCTTCATGCACAAGGTTGTGTTGCTGTTCGCCAAATGGGCGGAATCAATCCTTTGTCAACCAGTGGCTATACACTTCCAAAAGGAGAATTTCAAGTTGGTACAAGTTACCGTTACTTCCACTCTTTCCGTCACTTTGTAGGTACAGACGAGCAACCTCAACGTCAGAATACGGGTGGTGGCTTCGATGCAAATGGTAATGAGAAAGGTAATGCGGTGAATATTTATTCGCATGCCGTTGACCTTAATATATCTTATGGCATCACTGACCGCTTTCAGGTAAATCTTTCTATTCCATACGTTAACAATGAGCGCTCTCAGGTATTGGCTACAAAAACAACAACAGACCCTGTAACAGGGAAAAAGATAACCTTAGAAGGAACTCGCTACAGTGTATATGCCAAAGGGCTCGGAGATATTCGCGTTAGCGCAAACTACTGGGTATTCAATCCTGCAACGGCAACAAAAGGGAATTTGTTAGTAGGCTTAGGCGTGAAATTAAATTCAGGAAGTTATACAGCTAAAGATAATGCGCTTGCACTTGACCCAACTACAAAACAGGTAATTACTCAAAACGTAGTTATGGATCAGGCGATCCAACCCGGTGATGGCGGAATTGGGATATCGGTTGAAGTGCAGGGATTCAAACAACTGTATAAAGGTATTTATGGCTTTGCTAACGGTTATTATTTGTTCAATCCAAAAGAATCTAACGGTACGTACAAGTCGTCACCATCCGTTGTGAAAGATCAAAATGGTAATGTTCTTGCAACTTTATATGGCTATAATGTTTATGCTTCACCCGATCAATATTTTGGCAGAGCTGGTATTATGGCGTCAGTGTTGAAATCCAAGAACTTGACCTTTTCATTGGCCGGGCGATTTGAAGGCATCCCTGCGTACGATGCTTTTGGAGGTCAGGCGGCATACCGCAGGCCTGGTTATGTGATTGCTGTAGAGTCGGGGGTTTCTTATCGTCACGGCAAACACAGTGTCAGTTTATTTGTACCTTATAACTTCATCAAAAACCGTATTCAAAGTGCAGCCGATAGAGTCAGCCAAAATATACAGAACTCTGTGATCACTGATGAAACTCAAAAGGTTCATGTGCAGGGTGATGCCGCATTTGCGGATTACTCTATCAGTTTAAATTATGGTTATCGCATCGGGAAATTATTTTCTCCTAAGACTCAAAATGCATTTGGTCAAGTAGAGAGCAAATGAGTAAGGACTGATGAACCTTTTTGAGAGTTGAGATATACACTCGGTCACTAGAAAGGAGCTGCCTCAGGAAAGAGGCAGCTCCTTTGTTTAAAAGGCAATTCATCTGCAAGCCCCGATGTCCTGCTATTTGGGTTATAACTCAAATAAATTACACTGAAAGCAAACCCGCGATATGACGCATACCAAGTCCGAAGGTCGAAATTCTTAGATGAAGCCATGCAAGGTTTAAAAAAATTGTAGTAAAATTGAAGATTCAAATCTAAAACTATGAAAGTTAACCGTTACGTAATAGCATTACTCGTTCTAACCCTCGGCCTTTGGTCATGTGGTTCTAAGAAAGACAACAACGAAAACTCTGATGAATTTAAACAAGCGGAAGAATCGCTTACAGATGAGATCAAAGATGTAGAGAATAACCTTCCATCGCCAACTGAAATACCTTATTTGCTTCAAGCTACAGGTGCTGAGTTCAACCAAAGTTTGTTGAACGACAAGAAGAAAGCAGACTCATACTTGACCAGAAACGATAAGGCTGCCCTCAATTTGGGTGTATATGCTTCAGACATCGGATACCTGGTTTCGTATGATAAAACGCAGGAGGCCATTGACTATGTAACTGCATCCAAGAAACTGGCAAATGGTTTAGGTGTACTGGGCACATTCGATCAGGAAGTCTTAAAACGATTTGAAAAGAACATTGCACAAAAAGATTCGCTTACCAAATTGGTAAACGATGCCATCAAGCAAACTGAAAAATACCTGAAGAGTGACAGCCGCATAAAGCCTGCTGCTTTGATGATTGCCGGAAGTTTTATTGAAGGATTGTATATTTCTACAGGGTTGATCAAGTCGTATCCTAAAGATCTGAAAGAGCAAGATCGCATGTTGGTACTTACGCCACTCATCCGGGTTGTGCTTCAGCAAAGAGAATCAATAGACGACCTCGTAAAAATGCTTAGCGGGGTAGAGCAAACAGAACCTGTAGTCTCCATTCTTGAACAACTTAATTCATTGGAAGGAAGCTATCGAGCATTGAATATTGAAGAGAAAATCAAAAACAATCAGGCTGATCAAATATTGAAAGACAAAAACCTTGCAGATATTACCACTGCAGTTGAGAAGCTCAGAAATTCAATTGTAGAATAATCATTTCGACATTATCCTTAAAAGCCCTGTCTCGAAAATAGTATTCGAGACAGGGCTTTGTGTTTTAGGCTCATTGATTGATGAATCCTCCATCTTTCTTATATTTAAATATCTATATCTAAACCGATAAACGCATGAGCGAACCTGTACTCAAAGCCATCATCAAGCTATTTGCTTTTGTGGCCAAAGAAGATTCAGTAACCGAACAAGAGCGCAACTTCATTCATGCGTTTCTTGAAGATCACTTGAGCCAGTCCTCGATGGAGCGGCACATTCGCTTGTTTGATGAATATGCACGCGAAATCTCTGACAAACTTAGCACTGAAAAAGAAGCTGAAACGATTGCCGCGATCTGTGCTGAAATCAATGATGAGGTGACGCAGAAACAAAAAATGGTAGTGCTGCTTGAGCTGATGAGTGTTGTACTGGCAGATGGAACAATCTCCATGCGCGAGGAAAAGTTATCGAAGATCATTTGCGAAAAATTCAACATCAAACCGACTGACTTTGAGTTGGTAAAGCAATTTGTGATTCTTCAGCATGAAGGGGAGGTAAAGTCAGATCAGATGCTGATCATTAGCAACGAAAAGAAAAATCAAGGGAAACATATTCAACGTAAAGAGTTGGATGGGTTCATTGCCATTCTTTATGTGCCTAGCGTAGAACTTTATTTTTTGAAATACGCAGGAAAGTCGGATGTGCTATTGAATGGAGTTCCGCTAAAGCCAAACAAAATCAACGTGTTGGCTACAGGCAGTTCCATTCGGTGGGGCGCTGACGATGCTGTTTATTACGGTGGAATATTGGGAGCATTCAAAAAAGCTGACAAAGGCCACAAGACCAGTTTCGAGGCAAAAAGTATTTCCTATCAATTTAAAAACGGAAGGCTTGGCCTGCGCGAAGTAACCGTTATGGAAGAGTCAGGGAATCTCGTGGCGCTGATGGGCGCAAGTGGTGCGGGAAAAAGCACTTTGCTGCATGTGCTCAATGGAAATGAGAAACCAACACAGGGACAGGTGCTCATCAATGGGGTAGATATTCACCGCAATCCTGAGAAAATTGAAGGAGTGATCGGTTTTGTGCCACAAGATGATTTGCTCATTGAGGACTTGACGGTTTATCAGAATCTTTATTTTGCCGCAAAACTTTGTTTCAGTCATCTCAATGAGGAAGAGATTGATCTGCTTGTCTTAAAAACACTCGATGACCTCGGCTTGAACGAAGCAAAACATTTGAAGGTGGGGTCGCCATTGCAAAAAACAATCAGCGGTGGTCAACGTAAGCGTGTAAACATTGGCCTTGAACTACTTCGCGAACCAGCAGTACTCTTCGTTGATGAACCTACTTCGGGGTTGTCATCGCGCGATTCTGAAAATATCATAGACCTGTTGAAAGAGCTTTCACTCAAGGGAAGACTTGTGTTTGCGGTCATTCACCAACCTTCTTCAGACATTTTCAAAATGTTTGATCATCTCGTTATTCTTGACACGGGTGGCTATCAGATTTATTATGGCAACCCTGTTGATGCTGTAATTTATTTCAAAAAGAATATTTACATGGTGAACAGCGATGAAGGTGAATGTCATACGTGCGGAAATGTAAACCCTGAACAGATTTTCAACATCATAGAAACAAGGGTGATCAATGAGTTTGGCAACTTTACCAACGAGAGAAAATTCTCCCCTGAAAAATGGAATAAGATTTTTGTTGAGCAGGTAAAGCTCCCCTCGGTGGTACGGCAGAACGAAGCACCACACTCTACGCTCCGCATACCAAAATGGGTTAAGCAAACACATTTGTTTTCAATGCGCGATATTCTTTCAAAACTGAGCAATACCCAATATCTGGTCATCAATTTTCTTGAGGCTCCGGCACTTGCTTTTATTCTCGCATTCATCGTAAGGTATCACAACACCGATGATCAAATCAACACCGGGTATGTATTTAGTAAGAATCTGAACTTGCCTGCATACTTTTTTATGAGCGTGATTGTGGCTCTCTTCATGGGGTTAACGGTAAGTGCGGAAGAAATTATTCGCGACAGAAAAATTTTGAAGCGTGAAAAATTCCTTCACCTAAATAGAAGCAGTTACATCGTTTCGAAGATTTCAATTTTGTTTGCCATTTCTGCCATTCAAACTTTTCTATTTGTTCTGGTCGGAAATTACATTCTTGAAATCAAAGGAATGTTTTTGCCGCACTGGGCGATTATGTTCACTACTTCGTGTTTTGCCAATATGCTTGGGTTGAATATTTCTTCGGCATTTAATTCAGCAGTCACGATTTATATTTTGATTCCCATCCTCTTGATACCCCAGTTGATCTTGAGTGGTGTCGTGGTAAAATTTGACAAACTCAATCCGCTCATTGGCAACACGGCAACGGTACCAATGATAGGTGATCTGATGGCTTCGCGCTGGGCATTTGAAGCTTCGATGGTCACACAGTATAAAGACAATGAGTTTGAACAACAGTTTTATATCTACGACAAAATCATGGCCGATGCCGATTATAAAAAAGTGTATTACATACCCGAGTTGGAGAGTCGATTAGATTTCGTAAACCTGAATTATAAAAACACAGAGCCCGCCATTCAGGAGGTGGTGAAGAAAAATTTAGCGTTGATCAAGAATGAAATTCACGATGAACTATACGTGATCGGGCAGGAAAATTTCAAGCATCTTGATGCGTTGGAGCTGGGCAAGTATGATTCGCTGGCCCATACAGAGATGGTCACTTTCTTTGAAGCGCTCAAGAAATTCTACAACAATCGCTATAGCAAGGCCGACAAGCATAAGGATGAAATGATCAACCGCAGAACAAGCTCAGCAAAAAAAGAAGCGGAGTTTGAGCAAGAGAGAAATTCGTACCAGAACGAAGCAATCACTGAGTTGGTGAAAAATACTTCCGAACTCAATCGGATTATTGAAAACAATGGCAAACTTGTGCAAAAAATTTATCCGATTTACAAAGATACTGACCCCGAGCACTTGTTTGATTTTGATGCACAGTTTTATATGCCGGCCAAACATTTTTTCAAACCAATCGATACGATTTATTTTAACTTGATTGTGATCTGGTCCATGACGATTGTATTGGCCATCACGCTGTACTTCGAAGTTTTGTTGAAGATCATTGACGGTATCGGCAATATTTACAGCAAAATCCCTAAACGCATGTAACAAATGTTTTTTGTTCTCTCTAAAATTGTGGCTTATGTGGTGATGCCATTCACTGTCGTTTGCATTTTACTTGCGACAGCTTTGTTTATTAAAAAGCAAACACTGAAGAAGAAGCTGTTTGTTATTTCCCTTTCGCTGTTATTTTTCTTCTCGAATGACTTTATTGAAAACGAAGTTATGATGCTATGGGAAGTTCCTGTAACGCCATTCAAAGATCTTAAAAAGAACTATGAATGGGGTATTTTGCTTACAGGTGTGACCAAATATGACACCGGCCCTTTAGATCGGATTTACTTTGCCTGCGGAGCAGATCGGGTAACGCACACAGTGCAACTGTACAAAACGGGACGGATAAAGAAAATTTTAGTTTCTGGAGGAAGTGGAAGATTGGATGCCCCTGAAAGAAAAGAAGCCTTTGAAGTGGAGGCAGCACTAAAACTAATGGGGGTGCCACAAGAAGACATAATCACGGAATCTGAATCTAGAAATACACATGAGTCTGCTGTGGCCGTGAAAAAAATGTTGGTTGATCAAGCCATCCCTTCAGAATGCATTCTTATTACCTCGGGCTATCATCTGCGAAGATCAGCAGCGTGCTTTAGAAAGGAGAGATGGAATATGGATTGCTTCAGTGTGGATTTTCGTTCGCACAAGAGAAAGTATTCTTTTGATATTTTGCTTATACCAAAGGTTGAGGTATTAAGTAATTGGAATACCCTTATTAAAGAATGGACTGGAATGATTGCTTACAAAGCGGCCGGATACATCTGAGCTAAAAAATAAATTCTGTTTGAAAGGCAAATACTATTGCGTTTATTAGGCGCAGCTCAATCGTAATTTAAAGTATGAATAATAAAGCAACCATCTATTTGCTTGCAATTTTGTTTTTCGCCTGCGCAAATGACTCACAGATACAAGAATCCGACAATTCTTTTTTTGATTCATTGACTCATCGCACTTTTAATTTTTTTTGGGATAATGCCGATTCTTTGACGGGCAACCAGCCCGACCGGTGGCCGACAAAAAGCTTTTCAAGCATAGCGGCCACGGGCTTTGGACTCACTTCCTACCTGGTAGGCGTAAATCGAGGTTATATCTCACGAGAGCAAGCAGGGCAAAGGGTTCTGAAAACATTGAAGTTTTTTCAAAACTCTTCGAAGGGCTCTGAAGCTTCCGGGGTGACTGGCTACAAAGGTTTTTTCTATCATTTTATCGATATGAGAACAGGCCAGCGTTTTCAACAAGTGGAATTGTCAACAATCGATACGGGCTTGTTGATGGCTGGGATACTTTCTTGCCAATCTTTTTTTGATCAGAACGATAAGGTTGAAAATGAAATCAGGGATTTAGCTGACTCACTTTTTCTTGCTGTGGAATGGGATTGGGCAATGAATGAAAAAAATACATTGAGCATGGGGTGGCATCCTGAAAAAGGATTTTTAGATGCAAGCTGGCGCGGTTATAATGAGGGAATGATTTTGTATGTTATGGGGCTCGGATCGCCAACACATCCGATGCCTCAAGGAAGTTGGGAGGCGTGGACAAAAACCTATCAGTGGGGAAATTATTTCGGGCAAGAGCATATCAACTTCGGGCCTTTGTTTGGGCATCAATACTCACACATGTTCATCGACTTTAAAGGAATTCAGGATGAGTATACGCGGCTGAAAGGCATTGACTACTTTGAAAATTCGCGAAGAGCGACTTTAGCTAATAGACAATATTGTATTTCAAACCCTGCCGACTGGATAGGTTACGACAAAAACGTATGGGGGCTCACCGCGTGCGATGGGCCAGGCAACGACAATAATTCGAACCCCAATGTTTCATTTGACGGATACACCGCACGAGGGGCATCACAATGGTATGTAAATGATGACGGTACGATTGCACCTACCGCAGCAGGGGGTTCTGTTCCCTTTGTACCTGAGTTCTGTTTGCCCGCGTTAGAGGCAATGCACAAAAAATATGGAGACAGAATTTATGGCAAGTACGGTTTCTTTGACTCTTTCAACTTATCCATCATTCAAAAAGATGGCACCAGCGGATGGGTTGACAAAGACTATCTTGGCATTGATCAGGGCCCTATTCTTATTCAATTGGAAAACCACCGCAATCATTTTGTTTGGGATTTAATGAAGAAAAACAAATACATCGTTGAAGGATTGAAAAAAGCCGGATTTAGTGGTGGATGGTTGAAATGAAATTTATCAGCTTGATCTATCGCTGGCATATTGATTAACTTTAACAGATGGTAAAGTGGGTAAGTCTATTTTTCTTTTTTATTGGAATTTATTCCTTACAAGGACAATCTCCGGTAGAAATCGATGATGCTATTGATCATCGTGATTTCATGCCTTCTGATCTTTTGTACTTCGTTGATACTACCAATCATATTTCTTTCAAGGAAATTTCATCACAAGATTTTAAAAATAATTTTCAACGACACACTTCTTATCAAAACTCAGATTTTAAAGAGAATGCCTCTTACTGGGTAAAGCTGGTTTTACGTTTATCTAATGCCTCAGATAAATTCTGGTTGCTTGAATTTTATGATCAGACGATAGACAGTCTGACGGCATTCGTTCCTCAAGAAGAAGGTGTATACAAAAAAATTGCCTTGGGTGATCATCAGCGTTTTACTTCTCGCGTTTTTGTGCATAAAAATTTTGAGCTGCCCCTTCATTTTCAAAACCACGAGCCGGGAGTTTATTTTTTCAAGGTCAGGTCGCATGAATTTGCTGACATCAGGATTGCACTGCGCTCTACCAATTATTTCATCTACTACGCTTTGAATGAATACTATCTATATGGTATGTTTTATGGCATGATCCTGATCATCACGCTTTATAATTTCATGGTCTACCTCGCCATTCGCGAAGTAAAGTTCATTTACTATATCTTTTATATTCTAAGCGTGGCACTCTATGCCATGAGTTATGACGGCATTGGCTTTCAGTATTTATGGCCGACTCATCCGAAGATCAATGACTGGGCGGTGGGAGTCTCATTGTATTCTGTGATCGTATGGTCACTTATTTTTACAAAGCGCTTTTTGAGCGCTCGTGCTAATGCTCCTGCTTTAGACCGATTGCTGACATTGGTGATTATTGCACGAACTCTTTGGTTTATCGTTAGCCTTACTGTTTTTCCAAAATTGCTCACTTTTCGGGTCCTGGAAATAATTCCTTTGTCTACTATTTTTTTGACGGCAATCGTGGTGTGGAAAAACGGATATCAGCCGGCCCGTTTTTTTGTGATTGCATATGGAATCCTTTTTTCAGGATTCTTCTTGAGAACTCTGGTGTACTTTAATGTGATACCGTTCACAATTATTACGCATTACAGCCTCCACTTCAGTTTTGTTTTCGAAATGCTATTTCTAACCGTTGCACTTGGCGACCGTATTCGAATATTAAAGGATAACCGTGACCGTGCACTGAAGCGTATCATCTCTCAACAACGCACTAACATTGATCTAAAAGATAAAGTGAACCGTGAACTGGAAGAAAAAGTGAGAGAGCGGACCCTTGAAATTGATTTAAAAAATTCTCAGTTGGAGGAAAGCAATCAAAAACTGATCAAGCAGTCGACAGAGATTAATCAGATCAATTCTCTGCTCGACCTCGATAACTGGAAGTTGAAAAACAAAGTGAAGGAAGTGCTGGAGGAACGCATGCACGAAACTCAAATGGATTATGGTGAGTTCTCAACACTTTACCCTGATGATCTTGCCTGCTACCGTTTTTTAGAAAGACTGAAAGAAACAAAAGCCTTTGAATGTCAGAAGTGTGGTAATTCGAAATACTCTGCGGGCGCTCAAAAATTTTCAAGGAGATGTACCAAGTGCGGGTACAACGATTCGATAACAGCTAATACTTTGTTTCACGGTGTGAAGTTTCCAATCACTAAGGCGTTTTACCTGACTTACGTTTCTGTATCAGAAAAGAGTCATCTCACCTTGGAAACACTTTCTGAAAAACTTGATTTACGATTGAATACGGTCTGGGCATTTAGACAAAAAGTACTTGAGCGAATCGCCCTGATGAAGAATAAAAAAACATCTGCTACTTCATGGGAGCAGATTGTTCTGGATCCGGTTAAGTCAAAGTTTAATTCAAAAAAATCTCAGCCGCTCGCCATCCTTCAGAAATAATGTTTTTGAAGCGATAAAGACCTTGATCAAGCTTTATCCAAAGTATTAAGTAATCGTTTGAAATCATTGTTTTTATTGCGATAAACAGACCAACCATTTCAAATGGTTGTCTACCCACGTTTATACCTGTTTTATCAAAAAAAACTTTACCCAGATTTTGTTTGACGATAACTTTCTCATAACAATCAATTGCTGAACATCATTTCTGCAAACGATTATTTGGTTAACTCACTGAAAATCAGATTGCTTATGAGGAAACAGTTACTGCTAATTTTTTTGTTTGTTCTCGGTGTTGGAATTGCTGGGGCTATGGCGCAGGAAAAGATAATTACCGGTAGAGTCACTTCTAGAGAAGATGGGAAGTCAGTGGCAGGTGCCAATATTGTAGTTCAAGGAACTACACGAGGTACTACTACGGACGTAGACGGAAATTTCAAATTCGCAGTAGACGCAGCAGACGCAAGCCTGGTTATTTCATTTATTGGTTATAAGACGCAAACCATTGCCATAGGCGCCCAAACATATTTCGATATCGCGCTTGAGTCAGAGGCATCGCAATTGCAAGAAGTGGTGGTGGTAGGGTATGGGGTGCAAAAGAAGAGCGACATCACCGGTGCAACAGCAAACATTAAGGGCGAAGAGTTGCTCAAACAACCGGTGCTTACAGCAACGCAAGCAATACAGGGTAAAGTGGCGGGCGTACAAATTATCAGTAGCGGTCAGCCGGGAACAACTCCTCAAATCAGGGTACGAGGTGTCGGCACTGCTTTTAGTGGCACCAACACACTGTATGTAGTCGATGGCGTGTTGACGGACGACATCTCTAATATAAATACTGCGGACATCACTGACATCAATATTTTAAAAGATGCTTCTGCTGCCGCGATATATGGATCACGCGGAGCGAATGGTGTGGTCATCATCACTACACGAAGAGGCTCAAGCGGGAAACTTAAAATAAGTTACAATAACAATATTGGTTTTCGGCAGGCTGCCAACCTGGTGCGAATGGCAAATACTGCGGAGTACAGCAATTATGTTCAAGACGCAACTGGCAATCCGCCCAACGTACCGGGCATCACAGGCAATACCAATTGGTACAAAACGATTCTTCGAAATGCTCTTGAGCAGTCACACAATATTTCGATCTCAGGTGGAGGTGACAAAACAACGTATCTGTTCAACATCGGGTATCTGGATGATCAGGGAATTGTGATTGATAATGAGTTCAAACGATTTACTATTCGATTGAACAACGACTACCAGATCACCGATTATTTAAAGCTGGGATTTCAGTCTTCATACAGCAATAGCAGCAATCAAAATGGTTTTGGAAATATTGACATCGACACCTATGGAAATATCGGATCTGTCTATAATGACACCTATCGCGCTGCGCCTGTAATCCCTTCCATTGTTGATGGTAAATACGGAAACACTTCTTCGTTTCAAAATGTAGGAAACCCGCTGCTTGACATAAAGGATAATAGTGTCAAAGTTTTAGAGAGCCGACTTCAGGAATACTCTTATCTCGAAGTGAAACCTAAAGAATGGATCAAACTTAAATCCGGTTTCGGGGTTGATTGGCGGAACTCGCTGAACCGCGCTTACTATTATCAATTTTCGAATGACAACAATACGTTTGTCACTGCAGGTGGAAACCAGTATAATCTGAGAAGCAACCTCGGTGTAAAAAATGCACAATCCTACCATTGGGTCTGGGATAATACAGCTACTATAACCAAGAAGATCGGGAAAAACGATTTCACTTTTTTGGCAGGGATGACAGCAGAAAAATTTAGTCTGACCTGGTTTTCAGCCAGTAGAAAAGACATCGCGGCTGATCCAAACCTTTGGTATATAGGAGTGGGTGATGCCAACTCATCTCAAAATGATGGAGGTGGAGATCGGTGGACAAGAAATTCTTATTTGGCGCGTCTGAATTATAGCTATGACGGAAAATACTTGTTAACTGCATCGATCAGAGCAGACGGAAGTTCAAGGTTACCCGTTCAAAATCGCTGGCAAAATTATCCTTCTGTCGGACTTGCATGGATATTAAGCAATGAAGGATTTATGGACAACCAACGCATCTTTGATTTCTTAAAGCTCAGAGTCTCCTATGGAAAAGTGGGGAATGATCAAATACCTACAAATGCTTATTCGGTAAATGTTACACCCAATACGGCTTATGCATTTAATGGCAGTGCATCCCCTGCAACTAATGGAAGCCAGATACGCGTGGTAGTTGATCCTAATATCACATGGGAAACAACCACAGAAAAAGACGCAGCTGTAGAATTCAATGCATTGAACTCAAAATTGAGCGGAGAAATAAATTATTACGACAAAACCGTTGGGAATCTCCTGGCAAACATTCCAGTCTATGCAACTACACCGGACATCGATCATTTAATTATCCGAAACATTGGCTCCGTTCAGAATAAAGGCATTGAGCTATCGCTCAATTGGAAAAACAAAATCAACGACCAACTAAGCTACACAGTAGGTGGTAATGTCACTTTCAACAAGAATAAAGTTGTGGCGCTGAATGGAGGGCAGGCGATACCGGGTGGGGGCATCGGGGCAGCACAGGGATTTACCACGCTTACTGACAATGGACAGGCCATTGGAAGTTTTCACGTGCTGAAAGTTTTAGGGGTTTTCAATTCTGATGCAGACGCTGCAGCATACAAGGATGTAAGTGGAACAATGATTCAACCTACTGCGCACGAAGGTGACTTTAAATATTTTGATGCCAACGGTGACGGAAAAATTGACGACAATGATCGGGTGTTTGCGGGCTCGTATCAGCCTGTCGCTTACTATGGCGGCAATGTAAGTTTCAATTATGCAACCGAGAAAAAGGGCTCGTGGGATTTCAGCCTCAGCATTTACGGAAATGCAGGCAACAAAGTGTACAACGGAAAAAAAGGTGTTCGAATTTCAGGTACAGACAATGTAGAGCGCGATCTGGTTTACAGTCGTTGGACACATGCCAACAATACGCAATCTCAACCTGCTGCTAATGTAGGCAACTTGCCGGGGTCAACTTACTTCGTTGAGCCTGGATCATTCATTCGAATTAATAATGTAACCGTGGGCTACACATTCCCTTCAGTCAAAATGAAGTTGAGGGTTTATATCACATCGCAAAACCTTTTCACCTATAAAAAATATAGTGGCTTTACCGCTGAGTTGCCTGGAGATCCTTTGAACTCCGGAATTGAATTAAGCTCGTACCCGACCACGAGAACAGTGGCGCTTGGTGTAAATGTTTCATTTTAAAGTGACAAATGTTATGAAAAGAACATCACTACTGGTAAAACCTTTGATCGCTTTAGCAATAATCTCTTTTGCATTTTCATGCAGCTCAAGTTTTTTGGAGGTTCCGTTGCAAGGAGGTATCACTACCTCCAATGATCCGGCACTTGCTCAAAAATTGGTGACAGGAGTTTACAGCAGTCTGCTTCAAGGTGACTCTTGGGGAAATGGGGACGTGCACGGCTTTGCTTTTTTATCAGTCACGAATATCATATCTGATGATGCTGACAAGGGCAGTACACCCAGCGATCAAGCGGTGCCTGTCGGTGACATTGACAATTTTACATTGACGTCTACGAACAAGTTTTGTGAAACACTTTGGTCAGGTCATTTCTTCAGTATCGGTATGGCCAATCAAGCGCTTGCACAACTTAGCATAGCAACGATCGACACAACTTTGAGAAGCCAATTGATAGGAGAGGTAAGATTCATTCGCGGATACTTGTACTTCAATATGGTGCGCATGTTTGGCGGTGTTCCGTTGGTGCTGAGAGTGCCTAAAGATGCAACCGATGCAAACACAGATTATTTTATTGTAAGGGCAACGGCATCGGACGTTTACGCGGCTATTGGTCAGGACCTACAGTATGCAACTAACCATTTGCCGCTCAAATCAAAATCAGCCGTTGGCCACGCCACCAAAGGTGCAGCACAAACATTACTGGCAAAAGTAAATATGTATCAGGGAAAATGGGATCAGGTGTTGGCATTGACAAACGAGGTAATTGCTTCTGGTCAATATCAATTGGTGCCTGATTATTCCACTATCTGGCGCCAGGCTGGCGATAATAGTAAGGAGTCAATTTTCGAAATCGAAATGGGAAGTTTTAACAACGATAATTTAGATATTGATAATTATACCGTATGCCAGGGAGTAAGAGTTGGTGGGAAAGGAGGGTGGGATGACCTTGGTTGGGGATTCAATAACCCTACAACAGATCTCGCCAATGTCTACGAAATCGGTGATCTAAGAAAAAATTCAACAATAATTTTTATTGATAACTCGGGCGCGCATAAAGGTACCATGCTCTGGGATGGATTTCGAATTCCAAGCTCCGACTCCGTTCAAAACCTTCGCTACAATTACAAGGCTTACACCAGTCGTACCAAAGAACAATTTGCAAACATTGGCGACAAAAACAGACCCAAGAATATTCACATTTTAAGATATGCCGATGTGCTGTTGATGAATGCGGAGGCAGCCTTGCATCTAGGAGGTGATGTTGCTACTCCTTTGAATTCGGTCAGGCAGCGTGCGGGTCTTCTTCCAAAAGCAAACCCTACGCAAGATGATATCTGGCAAGAGCGTAGAGTAGAGTTGGCAATGGAGCATGATCGGTTTTGGGATTTGGTAAGGCAGGGAAGGGCAGCACAAGTTATGATTGCTTCTGGCAAGATAAACTTTGTCGCGGGCAAACATGAACTCCTTCCCGTTCCCAATTCTCAAATTCTTTTGAGCGGAAATAAGATTACTCAAAATCCAAATTACTAAAGAATGAAATATCCCTTTTGCATAGCGTTAAATTTTGATGTGCGTGGCTCACCTCAAATGATCAGGGGTTGGGCCTTAATGATTTTCTCTTATAAACCTTAATTATTAAACAAATGAAAAAAACAATCAATTATCTATTTGCAAGTGTTGGTGTAGTGGCTGCACTGATATTTGGAAGTTGCTCAAAAAGCGACAGTTTGCCAGCCATTGATGGTTATAACAGTTCAAACGATGTAGCTAAAGCTAACCTGGTTGCTCATTGGACTTTTGATGACAATAATAAAGAAGTGATTTCTGGCACAGCGCCATCAAATACTTATGGAACAGTTGCGTCAACAACGGGCCAGATTGGCAAAGCTTTACAATTAACTGGAGGCGCTTTAGTATATCCTTCAATTACTGCAATTGGTGGTGCAAATTCGCTTAGCAATTACACAGTTAGCATGTGGCTTAATGTAAAGAATAATGGAAATGCCTTTTCGACCTTTTTTGGAATTTTCCCGACTGGAAATACTGACTTTTGGGGTAACCTCAGTTTGAGTGCGGAGACGGGTTGGTTTCCCGCCACGGGTCCTGAAGGCGACACATTAGTTCTTAAAACCAACTATTTGTCGTTGAATCCTGATAACTCTACTAATGGTCAAGATAACAGACCTGATCCAAGAGGAAAGCCTCCTGTTGGTGTATTCAAATCTTCAGCCAAGTGGTGTCATTTTGTTGCGAGATTCAATGCATCTACACACATGTTAGAAATTTTTGGCAACGGAACTTCCATTGGCGCTTACAGCAATAGAGGCACAAATACAACGGAATTGGTTATGAGAACACCCGCTCAAGCCGTTTTTGGAAGCCTTGCTACGAGTGAAATTGGTTTTGCATCTGCACCTGCAAGACCTTCATGGCAAGTATTAGCAACAGCCTCAATAGATGATGTGCGGGTTTTTAATACAGCACTTGCTGATAAAGACATCACTGCATTGTATGATTTAGGTAAAGCCGCAAGATAATTTGATTTAGGGTTCGACTCTGAGGGCGCAAGTTTGTGCAGGCGTCCTCTTTTTCTCTTTCCATGAAATTACTTTTTTCATCCATCCTTTTCATACTGATGACACTTGACTCTTGCAAGTATGATTCTACTGAACCCAGGATCGCTGGGCCTGGAAACATAAGTCTTGCCAATCTCACCCTTGACAATAGATCATTTAGTTACAATTACACTAATACATCTACCACTCCCCAAATTGTGTTGACTTTTTCTGAGCCAATAGATCACATCTCAGCCCCAAGTAATATTTTATTAAGTGGAACATCTGGAAGCATTGCTGTAGATTTTTCATTCACCCACCATGACAGTGTAGTAACCATCTCACCAAGCTCTCCTTTGAAATACTTCAGCATTTATTTTTTACAGCTTTCATCCGAACTTTCTTCAACTACGAAGAAACAATTGAGTACAACTGTCACAATCAAGATCATCACGCTAGTAGACACTACGGCCAAATTTCCAATCATCACTGATTCTGCATTGCTGGATCTCGTTCAACAGCAGACCTTAAAATATTTTTACGACTTTGGCCATCCCAGTAGCGGCATGGCGCGTGAGCGCAACACTTCGGGCGATGTTGTAACCACAGGCGGTAGCGGGTTTGGGTTGATGGCCATGATATCCGGTATTCAGCGTGGATTTATTTCTCGTTCGAATGGAATCTCCCGATTCAATAAAATAATTTCCTTTCTTGAAACTGCCGATCGATTCCATGGTGTATGGCCACATTGGATGAACGGCAACACAGGCAAGGTTGTACCATTCGGTGCAAATGATGACGGAGCAGATATCGTAGAAACTTCTTACATGATCCAGGGATTGCTTACCGTGAGACAATACCTGACTTCAGCTGATACAACAGGAAATAATCTGATCAATCGAATTAACACATTGTATAAAAGTGTGGAATGGGATTGGTTCAGGCAGAACAACCAAAACGTGTTGTATTGGAATTGGTCACCCAACTACGGGTGGGCTGTTAATGTTCCTGTTCGAGGATACAACGAAACGCTGATCACGTACATTCTTGCTGCAGCTTCTCCCACACATCCTATCCCTGTTGAAGTTTACCGGCAAGGTTGGGCGCAAGGTGGTTCAATCAAAAACGGAAAAACTTTTTACGGGCATGTGTTACCTCTGGGCGAGGATTACGGTGGACCATTGTTCTTTACACAGTACTCTTTTCTGG